>CAYLNN010000003.1:0-174235 GCA_964385095.1 uncultured Hymenobacter sp.
TGTTAATGAAGGTGTTGCGCATGATGGTGTACAACCACGCCTTCAAATTGGTACCCGCTTTAAATTTATCTTTATTGAGCAGTGCCTTCAGCAACGTTTCCTGAACCAGGTCTTTCGCATCATCCGCATCACGGGTGAGGTTCATGGCCACGGGGCGGAGCGAAGAGGAGATTTTCTGCACTTGGGAGGTGAATTCCAGAGAAGTCATATTGTAGAAGGGTTCGTAGCAGAATCTTAAACAAAGATAGACCACAAGCCAAGAACTCCGGCTCACTACCCGGTTGATTTCTCGGCTTTTTTACGCCGCGCACCGGGCACACCGCTGAGGCGCACCTGTGTACGTACAACAATACCCTGACGGTCAGGGCCAAAAGTTACTTTTCGGTTAATTCCCCCTCAACCGGCTGATTTACAAACGGAATCAAATCGCGGAACTCGTGCAGGCAGGCGAGCGGCAGGCAGCCTTCGGGTAAGGCCGGCGTTTGCACGGCCAACGACCCAAATAAAATAACCGAGGCATCGGGGTATTGGGCCCGCAGTTCGGTGGCGTAGCTACGTACCTGGTTGCGCACGGGCACGGTAGTGAGTACCGTGGCGATAACGGCCGGCTTGAATGCCTTGGCGGCGGCCACCACATCAGTGAGGGGCAGGTTGGAGCCCAGGTACAGCACCTGGCAGCCGCGGGCGCGCAGGGCGTAGTTCATAAACAGCAGCGCCAGCTCCTGCCACTCGCCCTCGGGCAGGAACAGCAGCCAGCGCGCGGCCTCGGCCTGGGCCAGCGGAATGAGGGGCAGCGCATCGGCGGAGGCCAGCAGCTCCTGGCGCAGCAGCTGCGTGACGAGGCGCTCCTGGGCCAGGCTCAGGGAACCCTCCTTCCACGACACGCTCAGGCGTTGCAGCAGGGGGTACCCTAGCCGCAGGATGGTTTCTTCGGTACCCAGCTCGGCCACGGCCTCGTCGAACTGGCGGTGCAGGCGGGGCTCGTCCAGGTCGAGGGCCGCCGTAAGCAGCGCGTTGAGGCGGGGGCCATCGGCGGGCTGCACCTCGTTGCAGAGGGCTAGGGCTGCGGCCTGGCACTCGGCCTCGCTCAGGCGCACCACTTGCGAGATGCGCTGGCCGCGCGCGCACAGCGTGGCCACGTTGAGCAGCCGGCGCAGGTCGGCTTCGCCGTAGGTGCGGATATTGGTTGCCGTACGGCTGGGTTGCAGCAGGCTATACCGCTGCTCCCAGATGCGAATGGTATGCGCCTTCACACCCGAAAGCTGCTCCAAATCGCTGATAGAATAATGAGCCACAGTTCGTTTTGTTGGGAAGGATAGATAAAACTCCTGCCCTAGCGGGGCAGCCAGCGGCGGGAAAGGCCTAATTTGATACCCTATAAGTAAGTTAATTGCCTCTTCACGTTTGCTGAAGTAGTAATTCGCAAACCCCTCAAATAGTTTGCCAGCCTGCCGGGCCAGCCCCTAACGCACTTTCTTAGCGGCCTGCTCGCGGGCCAGGCGCAGGTACTTGGGCGACACCCACAACAGGCCAAACTCCTGCGAGTGGTCGCGGCCCTGGGTTTTGTGGTGCATTTTGTGCGCCATGTTGAGGGCGCGCAGGTACACGCTGTCCGTCTTTTTCCAGAAGGGCAGCCGGCCGTGAATCAAGCCATCGTGCACAAAAAAGTAGACGGTGCCGTAGGCCGCAATGCCCACGCCGACCCAAAACCACCAGCGCGCCCCGTTGTCGCCGGTGATGAACAGCACGGCCGAGATAGCCCCGTAAATCACAAAAAACCAGTCGTTGCGCTCAAACGGCCGCGGGCTGGGCCGCACGTGGTGCGAGCGGTGCAGCACCCACAGCGGCCCGTGCTGCACGTATTTGTGCATGAACCACGCCCAAAACTCCATAAAGGCGAAGGTGGCGAGGGTGATGATAAGGGCGAGGACAGGGTACATCTAAAAAACGTTTGTTATGCTGAACGCAGTGCAGCACCTTGCTCGCCCCGTTCGCTTGGTAATGCAAACTGAACGGGCAAGATGCTGCACTGCGTTCAGCATGACGTTCTTTTTAATCAGGCAGCAAGACTACCAATCTATCTTCTCTTTGTTTAGAAAGGCGGCGATGCCGCGGCGGCAATCGTCGGAGGCGCGGGCGGCGGCGTTGCGCTCGGCGGCGTAGCGCAGGCCATCTTCGAGGGCCAACTCGGGCAGGCGGGCCAGAATTTCCTTGGTGATTTCAATGCTGTGGCCCGAATTTTCGCGGGCTAGCCGCAGGGCGTAGGCCCGCACGGTATCGGCGAGCTTTTCCTTTTCTTCGATGAACGTAATCAAGCCATAATCAAGGGCTTGCTGGGCCGTAATGGTGTCGCCGCTGAGCAGCAGCTGCTTGGTGCGAGCCTCGCCAATGCGGCGCAGCAAAAACACGCTCACCACGGCGGGCAGAAAACCGATTTTGACCTCAGTGTAGCCAAACTTAGCCTCGGGCACGGCAAAGGTGATGTCGCAAAGGGCGGCCAGCCCGCAGCCCCCGGCCAGGGCGTGGCCCTGCACCTGCCCGATTACGAGCTTTTTACCGGTATAAATCTGGTGAAAAAGCTGCATGAGGTGCGTGCTGTCGGCCAGGTTTTCCTGATACGTATTGTCTTGCAGCTCTTGCAGGTACTTGAGGTCTGCGCCGGCGCAGAATACGTCGCCCACGGCCCGCAGGATAACGACCTTCACTTTATCATCGGCCTCGGCCTGCTCAAAAGCCTGCTTTAGCTCGGTCACTACGTTGGCGCTGAGCGCGTTGCGCTTAGCCGGGCGATTGAGCGTGATGTAAGCCAGGCGGTCCTGCACCTCGTATTGCAGAAAGCGCAGCGTGTCCAGTTCCGGGGAGAGATAATCGTTCATAGTGAATAAAGTACGAAGAAAGCGGCGGGCTAGATTAAACGGCCCAAGTTAGGGCAATATTTCAGCCGGGGGCTAATCTGCCGCGCTGGCTACCCTAGCGGGCTTGGTGGGAAGTTACCGAAGAGGCTCGCGGAGGGGGAGCGCGGAGGGTCGCTGAGTTTTGCTAGCGGCCAGCGGGCAGCCGGTGGGCGTAAGCGCCCTGCTCGTTCACGTCCCAGGTGCGGAAGCCAGCGGCGCGCAGGGCCGAATCGTGCCGGGCCACGTACCAGCGCTTGCACGACGAGTCGAAGACCACCTGCGCGCCGGTTCCGAAGTGTGCCGCCAAGGCATCGGGATAGAGGAACGCATTGCGGCGCAGCACGATAACGTCGGCCTTGTGCAGGGGCGCGGGGCTAGCCAGCCGGCGCAGGCTGCCGCTTACGAAAGCCACGCGCAGGCCGCGCCAGCGCGCTAGCACCAACGGCGCGGGCGGGTGCCGGAAGGTTTGCTCCAGGCTATCGGGCAGGGCCACCTGGCGGGCGGGCACGCTAGCCCCGCGCCAGCCCACGCAGTAGCGCGGGGCACGGGCGCGACGCAGTATCAGGCTGGGCCGGAGGCGATAGGTGCGCTCGGTTTCGGAGAGTGGCAGCGAGTCGGCGGTGACGAACTCGGGCGCTGCGCCCTGCCAGAAGCCCACCACCGAGCGGCGCGGAATGCTGTACACCACAAACTCGCGCAGCGGCGCCACAGCCCGCGCCTCGGCCACCCGGCTGCCGGCATACAGGGCCAGCAGGGCCACGGACCAGCCCGCCCAGGCCAGCCGTCGCGAAGCAATGAACACGCAGAGAGCGCCTATTAGCAGGAAAACCAGCAGCGTTTGGCCTTGGCTGAGGTGAATATTGCCGATGACGGCCCCCGGCAGCAGCCGGCCTATGAGGAAGATGTACTCATTAAACAGCCAGATAAGGCCTTCGAAAACGTAGCCAATTGCCCGCGGCGCATAGTCGAGCACCGCAGCGGCCGCCGGCAGGGCTAGCCCGATGAGCGCCACCAGCCCTTTCGCCAGTAGCAGCACCACGCCCACGTACACGGCCAGGCTCGAAATGGGCACGGCTATGAGATTGGATAGCAGAAAGTTGAACGGAAACTGGTGGAAATAATACAGCCCCAGCGGAAAGGTGGCTACCTGGGCGGCCAGCGACAGCGCCGTGAGCTGCCAGGTGGCATCGGCCAGCCAGGCGGCGGCGCGCCAGGCTTTTTGGGCAGCCGGGCCGTGCCAGCTGCGGCGGCGGTCGAGCACGGCATTGCGCGCGTCGAACCACTTTGCTAGGGTGGGTTGCAGGTACACGATGCTCAGCACCGCCGAAAAGGAAAGCTGAAAGCCGACGTCGCACAGCAGGTAGGGGTTCCACAAAAGCAGCCCAAACGCCGCGGCGCTCAACGTATTAAACAAGCTGCTCTGCCGCTCCCAGGCCTGGCCAATGATGACGAGCGTGAACATGACCGTGGCCCGCAGCACCGACGCCGACAGGCCCGTGAGCAGCGCGTAGCTCCAGATAAGGGCTAGCCCCAGCCCGGCCGTGAGCAGGCGCCGGCGCAGCACCCCGCCCCCCAGCGGCACTCTGGCCAGCAGCCATTGCAGGGCCGCAAACAGCAGCCCCACCTGCAAGCCGCTCACGGCCATAATGTGCGTGGTGCCGGTGTTGGCGTAGGCCTGCTTGGTATCGTGGTCAATATCATCTTTGAAACCCAGCACCAGCGCCGTGCCCAGCGCGTATTCGCGGTGGCTAGGCACGTAGCGGCGTAGCACGCCGTCGAGCACGGCGGCAGTGCGCTGGCTCAGGGCCACAGCCCAGTTGAGGGGGGCGTAGCCAAGCACTTTATATTGGCCGAAGTGCACAAATTGCGAATGATACACCTGGTGGGTTTGTAAGTAGCGGCGGTAGTCAAACTCGCCTGGGTTGGCGGGGCCCTTGCTCAGTTCGGGCTGGCCCTGCACCAGCCACACCTCGCCGTAGCGCGGAGCAGGCACCGAATCGGCGGTTTCGTGGCGCGGCAGGCTGAGGCGGATGCCCCCGCTAGCCCGCTGCCAGCGCCCGGCTATCCGCACGGCCTGCACCCGCACGGTGGTGGCAAAGGTGTTGGCCCGCACTACGGGCGCCTCATCCACAGTGGCTTGGTAAAACTCGATGCGCGGCGCCAGATGCCCCAGGTGGTCGGGCCGGCGGTGCTCGGTGGCAGTCTGGCTGCGGGCAAAGCCCAGCCCCGCTACTGCCAGCAGGCCTATTATGCCAACGGCATCGGTGGCGGCCGGGCTAGCTCGCCGCTGGCTCCAGCCCCACGCCAGCAGGTAGGCCAGCACCAGACCCACCACCCAGGGCACGGCGCTGCCGGCCCACTCCTGGCCCAGATACAGGTAGCCCACCACGCCCAGGATAAAGGCCAACGCCACGCGCAAAAAGGGAGCCGAAGACCAGGAAAGCATTGCGCAAAGGGAGAAGAAAGCAGCTAGAGCATACAAGAATAGCTACCTGTGCGCCATCATTTCCTACCCTCAGGCTAAACAACTCAAAAAAAGCCCGTCGCTTCGATAACGACGGGCTTTTTAGCATTGATTAGCAACTTATTACCCCAACACCATCTGGTAGTGCTGAATGTCGCATTCCGCAAACATCTCCCCCACTTTGCGGAAGCCGGTGCGCTCGTAGAGCGGAATGGCGCGCAGCTGGGCGTGCATGTAAACCTGGGCAGCATCGGGCGCTTCGGCGCGGATGTCGGCCAACACGCGGTGTACCAGGGCCTCGCCCACGCCGTGGTTGCGAAACGCGGGCAGCACGGCGAAGCGCTCCAGCTTCACGCCGTGGTCGGTGGGGCGCCAGCGGGCGGCGCCGGCGGGCTGGCCATCCACCCTGGCCAGGTAGTGGCGGGTGTTGGCGGCGCGGTCGTACTGGTCGTACTCGGCGTCGGCGGGCACGTTTTGCTCGCCCACAAATACTTTTTCGCGGATGGTGAAGGCTGAATCGAGGTCGCGCAGGTCGGTTACTTTTTCAACGGTGGTCATGGCTAGGGTCGTTTTTGGGTGGTAAAGAAAAGACCGCCGTGCGACGCACGGCGGTCTTTTCTTTTTCAAATCAGCTGGGGCTACAGCGCCTGCTCGTGGTTCACGGGCAGTTCCACATCGTCGGCATCGGCCCCGCGGCGGCCGTTGCTGCGCTCGTTGCCCTCGCGGCGGCGCTGCTTGAACTCGGCCTCGCGGCGCTGCTCGGCCACGTCGTACTTGTCGTAGGCCTGCACAATTTCCTTTACCAGGCGGTGGCGCACCACGTCTTCGGCCGTCATCTCGACGTAGCCAATGCCGGGGATATCCTTCAGAATATCAAGCGCCTGCATCAGGCCCGACTTCTGGCGGGTAGGCAAGTCAATCTGGCTGCGGTCACCATTCACCATCACCTTTGCGCTCGGGCCCATACGGGTCAGGAACATCTTAATCTGCGAGGGCGTGGTGTTTTGGGCCTCGTCGAGCAGCACAAAGGCGTTGTTAAGCGTGCGGCCGCGCATGTAGGCGAGCGGGGCAATTTCGATAATCTTGTTCTCCTGGTAAAATTTCAGCTTTTCGGCCGGAATCATATCTTCCAGGGCGTCATAAATCGGGCGCAGGTAGGGGTCTACCTTCTCCTTCATGTCGCCGGGCAAAAAGCCGAGGCTTTCGCCGGCCTCCACTACGGGGCGCGAGATGATTATTTTCTTAACCTCCTTATTCTTAAGGGCTCGCACGGCCAGTGCCACCGAAATGTAGGTCTTGCCGGTGCCGGCGGGCCCTAGCGTGAAGGTGAGGTCGTGCTTCATCACGGCATCCACCAGCTTCTGCTGGTTGGGCGTTTTGGCCTTGATGACGCCGCCCTTGGCCCCGAACAGAATAACGTCGGGCGAGGCGGCCAGCACGCGGCCCTCAGCCTCTTCGGAAGTAGCTGACAGGTATTGGTTTACATCACGGTCGGTGATGGCGCCGTACTGGTGGTAGTGCTCGATGAGCGAGCTGAGGATGTCGTTGACCCGCGCAATGACTTCGCTAGGGCCCTGAATCTTGATTTCGTTGCCCCGGGACACAATTTTGCTGCCCGGAAAAGCAGCCGAAATACGACGGATGTTTTGGTTATCGGCCCCCAGGAAGTCAACCAGGGACACGTTTTCGAGGGTGATGACTTTTTCGACCAAGCTAGGTGGGCAGAGGGAAAAGAAGAGAAAAGAAATAAAAGCGTAATGACCGGCAAAGGGGGGCCCGGGCTGGCATCATTTTTAGGAACACCAACGCGCGGGAAAAACTCCCGCCCGACTACCAAAAACTAGGCTACTTTTGCAGCCGCGCTGGCTAGCCGGTCGGCCGACCAAACAATACTACGAAGAACCTGGCAACTGCGGGCATGGGGGTACTGACACTGCTTACGGATTTTGGCTACCGCGACCACTACGTGGCCGCACTCAAGGCCCGTTTGCTGCACCTGGCCCCGGCGCTGCCGGTGATGGACATCACCCACGGCGTCGAACCTTACAATATTGCGCACGCCGTGCACGTGCTGCGGGCCGTGTTTCGCGACTTTCCGGTGGGCACCACGCACCTCATCACGGTGAGCGACTACGGGGCCAGCGACGCCGGCGCGGTGGCCACGCCCGCCTGGCACGCCGCCGAGCACGCGGGCCACTACTTCGTGGCCGCCGACAATGGCCTGCTGCCGCTGCTCTGCGATGGGGTGCCCGCCCAGCTCGTGCGCCTGGCTAGCCCCGTTGCCGCGCCGGTGGCCGGCACCGCCCCGACCGTCAACCTGCAGCCGATGTCGCTCAACCCCACGCGCGATATTCTGGCGCCCGCCGCCGTGCGGCTAGCCCTGGGCCAGCCTCTAAGCAGCCTGGGCCAGCCCGTAACGGACCTCTACCTGCTCACCAACCGCCAGCTGCGCTTGCAGGATAATCGCATTACGGGCCACGTGGTGCACGTGGACCACTACGGCAACCTCATCACCAACATCTCGCGCGAGGCGGTGGAGGTGGTGGGCCGGGGCCGCCCGGCAGCCGTGCATTTCGGCCGCGAAATAGTGCGCGAGCTGCGCCCACACTTTGCCGCCGCGCCCCCCGGCGAAATCGTGTGCACCTTCAACCCGCAGGGCTGCTTGTCGGTGGCCATCAACCAGGGCCACGCCAGCGAGCTGCTAGGGCTGTATTTTGACTCGCAGGTGGATGTGCGCTTCGCGGAAACCCTGCCCTAACTCAAAAGCGCCCGGCGGCTACAGTAGTGTAGCCACCGGGCGCTTTGCAGGCAGAGTATACCACTAGCCCTACTTAGGAGCCGCCGTAGAGTCGATGGCCGTGGCCGTGCTATCGGCCGCCGAATTAGCTTCGGCGGGCACTACTACGGCCGTTTTTTCGGTGGTGGTAGCTTCGGGGTTGCTGCTGCACGAGGCCAGCAGCGATAACACCGCACAGGCCGGCACGGCCAGCCAAAGGGCGCGAGGAGCGTAACGCATATAAAATGTGTAGAAGATGAAAAGAATGAAGTGTGCTTGTACGCTCCGGCCCGGTTTTTAGTTAAGCCCAGGCTTATTTTTCCAGCTAAGCAAGCAGTCTGATTCTCACTTATTATTCTTTTTTCCCGTGCTGTTCCGCATCGTTCGCTTACCCCTGGCGCCCGCCCACGTCGCTGATTTCCTTACCTTGTTTCGCGCCTTCGAAAACCAGATTCGGCACCAGCCCGGCTGCCGGCACCTCGAGCTGTGGCAGGATGCCGACCAGCCGCACACCTACTGCACCTACAGCCACTGGGACGATGCCGCCGCCCTTGATGCCTACCGGCACTCGGCCCTGTTTGGGCAGGTGTGGCCGGCCACCAAGCGACTATTGGCGGCGCCGGCCCAGGCCTTTTCGGTGGTGCGCGCGGCGGAAAGCGCGTAGTTTTTTAGTCGATTTCTCAACCAATACCGGGCTAGCCCGGTACTCAGTTGCGCGGGGCCTACCCTTCTCGTTCGTCCGCTTTTTTATGCCCGACACTGCCAATTACTTTGCCTTCTACGGCCTGCCCGAGGCGTTCTTGCTCGATGAGGCCGCCCTCAAAAGCAAATATTACCAGCTTAGCCGCGAGCTGCACCCCGATTTTCACGCCCAGGACACTCCCGCCGCCCAGGCCGAAGCCCTGCGCCTGAGCACGCTCAACACCGACGCCTACCGCACCCTTGCCAACCCCGACGCCCGCATGGCCTATCTGCTCGGCCAGCACGGCTTGCTCGAAGAAGGCAGCGCCCAGAATCAGCTACCCAGCGATTTTTTAATGGAGGTTATGGACCTGAATGAGCAGCTCATGGAGTTGGAATTTGAGCCCAACCCAGCCGCTACCGCCGAGCTGGCAGCAGCAGTAACGGGCCTGGCCGACACGCTCGATGCTGGCATTCAACCTGTTCTGGCCGGCTACGCCGGATTGCCCGCCGACCATCGCCCGGCCGCGCTAACTCAGGTCAAAACGTATTACCTAAAAAAACGCTACCTCTTGCGGCTTCGCCAGCAATTGGCTACCTTTGCGGCCCGCTCGTGACTACCGGCCGAGCGGAATCGTGCTTGCCCAGATGGCGGAACCGGTAGACGCGATGGTCTCAAACACCATTACCGCAAGGTGTGCCGGTTCGACTCCGGCTCTGGGTACTAGGAGCCACTAAAGTGGCTCAGAACTATAAAAAGGCCCCTACTCGCTGAGCGAGTAGGGGCCTTTTTATATGCGTTACTTTGCCCGTAAGCAAAAAAGGTCTGGCGGTGCCTCAGGCGCTACCGGACCTTTTTGGTTTAGTACACAACCGTAATCGGACCGGCGTAGGACTTGCCCAGCGGGCCTTTCGTGACCACCACGTAGTAGTAGGTGCCAATGGGGGCGGGCTGGCCGTTGATGTCGCCGCGCCACTCGTTGGCCCGGCTGTAGTTTTCGGCCGAGAAAATCTTATTGCCCCAGCGGTTGAAGATTGTCACGGTGTTTTCGGGGTACTGCTCGATGAAGTCAATCTGCCAGGTATCGTCCACGCCGTCGCCGTTGGGCGAGATGGCATTGGGGATGCGGATGGCGGGGCGCACCGTCACGGTTACCTGGTCGGAACTGGCGCAGCCACCCGCGCCAGCCGAGAGCGTGTAGGTAGTCGTGACCAGCGGCGCAGCAGTGGGGCGCAGGGGGTTATTAGCCGGGATGGTGAGGCCCAGCGCCGGCGTCCACGTCACGGGATAGCTGCCATCGGCGGTACCCTCCAGCACTACGGAGGTGCCGGCCAGAATCTCCTTGTCGGGGCCGGCGCTTATCACGACCGGCGGCAAAATCCGCACCACGACGCCGTTGGAAACTACCGTCACTACCTGGCCGCAGTCGTTGGTGGTGCGCAAGCGTAGCGTTACGGTCTGCCCATCGCGCAGCGTAGTGCTGCTGAAAACCGGCGTAGTGGCACCGGCCACGTCGGCGCCATTCACCTGCCACTGGTAGGTGGGGGCCGGGCCGCCGTTGGTTACGCCGGTGATGCTGAAGGTGAGCAACTCGCCGGGGCACACCGGGCTGTTGGGCTGCACCGCAATGGCTAGGGTGGGCAGCGGCGTAGCGGTGCGCGTAACCGTGACGGTAGCCGTGGCCAGGCCCGTGCTGCACAAACCAGCCGTAGCCGTTACTTCTACCTGCACCTGGTCGCCGGTGGCTAGGGTGCTGCTGGTGAATGTAGGGCCGGTGGCCACGGCCACTCCGTTGACGAGCCAGCGGAAGGTGGGCGCAGGGCCCGCATTGGCCACCACGGCCGCGAAGGTGAGCGCCGTGCCGGGGCACTGCACGGGCGGCGTGGCGAGGGTCACAGTGGGCGTAATGGTGGGCTGCACCCGCACGGCCACGACATTAGAGAGGCCCGTGGCGCAGGTGCCGGCGCCCGACATGGCGCGGCGGCGATAGTAGGTGGTGGCTGTGAGCACGCCCGGCGCGAAGCTCTCGCCGGTGGCGCCCGCGATGGCCGTCCAGGTGCTGTTGTCCAGGGATGACTCCCACTGATAGGCGAACGTGCCGGTGCCCCCGCTAGCCCCCGCCGTGCTCGTGAGGGCCGCCGGCGCCGAGCCGGCGCACACGGTTTGGTCGGCCCCGATGGTGCCGGCTACCAGGGCCGGCAGCACCGTCAGCTTGACGCTGGGCGAGTATACCGGGCCACAGGCGCCCGACGTGACGCCGCGGCGATAGTAGGTGGTAGCCGTGAGCGGGCCGGGCGAATACTGGGCGCCGGTGGCGCCGGCAATGTCGGCCCAGGTGCTGTTATCGGGCGACGACTGCCACTGGTAGCTGTACGCGCCAGTGCCGCCGCTAGCCCCCGCCGTGCTCGTGAGCGTGGCCGGCGCAGTACTGAGGCACACCGTTTGGTCGGCGCCGATGGTACCGGCCGCCAGCGCCGGCGTCACCGTGATGGTCACCACATTGGAGAAGACCGGGCCGCACGCGCCCGCCGTGGCCTGGCGGCGGTAGTAGGTCGTGGCCGTGAGCGCGCCCGGCGCGTAGGTCGGGTTGGTGGCGCCCGCAATGTCGGCCCAGGTTACATTATCCGTCGAAGACTGCCACTGGTAGACAATGGTGCCCGCGCCCCCGCTAGCCCCCGCCCCGCTGATGAGCGAGCCCGGCGTGCTGCCAGCGCAGATGGTCTGGTTAACGGCGATGAGGCCGGCCGCGAGGGCTGGCGCCACCGTTATTGTCACGGTGTTGGAAGGCGTAGTGGTGCACGCGCCCGACGTTACCTGGCGCCGGAAATACGTGGTGGCCGCGAGTACGCCCGGGGCATACGTGGCGTTGGTAGCGCCCGCGATGGCCGTCCAGGTGCTGTTGTCCAGGGAAGACTCCCACTGATAGGCGAACGTGCCGGTGCCGCCGCTAGCCCCCGCCATGCTCGTGAGGGCCACCGGCGCCGAGCCGGCGCACACGGTTTGGTCGGCGGCAATGGTGCCCGCTACCACCGCTGGCAGCACGGTAATGGCCACCGCCGGCGAGTACACCACGCCGCAGGGCCCGGAGGCCACCTGGCGGCGGTAGTAGGTGGTAGCCGTGAGCGGGCCGGGCGAATACTGGGCGCCGGTGGCGCCGGCAATGTCGGCCCAGGTGCTGTTATCGGGCGACGACTGCCACTGGTAGCTGTACGCGCCAGTGCCGCCGCTAGCCCCCGCCGTGCTCGTGAGCGTGGCCGGCGCAGTACTGAGGCACACCGTTTGGTCGGCGCCGATGGTACCGGCCGCCAGCGCCGGCGTCACCGTGATGGTCACCACATTGGAGAAGACCGGGCCGCACGCGCCCGCCGTGGCCTGGCGGCGGTAGTAGGTCGTGGCCGTGAGCGCGCCCGGCGCGTAGGTCGGGTTGGTGGCGCCCGCAATGTCGGCCCAGGTTACATTATCCGTCGAAGACTGCCACTGGTAGACAATGGTGCCCGCGCCCCCGCTAGCCCCCGCCCCGCTGATGAGCGAGCCCGGCGTGTTGCCGGCGCAAATGGTCTGGTCAACGGCGATGAGGCCGGCCGTGAGGGCCGGCACCACCGTTATTTTAACAGTATTGGAAGGCACCGCGGCGCACGCGCCGGAGCTTACCTGGCGGCGGTAGTAAGTGGTGGCCGCCACCGCGCCCGGCGCGTAGCTAGCCCCCGTGGCGCCGGCAATGGCCGTCCAGGTCACGTTATCCGCCGAAGATTCCCACTGGTAGGCAAATGTGCCGCTGCCGCCCGTGGGGGCCGCCGTGCTCGTGAGCGGGGCTGGCGTGGCACCGGCGCACACCTTTTGGTCGGCCGCGACGGTACCCGCCGTCAGGGCTGGCAGCACGGTAATGGCTACCGAAGCAGTAAAGCTGGGCGTGCAGTAAGGGCCCGACTGGTCGGGCAGCAGCAGCTGCGCCCGCCGCTTATAGTAAGTAGTGCCCACTGGCAGCGAGCTTGGGGGCGTGTAGCTGGCCCCCGTAGCGCCGCTGATATCCGCGAACGTGACATTATCTGTGGATGACTGCCACTGGTAAACCAGCGGCAGGCCGGCATCGCTAAAGGCGCTGGCGGTGCTGGTAAGCGCGGCCGGCGCGGTGCCAGCGCACAGCACCTGGGGGGCCGCAATGCTACCTGGCTCGGGCAGGTTGGGCACCAGAATTGAGCCCATGCTTTCGCGGCAAAAGCAATTTGTGGTGATGCGCAAGGTCACCGTGTATGTACCGGGCGTCGCGTACACGTGCACCGGGTTTTCCTCGCTGGAGGTAGCCCCATCGCCAAATTTCCAGGAATACGTTTTGTTGTCGAAGTCAATAGGCGGCGCCTTGAAAGTGATTTGGCGGCAGCCCGTTATCTGGGCGCTGGGCCCCACCCGCAGCAGCGAGCTCTGGTTGAAATTGACCAGCCCCAGGCTACTGCGGCGGCCGCTTAGCTGTAGGGTCAGGCTGTCGTCGGCGTAAAGGGCCTTGGCCCCTACCGAGTCGGGGAAGGCAATGAAGCCCAGCGCCGGCTGGTTTTCGCGGGCCACGTAAATCTTGCCATCGGGCGCGGCTTGCAGCGAGCCCAGGTTCACCGGCGTTTTTTGCTTGAGCGGCAGGCTCTGCTTGTTCAGCGGCCCGGTGCCGCTGATGTCGAATTGCAACAGCTGCGGCGGGTTCATTACGGTGGCGTAGAGCTTGCCGCCGGTCGAAAAATCGACTCCGTAGTACTTGCCTGCGCCGCGGTCAACAATGTAAGGCACCCGCGGATTGACGCTCACCGTACCCGTGCTGGTATCGAAATTAAACAGCTCGACGGTGCTGCTGCTGTCGCCCAGCACCTCGCTGTAGCGGGCCACGGCGAGCTGCTGGCCGTCGGGCGTCACCTTCATCTGCCCGCGGTAGCCGAGCGGCGAGGCGCTCGGCGCATGCAGCGAGCCCACGGCCGAGATAACCGGCGCGTCGATGACCACCGGGCCCAGCCCTCCCCCGGTTACCAGCCGCACGCGGTAGGCCAGGAAGGCGTCGCCGCGGTTGGCGGCGCCCGACTTACCATTGCCCCAGCCGTGCACGATAATCCAGATATCGCAGCCATTCTTGTGAAACACGCCCGTCATTTTCTCGGCGGTGCCCTGGGTAAGCGGCGTGTTTTTGGTGGCGGCGGTCACGGTGCCGGGCCCGCCGCCAGCAGGAATAATTATTTCCGACCAGCTCAGGCCCTTGGGGCCGCCCGCCGCGTCCTGCGTGAAGATGAGGTAGCGCGTGGCGGCGCCCACCGTGCCGGGGGGCGGGCTGCCGGGCAGCCGAATGGGCAGCGGCCCGTCGGTAACCAGCCGGTTGCCGCCCAGGCCCGTGCCGTTGGTCATGATGGTGCCGTTGCCATTCCA
Source organism: uncultured Hymenobacter sp. (assembly GCA_964385095.1). Classification (GTDB taxonomy): domain Bacteria; phylum Bacteroidota; class Bacteroidia; order Cytophagales; family Hymenobacteraceae; genus Hymenobacter. Next base: position 14,214 of record CAYLNN010000003.1, read on the forward strand.
GATGGTGTCGCCGTTGCTGTAGAAGAGAATCTTGCCAGTGCCGTCCGACATTACCCCCGCGCCGGCGGGGGCCGTCATCTGGCCATTGGTAAGCACCTTGGGCGGAATAGAGTCGGACGCCTCGTTGAAGTCGAGCCCGGCCTTATAGCCGAAGTACCAGGTGTTGGCAAACTTCTCGTCCTGGCTGCACTCGGGCGGCGCCGTTTGGGCCAGGGCCGGGGCGGCCACGCCGCTCAGCAGCAGCCAGAGCAGCGCCAGCAGCCCACCGGCCCCTAGCCGGCGGGGCCGGGCCAGCAGCGGCGCAAATGAAGAAACCAGGGCAAGAGATGGTAGCTCTGCGGGCATAAACAGATGGGTAAGTGGGCAGACTGGCAAGGGGATACCTCGAAGAGTAATCGCCCACTCGCCGCCCTTTGGGAACGATGCTAGATAGCCGATTAGTGCGCAAAAAGGCACGCGGGGCCATTATCAGTAAAGCTACGCACGGCCAGCCGGGTTTGTGCAAGGCAATGCCTGAATAGTGCTAGCCAGCCCGCCCGGCCAAGTAAAATGGGGCTGGTGCAGGCAACCCGTGGCCTAGACCAACCTCTTTCGGCCGGCTTTTACCCAATTTTGCCCCATGATTATTCTTTTCGCCGCGCCCCGGCGCGCCGTGCTGCTGCTAGGCCTGGCCTGGGCCAGCACGCTAGCCACCGCTTCCACCGCCGCTGCCCAAGCCGCCGCCAACGCCTTCGCCAAGGGCGCCGACGTGGGCTGGCTCCAGCAAATGGAGGCCACCGGGTACAAGTTTTACAACGAGCAGGGCCGGCCCGAGGACTGCCTCACCATCCTGAAAGCACAGGGCATCAACTCCATCCGCCTGCGGGTGTTTGTTAACCCCTCCGCCGACAAGGCCAGCGGCCATTGCAGCCCCGCCGAAGTAACGGCCATGGCCAAGCGCGCCGCCGACCGCGGCTTCCGGGTCATGATAGACTTCCACTACTCCGACACCTGGGCCGACCCCGGCAAGCAGGCCAAGCCCGCCGCTTGGGCCAGCCACTCCTTCGCGCAGCTGCTGACGGATGTGTACGACCACACCTTCAGCACAATGCAGCTGCTAAAAGCGGCCGGCGTCACGCCCGAGTGGGTGCAGGTAGGCAATGAAATACCCGGCGGCATGCTTTGGCCCGAGGGCAGCACCAAGAATTTTTCGCAGCTAGCCCAGCTCATCAGCAAAGGCTACGAGGCGGTGAAGGCGGCTAGCCCCACCTCCAAGGTCGTAGTGCACCTCGACCGGGGCAACGACAACGCCATGTACCGCGACTTCTTCGACCAGCTCACCCAAAACGGCGGCAAGTTCGACGTCATCGGCATGTCGTATTACCCCTACTGGCTCAAGCAGAATTACACGGTCTCCATCGGCGCCCTGCGCACCAACCTGCTCGACATGGTGGCGCGCTACCCCGGCAAGGAAGTAGTGGTGGCCGAAGTCGGCAACGACTACACCCAGGTGCAGAATACCTACGACATGCTCGTGGCCACCCAGCAGGCCGTGCGCGCCGTGCCGCAGGGCAAGGGCCTGGGCGTGTTTTACTGGGAGCCCGAGGGCGCCAAAAGCTGGAGCGGCTACCAGCTCAGCGCCTGGGGCGACAATGGCAAGCCCTCGCCGGCGCTGAAGGCATTTTTGGATGCGGGCAAGGGCAAAGTCGTGCCGGCTAGGGCTGGTAAGTCAGGTAAGAACTAGCCAGCCGCTAGCTCGCCGCCCTGGCATGGAGCCCCACCCCCGGCCCCTCCCCTGCGGGAGAGGGGCCGGGGGTGGGGCTCCATGCCAGGGCAGGTTTACTTACCCACCGGCTTAAAGCTGATGGCCGTGCCACCGCCGGCGGCTAGCTTCAGCACGAGGGCCGACTTGCTGGTAACGCCCTTTTTGGTAATCTGGTAGTTAGCGGGGTTCTTCTGCCAGTCGGCGCCTTTGCCATCGGCGTAGATAATGGCTTCGTAGCGCTGGCCGGGCGTCAGGAAATCGAGCTTGATGGGCTGCTGGCGGGCGTTTTCGTCGGTGATGCTGCCCAGGTACCACTCGTCTTTGCCCTTGGCCTTGCGCACGGTGGTGAGGTAGTCGCCGGGTTCAGCGGCCAAGATGCGGGTGTCGTCCCAATCGACGGGTACGTCTTCGATGAATTTGAAGGCGTCGAGGTGGGCGTTGTAGTTTTCGGGCAGGTCGGCGGCCATTTGCAGGGGCGAGTACAAAGTCACGTACAGGGCCAGCTGCTTGGCTAGGGTAGTGTGCACGCGGCGCTTGCCGGTGGGCTCGTAGTTGGTGAGCTTAAAAATGCCGGGCGTGTAGTCCATGGGCCCGCCCATGAAGCGGGTGAAGGGCAGTATGGTCTCGTGCTCGGGCGCATTGCCCTCGCTGAAGGCGTTGAACTCGTTGCCGCGGGCGGCCTCGCAGGCTAGCCAGTTGGGGTAGGTGCGCTGCAAGCCGGTGGGCCGCACCGACTCGTGCATATCGACCATGATGTGGCTAGCCGCCGTTTTTTGGGCAGTGCGTACGTAGTGGTTCACCATCCACTGGCCGTCATGGTGCTCACCCCTGGGGATGATTTTGCCCACGTAGCCGGTCTTCACCGAGGTGTAGCCGTGGTCGTTCATGAACTTGTAGGCGTCTTCCTGGCGGCGCTCGTAGTTGGTGGCCGAGCCGCTGGTTTCGTGGTGCATGATGATGTTGACACCCTTAGCGGCAGCGTAGGCGCGCAGCTCATCTACCGCAAAATCGGGGTAAGGCGTCACGAAGTCAAACACCTCTTCCTTCCAGTTATTGACCCAGTCTTCCCAGCCCACGTTCCAGCCCTCGACCAGCACGCCGGGGATGTGGTGGGCGGCCGCGAAGTCGATGTAGCGCTTCACGTTAGCGGTGTTGGCGCCGTGGCGGCCGTTGGGCTTCAGCTTATTCCAGTCGGTGCCGGCTAGCTTGATGTTGGAGGTGTCAGCGTAGTTCCAGCCGGCCTTGCCGGTTTGCATTTCCCACCACACGCCCACAAATTTCTGGGGCTTAATCCAGCTCGGGTCGGCAATGGTGCTGGGCTCGTTGAGGTTGAGAATGAGCTTGCTGGCTAGCACGGCAGGCGCGTTGTCGGCCACTACCACCGTGCGCCAGGGCGTGTGCTCGGGTGCTTGCAAGTAGGCCATATTGCCCACAGCATCAGGTACCAGCTCGCTGCTGAGGCCAAGCGTTTTGGCGTCTACGTGCAGCATCATGGCCGGGTAGTTGACCAGCGCCGCCTCGTGAATATTGACGTACAGCCCGTTATCGGCCTTGAGCATGAGCGGCGTTTGCACCCGCTGGGGGGCAGCGCGCTCCTGAATGGGCTCGATGGGCGTGGTGTTCACGGCGCTCAGCCGCGAGGTGGTGTAGGCGTACTCGTTGGAGTCAAAATCGCCCGGAATCCAGAACGCCTTGTGGTCGGCGGGCAGGTTGAACTCAGTGCGCTCGCCGCTCACCACAAAGTAGGTGAAGCCCGCCTGCTGCGGCCACTCGTAGCGAAAGCCCAGCCCGTCGTCGAACACCCGGAAGCGCAGCACCACCCGGTGCCCGGCCGGCGCGGCCTGCTGCAAGGTCACGGCCAGCTCCTGGTAGTGGTTGCGGATGGTTTTGGTTTCGCCCCACACCGGCGTCCAGGTATCGTCGTGCTGGCTAGAGTCGCGGCGCACCACCGTCAGGCCCTGAGCAAAGCCGGGCTGGTTTTTTACTTCTATGCCTAGCCGGCTAGGCTTGAGCACCGTTTTGGCGCCGTAGTTCAGCTGGTAAGTCGGCTCGCCTGCCGCGCTCAGGGCAAAGGTGAGCGCCAGCTTGTGGTTGGGCGAGTGGATGGTTTGGGCGTGGGTAGTACCGCTTGCAAAAGCTGCCGCTGTTAGCAGCAGAATGGAATTATACTTCATCAATCTTTTCGTTTTCAGGCCAAACTCTATCCGGAGTGAGTTTGCGGGTCTTAAGGACAGAGAATACTTCTGCGCCTTCAAAATCTTTAGCATTCGCTTCTGTGACAACTTCATAAGCGCTGTCAATGCTTTCAACTTTCCATCGAACAAGCAGCCCGTCCGAGTTTAAATAGGGCTTTTGGTGCGCTGGCGCAGCCAATTCCGCTTTCTGGATTGCCTCGGCCTCGGAGTAGCCTTTGTACAATACGTAGCGCTCTTCATAGCGCTGCATTCCCTTTTTGCGCCCCTCTATCTGGATGGCTACAGTCATTTTCACGCAGAAGAAGGACGGCCTTCTTCTTGGCGTACTTAGTCGTTTTTTTGCTTGAATATGCCCTTTGCTAGCAGCTCGTTGCAGCCAATATTTCTCCCATTTATGTGATTGCGCTACTCCCTCGCCATCTGCGTAGCATAAGGCCAAGTTGTATTGCGCTTTGCTATCACCAGCCCTAGCCGCTTTACGATACCAATAGACGGCACGGGTCTTATCTAACGGAATTCCCTGCCCATAAAAAAGGCTGTAGCCTAAGTCGCGCTGCGCTTGCTCATCCCCGTTGCGGGCAGCTTTTGCCAACCACTCTGTCGCTCTTTGATAATCTTGGGGCACGCCCTGGCCTTCCCGATAGCAAAAGCCTACATTGTACTGGGCCTCTACGTGGCCATCTTGTGCAGCTTCTAGGTAGTAGTCAAAAGCTTTTTCAATACTCTTTGGTACGCCTCGTCCGTGTTCGTAACAAGTACCTATGTAAAAATTTGCGCGACGTACTCCCTGGCTAGCCGCTTTCTGCCACCAGCTAAGCACTTCTTCCCATTTGCGCGGCTTCGGGCTTTTCTTACCAAAAGCCAGCCGGTAACCCATTCGAAATTGCGCCTCAGCATCACCTTCAATTGCAAGCCGCAATAAGTAGGAGGTCGTTTCCACGGCAATAAGAAGGCTAATGAGCTGAATAATATCAGTAAAAAGTCACACGTTTTTAAAGACTTAAAACGGCAGCACAGGCTATCATTCCACAGAGTCTTTTTTCGCTGGCTAGGGCAAAAGTACCGCCCTATACCTAGCGAGCAGTTTTTACGAGCCTCCAACCATAAATTCAAACAACCCCTTAGTTGAATCCAAAGGCCATTTAGCAGCCCATAAACTGCACCTTACGCCCGCCCCTACTCCACTGGCCGGGTGGCCACCGCAGTTTTAGAATCGGCGGTGCCGTAGTACAAAAACCACGTGGACTTGAAGCGGGCCAGGCCTTCGAGAAAAACTACCTGGTTGACCTGGCCGGTTTTCTCATACGGCTTGTCGGGGCGCATGAAGTAGGTGTCGGTGCGGCGCAGCAGCCGGCTAGGGTCGTCTTTGTCACACAGGGCCTGGGCGGCGGTGTAGGTGCCCTCGGGCAAGGCGTTGTCGCCGATGGCGGGCACGTTGCGGCTATTATAAATCAGCCGGATGCCCTGGTCGGTGAGCATGGCCGGGGGCCCCGACTCCACCAGGTCGCTGTCGAACCGGCCGGCGCGGGTGGGCAGCACCACTTTCAGGTGGGGCAGGGTGAGGGCCTGGGCGCGCAGCGGCACGGGCGGCTTTTCGCCGGGTGCCATTTCGAGGGGCGTCCAGTGAATGAGGTCGGGGGAGGTGGCTAGCCAGAGTTGGGCGTCGCCCCAGTACATCCAGTAATTGCCCTTGATTTTGGCGGCCACGATGCGGCCATCGGGCTCGTAGCGCGATACTACGGAGCCCGACTTGCTCCACTTACCGAGGTACTGACCGCCGAAGGCGTTGCCGTACTTGGTACAGTGCCGCAGGTCGGGTGAGGAAGCCACGTGCAGGCGGGCCAGCTTGCCATCGTAGGCGGTGTAGGTCATGTAGTAGGTGCCGGCCGCGTCTTCCACCACGCGAGGGTCTTCGGTACCGCCGGGCCACTCGTAGGGCTTTTGCGCGTCGTTGGCGGGGTAGAGTACGGGCTCCTTTTCCCGCACGAAATGCACCCCATCGGTGCTGCTGGCTAGGCCAATGCGCGAAGCCTTGCCAAAGGCGCCGACTTTATTCTCGGCCCGGTGCAGCATGTATACCTTGCCCCCGCGCACCACCACGGCGGGGTTAAATACGTCCTTTTCCTCCCACTGCACGGACTTTTTCAGAATGGGGTCGGTGAAGCGGCCCACCGGGCTCGGCCCCATAATGGGGTTGGCGCTGTCTACTTTGGCGAAGCTCAGCAGCGCCCAGCCAGGGCCCGCCTCGGCGGAATCAGCCGGGCTTTCACGGCAGCGGAGGTTTCGGCAGTAGCCTCGGGGCTGGCGTGGCAACCGGCCAGCAGGGCTAGCGCGGCGGAGCCCGCGAGCAGGCTTAACCTGAAAGTAGTACGCACAAAATCGGCAGCGGCTGAACAGAATAGGCGCAGCAAGATGCAGCGCAAACCCCAGATTTTCAGCCAGCTTTACCAGGGTTGGTCGCTGCGCCCGGCGCGGCCGCTAGCCCCGGCGGGCAGCGCGTGGGCCAAACAAGCACCCCGTAACGCCGTTCCTGGCAAATGCTACCCGAAATCGTAGGGGTAGCCAATTACTTCCAGCTCGGCGGCCAGGGCCGGCCAGTCGGTTAGCTCGGCATTGAGGGCCAAAACGTGGGCTTTGGTCAGCGTTTCGTGCAGATAAACCGGGGCCACGGCTACGGCCGTGATGGGCGCGCGGTCAGTTTCATCGGTGTAGTACTCGGTGGCCCACTCGGCGTAAGTGGCGGGCTGGTTGTCGAAAATGCCGAGCAATTCTTCCGAGCCATTGTCTTCGTCCTCCACAACGCCCACCTGCCAGCCATCCGCCGGCGTGTGCCACAGGCAAAACGTGGTGCCAATGGAGGCCACCGGCTCGCCCAGCATAAATTCCTGAAACGCCGCGGGTAGTTCTCGAATAAGGTCGGGCTTAAACGGCTCGTCGTAGCCTAGCAGGTAGCCGTTGAGTACGCAGCCCTCGGGCCGGAACAGCACCAGCAGCTGGTCGCCCTCACCGTCGCTCATCTCAAACACGGCCTCGCTTTCGCCCCACTCGGGCGTGTAGGTGTAGTAGCGGTATTCGGCCTCGGGCGAGTTGATGGCATCGAGCGCGGCCAGCGCCTGGCATAGGCGCTGCAACTCGGCCGGGGCGGGCAGGTTAAGGTGGCGGGTCGAAATCATAGTGCAAGAATAGGGTACTGGTACATACGAACGCCGCTGGCGGGCGGCCAGCGGCGTTCGTATGGGCTGCGGATTTTGCGAATCCGCACGCGGTGAATCAACTAATCTATGGCGCGGCTTTATAGAATCCGCAGTACGGGGCTAGCGGCGCAGCACGGGCAGGTCTTCGAGCTGGGCGTAGCTCAGCTTCCAGGTGCCATCGGCGGCGGGCTTCCACAGCAGCAGGAAGTTGCCCTGGCCCACGCCGGCGGGCTGCCCGCCGGCGGGCAGCACATCGACCGAGAACGTGCCGGCCTCGTAGGCCAGCTTATCGGTGCTGGTGGCGCTCACCACGCTGGTGCGCAGGTTGCTGATGCTGCCCTGGGTGGCGCGCACCCATTTGTCGCTCACCTCGGCCTTGCCGCTGAAGTGGGCATTGCCCTGCAAAAACTGCACATCATCGGCCAGGTAGTTCAGGGTTTTTTCGAGGTCCTTGTTGTTCCAGGCCGTGAGAAACTGGCGGTCGAGGTCGGCGGCACTAGTGCCGGAAGTGGCGGCCGAGTCGGCCGATTTACTGCACGCCGCTAGTAGCGGCAACGCGCCCAGCAACACAAGGCGGGCCAGGGAAGTACGCATGGTAATCAGGTGTTTGGTAGGAGAATAGTGGGAAACCAAAAACCCAGGCCGGGCGGCCTGGGTTTTTGCAAAGCCGGAAAAAAGCCGCTTACCAGCTACGCTGGCGATACATGGTGCCCGCGTAGGGATTGGAAGGATCGGTCGGGTTAGGATTGGGCAGGTAGGCCGTGGCGGTGGCCATGGCCGGGTAGCCCGGCATTACGGAAGCTGCCGTGAGGGCCGTGGCGCCAGCTACGGCCGCCGTAGCGGCTGGGGCAGCGTAGCTGTTCATGGCCGTGTTGCGGGTGGTGGTGGTGGTAGAGCGGCTAGCCAGGTAAGCGCGGCGGTTGGCAGCCGCGCGGTAAGCCTCCTGACGCTCGACGGCGGCAATGGCCGCGGCGCGCTTCTTCTGGCGGTTGTCGATGTGCTTGCCCACCGCGTAGCCAGCGCCGGCGCCGGCCAAGCCCCCAATAAGGCCACCCACCTTGCGATTACGCTTGTTGATAACGGCGCCCAAAACGGCCCCGCCACCAGCACCAATAACGGCGCCTTTGGCCTGCGGGCTGAAGCGGCGCTGGGCCTGCGCCGAAAAAGTGCCACCCAAGATGGCTGCCACTAAGAAAAGACTGAGGAAAATGCGAAGGTTTTTCATGGCAGTAAAAAATGCGTTAAGCAACCAGATGAGTAGTCCCTAAACAAGCACCGTGCCGTAACGCCCAACGCCCTGCCTTGGTTGCGGCGGCTCGCCCCGGCCGCACCTCACCAAAGGCAACCAGCTAGCCCCGGCCTAAGCTGAACAGTAGGGCTAGCCGACTCCATTCTAAGCTGAACACCTAGCCGAGGAGCGTATAAGATTTTGGCATTTTTTAGCAGGCGGGCATTCTTTTTATTATCATATTTTTCGAGCACCGCACCAGACGCGTTATCTCTCGCTACCCGAGCCGTGGGGTGATGGTGGTTGGCTAGCATATCAAAAACAGCTCGGCTTGCTTTAAAGCCATTATTTGCAGAAATCACTGCGGGAATACCTTTTAAATCAAGCAACTCTGCGGCAGGTTTACTTCACTTTTTCTTCATCTAAAAGAAATTTGGTGGTATCTAAGAGTTTATTACCTTGCGATGCCTTCGGGTGTGTCACCACTCTTTTCCTTTACCAAACCAGTTTTCTATGTTCCACAAGTACCACGCAGTGGCTTGGCTTGCCATGTCCGCCGCAACCCTCCCTCACCTGGCTAGCGCCCAAGATGGTGGCGTTGCCAAAAAAGAGCTGGGCCGCGATGGCCAGCCCACCCTCATCCAGCTTTCGCCGGCCGGCCGCCTGGCCGCCCGCGCCGCCAACGGCGAGCTGGTTATCCGCCAGCAGCTGTCGCTGGGCACCGACGACCAGCTGCGGCCCGCCCGCACCGAAACCGACCAGCTCGGCTTCAGCCACCAGAAATTTGAGCAGTATTACAAGGGCGTGCGCGTGGAGCACGCCACGTACACGGCCCACTCGCGCGGGGGCCAGATTGAAACGCTGAGCGGCGACTTCGAGAAGGTGAGCGCCGTGAGCGTGACGCCTACTTTGAGCACCGAGGCGGCCCTAGCCAGCGCCATGCGCTTTGTAGGCGCCAAAAAATACATGTGGCAGGATGCCGCCGAGGAAGCCGGCCTGAAGGCCCGCGACAACGACCCCGCCGCTACCTACAAGCCGGCCGGCGAGCTGGTGCTGGTGCGCGACGCCCGCAAAGACCCCGAAAACGGCCCGCTGGTGCTGGCCTGGAAATTCAATGTGTACGCCCAGCAGCCAGTGAGCCGCGCCTACATCTACGTGGATGCGCGCTCGGGCGAAGTGGTGTTGCAGGATAACATCATCAAGCACGCCACGCGCAGTGCCAAGGGCACGCACCAGACCACGGCGGCGGCCACGGCCAGCTTTGCCACGGCCTATAGCGGCACCCGCTCGCTGGCCAATGAAACCGCTACCAGCGGCTACCGCCTGCGCGAGTACACCCGTGGCAGCGGCATCGAAACCTACAACTGCAAGAAGGGCAGCAGCTACACCGCGGCTGTTGACTTCACCGACGCCGATAACAGCTGGACGGAGTATAACAACGCCAACTACGACAACGTGGCCGGCGATGCGCACTTCGGCGCCCAGGCCACCTACGACTACTGGAAAGCCATTTTTGGCCGCAACAGCTACGACAACGCGGGCGCCAAAATCAAGAGCTACGTGCACTTCGACGACACGCCCGGCGACGGCGTGGGCTACGAGAATGCCTATTGGGACGGCACCGAGATGACCTACGGCGACGGCGCCAGCACCTTTAAGCCCCTGACGGCGCTCGACGTGTGCGGCCACGAAATCGGCCACGCGGTGTGCGAAAAAACCGCCAACCTGACCTACGCCAACGAGTCGGGCGCCATGAACGAGGGCCTCTCCGACATCTGGGGGGCTAGCATCGAGAAGTACACGGTGGATAAGTTTGCCCTCACCGGCAAATCGACCTACCTTATTGGTGAAGAAGTAATGAAGGCAGGCGGGGCGTTGCGCTCGATGAGCAACCCCAACACCTACAACCAGCCGGCCTATTATAAGGGCCAGTACTGGGTGGCTACCACCTCCTCGCCCAGCAATGCCAACGACCAGGGCGGCGTGCACACCAACTCGGGCGTGCTCAACTACTGGTACTACCTCATTAGCGCGGGCAAGAGCGGCACCAACGAAAAGGGTGCTTCCTACGCCGTGACGGGCATTGGCCTGACGGACGCTGCCAAAATCACCTTCCGCATGGAAAGCGTGTACATGACGGCCAGCTCGACCTACGCCAACGCCCGCACCTACTCCATCCAGGCCGCTACCGACCTGTTTGGCGCCACCTCGACTCAGGCGCAATCGGTGACCAATGCCTGGTACGCGGTGGGCGTGGGCGCGGCCTACGGCGGCACCACTAACACCCCGCCGGCCAGCACCGCCTATTGCACCAGCCAGGGCGGCAGCCAGGCCTATGAGTACATCGACTACGTGAAGCTGGGCACCATTGCCCGCACCAGCGGCGCCGATGGCGGCTACTACAACGGCACGGCCAGCAGCACGACCCTAGCCGCCGGCAGCAGCCAGACGGTGAGCTTCTCGGCCGGCTTCACGGGCTCGGCCTACACCGAGTACTGGAAAGTGTACATCGACTACAACCAGAACGGCGTCTTCACCGACACCGGCGAGCTGGTAGTGAGCGGCAGCAGCAGCAGCGCGGCCACGCTCAGCGGCACCTTCACGGTGCCCAGCACCGCCAAAACCGGCAGCACCCGCATGCGCGTCATCATCAGCGATGCCAGCGCCACCACCAGCTGCGGCAGCTACAGCTACGGCGAAACCGAGGACTACACCGTTAGCATCTCGGGCGGCGCGGCCATTGCCGCAGCCTCGGCCCCAGCTAGCCTGGCGGCGGCCTCCACCGCCCTCAGCGGCGACGCCGTGCTGAGCCTCTACCCCAACCCGGCCGTCACTACGCTCACGCTGTCGCTGAGCTCCAACGCCGAGCTAACCAAGGTTGAAGTGCTCGACGCCCGCGGCGCCCGCGTGGCGGCGGCCCACTACCTGGGCCAGGGCCAGCTCGACGTGTCGGGCCTGGCCGGCGGCCTCTACCTGCTGCGCGCCAGCGACGGCACGCACACTTTTGTACAGCGCTTCGCCAAGCAATAGGCGCGGCTAGCCACTGTATTTCAACTGAAAAGCCCGGCCGATTGGCCGGGCTTTTTTGCGTGGGCGGGGCTAGCCCGCCGGCGGTACAATTCCGTTATCAGGCCACGCCAGCCAGCCAGCCAGCCTTCCGCTTCCCGAATGGTGTCGAAGCGCTTGAACACAAAACCGGCCGGCGCCGCGCTCACTACCGATTGCGTGGAGAGCCGGTGCATGGGGTTGGCGCCCTCCACAATGGCGCAGTGGTGGGTGCCAGCCATCGTTTGGGCGCGTGGTATCCAATTGGTAGTGAGCCATTGCTGCGCATCGGCGGGCAACGGGCTGCGCTGCCCGTGCTCGGACAGGATACGGTGGCTACCCGTGCTGATGAGCAAGGCCAGCACCTGCTCGTAGTAGGTCTGAATATCGGCGAGCGTCAGGCGGCCGGGCAACCAGGCCAGGCGCACGTAGCCGGCCTGGTTGTAGTAGAGCCGGCCGGCGGTGCTTTCAAAATAGAGTTTTTCCAACGTAGTAAACGACCTTATAACCGGCGAAAATAAGCGAACTCACAAAGCTACGGCGCCCGCGCCGCCGGGTAGCGGCGGGTTGAAAATTAGGCTATTGCCGCAGCTGCTGATGGGCCGCGGCGCTAGCCCTCCTTGGCGGGGACGTGGCCGCTCGGGCTGCCCGGCCGGCAATCGGGGCCCGCGCCGTAGTATTGCGGCCGTGACGACCGCTCCCCTGCCGCTAGCCCCGCCGCCTGCTTCACCGCTGCCCTACGCCCCCGGACTGCACGTGCTGGCCACTTTTGGGGCACCCGCCACCCGGTTGCAGGATGCGGCGGGGAGCCAGCAGTTTTTCAGCGCGCTGGTGGCCCGGCTCGGCCTCACGAGCGTGGGCGAGGCCTACCACACGTTTGCCGGCAGCGGCGGCTTCACGGCGGTGCTGGCCCTCACCGAGTCGCACCTCAGCATCCATACCTGGCCCGAGCACGGGCTAGCTACGTTCGACGTGTTTCTGTCGAACTTCCGGCGCGACAACCACGCCACCGTGCGCCAGGTGTACCAGGAGACACTGGCTTTTTTTGCGGGCCAAGAACAAGCTTACGCCGAAGTATTGCGATGAGCGCGCCCGCCCTCACTCCCGCCCCGGTGGCCTGGGTCACCTGCCCACAGTGCGCCACCCAGCTACCCAGCCACGACCCGGCCCACAGCCGCTATTTTGGCTGCCCAAAGTGCCGCACTTTTTTTCGGGCCAACCCGCTAGCCCCAGCCAGCGGGGCGCAGCGCCTCGACGGCTTTAAGAAAGCCCTGGTGCCCGGCCCCAGCCTGCCGTTGGGACTGGTGGTCGAGTTGGGCGGCTACCGCTGCCGCCTCACCAGCTACCAGGTGCGGAGCGAAAAAAATGACCGCCTGGCCGAGTGGCGCGAGTACCAATTGCGCCCCGCCGAGCCCCTAGCGGGCGACGACCCGGCCGATTTTCCGTTGCAGCTAGCCGAATACCAAGGGCACTGGCTCTTGATTCGGAAGGCTTGGCAAATGCCTGACCGCCAGGAACCGCGTGCGGTGCAGGATGGCAGCTGGGAGGATGAAACGGGCCGCAACTACCGCCTCTGGCACCGCTACAAGCCGCTCATTCGCGATGCGGTGGGCGAGTTTGACTGGAACGTTCTGGAAGATGAGAGCCTACTCATTACCGAATACACTAGCCCGCCTTACCTGCTGGCCGCCGAGCAGGCCGGCAACAATAAGCCCGCCTGGTACCTGGCCCAGCACCTCGAGCCCGAGCAGGTGGCCCAGGCCTTTGCCATGCCGCTTAGCGACCTGCCTGCGCAGCAAGACGTGGGCGCGGCCCAGCCCAACCCAACGCAGCACTGGCCCGAACTGGCGCGCCTGACTGGGCTTATCGCACTATTGCTTACAGTGGCGCAGCTACTCCTGCTGGGGTTGAAGCCAACGGTAAACGGGTCGGAGGAATTCGTCCTTACGGAGCCCGACGCCGGGGCCACGAGCCGGATGCTGGTATCCAAACCGTTCGAAATGCGCGAGGCGGGCGCGCTGGCCGTGACGCTGGAAGCCCCCGACCTCACCAATCACTGGGCGGAAATAACGGCTAGCCTCGTGAACGAGCAAACCGGCCGCGGCTACGAGTTTACGCGCTCGCTCGAGTTTTACGAAGGGGTGGAAGACAGCGAGCGCTGGACCGAGGGCAACCGCTCGGCCGAGGCCGTGCTGAGCGCCGTGCCGGCCGGCCGCTACCACTTCAATTTGTACCCTAGCCTGGACAAAGGCACGGGCGCCGTGGCACTAGCCCTGCGCCTGGAAGAAAATACGTCGCTCTGGTCCAACTACTGGCTGGTGCTGGCGGCGCTGGGCTTATTGCCCCTATGGACGTGGTGGCGCCACCGCAGCTTCGAGCAAAGCCGCTGGGCCAACAGCGACTTCAACCCTTACGCCAGCAACGAGTAACGCCCCTCCTTATGCTTGACTTACTACGTCCTTTTGGGCTAGCCATCCGGCGCTGGCCGGTGTATGCGGGGCTAGCCGCGCTGGGCCTGGGGGCCTTCGAGTGGGCCGGGCTGCGCGGCTACCGCCTGCTCGGCGACGACAACGAGAGCACCGAAGCCGAGCGCGGTGGCCCGGGCAACAGCCTCACTGGCCGGGCGCACGGCGGCCACGGCGTATTTTATCACAAATAGCTTTCCCTGCATCATGGAATACTTCAACCTCAAGGCCCTGGCTGCCTCCGTCGTGTACTCGCTGCTGGGCATCATCATCCTGGTCATCAGCTTTTACTTATTTAACAAGCTGACGCCGGGCACACTGCGCCGCGAAATACTGGAGGAGCACAACAACGCCCTGGCCATCATGAGCGCGGCATTTATGCTGGCCGTGGCCCTTATTATCAGCGCCGCCATTCATGGATGAAGGTTCCGTTTTGACGCGCCGGCGGCGGGCGCGGGCGGCGGCTTCGGCCACCGCCGAAGGGGCACCCCGGCCAGCGCTATTGCTAGGGTCGGTGGCCGTAATAGCCACCTGCGGCCTGCTTTATGAGCTGATTGCGGGCACCCTGGCTTCGTACCTGCTCGGCGACTCGGTAACGCAGTTCTCGACCGTTATCGGCGTGTATTTGTTCAGCATGGGCGTGGGCTCGTGGCTGTCGCGCTACCTGGGCGGGCAGTTGCTGCGCTGGTTTATTCGCCTCGAAATACTGGTGGGGCTGGTGGGCGGCGCCTCAGCGCCGCTGCTGTTTGGGCTGTTTGCACACGTGGGCTCGTTTCGGGTGCTGCTGTATGGGCTGGTGGGGCTGCTGGGCACGCTGGTGGGGCTGGAAATACCCTTGCTGCTACGCATTTTGCAGGGCCGGCTGGCGTTTAAAGAATTGGTGGCTAGGGTATTTACCTTCGACTACGTGGGCTCGCTGCTGGCGGCGGTGATATTTCCGCTGGTGTTGGTGCCGCGGCTGGGGCTGGTGCGCACGGCGCTGCTGTTCGGGGCGCTGAACGTGGTGGTGGCGGGCGTGAGTCTATTGTCATTTGCCGAAACCCGGCCCTACCGGCGGCGCTACCTGGCCTTCATTACCCTGGCCCTGCTCGCCCTCGGCGCGGGCGTGGTGGGTGCCGAGCGCATTCAGCGCTACGCCGAGGGCGAGGTGTTTCAGGACACCGTTATCTATGCCCAAAGCACGCCCTACCAGCGGCTGGTGCTCACGGGCAACCACCGCGGCGAGCTGCGGCTGTTTCTCAATGGTAATCTGCAATTTAGCTCGGCCGATGAGTACCGCTACCACGAGGCCCTGGTGCACCCCGCCCTGCAAGACCGGCCCCGCGCGAGCCGCGTGCTGGTGCTAGGGGGCGGCGATGGGCTAGCCGTGCGCGAAATTCTGAAATACCCGCAGGTGCAGCACATCCGGCTCATTGACCTCGACCCGGCCATGACCCGGCTTTTCCGCAGCAACCAGCTGCTGCGCGAGCTGAACCACAACTCCTTGCATTCGCCCAAGCTCGAAATTCACAACGCCGATGCCTACGCCTGGCTGCGCCAGGACACGGCCCGCTACGACGTAGTATTCGTCGATTTTCCTGACCCCGGCAACTACTCCATCGGCAAGCTGTACTCCACCGCTTTTTACCAAACGCTGCGCCAGCGGCTGCGGCCGGGCGGGCTAGTGGTGGTGCAAGCCACCTCGCCCTACGTGGCGCGCCAGGCCTACTGGTGCGTGGTGCACACGCTAGGGGCCAGCGGCTTCAGCACCGTGCCCTACCACGCCTACGTGCCGTCGTTTGGCGAGTGGGGCTACGTGCTGGCGCAGGCCCAGCCGGGTTCCTGGCGGCCCGCGGGCGGCGGCCTACCCGCCGGCCTACGCTTCGCCACGCCCCAAACCATCGGCCAGATGCGGGCCTTCCCCCCCGACATGCGCGAGGTACCTACCGAGGTTAATCAGCTTAATAACCAAGCCTTGGTGCGTTATTTTGAGGAGGAGTGGGGACCGTACGGGCAGTGAAAATCAATGTGAACGATGTGAAAAATAGTTATCTTCCGTATTTTCTAATTCTCACATTTCCCCACATTTTCCGCATCAAATAATTTCTTTCCATGCCCCTTCCCCGCCGTCAGTTTCTTACTCAGGCCAGTGCCGGGCTAGCGGGCACCTTGCTGGCTAGCCTCGTGGGCAGCGTACCGGGCTGCGCGCCCGCCCGCTCGCTGGTGCAGGGCCAGCTGCACGGGGCGGGCCACGCGCTGGGCCACCTCTTGCGCACGCCGGGCAAGATTCCGCCGCCCACGCGCACGCAGGAGGTTGATACTGTTATCGTTGGCGGAGGCGTGAGCGGGCTGGCGGCTCGGCGTACGCTGCACCGGCTAGCCCCCGGGCGCACTACGCTGCTGCTGGAATTGGAGGCCGCCACCGGCGGCAATGCGGCCAGCGGCCACAACGCTCGCACGGCCTACCCCTGGGGGGCCCACTACCTGCCCCTTCCCGACCAACGGGATACCGAGCTGCTCGCCTTTTTGCAGCAAGCCGGCGTGCTCACGGGCTACGGCCCCACGGGCCTGCCCAGCTACGACGAAACCATGCTCTGCCACGACCCCGCCGAGCGCCTGCTGCTGCACGGCCACTGGCAGGCCGGCCTGGTGCCCGAGGCAGGCGTGCCCGCGGCCGACCGCGCCGAGATAACCCGCTTTCTGGCCGAGATGGAGCGCCTGCGCCGCGCTACCGGCGCCGATGGCCAAGAGCTGTTTCGGCTGCCGCTGGCCCTGTCCTCGACCGATGCCGCCGCGCGCCAGCTCGATACTGAAACGATGGCCGCTTGGCTCACGCGCCACGGCTACCAATCGGACTACCTGCGCTGGTACCTCGATTATTCGTACCGCGATGATTTTGGCGTGCCGGCCGCGCAAATTTCGGCCTGGGCCGGGCTGCATTATTTCGCCGCCCGCAAGGGCCGCGCCCACAACGCCCCGCCCGATGCCGTGCTTACCTGGCCCCAGGGCAACCACTTTCTGGCCGAGGCGCTGCGCACTCAAGGCGGCCCGGGCCGCATCCAGACTGAGATGCTGGTGTGGGGGCTAGCCGAGGCGAGCGGTGGCCGCGTGGCCGTGCAGGTCTACGACGCCCGCACGCAGCAGAGCACTACCGTACTGGCCCGGCACGCCATTGTAGCCACGCCCTGGCACGTGACCAAGCACCTGCTGCCCAGCCCCGAAGCCCTCGCCACCCTAACCCCGCTGCACGCACCCTGGCTGGTGGCCAACCTCACGGTAGCCGGCTACCCCGGCGGCCCCGGCCAGCCCCTGAGCTGGGACAACGTGCGCTACGGCAGCCCCGCGCTAGGCTATATCGACGCCGAACACCAAGCCCTGCGCGGCTTCGAAGGCGATGAGCCGCGCAGCCTCACCTTTTACTGGGCCCTGCCCACCGACCCGGCCGACCCGGTAGCCGCTCGCCGCCGCGCCCTGGCTAGCCCCTACGCCGAGTGGCTCGCCCTCGTCCTCACCGAATTAGAACTGATGCACCCTGGCCTGGCCGCCCAGGTCACGGCGGCCGACCTCTGGGTGTGGGGCCACGGCATGGTGGCACCCGCCCCCGGCTACGTGTGGGGCCCGGCGCGGGCGCAAGCGGCGCAGCCCCGGCTAGGGGGCCGCCTGCACCTGGCCCACACCGACCTTAGCGGCATTTCGCTGTTTGAGGAGGCTTTTCACCAGGGCGAGCGCGCGGCGCGGGCCGTGCTGGGCCAAGCAGCGAGTAGCGCGGACTTTCAGTCCGCGAGTTGAATGCTAGGGGCGGTTTGGGGAGGAATTGTTGCGGCTTCTGGTTTTGTACTGAGTGCGCTCCCTCGCGGACTGCAAGCCCGCGCTACCAGCCCACTGACCGCGACTATGCAGGTACTTAATAGCCGTCGGCGGCGGCCAGCCGTATAGTGAGGGCGACATGCGCTGTACCTAACTTCTTCTCCTTATGTCCTTTTCCCTTTCTGGCCGCACGCTGGCGGCCCTCGTGGCCGGCGGCTTGTTTTTTGGTAGCTGCGGTGGCAACGGCACTTCCACTACCACCCCTAGCAGCACGCTGGGCACCGACTCGGCAGCTACCACAGTAGGTGGCATGGCTGACTCGACGGGCGCGATGGGCGCCCCGGCCGGCGGCACCGGCGGCTCTACCATGAACAGCACCGACCCCAATACGTCGGCCACGGGTACTTCTTCTACCGGAAGCACCATGAGCAACAGCCCCGCCGGCACAGCCGGCACCCCCACCATGGGCGGCACCGGCGCCAGCGGCACCACTAACAGCACCGGCGCCAACTAGCCCTGCCTACTTACAGCAAGGGGCCGGAGGGCGTGCTAATTTGCACGTCTTCCGGCTCTTTTGCTATGTCCTCTACCCAGCCCTGGCTACGCTCGGCCCGCTACGATGGCTGGCTGATTCTGGCTCCGCCCTTCGCGGCGCTGGCCGTGGTGGCGCTGCTGCCGGCCACTTACCGGCAGTCGGCGGCGTTTCCGCTGCTGGCCTGGGTGGCGCTGGTGCTACTCATCGACGTGGCGCACGTGTACGGAACGCTATTTCAAACGTATTTCGACCCGCGGCAACGGCAGCAGCGCGGGCACCTGCTGCTGTTGGTGCCGCTAGCCTGCTACGCGGGTGGTGTGGCGCTGCACGCGGCGGGTGGGCTGGTGTTTTGGCGGGCGCTCACTTACTTGGCGGTGTTTCACTTTGTGCGGCAGCAGTATGGGTTTTTGCGGCTCTACTCGCGGCGCGAGGCGCCCGCACCCGGCGCGGGGCTAGCCACGGCGCTCAGCTACGGGGCTACGCTTTACCCCTTGCTATACTGGCACTTATCGCCGCCGCGCAATTTCAACTGGTTTGTAGCCGGCGATTTTGTGCAGGTCGACTGGCCGCTGGGCCGGCAGCTCGCCACGGGCGCTTACCTGGCGCTGCTGCTCGCCTGCACCACCCGCGAGGCGTGGCTGGTGGCGCGCACCAAAACAATCAACCTGCCGCGCAACCTGCTGCTGGCCGGCACCGCCGCCAGCTGGTACGCGGGCATTGTCCTTTTTAATGGCGACCTGGCCTTCACCCTGCTCAATGTGGTGGCCCACGGCGTGCCCTACCTGGCGCTGGTGTGGAGCCGCCGCCCTGCCGGGGCCACCGGGCGCGGCTGGTGGGCCGGCCGCTACGGGCTAGCCCTGTTCCTGAGCGCCATTGTGCTGTTTGCCTTTCTGGAAGAAGGCCTCTGGGACGGGCTGGTGTGGCACGAGCACGGCGCGGTATTTGGCTGGTTTCAGCAGCTGCCGGCCGTGGCCGCGCCGGGCGTGCTGAGGTGGCTGGTGCCGCTGCTGGCCCTGCCCCAAAGCACACACTACGTGCTCGATGGCTTTATCTGGCGGCGGGGGGCCAGCGTTGGGGTTAGCTAGCAGATAGCCAACGCTGAGATTGGCATAGTGCAGGGCGCAGTTCATCGTGAATGTGCTAAACTAAATGCCTGCTATACCGTACTTTGGCGGCATGAAAATCAGCCAGTCACCTTATTTTCCTGCCTATCCTACTACCGGTGATATGTCTGCGGCAGCCTGGCTGAAGCATTTTGCCAGCCTGCTGCCGGCCTATGCCGACAAATACCAGATTGCCGAGGCCGAGGCGGTGGCCCTGCAAGGGGCTAGCCACAGCCTGCTGGCGGGCCTGGGCGAGCAGGTGGCGCGCGTCACGCTGGCCATTCGGCTGCTGGCGGTTACGCCGTGCAACTGGCCCGCTTCGGCTATTCCGTGGCTGCCGGGCATGCACGCTATCTTACAGGAAGCCACAGCGCTCAGCTACCGCATTCTGAGCCACGCCGCCTATGACCCCGCTGATGGCTCGGCCCTAGGCCTGGAATGCCGCCTCGATGGCTAGGGCCCTGGCCCTAACGATGGCTTAGCCGGGGCGGCGCGGGGGGCTAGCCGCGGGCGCCGCCCCGGCTAGCCTATTTCGTTATCACAAGCTCCACGCGGCGGTTGAGCTTGCGGGTTTCCTCGCGGTCGTTGCCAAACTTGGGGCGCGCCCCCCCGTAGCCGATGGTGGTGATGCGGCTTTCGGCCACGCCCCGGCCCACAAGGTAGCGCTTCACCTCGGCCACGCGCTGCTCGCTGAGCACCACGTTCTTATCGGCTGGGCCCTGGTTGTCGGTGTGGCCTTCGAGGCGAATTTCCAGGCTCGGGTTTTCCTTCATCGAATTAGCCAGCGTATTGAGCGTGGCGTAGGACGAGCCGATGAGCTTGGCCTGGCTCTGGGTGAAGATGATGGCCGGCAAGTCGAGGCGCGAGCCCACGGTGGCGGGCGTGAGGCGCGGCTCGTAGCGGCGCGACTCGCCGGCCCGCACCGTGAGCGTATCCACGCGGGTGAGTAGGCCGGCCGTGGTCGTGAGGCGGTAGCGGCCGGGGGCTAGCGACATCTGGAAGCCCACCTGGTCGGCCCGCGCCGTGCTGCGGAAGTCAATCGGGCCGCCTATCATGAGCGCCTGCACCTCGGCGCCCCCTTCGAGCGGCTTGTTGGTGCGGGCATCGAGCACGCGGCCCGTGAGCAGCGCCCGCGCCTGCCCTAGCGGGTTGGCGGCGGCCGCGGCGGCCTTCGCCACGAGCGCCGAATCGGGGGCGGGCGGCGGGCCGGCGGGCGTACGGAACAGCTTTTTGGGCGCCGTGTCCTTCGGGCCAGTGCTGGCGTAGTAGGCCGTGCCATCGGGCCCCAGCGCAAAAAAAGCGTCGTAGCCGGGGCCGTTGAAGCGTGGGCCCAGGTTTTCGGGCTGGCTCCACTTGGTGTAGCTGTCGTCGAGGCGCTGGCTCACGAAAATGTCGGCCGAGCCGTAGCCCTGGTGGCCGTAGGAGGCGAAGTAGAGCGTTTTGCCATCGGCCGTGAGCCAAGGCGCAAACTCGTAGCCCGGCGAGTTCACCACTGCGCCCAGGCTCACGGGCGCCGAGTAGCCCCCCGCCCCGTCGGGCCGGCTGATGTAGAGGTCGTTAGCCCCCTGCGAGTCTTCGCGCTCCAGGCTCAGCAGCAGCACCTTCTCATCAGCCGACATGAAGAAGTTGGTCGCCGGGCTGCTCGATGAGTAGTTGGCAATGCGCAACGGCGTGGGCCGCCCGCCGCCCGCCAGTGCCACCCGCGACACGCCTTCGTCGCGAAAGCCCGCCGCATCGTAGGTGCCGCGCACCACCAGCGTCGGCGCACCGGCTGCCCCTACCACCGCCTGCACAGCATTGTTTTGGGGCGTGTTGAGGCCGGCCGGGGCGTCGAGGTGGGTGGGCGCGCCCCAGGTGCGACCCTTGTCGGTGCTTTGGCTTAGCCAGATATCGCCGCTTTCGGCGGCGCCCTCCACGTTGCCAGCAAAGCGCGTGCGGGCAAAATACAGGCGCTCGCCATCGGGCGCGGGTACGGGTTGCAGCTCGCTGCCGGCTGGCGAAGCGAGCGCGGTCAGCGGCTCGGGCGCAGCAAAGTAGGGCGGCCCGCTGGCTAGCTTCAACTGCAATTGAAACAAGCGCCACTGCTGGCTGAGACGCCCCACGCTGCGCGCCGCCACAATGGCCGTGTTGTTGAATTTATCGTTCACCGCCAGGGTCGCCACCCGGCCATCGAGCCGGTTTTCGAGCTGAAACGAGCCCACCTGGCCCGTGGGCACCAGCCGCCACTGCTGCCCCAGCCCGCCCGTGAAGGGCCGCTGCACCAGCGGGGTATTAGCCCCGCTAGGGGTTAAGTTGTTCACTTCCAGAGTCAGGCACAGGGTGCTGTGCTTGGCTTCGAGGCGGTAATATTCGCCGCCTTCGCGGATGAGCACCAGGTGCCACTGCTGGCTGGGGGCGTGGGTGAACTCCCACTGCACGGCGGCCGCGCCGCTGGTGGTGGCAGCCCTCGCCACGTCGAGGCTGCGCCCGCTGGCGCGGTTGATGATGCCATAGAGCGCCCGGCTATCGGGGGCCAGGGGCGCTTGGGCAGCGGCGGAAAGTGCCAGTAAACACAGGAAAAGTACTCGAAGCATAGGGGCAAAGGTCGGGTAGCCAGCCCAAACCCTGGCTAGCCCGCCGCGGCGGGTACCAGCTGACGGTGGGCAGCCAGCCCGAATTAGTCGGGCAGGATATCCTGGGGCAGGGTTTTACAGTATAGCCTACCCAACGCTTAAACCCACCCAAACCATGCGCAAAGGCACCCAAGTAACCTGGAAATACGGCACCGGCACGGCCACCGGCAAAATCGAGTCGGTGCATAAAGAAGCCACCACCGTCAAAATCAAAGGCCACGACATTCACCGCAACGGCTCGGCCGACGACCCGGCCCTGGTAATTGTGCAGGAAAACGGCGATAAAGTACTGAAGCTACAGAGCGAGGTAAAGGCCGAAAAATAAGCATCTTAGCCAACCACGCCCCTTCGTTTGCCGCCATGCTTCCCGCCCCGCCCAGCTACTACGCCGTGCAGTATCAAGCGCAGCCCGCGCTGCTGCGGGGGCGCGGGCTGCGCCCGCTCTCGGCCCCCGATTTTACGGAGGTGAGCGAACTGCTGCTGGCCTGGGGGCAGCACTACGACTGCCCGTTTTGGCTGCTCGATGGGCGCGTGGACACCCAGCCGCAGCCGCTTGATGCGTACGAATGGCTGCGCGAAGAATTTTTGCCCCGTGTGCATCGGGGCCCGGGGTGCATTCCGTGCGTAGCTTTTCTGGCCCAGCCTGAGCTGTGGCTGGCCCTCAACGCGCAGAGCTACGCTCCGCCAGCGCCCGTTATTTTGTCAGCCGCCTACCGCGCCAACTGGTTTACCAGGGAAAAAGAAGCGCTGGCCTGGCTGGCGCAGTTTCGGCCCGCCATCGGCCCAAGCTAAGCGCGCCGGGCGGCGGCCAAATCCCCAAAAAAAGCCCCGCTGGCAAGCGGGGCTTTTTGGTTTTTATCGGGGCTAGCGGACTAGCGATTGTTGGGGTCGGGCTTGATAAAGGCCTCCTCATCCATCTCGGTGGGCACTACCACGATGCCTTTTTGTAGCATCGAATTGCGCTTGCCGTAGAGGAAATACACCACGAAGCCAAGCAGCATCCAGCCGAAGGCTACTTGCAGCGTAAACGAGTCGAGGCCCACAATCAGCAGCGTGCATACCAGCGCGCCCATGATGGGCACCAGCGGGAAGCTGGGCGTGGACAGCGGCGCGCGGAACGGGCGCGGCTGGCTAGGGTCCGACTTGCGCATAATCCACACGCCGATGCTCACCAGCACGAACGCCAGCAGCGTGCCAAACGAGGTGAGGTCGCCGGCCAGCGAGCCGGGCACGAAGGCCGCAAACAAACCCACGAACACCATCAGCATGAGGTTGGATTTGTAGGGCGTGTTGAACTTGGGGTGCAGCTCGGAGAAGGCTTTGGGCATGAGGCCGTCCTTCGCCATCGAGAAGAACACGCGGCTCTGGCCCATCAGCATTACGAGGATAACCGAGGTGAAGCCCAGCAAGATACCAACCGTCACGGCCGTGGCCAGCCAGCCGTAGCCGGGCATGTGCGCCCGGATGGCGTAGGCCACGCTAGCCTCGCCGCCCAGGGCGGGGTCGGCGAATTCACGCCAGTTGGCTACGCCCGTCAGCACGTGGCCGAACAGAATATAGAGCACCGTGCAAATGGCCAGCGAGCCCAGAATACCGATGGGCATGTCGCGCTTGGGGTTCTTAGCTTCCTGCGCGGCCGTGCTCACGGCGTCGAAGCCGATGAAGGCGAAGAACACGATGCCCGCGCCGCCGATAATGCCGCCCAGGCCGTGCTTGAAGAAGCCTTCGTAGGTACGCACTGCTTCGCCGGCCGCGTTTTTCACCACGGCATCAGCCGGAATGAGGTAGGGCGTGTGGTTGGCCGGGTTGATGAACTGCCAACCCACGGCGATGAACACGACCACGATGAGGGTTTTGAGCACCACGATAACGGCATTGAACAAAGCCGACTCCTGGGTGCCTTTTACCAGCAACAAGCTCAGCATCACGATGATGAGCAGCGCGGGCAGGTTGATGAGGCCGTGCTGGGTCACGCCGTTGATAACGGCGCTCTCGAAGGGCGAGTGGCTCAGATTATACGGTATACTTGTCCCGAAGACCTCCAGCAGCTTGTTCAAATACTCGCTCCAGGCGATGGATACGGTGGCCGCGCCCAGGGCGTACTCCATGATGAGCGCCCAGCCGATAATCCAGGCCACAAACTCGCCCATTGTGGTGTAGGCGTAGGTGTAGGCCGAGCCGGCAATCGGAATCATAGCCGCAAACTCGGCGTAGCACAAGCCGGCAAACACGCAGCCGAAGGCCGCCAGAATAAAGGCCAGCGTAACGCCCGGTCCCGAAGCCTGGGCGGCGGCGGCCGCCGTGCGCACAAACAGGCCCGCCCCAATAATGGCGCCCACGCCCAGCGCTACGAGGTTGCCGGCGCCTAGCGTGCGCTTGAGCGCGCCGTGGCCGGTAGAGTTAGCTTCGCCCAGAAGTTGGGCAAGCGGTTTTTTGGCAAAAATAGTAGCCATGCAAAAGGGAGGAAAAGAACGGGTGGGGGGAGGTACTGGTAACGGTTTTTTCGCGTTGAAGTAATAGCTGGAGAATAGTCAGCCGGGCCGAAAATACGCTAAACTTTGCGACTAGCCCCCACCGGCGGTTTGGCCGCTCCTTTGCAGTGCGGGCCGGGGCGGCCGGGCCGGTGAAGCAGCCGTGGCCCGCCACTTCTTATTATCTACTTAAATTCACGCAGTATTCATCCGTTTTCTATGCAATTCAGGTTCTTCTCTACCTTATCGCTACTAGCTGCCCTCGCCGGCCCGGCCCGGGCCCAAACTGCGCCGCTCGCGCCGGCCGCGCAGGCGGCCGTGACGAGCCAGGCCCAGCGCATGGCCCAGGAGCTGGGCCTCTCGGCCGACCAGCACGCCCGCCTGCGCAACGTGCTGGTGCTAACTCGCCAGCACATGGATACCGACCTCAAAACGCACCACGAAGACCCCGCCGCCCTGCGCACGGCGATGGCTTTCGACCGCGCCAAGTCCGACGAGCTTATTCGGGGCGTGCTTACGCCGGCGCAGTACGTGCGCTACCAGCAGCTAAAGGCCGCCCGCATCGGGCAGCTGCACAGCACCAGCCAGGTCGGCCGCTAGGCCTAGCATTGCCCCTAGCGGCGCGTTAGTCTGCCTCTGGCAAATACTGGCAGTTCAGCAACTGGCGCCGGTGCGCCCGAAAGCGCACCAGGCCCACCAGCAGCACCAGGCCCGCCACGGCCAGGGCCGAGTAGCCCAGGCGCCCGCCCCGCCCGGGGTGAAACTGAAGCAACGCCAGCCCAAAGCCCACCAGCGCCAGGCTGGTGCGCACGTAGGTGAGCAGCGTGCGCTCGTTGGCCAGGCGCGTGCGTTGCAGGGCTAGCCGGTCGGAAAGAGAAAGCGGGCTACTAGGGGTCAAAGGCATAAGGCGCAGGTAAACGCGGGTGGGTAGCCTGCTTTAACGTAAGCGATGGCCCACTCGCTACACCGCTTGCCGAATAACGTAGAGCGAGGCACTCGCTATTACCAGCCACAGCACGACGCCCAGCGCGTAAGGCTTCGGGCCCACGGCCCGCAGCACGGTGCTCGACAGCCCCGCCCCGATAAGAAAGAGCGTGACCGTGAGCCCCGTTTTGGCCAGGCTCACCAGCAACGGACCCAGCGGCTTGGCAGCCGGCACGTAGGTATTGACCAGCATGGCCAGTACAAAGCCCAGGATAAAATAAGGAATGGTGATTTTTACG
Source organism: uncultured Hymenobacter sp. (assembly GCA_964385095.1). Lineage (GTDB taxonomy): Bacteria > Bacteroidota > Bacteroidia > Cytophagales > Hymenobacteraceae > Hymenobacter. The sequence continues at coordinate 39,815 of CAYLNN010000003.1, forward strand.
CCCTTCTGCTTGAAAATCATGGCCGTGCCCAGTGCCACCGGAATAATCCAGAGGGCGCGGGCCAGCTTCACGGTGGTGGCTATTTCGAGGGCTTCGTTGCCGTAGGCCGCCGCCGCCCCCACCACCGAGCTAGTATCGTGGATGGCGATGGCGCACCACAGCCCAAACTGTTGCTGGCTCAGGTGCAGCAGGTGGCCGATGGGCGGGAAAGCAAAGAGCGCCAGCGCGTTGAGCACGAACACCGTGCCCAGCGCCACCGACATTTCCTCATCTTTAGCCCCTAGCACCGGCCCCACAGCCGCAATGGCGGAGCCGCCGCAAATAGCAGTGCCACACGAGATAAGGTGCACCACTCGCCGGCCCAGCCCCAGCCACTGCCCCACCAAAAAACCCAGCAGCAGCGTTCCAAAAATCGACGCTACGGTAAATACAATGCCCTGCCGGCCCGCCTGCACCGCCGCGTGGGCGTTCATGCCAAAGCCCAGGCCGATAACCGAGAATTGCAGCAGCTTAGATGTCAGACTTTTAGTGCGGGCCACGAAGGGGTTGCCCACCGTTTGGGCCAGGGCTAGCCCGAGCGCCAGCGCCAGCGGCGGCGATGCCCAGGGCGTGAGGCAAAATACCAGCACCAGCCCAAATACCACTTGGCGCAGCGTCACCGGGCGCCCCAGCACTAGGTGCGGCGTATGAAAATGGCGAAATAAACCGGTAGCCGGAGCGGCGGGCGGCGACTGGTTTTTGAGAAAAGCGGGCATAAGGCAGGCTGATTAGCTAGCCCAAAATTACGTAACCTACTTTCGACATGGTAATTACAAATACTTATTGCGCATAACCAAAAGTTATGCGAGTGCTTTAGCGGCCTGTTGCCCAAAGCTCAGGAAACGCTGCGCAGTGCGCAGCAGCGGCTGGCCTTGCAGCCACACTGCCTCAAACTGCCGGGGCAGCGCCAGGCCCTGCACGGGCACCACTTCGAGCAGGCCGGCCGCTAGCTCACGCTTCAGGGCCTGGCGCGACACGAAGCCTAGCGCGGCGGGCGCGGCATCGAGGTAGCTTTTGATAGCTTCCGTGCTATCGAGGTAAAACGCCACGTGCAGCTCGCTGAGCCTGATTTTGCGCTCGCGCAGGGCCATTTCCAGCACTTCGAGCGTGCCCGAGCCGCGCTCGCGCAGCACCAGGGGGCTGGCCAGGGCCTCGGCCAGCGGCAGCGGCTGGGTGGGCGGGCCGGCGGGCGTGGCCCGGCGCACGGCCACCAGCTCGTCGGGCATCAGCAGCTCGTAGTGCAAGTCGCGGTTTTTGGTGCGGCCTTCCACGAAGCCCAAATCGAGTTCGCCACGCAGCAGCGCTTCGGCAATGCGCTCGGAATTAGCACTTAGCAAGCTCAACTGCACCTGCGGGTAGCGCGCCTGAAATGCGGGTAGCCAGGCCGGCAGCACGTACTGGCTGAGCGTGGTGCTGGCGCCCAGGCGCAGCCGGCCGGCGGCCTCCTCGGGGTCGCGCAGGCCCAGCAGCTGCTCTTCGAGCTGCTGGGCCGAGGCGGCCACGGCCTCGGCATGGGCGTGCAGCAGGCGGCCGGCCTCGGTAAGGCTCACGCGGTTGCCGCGCCGCGCCAGCAGCCGCTGGCCATACTGGGCCTCCAGCTCGCGGATGTGCTTGGTGACGGCCGGCTGGCTCACAAACAGCTCTTGCCCGGCCTTGGTGAAGCTCAGGTGCCGGGCCACGGCGGCGAATACGCGCAGGCGAAAATCAGACATGCGGGCAAAGGTCGGCGGGCTGCGCGGCCCGGCGGGCGCCCGGCTAGCCCCCTACCAAAGGGTGGGGCTAGCCGCTGGTTAGGGTGGCTGGCCCGTTTCGTCGGCAAAAAAGCCGTTTTTATCGGCACAGCCGGCGCTTTACGAGGTGCGGCGCGGCCTTGGCAAGCTCCTTGTAATTACCCCAGCATCTGGAGCCAGCGCGGCCGCGCTTCCTGCTTTTCTTTTTTTCTGCTTATCAGCTTCTTATCCTTCTTATGAAAAAGTCCCTGCTTCTGCTGGCCGCCATGGCCTTTGCCACCGCCAGCTTTGCCCAAACTACCCCCGCCGCCACTGCTACCACCCAGCTGCCCACCCACCGCGTGCACCGCATGGGTATGCACAAAGGCGCCCACAAAACGCCTGAGCAGCGGGCCGAGCACCGCACGGCCATGCTCACCAAAAAGCTGAGCCTCAGTGCCGACCAGCAGGCCAAAGTGCAGCAGATTATGCTGGCTCAAGCTCAGGAAGGCCAGGCGCTCAAGGCGAAGTACCCGGCCAAAGAGCAGCGCCAGGCGCTGCACCAAGAAATGAAAGCCGGCCACGCCAAATACCAAAGCCAGCTGCAAGGCGTGCTCACGGCCGACCAATACGGCAAGCTGGCCGCCCTGAAAAAAGAGCACCACCAGCGCGGTGGGCACGGTGATAAGCAAAAAGCCAAAAGCTAGGCCCCTATCCTTCTTTTTAGCCCCCAGCCCCGGTCCTGCGGCCGGGGCTTTTTGCGGCCCGGCGCGAGCCAGCGAACCAGGGCAGTAGCCCCGATGTTGAGGCGGCTCGTTATATTTGACCTTGTCACCTATCCCGGCAGCCCGATTATCAGGCGTTTAGCTTATCCGCTGCCCCCACCCCCAATGCCCTTACCCAGTAGTAGCACCCCCGCGGTGCAAATTCAACAGTTTTACGATAAAGGCCTGGCCCACGCCTCCTACGCCATCCGGGCGGGCCGGCAGGTAGCCGTTATCGACCCTGGCCGCGACCCGCAGCCCTACTACGACTTTGCTGACGAGCACGATGCCCAAATAGTGGCCGTGATTGAGACGCACCCCCACGCCGACTTTGTGAGCAGCCACCTGGAAATAGCCCAGGAAACGGATGCTACCATCTATTGCAGCAAGCTCACCGGCGCCCGCTACCCCCATAAGAATTTCGACGACGGCGACCGCCTCAAGCTCGGCACTGTTGAGTTGCACGCCCTCAACACCCCCGGTCATTCGCCCGATAGCATCAGCGTGCTGTTGATGGATGAAATGGCCCAAACCCGCGCCGTGTTTACGGGTGATACGCTGTTTGTGGGCGATGTAGGCCGGCCCGACCTGCGCGAGGCAGAGGCCGCCGGTGGCCACACCCGCGAGGCCCTAGCCGCCCAGCTCTACGCTAGCCTGCGCCAAAAGCTAATGGCCTTGCCACCCACCACACGTGTGTACCCAGCGCACGGCCCCGGCTCGCTCTGTGGCAAAACTACCAGCCCCGACCTCGACAGCACCATTGGCAAGGAGCTAGCCAGCAACTACGCCCTGCAACCTATGTCGGAACCCGAGTTTGTGAAGGTACTGCTAGAGGACCAGCCGTTTATGCCCAAGTATTTTGGGCACGATGTGCAGCTTAACAAGCAAGGTGCCCCCAATTTTGAGGACAGCATTCGGGCGGTGCCGCGCCTGCACCAGGGCACGCCGCTAGCCCCCGAAGTGCTCGTTATCGACACCCGGCCCGCAGCCAAGTTTCGCGCTGGCCACCTGCCGGGTGCCATCAACTTGCAGGACGGCGGCAAGTTTGAAACCTGGCTAGGGTCGGTAGTGAGCCCGCAGGAAAAATTTTATTTGCTGGCAGATACCCAGATTCAACTCGATGCGGTAATTCGCAAAGCAGCCAAAATAGGCTACGAGGCTAATATTTTGGGGGCGCTGCTAGCCCCGGCGGCCCAGCCCGTCACTAGCCCTGCTGTAGACGTGGCTGCCGTGCGCCACCACCCCGAGCAGTTCACCATCGTGGACATTCGCAACCGTACCGAGGCACACGACTCTTTGTTTGCCAATGCCCTACTTATCCCGCTGCCCGAGCTGCGCGAGCGCGTGCAGGAGATTCCGACCGATAAGCCCGTGCTAGTGCACTGCGCGGGTGGCTACCGCTCGGCGGCCGGGGCTAGCATCATCGAGGCGGCCCAGCCGGGTGCACAAGTGCTGGACTTGGGCGAGGCCGTATCGGAGTTCGCGCCGGTATCGGCGTGAGAAAACTACTGCTTGTTGGTTGCTTAGCGCTGGCTAGCCGGGCGGTTTCTGCGCAAGCTGTCCGGCTGTGGCCGCGCAACCCAACAACGTCTAGAATTGAGTTTGCCGGCCACCTACCGTGGCCTGATACGGTACGTACTGAGGCGCAACGGCAGGTGCTGGCGCAGCACTGATATTGGCAAAAGCTGACTACTGATACTCCAATAACAATCCAGCAATTCATCCAAGAGCGCGGCATAACATACAGCGGCATACCCCGGGAAAGCTGTTGCTGGATTCGTAGTATGAATGCGAACGATGAGCTTTTCAGCCTTTGCTTTGGCTTACTACTTACGCCAGATACCACTGGCCTGACTTACCGCTTATCTGATTTTGAGTGTGCCCTTTTCAGTGACGATGCTGTTGCGGGCGACTCATTAGAAAAAATATTGTCTACAGAAGACAAGCACATACAGCTCATTATGGAATCCTTCCATAACCGATTGGTTGGAGCCGCTAACGCTTGGTAACATGTACTTGTGCTAGCAGTAGGCAAGTCCGTTTTTCTGTGTGGCGCCCACAAAAAAGCCCCACCTGCACTTGGCAGGTGGGGCTTTTTTTGGCTAGGTACCCTAGGGGGCTAGCGACGTACTGGCTTGCGGGCCGGAGCTTTCTTGGCAGGAGCCTTTTTCGTAGCTGCTTTCTTAGCAGGTGCGGGCGAGGTTTTGCCTTGGGCTTTCAGCTCAGCAATGGTCGGAGCCGGGCCGTACTTGGCTTCAGCAGCGTTGGCTTCGCCGGTCAGGTAGGGGTCGAAGTCTACGCGGCGGTTCTGGGCCTGGCCGGTTGCGGTAGCGTTGCTAGCAATGGGCTTGGCTTCGCCGTAGCCACGAGCTTCGATGCGCTCGGCTGGGATGCCGTGGGCAAGCATGTACTTACGGGCCGAAGCGGCACGCTCGTAGCTCAAGTTCAGGTTGTAAGCGTCGTCGCCTTTGCTGTCGGTGTGGCCGGCAATGCTCAGGCTGTAGTCCGGATACTCATTGAGAATCTGTACCATCTGGTCGAGACGAGCGTTCGACGAAGGCTTCAGCGTAGCCTTGTTGAAATCGAACTGGATGTAGCGGGTGGCTTCGTTCAGAATCTTCTTCTGCTCGGCCTTAATCTCGGGGCAGCCTTTGTTGCTGGCGGGGCCGGCACGGTCGGGGCAGCGGTCCTGGAAGTCGGGTACACCGTCGCCGTCACGGTCGAGCGGGCAGCCATTGGCATCCACTTTCGCACCGCTGGGGGTGTTGGGGCACTTGTCGAGGTAGTCGGCTACGCCGTCACCATCGCTATCTACGGGGCAGCCCGAAGCATCGACGCGCACGCCGGCCGGGGTGTTGGGGCAGCGGTCATCGGCATCAGCCACGCCATCGCCGTCAGCATCGGGGCAGCCTTGCAGGGCAGCTAGGCCCTTTACATCGGGGCACTTGTCTTGGTAGTCAGCTACGCCGTCGCCGTCGGTGTCAATGGGGCAGCCGTTGGCGTCTACTTTCACGCCGGTAGGCGTGTCGGGGCACTTATCTTTTTTGTCTGATACACCGTCACCGTCGGTGTCTTTGGCTTTGCCCACATTGGCGCGGATACCAGCCGAGAAGTTCATGTACCGGTCCTTCTTATCCCAGAACGTGGTAGCGTTGTTGTCTACTCCGTCCAAGCGGTCGTCAGTGGTTTGCAGGTAGGCCTGCGTGGCCTGCACAAACAGCACAGCATTTTCGCCAAGGTGGAAGTCGAGGCCCGCTCCTACTTGCCCGGTGAAGGTACCGAAACGCGTAAAGTTGTTGCTAGCCGTAGGCGTAGCATAGCGGTCAGATAACACCCAGGCAAAGCCCGGCTCTACCAACAGGTAGGGGTGCAAGAAGAAATTGTCGTTGATAGGCGCTTTAATCTTGAAGCCTAGCCCAGCGGTGTAAGCCTGGGCGCGGAAACGACGGCCAGCAACGTTGAACTTACCTTCTTCAGCAGGCGAGCGCAGCCGCATGTAGTCGAGGTCAAGCTTGATATCAAGCACTTTACCGATGTAGCGGGTAATATCGATACCCCCGCTATAGGGCATATCCTGGAATTCCCAGAAGTTGTTACCGAGGTCGCCGCGGTACTGGGTAGCGTTGGCGTGCAGACCAATAGAGGTCTTGCGGTCGGCCGTCTGCGCTTGGGCTTGCGTGGCAGTTGCCAGCAGGCCCAGGCCAAATAGAGTAGCTTTAAAAGCTGAGTTATTCATAAAAAACGATTAGTACTGGCGGCAATAAGCCAGCGGGCGCTTGTCCAGCCGTGCACACTTGCCAAAAAATAAAGGTGTTTGAGTTCCTAGCTACCCTAGCAGGGTCTTGGCCTGGAGAAAGAAGCACTCCCGGCCTGCAGGTCCGGCGGTGCCTCTCGCATGGCGATGCAGAAGTAGGGCTTGAAACGAATTGCCAGCCGGTTAGTTGTTAGCAGGTCAATAAGCGCTAGCTAATTCATTGATTATCAAAAAGGCCTTCAACAAGTAATTAAGCGGATTCAAACCTAGTATAAGTAAAGTTCAGCGTGAAATTTGGTCTATTCGGAACGATTTACCGACAAACCGGTACACAAACAGGAAGAGCCTGGCGTGCTTGTTGGCCGTAAGCCCTTCTACATAGGCTCCATTTTTTCCTTGTTTTAAGCCTATTTTTCCTCAGCCAGCCAGGTGGCCAGCTTGCCAGTAGCTAGCCAGCTAGGCTAGTGCTAGCCAGCTGGCCCCACCCGTGTTTCTCTTCTGCTCATGCCCTATTCGGCTTCCACCCCGCCGCGCTTTTCGTTGCCCCAAACGGTGGTACCAGTGATGTTTTCAGGGCGGGCTTACTTGCGTATTGCCTTGGCTATTTCCGTGGTGTTTGGGCTCATGGCCTTGCCTACGGGGGTGCTACCTCGCAGCTACGCCACCGGGGGCGAGGCGGTGCTGCTGTGCCTCAATGCTATTCTGATTTTTCAGGTGCAGTTTTGGCTGCATTATCTGCTGCGTTATCGCCGGAGTGCGGTGCAGCGTTGGCTAGCCCGCCAGCCGTTTCGTACTAGTTGGCTGTTGCGGGCGCTGCTCACGGCGCTGCTAGTTACGGGCTACAGCCTGTGCCGCTATCTGCTTGACTCTTATCTGCATATGCGTCTCGAGCACACCTCGCTAGGCTTGGTTTTAGTGCTGGCGCAGGTCGTCACTGTGGTGGGGCTAGCCTGCCAGCTGGGCATCGAGCTGGTAGAGCGCAGCCGCTACCTGACACTGGAAATCGAGGCCCTGAAACGCGAGCAACTGCAAGCCCGCTACGAAAGCTTGAAGCAGCAGCTTAGCCCACATTTCTTGTTTAACTCGCTTTCGACCCTGAGCGGGCTTATTCAGGAAGAGCCGGAGGCCGCCGGGCAGTTTGTAGAAGAAATGGCTAAGGTGTACCGCTACCTGCTCAAGCACGGCGAGCAAACGACCGTGCCCCTACGCGACGAGCTCAGCTTCGTGCGCTCCTACACCTACCTACTGCAAATGCGCTTTGGCGACGGCATTGCCCTGCACATCGACCTACCCGAGGCCGTGCTGGGCCGGCTGCTACCCCCGCTAGCCCTGCAGCTGTTGGTAGAGAATGCCGTGAAACACAACGCCCTAAGCTACCACCAGCCGCTGGTGCTACACATCGATTTTGTGGCTCCAGCCCTGCTGCGCGTGCGCAACCCGCGCCGCCCGCGCCTCGCCCCTACGGCCAGCAGTGGTACCGGCCTCAGCAACCTGACCAATCGCATTCGCCTGCTTAATCAGCAAAAGCTGTTGATAGAGCAAACCGCCACCGAGTTTTGCGTGCTGGTACCTTTGCCCCCCAGTTTGTAGCGCTGCCCTAGCTGCTGCCCCCTTGCAAAGAGTTAAAAGGAAAGAGTTAGCGGGTAGCACCTCTCTACTCAGAATTTTAACGCACGCCCTTTACTTACCGCTGCCAATGAGCCCGACCCTAACCGTATTGCTGGTAGAAGATGAGCCGCGCACGGCCCGCACTATTGCGCGCCTGCTGCTAGAGCTGCGGCCCGAGGCCCAGGTGGTGGGCCAGCCCGACTCGGTGGCCGCCACGGTAGCCTGGCTGGCGGCCCACCCCACGCCAGCCCTTATCCTGATGGATATTCACCTCTCCGACGGCAGTAGCTTCGAGGTATTTCGGCAGGTGGCGGTAAGCAGCCCCGTCATTTTCATCACCGCCTACGACGAGCACGCGCTGGAAGCATTTCAAACTAACGGCATCGACTACCTGCTCAAGCCCATTACCCGTGAGAACCTGCTGCATGGGCTACGCAAGTTTGAGGCCCTGCGCCAGCACTACGCCGAGGTAACTGAGGGCGTGCCGCACCTAGCCGAGCTACTGCGCACCGTGCAGCAGCTTGGGGCCACACCAGTCTACAAAAGCAGCTGGCTGATTCCCTGCAAAACCAAGCTCATTCCGGTGGCCGCGGCCGATGTAGCGCACTTCATCATTCGCAGCGGCGTGGTGAGCCTCACCACCCTCGATGGCCAGCACTATACCCTCGACCTGCCCCTCGATGAGCTGGAGGCGCAGGTCGACCCGCGCCAGTTTTTCCGGGCTAGCCGGCAGGCACTTTTGGCCCGGCCCAGCATCACGGCCCTCGAGCCCTACCACAATGGCCGCATGCTGGTGCACTTGCAGCCGCCCGCCCCCGAGCTAGTGGTGGTGCCCAAGCTGCGCGTCAGCGAGCTGCGCCACTGGGTAAGCGGTGGCTAGCTCTCCCTTTGCTAGCTAGCGGCTGGCGGCCAGTAACACCGCTTTGCGCGGCGGGCGCGTTTTGTATCCGACAACCTGCAGTTTGTATACTGCTGTCCGCTAGCTTCGCCCAGACCTTTGTAGGGCTAGGGCAGCGCTAGTGCGCACTGGCCTACTGCCGCCGCACTCCTCCGCTGCATTACCCCTAGCCCCGCTTTTATGTCCCTCACCGATTTTCGCACGCTGGGCCGCTCGGGCCTGGTAGTAAGCCCCCTAGCGCTGGGCACTATGACCTTTGGCACGGCCCGCTGGGGCTCGCCCGACGAGGTGTCGCAGGCCATTTTCAACGCGTACGTAGATGCGGGCGGCAACTTCGTGGACACCGCCGACGTGTATGCTGGCGGGCGCAGCGAAGAGCTGCTGGGCAGCTACATTGCCGCCCGCCAGCTACGCGATAAAGTGGTGCTCGCCACCAAGTTTGGCTTCAGCGCTGAGGCTGGCAATCCCAACGCCAGTGGCAATGGTCGCAAGCAGATTTACCGCGCCCTCGAAGGCTCGCTGCGGCGCCTGGGCACCGACTACGTAGACCTATACTGGTTGCACGTGTGGGACACCGTGACGCCCGTGGAGGAAGTGCTGCAAACCCTGGGCAACCTTGTGCGAGCCGGCAAAATCCGCTACTTCGGCTTTTCCGACATGCCGGCTTGGTACACTACCAAAGCAGCCACGCTGGCCGCCGCGCACGGCGTGCCCGGCCCCGTGGCCATGCAACTCGCCTACTCGCTGGTCGAGCGCAACATCGAGCACGAATACATACCCGCCGCCCGTGAGTGCGGCCTGGGCTTGGCGCCGTGGAGCCCCCTAGCCGCCGGCTTTCTGGCTGGCAAATATGCGCGCACCGAAGCCGGCGCCACCGGCGAAGGCCGTCTTAGCGGCCCCAATCCGTTTGGCAACACGCTGTTTACCGACCGCAACTGGCGCATTCTGGAGGCGCTGCGGCCAGTAGCCGCGCAGCTCGACCGCCCGCTGGCGCAGGTGGCGCTGGCGTGGGTGCTGGCTCAGCCCGGCGTGAGTGCACCCATTGTGGGGGCTAGCCGGGTCGAGCAGCTACACGACAGCATCGCGGCGCTCGACGTCCGCTTCTCGCCCGAGCAGCTGCGGGCGCTAGATGCGGCTAGCGCGCCCGAGGCGGTGTTTCCCTACGGTATTTTTTCGCCGGCCGGCAACAAGGGGGTGTTTGGCGGCGCCACGGTGCGCGGCTGGCGCTAGGTGCTGCAAGCTACGTTTTGTGTTGCAAAAGCGCGGGTTTGTATACACGTGACCCTAGCCAGCAACGGGACCTTTGTGAGGTTGAATTACCCCACAACTTCCTTCTTACATAACACAGTATGAGCACTATCAAAAAAGTACCGTTGGGCACGCAAGGCCTGCACGTTTCGGTCGAGGGCCTGGGCTGCATGGGCATGACCGGCGGCGTAAATGGCATGAGTGTATACGGCGAAGCCGACGAAGCTGAGAGCCTCGCCACCCTGCACCGCGCCCTGGAACTGGGCGTAGACATGCTCGACACCGCTGACCTCTACGGCCCGATGAAGAACGAGCGCCTAGTAGCCAAAGTACTGGCCGGCCAGCGCGACAAATTCACGGTGGCCACCAAATTTGGCTTCGAGGTAGATGACCACGAGCAGTGGACCGGCGGCTACAACGGCCGGCCCGACTACGTCCGCAAGAGCATCGAGCGCTCGCTCAAGAACTTGGGCACCGACTACGTAGACCTCTACTACCTGCACCGGGTAGACCCCGCCACACCCATCGAAGAAACCGTGGGTGCCATGAGCCGCCTCGTAGAAGAAGGCAAGGTGCGCTACCTGGGCCTGAGCGAAGTGCCCGCCGATACGCTACGGCTAGCCCATGCTGTGCACCCCATCTCGGCCCTCGAAAGCGAATATTCGCTCTTCGACCGCCGGGTGGAAGATGAGGGCATCATTGCGGCGGCACGCGAGCTGGGCATTGGTTTCGTGGCCTACTCGCCGCTGGGCCGGGGGTTTTTATCGGGTGCTATCAAAACGCCTGATGACTTTGAAGCCAGCGACTCGCGGCGTTTTTTTCCGCGCTACCAGGGCGAAAACTTCTACAAAAATCTCGAGTTGGTAGAGAAGCTATCGGCCCAGGCCGTAGCCAAAGGTGTGACGCCTGCCCAGCTAGCCCTCGCCTGGGTACTAGCCCAGGACGTAGTCGTGATTCCGGGCACTAAGCGCCGCAAGTACCTCGAAGCCAACGTAGCTGCCGCTAGCATTACCTTAAGTCCGAGTGAGCTAGCCGAGCTCGACGCCATTATGCCGGTGGGTAGCGCCGCTGGTGCAGCGTATCCGGCGAGCTTCTGATTTCTTGTTAGTTCGCGCAGTGGGTTGCGGTGCGAAGCCCCCCCCCAAACCACTGCGCTAAACCTTTCCAGCTTACCAATGAAGCAGCTTCCTAAAGAATTCCGCACCCTAGCTACGGTGTCGGATTTCACGCAGCACTTTGGCTTTCCGGCGCCAGTGCATCCGCTGTTTACGGTTATTGACTTGGCGCACACGCCCAACCAGCTGCCACCTAGCGGGCCGGCCCTACGCCAGCTCTACATTATCGCGCTGAAAAAGAACCTCAAAGGCCGCATCCCGTACGGCCACCGGGCCTATGATTTCAGCGAAGGCGTGCTGGCATTTTACGCGCCGGGGCAACTCTGCGAAGGCAACAACTCGATTGACACTTCGGAGCTGAGCGGCTGGATGCTCGTCTTTCACCCCGACTTGCTGCACAAGTACCCCCTAGCCCAAAAAATAGCGGGCTACACTTTCTTCTCCTACCAGGTGCACGAGGCGCTGCACCTCTCAGGCCGCGAGGAAAGCCTGCTCGACGGCGTGCTAGCCGGCCTGCGCCGGGAGTGCGAGCAGCCCATCGATGGCTTTAGCCAAGATGTGCTGGTGTCGCAGCTCGACGTATTATTGAACTACGCTAACCGCTTCTACCACCGGCAGTTTCTCACGCGCCGGCCGGCCGAGCACGACCTGCTGAGCCGCTTCGAGGCGCTGCTAACCGGCTACTTCGCCAGGGCCGACGAGCAGCCGCTGCCCACGGTGCAATACTTCGCCGACGCGCTGCACGTGTCGCCGGCCTACCTGGGCGATATGCTGCGCTCGCTCACGGGCCAGAATACGCAGCAGCACATCCACCACGCGCTCATTGAGCGGGCCAAGCACCTGCTACTCAGCACCTCGCTCACTATCAACGAAACGGCTTTCCGGCTGGGGTTTGAGTATCCGCAGTATTTCAGCCGGCTATTTAAGAATAAAACGGGGCAGACGCCGGCGGCCTACCGCTTTTCGGCGCAGTGAGATAGTTTTGGGTGATGAGGTAATGGGGTAAAAAAGGCTATCTGCTTAGATGCATGCCTAGCGAGACCTTATTTTCATCTTAGCACCTCATTACCCCATCACTTCATTACCTAATTACGCACCAGCCTATCGGTGCGCCAGAGGGGCAGAATCTCGGGGTGGGTATCGACCTGCATGCAAAACGTGAAGTCGTCGTGCGCCTCCAGGGCGTTGAGGCGGCGCACGGCGGCCGATTGCAGCAAGTATTCGGGCCAGGTAGGCTTGGCGTGCTGCCACAGGTGCAGGGCGGCCAGCGCGGCATCGGAAGAGGCAATGTCGAAGCCGCGCGGGGCTAGCCGCTCGGCCAGTGCGCCGCCAAAAATGCTGTCTTCCAGGCAGAAACTGCCCTTCCAGCCGGCGCACACCACCAGCACGTCGCGCCCGTGCGCCACGCAGAAATCGGCCACCGCGCTCAGGTTCAGGAACGCACCGCACACAATGGCCTCGGCGGCCAGCGAGCGGTGCAGCGCCATGGTGCCGTTGGTAGTGCTAATGGCCAGCGCCCGGCCCTGCACCGCTAGCTTGCCATCGAGAAAGCCGAAGGGCGAGTTGCCCAAGTCAAAGCCCGCGGCTGCCACGCCGTCGCGCTCGGCCGCCGTGATGCAGCCCTGCTCGCGGCCCAGCGCGGCGCACTCATCGAGCGTAGCCGTGGGGAAAACCTCCGTAACTCCCGCCGCCAGGGCCGTCACGATGGTGCTGGTAGCGCGCAGCACATCCACGATAACGGCCACCCGGCCGCGCAGGTCGTAGAGCGGCAGCAGCTCAGGCGAAAAGCAAACGTCTAGTTTCAAAATGGTGTATTTAATAATATTTTACATAAGAACGTCATGCTGAGCTTGTTGAAGCAGCTCGCTCGCATCGTAAGGATAGTACCCTAGCGGCGCGAGCGAGCTGCTTCGACAAGCTCAGCATGACGTTCTTTTTTCACTGACTTTCTGCCACTTACACCTCCTCGGTGCCGGGCACCAGCGGCAGCTTGGTTACCGTGGCGGGCAGGTTTTTGCCGCGCACTTGCACAAAAATCTGGGTGCCGGGGCTAGCCAGCTCGGTTTTCACGTAGCCCAGGCCGATGCCTTTGCTGAGGCTGGGCGACTGCCCGCCGCTCGTGACCTCTCCAATGGCATTGCCTTCGGCATCGACCAGCGGGTAGTGGCTACGGGGCAGGCCGCCGGGGCCGTCCATGACAAAGCCCACTAGCTTGCGCTGCACGCCGGCGGCCTTTTGGGTCTTGAGGGCTTCGCTGTTGGTGAAGTCTTTGGTGAACTTGGTAATCCAGCCAAGGCCAGCTTCGAGGGGTGAAGTTTTATCGTCGATGTCGTTGCCGTAGAGGCAGTAACCCATTTCGAGGCGTAGCGTGTCGCGTGCCCCTAGCCCAATGGGCTTGAGGCCGAAGGGCTTGCCCGCTTCCATTACCTTGTTCCACACGTCGGCGGCGTGCTCATTGGGAATATACAATTCGAAGCCGCCCGCTCCGGTGTAGCCGGTAGCCGAAATAATGACATCGGGCGCACCCGCAAACGTACCCTGCACGAAGCCGTAATACGGGACGCTAGCCAGGTCCACGTCGGTGAGCGCGGCTAGCGCGGCGGCCGCCTTGGGGCCCTGCACGGCAAAGAGGCTGAGCTGGTCGGACACGTTCTCCATCTCCGCGCCTTCGGTGTTGTGCTGCTGCAACCAGTTCCAGTCCTTCTCAATGTTGGAGGCGTTGACTACCAAGAAGTAATCTTCCTCAGCCAGCTTGTACACAAGCAGGTCATCTACGATACCACCCTCGGCGTTGGGCAGGCACGAGTACTGGGCTTTGCCGGGCTGGAGCTTGCTGGCATCGTTGCTGGTAGTGCGCTGAATGAGGTCAAGGGCCTTAGGCCCACGCACCCGAAACTCGCCCATGTGCGACACGTCGAAGATGCCCACTGCGCGCCGCACGGTGTGGTGCTCTTCCAGGTCGGAGGAATAGCGCACAGGCATGGCGTAGCCGGCAAAAGGTACAATTTTGGCGCCGAGCTGCTGGTGGGTATCGTGCAGGGCAACGGTTTTGAGCGGAGTAGCTTCCATAAGGAACGAGGGAATGGGCGGGCAACGCCAGCCGACCGGGCTGGGCGGTCGCAAAGCTACTTCGCCCGTGCGCAACGCGCCCGCAATGGCCCAGGCTTTAGCTTACCTTTACCGCATGAGCCCCCAAGCTATCAAGCAGGATTTCGAGTCCGTCGTCGTCAAGCATTTTTCCTTTAAGGCCCGGCTGCGCTCTTTCCTGCACGGCAACGGCAACGAGCAGGGCCCCCTGCGCGATGCCGACGCGTGCACCATGGGCCAGTGGATAACCGAGCGCCGGCAGGGGGCCTACCGCCACCTGCCCGAGATGCGCGAGCTTGACCTCAAGCACCGCCTCATTCACCAGCAGGCCAACCGCCTCATGGATTTGCACATCTCGGGCCGGCGTGAGGAAGCGCTAGCGGGCTTCGGCGAAGTGCAGGTGCTGGCCGAACACATCCTGGAGCTGCTGCAAACCATGGAGGCCAAACTGCGTAATGCGCAGGCGGGCTAGCACCCGGTTGCCATGAAAATAAACCTCACTACCAAGCTCTTTGCTGGGTTCCTGCTGCTGCTGGGCTTATTTGCCGCCGTGGTGATAGTCAACTACCGCCTGGCGGGCCAGGTACTGCGCAACTCGCAGCGGGTAGAAGCCTCGCAGCGCACCTCGGCCGACGGCGCGACGCTGTTGCGCAGCATCATCGACATGGAAACCGGCTTTCGGGGCTACCTGCTGCTGGGCAACGAGCAGCTGCTGGAGCCCTATTACTCCGGCGAGCGCGACCTGCTGAACCGCTTCAACATCCTGCGTGAGGAGCTCGCCGCTGAGCCTACCCAACGCCAGCGCCTCGACACCACCCAGCATCGCTACCGCCAGTGGTCAACCTACACCCACCTGATGATAAGCGAGAAGCGGGACGCTCATCAGCGCATTGCGCAGCAGCAGGGACTGCTTGGTATGCCCCACGCCAACCTAGCCGAGAACCTGGCCGGTAAGCAGATAATGGACGCCATTCGCTTCCAGATGGCCGAGTTTGACAAGGTAGAAAACGCCAACCGCCAAGTGCAGCGCCAGCGGCTCACCGATAGTATTTCGCGGGCGCAGAATCTTTCCGGTATTATTACGGGGCTAGCCCTGATATTTGGTTTGCTCTGGGCCGTGTACATGGTACGGCTGCTGGCGCGCCGGCTGCGCAGCATGATTGATATGGCCCGCCGCCTGGCCGACGGCGACTACAAAACCCAGCTGGTAGACACCGAGCACGATGAGGTAACCGAGCTAACTACGGCCCTCAACTCGATGGCGCGCACTATCGACCAGAATATCAGCCAGCTGGAAGGCCGCAACCAGGAGCTTGACCAGTTTGCTTATGTCGTGTCGCACGATTTGAAAGCGCCGCTGCGGGGCATTGAAAGCGCTTCGCGCTGGATTGAGGAAGACATGGGCAAGGATGCGCTGCCGCCCCACATTCGCGAGTTTCTGGCCCTGATGCGGCAGCGCGTGCACCGCATGGAAAACCTGATTACCGGCATTTTGGCGCTGGCTAGGGTAGGCAAAGTGGCCGAGGCCAACGAAGCCGTGTTCGTGCGCCAGCTGCTGCGCGAAATCGTAGATACCGTGGGCTTGCCCGAAGGCATGCACCTAGAGCTTCCCTTTTTCCTACCCACGCTGCCCACCAACCGCACCCAGCTGCAACAGGTATTCACTAACCTGATTTCCAACGCCATAAAGTACCACGACCATCCTGGCACCGGTACCGTTCGCATTGGGTGCGAGGATTTAAGCGAGGCCTTTTACCGCTTCTCGGTGCAGGACGACGGCCCTGGCATCGCTCCCGAATACCACGAGCGCATCTTCATCATCTTTCAAACACTGGTCGAGCGCGACGCGCTCGAAAGCACCGGCGTGGGGCTAGCCATCGTCAAAAAAATAATTGAGCGCCAGGGCGGCCGCATCTGGGTCGAGTCGGCCGAGGGCGAGGGCGCCACGTTCTTCTTCACCTGGCCCAAAAAGCCAGCCGCCAAGCCAGCAGCGGCGGGTGGGCAAGCTGTGCCGGCCGCACAGTTAGCGGTGGTCACCAAGTAATGCCGGCTGTATCCTTTCCTTATTTGTCTCGTTAGTTAAGCTGGCCTATACTGGCTCAGCCCTGTTTTTTATTGCCATGTCGCCCCTTTCTTCCTCCGCCTCGCCCAGCATCCTTCTTGTTGAAGATGACCAGATGGACGTTATGAATGTGCAGCGGGAGCTTCGCAAACAAAATATTAGTGTGCCACTCGTTCACGCCAAAAACGGCCGGGAGGCGCTGAACCTGCTGCGCGGCGAAAACGGCGAAGCCAAAATCAACCGCCCCAGCCTGGTTATGCTCGACCTGAACATGCCACGCCTCAATGGCCTGGAGTTGCTGAAAGTGTTGCGCGCTGACCCCGAGTTCAGCGACCTCAATGTGTTTATTATGACCACGTCGGACTTGGATATGGACCGCTCGGGCGCCACCGACCTGGGAGTTAGCGGCTACATCATCAAGCCGTTGACTTTTGATTCGTTTGGGGGGGAAGGTGGTGGCACTGTCGATAGCTTCAGCCTGTTTCTGGATTTGCTGCAACTGAAAAACAACTCGTAGGCACTGATTTCGGTCAGCCGCTGAATTAACGAACGTTAATACTCAAGGCGGAAGGTGGGCCGGTGATGCGGCGAAGGACCGTGCTCGCGCAGAGCAGCCCGGTGCGCGGCCGTGGGATAGCCCGCGTTCTGGGCCCAACCGTAATGCGGGTATTCCTGGGCCAGGGCCAGTAGGTGCTCATCCCGAAACGTTTTGGCCAGAATGGAAGCCGCCGCAATGTGGCGGTAGCGGCCATCGCCGCCCACTATGCAAGTATGCGGCACCTGCGGATACGGCTTAAACCGATTGCCATCGACCAGCAAGTGCGTGGCCGGCACGACTAGGGCAGCTACTGCCCGGTGCATCGCCAGGTAGCTGGCCTGGGCGATGTTAATGGCTGCAATTTCGGCCGTTGAGGCCTCCCCCACGGCCCAGGCCACAGCTTCCGCGCAGATGAGCGCGCGCAGGGTATCGCGCCGACGGGCCGTCAACTGCTTGGAGTCGTTGAGGAAAGGCGGGTTAAAATCGGGCGGCAGAATAACGGCGGCCGCAAAAACTGGCCCCGCCAGGCAGCCGCGCCCGGCTTCGTCGAGGCCCGCCTCGTACGGGTGGCCGGTATGGCTGGCTAGCAGGCTCGGCGGTGCTTTTGGTTTGGGCGGGCGGGCAATCGGCATGATGAATAGCTTGGCTCACGGCCGCAATCTGCGCCCGGGCTAGCCCCAAAGTTCGGACCCGCCGGGCGCACACCCCCAGGCTAAAAGTGCAGCTTTTGCAGAAAAAATACCTGCCGCTCGGCGCCCCGGTCTACTTTGATGCGCTGAAAACCGCTGGCGATAAACGTATTATCGCCCCAGGGCAGTAGGTCAGGCTGCACCACATCCAGCACTTTTTCTGCCTGGCTAGCGGGGCTGGTGAGTAGGTCTACCTTGGTATCGTTGGGGCTAGCCTCACTCTGGTTGATGCGCTTGTAGTGCAGCTCGTTATCGAGCAAGTAAGCTAGCACTAGGTGGCCATTGGCCAGGGTAAGCGGCTGCACAGCCTGCTCCAGGCTGGAGCGCACCAGGCCGGGACCAACCACGAAATTATTATCCCACAGCAAGTTACCTTTCTTATCGAAACCGCACACCAGCACGTGAGTGGTGCGGAAACCCACGAAGGACCGGTTGGAGCCATAATTGGCGGGCACGTAGCCGCCCAGCGCGTTGTACGAGTTATGGCCCGTTACGGAATATGGGCTCAGGGCCACGCCGCCGTAGGGCGAGTAGCTATACTGCGGCGTGTAGACCTCAGCCACTAGCGTGTAGCCGCCGTCGGGCTGGCGCAGCATCTCGTGCAGCAGTAGGTGGTAGTGCCAGTGCAGAGGGCTAGCCTCGCGGGCCTCGCGCCGGGCCGAACGGCCACGCAGCTTGGCCTCGCGGGTGGGGTTGAGGTAGTCGAAGAAGTGCCGGAAACGCTTGAAATCGTAGAAGCGCAGCGCTGGGCGGCCGTTGGCCGTGGCGGCGGCCCGCGGCGTGAGGTCAGTAGCAAACAAGCCCTGCGCGTAGCGCAAGTCGCGCAGGCCGTAGGTGCCGGCCAGCAGGCGCGCCGTAGTGTCTTCGGGCGGGCTAAGCTGGGCCGTGAGCAGGCTACGCTCGCTTTCCGCCTGCACAAACTCGGAGCTTAGCAGCTCGCCCTGTTCGGCCGAGAGGCGCTTTAGCTGCAAGCGCTGCTTGCGGCCGTTGCTTTGGCTGAGCACAAACTCGGCCCGGCCAGCGGGCCGGTCGGCTACGCTGGTGAGCTCGGTAGTCAGGGGCTCGTAGAGCGAGGGCAGGAACTGAAACTGCCCGTTGGCCACGTTGAGCAATAGCACCGTTTGGTGCTGCTGGTCGGCTAGGGTCACGTTTACCAGCAGCCGGCCGGCCATCGCCTTTAGGCCCACCACCTGGCGGCTCAGCTTGGTTTCGAAGGGCTGCACGCGCACCTGGCCGCCGCGCACGTCGTAGGCCACTGCTAGCAGCTTGCCACTGGTTTCGGGCGCCCGAAACAACGCGTACACAATGCCCGGCTCGGCACACAGGCGCTGCATCTCAAACTCGGGGGGTATCTCCACGGGTACCTCGCGGCGCAGGTGCAGGTTGGCGCCGTACTGCTGAAACACGTAGCGCGCCTTGCTGCGCAGGTTCTGGTCTTCGTGCCGGATAAGCAGCACCACGGCCGTGTCGGCGGGCAGGGTTTGCACCTGCACATCGTCGATAAGGGGGTCGAGCATCAGCTCGGTGCGGGCCGCCTGCACCGGAGCATCGGCCGGGGGGGGCGGGGGCGTGCGCTGCGCCCACAGCCCTAGCGGCAGCAGGCAGCACCAAAAAGCGAAGAGGTGTTTCATAGCTAGCCTCGCAACGCAGCCCAGGCGTGAATAGTTAGGGGGCTTGTGTACGAAGATACCTTTTTTCCGCAGCTTTAGCAACCCCTGTTTTTACCGTTGGCAACCGGGGCGCGCTAGTCTTCGGCCAGCGCCAGTATCAGGTCAAATTCTTCGGGGCGCACCGGCGTTACGGACAGGCGCGACTGCCGCAACAACCCTAGCTGGGCTAGCCGCGCATCGGCCTTGAGGGCGGCTAGCGGCACAGGGCGGGCCAGCGCGGCGTGGGGCCGCAGGTGCACGGCCACCCAGGGGCTCCCGGCTTCGGCAGTGGCGTCGGGGGCAGCGGCAGCGTGCACGAGGGCCACGCCCACCACGGCTTTTTCGCTCACGCTGTGGTAGAAAAGGGCCAGGTCGCCGGGCTGCATGGCTTGCAGGTTATTGCGGGCCTGGTAGTTGCGCACGCCGGTCCAGTCGGTGCCGCCTTCTTTCACAAAGTCAGCCCAGGAATAGGCCTCGGGTTCAGATTTAACAAGCCAATGGTTCATGCCCGCAAAGGTCGGGCGCGGCGAGCGGCGGCGCCACGCGGCTAAGGGTTGCGAAGGACCTCGACGGCGGGCCGCTCCCGCAGACGGCGCAGCCGCAGCACGCCGCCCTGGTGGCTCACTATTTCCAGCTCGTAGTCCGGCTCGGCGGGCTCCAGCTCGGGCAAATGAATGAGCAGGCGGCCGGTAGTGGTTTCGGCCCAGGTGCCTTCCTGAGCCACTAGGCCCCCGCCGGGGGCCACATCGTAGCGCACAAAGCGCTGGGCCGGCCCCAGCCGAAAGCCCGGCCGGCCGCTCGCCAAGTACTTGAAGCGGTAGGTATTGGGCCGGTAGCTGAAAGTATCGGCGCGGCTCGCTTCGGGCACGAGCAGCCAGGTGCCACGCAGCGAACCCAGGCGGCCGGCTGGCACCTCGGCGGGGCGGTCGGGGTGGCAGGCCGCGGCCAGCAACGCGAGGCTAGCCAGCCCGCCCAATCGTTTGACAGAAACCATAATGCGCAAGTGTACGGCAATTTGGGCATCTTGCCCATCGCCGGGGCCGTACTTTTGGGCAGCGGCGGGCGCGAGCCGGCGAGGCAAGGGGCTCCGCCATCGGTGCCCGCGCCGGGCCTAGCTCCGCCGCCCGCCCCCTGCCCCACTTCCCACATGGATAACCGCGCCCTCATTAAAGCCTTCCGGCTCACGGCCCAGCTCCTGGAGCTGCACGACGAAAATGCCTTTAAAATCAGGGCCTACGAAGGCACTGCCACCGCACTGGAGCAGCTGGAGTTTACGGTGGCCGAAGTGGAGCGCCCGGGCCTGCCCGACCGCACCGGCCTGAGCAAAACCCAGGCCGCCAAGGTAGCCGAACTGCTCGACACCGGCACCTTCAAGGAACTGCAAGACCTGCTCGACACTACGCCTCCCGGCGTGGTAGAGCTGCTGAACATCAAAGGCATTGGCCCCAAGAAAGTGCGGGCGCTGTGGCGCGATGCCGGCATCGAAAGCCCCGAGCAGCTGCGCGAAGCCGCCGAGGCTGGGCAGGTAGCCAAGCTCAAGGGCTTCGGGGCCAAAACCCAGGAAAGCATTCTGGCCGCGCTGGCTTTCACTGACCAAAGCGCGGGCAAATTATTATTCTCCCAAGCCGAGCAGCTGGCCAACGACCTGGCCGAGCGCCTGCGCCAGTTGCCCGGCGCAACGGCAGTAGCCGCCACCGGCGAGGTGCGCCGCGCCCTCGAAATCGTAGAAACCATCGAGCTGCTCGTGGCTAGCCCCGACCCGGCGCCCGTGCACGCCCTGCTGAACGCCGCGCCCGGCCTGCGGCCCGACGTGCGGCGCTCGGGTCCGTTTGCCTGGCGCGGCACCGTAGCCGACTCGGGCGTGGCCGTAGCCGTACGCGTGGTGGCTCCCGATGATTTTGTTAATCAGCTGTTTGTGAGCACTGGCAACGAAGTGCACCTTGCCACGCCGCTGCCCGCCGCTGGCGCCGGCCAGCCCACTAGCCTGCGCCAGTGGGCCAAGCGCGAGCGCTTCGCCAGTGAGGAGGCGCTGTATGAGAAAGCCGGCCTGCAATACGTAGTGCCCGAGCTGCGCGAGGGCCTGGGCGAAATCGAGCTGGCCGCCGAACACAAAATACCGAAGCTACTGCAAGACAGTGACTTGCGCGGCTCGCTGCACAACCACAGCACCTACTCGGATGGCAGCCACTCGCTGCGCCAGATGGCGACGTTTCTGCGCGATGCAGGTTACGAATACCTCGGCATCTGCGACCACTCGCAGGCCGCGCACTACGCCCAGGGCCTGGGCCCCGAGCGCGTGCGCCAGCAGCAGCGCGAAATCGACGAGCTGAACCAGGAGCTAGCCCCCTTCCGCATTTTCAAGGGCATCGAGGCGGATATTCTGGGGGATGGCTCGCTGGATTACGACGCCGAGCTGCGCGAGTCGTTCGACTTCATCGTGGCAAGCATTCACTCTAATTTGAAGATGGATGAGGCCCGCGCCACCGAGCGGCTACTAGCCGCCATTGCCAACCCCCACACCACCATGCTGGGCCACCCCACCGGCCGGCTACTGCTGCGCCGCGCTGGTTATCCCATTGATTTTAAGGCCGTTATTGATGCCTGCGCCGAGCACCAGGTCATTATCGAAATAAACGCCAACCCCTGGCGCCTCGACCTCGACTGGCGCTGGGTGCGCTACGCCCTCAGCCAGGGCGTGCAGCTCAGCATCAACCCCGATGCCCATCATACCGATGGCTACGCCGATATGCGCTACGGCGTGCTGGCCGGCCGCAAAGGCATGCTAACCAAAGAGATGACGTTTAATACGAAGTCGGTGGCGGAAGCAGCCGCGTACTTCGCCGCGCGGAAGGAGCGCATTAAAAATTAAAAATTTCAAATTAAAAATGGGTAGAAACCACGCACGGCTATGCTATCAGCTGCTCATTTTTAGTTTTTAGTTCTCATGAAAATCCTGGTTCTGCGCTTTTCCTCCATCGGCGATATTGTGCTGACTACGCCGGTGGTGCGGCAGCTCAAAACCCAGCTGCCGGGTGCGCAGGTGCACTTTGCTACCAAGCCCGGCTTTGCCAAGCTCTTCGAGGCTAGTCCCTACGTGGATAAGCTGCACCTGCTGAGCGGCAGCCTGGGCGAACTGGTGCGCGAGCTGCGCGCCGAGCGGTTCGATTTTATCGTGGATTTGCACAACAATCTGCGTACCAGGCTTATCCGGCTGCAATTACCGGGCGTGCCGGGCCGGGCTTTCGACAAGCTCAACTGGCAGAAATACTTGCTGGTGCGCTTCAAAATCAACCAATTGCCGCCGGTGCACATCGTGGAGCGCTACCGGGCGGCGGCCGCGCCACTCGGCATCCGCGACGATGGCAAGGGGCTCGACTATTTTGTTCCGGCCAGCCAAGAAGTGGACCTGGCCGCCGAGCTGCCGGCCGGTTTTCGGCCCTGGGAATACGTGGCGGTGGCCATCGGGGCGCAGCACGCCACCAAGCGCCTGCCCGTGGAAAAGCTCATTGAGCTGGTAGCCAACCTGGCGCCGCGCCCGGTAGTGCTGCTGGGCGGCCCCGAAGATGAAAGTACCGGCCACATAATAGAATTGGCGGCTAGCGGCCTCATTTTCAACGGTTGCGGACAGTTTTCGCTGCATCAGTCGGCCTCGCTGGTGCGGCAGGCGCAGTTTGTGGTGAGCCACGATACGGGCCTTATGCACATTGCCTCGGCCTTCCGCAAGGAAATTTACAGCGTGTGGGGCAACACGGTGCCGCAGTTTGGCATGTACCCCTACCGCACCAAATTTGAGGCGCTCGAAGTACTAGGGCTGCCCTGCCGGCCGTGCTCCAAAATCGGCTTTGGCCAGTGCCCGCAGGGGCATTTCAAGTGCATGAGGGAGCAAGATTTACGTCGTGACTGGCCTAGCTAGCAACTAGCTATTTCCAGTCGGCGCCGCTAGCCCCCTTGTCGCCCGCTGGCTTTACCAGCCGGAATTCGACGCGCCGGTTGATGCGGGCGTCGGCCTCCGTCAGCTCGTCCTTGAGGGGCTTGCTGGAGCCGTAGCCGAAGCTTTCGATGCGGTTGGCGCCTAGCTTGCCTTTGCGCTCGATATAGCGCCGGATTTCCTCGGCGCGGTCTTGCGAAAGCTTTTCGTTTACCTCGGGGTCGCCGCGGCCGTCGGTGTGGCCCGCGATGTTGAGCTTATACGTGGGGTGGTCGACCAGAAAGAGGGCGATGCGGTCGAGCGTGGGCTGCATGGCCGGTGAGATATTCGATTTATTAGCCTCAAACTCAATATTTTTGAAGATAAGCGGCAACTTGTAGTCGATGCTCGTGGTGAGCATCGACATCACGGTATCGCCCTTGAGTTCAAACTTTTTCTCAACCGAGAACGCATCGGGACTCTGGATGAGCATGGCGTAGTGCGAGCCTTCCATGAGTTCGAAGTCGAACGAGCCATCGGCCCGCAAGTACTTGCTGGCCACCTCAATGCCGTTATCGAGGTCGATGATGCTGACCATGCCTTTGAGCGGCCGGTTGCTGACTGAGTCGAGCAGCGTGCCGGCAACCTGGGTGGTGGCGAGCGGCTGCGCCTCCATGGGCAGCGGAAAGGAATAGAGGTCGAGATTGTTGAGGTCCTTCTCCTCGGAGCGGGCGTAGTAGAGGTTTTTGCTCTGGCTGTCGATGGTGAAGTAATATTCTGACCCTTTGCCGTTTACGAGCGGCCCAATGTTGCGCGGCTCTTGCCAGCGGCCTTGCACCCGGTAGGTTTTGTAGATGTCGAAGTCGCCAAAATTGAGCAGCTGGCCGCGCGAGCTGAAGTACAGCACCTGGTAAAGCGGGTGAAAAAATGGGCTCACCTCGCTCTCGCGGGTGTTCACGGTGGGGCCCAGGTTCATGGCGCGGCCCCACTGCCCGTTCTTACCCTTTACGGTGTAGTAGATATCGCTGAGGCCGAAGCCCCCGAGCCGGTCGGAGGCAAAATAGAGCGTGTCTTCCTTGGGCGAGAGCGTGGGCTGCGAATCCCAGGCCGCGGAGTTGACGAGCGCGCCGAGGCTTTTGGGTGGGCTCCACTTGCCGTCTTTGCCGAGGCTAGCGGTGTAGAGGTCGCAGTTGCCGTGGCAGGTGGGGCACTCGCAGCGGGCGAAAAAAATCGTTTTGCCATCGTGCGAGAAGCACGCCGAGCCCTCGTTGTACTGCGAGTTGATGGGCTTGGGCAGCGGCTGGGCATCGGTCCAGAAATTCTCGCCTTCGCGGTGCGACACGTATAAGTCTTCCTGCTCGCGGCTGCGCACGCCCTTGCCCAGCGGCCGCTTCGAACTGAACAGCAGCATGGTATCGCTAGCCCCCAGCGCGGGGCCATAGTCTGGAAACTGCGAGTTTACGGCGTCGCCCATGCTGGTATACACGTTTTTGGGCGGGTGAAAGGTGTTGATGCTCTTGCGGTACTCCACCACATCGTAGTACACTTGCAGGGGCACGTAGAGGATGGCCGCTTTCTCCTCCAGCGAGTCGTAGTAGAGCTGCACGCGCCGGATATCGGTGCGGTGGTGCTTGAGGGCTAGCCGGAAATACGCCTTGGCCAGCTCCTGCCGGGTACTGTCGCGCTGCAAAAGCTGCCCCAAGTGCCAGAGCAGGTCGGTGTTACGATAAAAATTCTCAATGCCAAACTGGCCGACGTACTGTGCAAGCAGCGTGCGCGCCTCGGCGTAGTGGTGGCGCCGCTCGGCCCGCTGAATGGCTTTAAGTGCTTTCTTATCTTCGAAAAAGGCAATTCGGTTGACGTTCGGAAAGTCGGGTGTGCCGTCGGCGTGCAGGCGCAGGCGGCGCGCCACGCGGCCCTTCAGGGCCCGCTGCTGGTAGGCTGGTTTGGGAGGGCTAGCTGGCCGGGCTGGTAGCGCCGGCCCCGCTTTCGGGGGCTTGGTAGCCGGGCGCAGCGGGCGCTGGGCCAGCCCCGGCCGCGCCACGCCCACCAGCAGTAGCCAGCTGCCTAGCAGACAAAGAAGGAATGGGAAGCGCATTGGCGAGGGAGTGGGAACGGGACTGCAAGTTCTTACAGAAGAGCTAGTATTAGCAAATTACTATGCCGGGCGGGTTAGGCGCCGCAGCTTTGGCGGCCCCGGCCGGGCTGGCACGGCCCTTGCCGCATGGCCAGCCAGCCCCGGCGTACCTTAGCCTAGTGGAAGTCGGCTGCCAGAGTGGCAGCTAGCTTCATCTTACGCCGGCCGGCTTTTTTTGCTTTGCCCATGCTCCTTGATTTGTCCGGCCCCGGCCGTTTGTTGGCCGCTGGCCCCGATTCTCCTTCCGAAGCTATTGCCATTATGGCCGCCGACCCCGACCACCTGCTGCCCGCCGCCGATGCCCCCGAGGTGCTTGCCCTGCTGCCAGTGCGCAATACCGTGCTCTTTCCGGGCGTGGTGCTGCCCGTGACGGTGACGCGCAAAAAAAGTATCCGGCTGGTGCGCAAGCTGGCCGCCAAAAACGAAAAGCTGGTGGGCGTGGTGGCCCAGCGCCACCCCGATGCCGACGAGCCCAGCACCGACGACCTGCACCCGGTGGGCACCCTAGCCCGCATTTTGAAGCTAATTGACCAGCCCGACGATACGGTCACCATCATCTTGCAGGGGCAGGTGCGCTTTCACGTGGGCGAGCAGCTCACGTACTCGCCGCAGCTCACGGCCAAAGTCACGTATTTCGACGAGCGGGCGCTCGATGCCGCCATCGACGGCGAAATGGTGCTGCTGCAAAGCCTGCGCGAAGCCGCCGGCAAAGTGCTGGAGCTCACGCCCGAAATTCCAATTGAGGCGCGCACCATGCTCGACGGCATTCAGTCGCCGGCGTTTCTCATTCACTTTCTTTCCTCGAATGTGCAGCTGGAGCTACCGGCCAAGCAAGCCCTACTAGAGCTAGCCGACCCCGAGGCCCAGGGCCGCCAGCTGCTCGAAGCGCTGCTGCGCCAGATTGAACTGCTGGAAATTAAAAACGACATTCGCACCAAGGTGCACACCGGCATCGACGCCGAGCAGCGCGAGTATTTCCTGCGCAAGCAGCTCAAAACCCTGCAAGACGAGCTAGGCCAAGGCGAAGGCAGCCCCGAGGGCGATATAGCCGCGCTGCGGGCCCGCGCCCTCACCAAAAAGTGGCCCGAGGCCACGGCCAAGCACTTCGACAAGGAGCTGGGTAAGCTCACGCGCCTCAACCAGATGTCGCCCGACTACCCAGTGACGCTCAACTACGTCGAGTTTTTGCTGGATTTGCCCTGGAATGAGACGACCAAGGACAAGTTCAATCTTAAAACGACCAAGAAAATCCTCGACACCGACCACTTTGGGCTCGAAAAAGTAAAGGAGCGCATCCTCGAATACCTGGCCGTGCTCAAGCTGAAGCAGGACCTCAAGGCGCCAATTTTGTGCCTCTACGGCCCGCCGGGCGTGGGCAAAACCTCGCTAGGGCGCAGCATTGCCACGGCGCTGGGCCGCAAGTACGTGCGCCTGAGCCTGGGCGGCGTGCGCGACGAGGCCGAGATTCGCGGGCACCGCAAAACCTACGTGGGCGCCATGCCCGGCCGTATTATCTCGCAGATTAAAAAAGCCGGCGTGAGCAACCCGGTTATCATTCTTGATGAGATTGATAAGGTGAACAGCGACTTCCGGGGTGACCCTAGCTCGGCCCTGCTGGAGGTGCTGGACCCCGAGCAGAACTCGACGTTCACCGACAACTACCTAGAGGTGGAGTACGACCTGAGCAAAGTGCTCTTCATCGCGACCGCCAACTCGCTCGATACCATTCAGCCGGCCTTGCGCGACCGCATGGAGATTATCGACCTCACCGGCTACACGCAGGAGGAGAAGGTGCAGATTGCCAAAAAGCACCTCTGGCCCAAGCAATTGCGCGAGCACGGCCTGGGCGAAGCCGAGGTTAAAATCACCGACGCCTCGCTGCACCGCGTGGCCGACGACTACACCCGCGAGAGCGGCGTGCGCAGCCTGGAGCGCCAGCTGGCGGCCCTCACCCGCAACCTGGCCCGCCGCAAGGCCAGCAAGGAAACCCTGCCCGCCCAGCTTGACCCTAGCGACGTGCAAAAAATCCTGGGCTCGCCGCGCTTCGACCGCGACAAGGACCAGGACCACGACACTGCCGGCGTGGTAACCGGCCTGGCCTGGACGAGCGTGGGCGGCGATATCCTGTTCGTAGAAAGCCTCTTGAGCCGCGGCCGGGGCAAGCTCACGCTTAGCGGTCAACTCGGCGACGTGATGAAGGAATCGGCCATCACGGCCCTCTCCTACCTGCGCTCGCGGGCCGATGAGTTGGGCATCGACTACCGCTTGTTTGAGCAGTACGACCTGCACATTCACTTTCCCGAGGGCGGCATTCCAAAGGACGGGCCTAGCGCGGGCATTGCCATTTTCACGAGCATCGCCTCGGCTTACACCCAGCGCAAGATTCGGCCCCAAATGGCCATGACGGGCGAAATCACGCTGCGCGGCCGGGTGCTGCCGGTGGGCGGCATCAAGGAAAAGCTGCTGGCTGCCCGTCGCGCTGGCATCAACCTGATTATCCTTTCGCCCAAAAACCGCAAGGACGTGGAGGAAATCGCGGCCGAGTACCTCAAGGGCGTCCGCATTCACTACGCCGAGCGCGTGGACGACGTGCTGGCCGAAGCCCTGCTGCCCGAGCTGGTGGCTAGGCCCCAAAAACTACCCGTACGCGACGAGGCGCCCGCCCCCGCCGGCCCCAGCGTGGAGGTGCAGTAGGGTGCGGGATAAGCTTTGGCCTGCCAGTCGCGGCAAAGGCGGGCTAAAGCTTATCCCGCACGCGTTACCTTGTTCTATGAAACAACTCGTACCGTTTCTCATTTTGCTACCCCTAGCCGCGCAGGCGCAAATTGGCGGGCGGGCGGCGTTTCCATTTCTGACCCTGCCGCCCTCGGCGCAGGTAGCCGCCCTGGGCGGCCTGACGGCCTCAACCCGCAGCAGCGACCCCACGCAGTTCTTCGCCAGCCCCGCGCTGCTGAATGCCGACATGGACCACGTGGCGGCCGTGAGTTACGTCAGCTACGTATCTGATATCAAGCAGAGTACGGCGGCGTATGCCTTTAATACGGCAAAGCGTGGTCGCTTCGGGCTAGGCCTCACCTACCTCAGCTACGGCAACCTGGAGAGCTTCGACCCGGCCGGCAATTCGCTGGGCACGTTCTCGGTGAATGAGTACGCTTTGGCAGCGGCCGACTCTTATACCAAAGGTAAATTTACCTTTGGGCTGGCGGCTAAGCTGGCAATATCGGGCTTGGCCGGCAACCGCGCCGTGGGGCTAGCCACCGATGCGGGCGTGCTCTACAAACCCAATGCGCAGGATTTTACGGTGGGCCTGGTGCTGAAAAACGCCGGCTACATGCTGAAGCCCTACACCGCCGGCGCCCGCGAGCCGCTACCCTTTGATGTACAGCTAGGCACCACCATTAAGCCCGAGCACATGCCACTGCGCTTCACCTTCACGGCGCACCACCTGCACCAATGGCGCATTCAGTACCTGGACCCCAACGCCCGCGGCACGCTTAATGCCAACAACGAGGAGGTGCGCCCCGAATTCAACTGGGCAGACAACCTAGCCCGGCACTTTGCGGCCGCCGCCGAGCTGATGCTGGGCAAGGGCCTGAGCCTACGCGCCGGCTACAACCACCTGCAAGCCCGCGAGCTGCGCCTCGATAACGTGGGCGGCGGCGCGGGCTTCAGCTTTGGGGCGATGGTGAAGATTTCGCAGTTTCAGCTCGATTACACGTATGCCACGTTGCAGGCGGCCGGCAGCAGCAATTACTTTACCCTGAGCCGCCGGTTTGGGGCAGCTTCTTCTCAACCTGCGCAATAGCTTTTGGCGCAGGGGGGCGGGGTGTTATCGCGCAGTGTTCCGCAGTGCGGAGCAAACACCCCGCCCCCCTGCGCGTTGATACTCCGAAATACTGCGCGAAATTCCACTTTATGTTAGATACCAGTTTCCTGACCCCGGCCCAGATTGTGGCCGAACTCGATAAGTACATCATCGGCCAGCACGAGGCCAAGCGCCACGTGGCCATTGCCCTGCGCAACCGCTGGCGCCGCCTGCACGCCCCAGCCGATATGCAAAAAGAGATTGTGCCCAACAACATTCTCATGATTGGCGCCACCGGCGTGGGTAAAACCGAGATTGCCCGCCGGCTAGCCATCCTGGCCGATGCCCCGTTTGTGAAAGTGGAGGCTAGCAAATTCACCGAAGTAGGCTACGTGGGCCGCGACGTGGAAAGCATGGTGCGCGACCTGGCCGAGCAGGCTGTGAGCCGCTTGCGTCAGCGCCGCCAGGAGGCCGTAAAAGCGCAAGCCGCCCAGGCCGTGGAAGACATTATCCTGGACGCTCTCATTCCACCCCTCAAAGCGCCTGCCAACGGCAGCGGCCTTGGCTTCGGCATCAGTGGCGAGAGCATTGCGACCGACGCCCTGCCGGGCTCCGACCAGGAGCTGAACGAGCGCACCCGCGAGCGCTTCCGCCAGAAAATTCGCAACGGTGAGCTCGAAGACCGCCGCATCGAAATCAACGTGGCCCAGGGTGCCCCTAACGTGGGTATTATGGGCGCGCCGGGCATGATGGACGAGGCCACCATGTCGGGCTTGCAGGATATGCTGGGCAACATGCTGCCCAAAAAGCAACGCAAGCGTAAAGTATCGGTGGCTGAAGCTCGCAAAATCCTACTGGATGAAGAAGCTGCCAAGCTCGTTGACATGGACGAGGTGAAGGAAGAAGCTATCAAGCAGGCCGAGGACTCGGGTATCATCTTCATTGATGAAATCGACAAGGTGGCTACCAGCGGCAGCGGCAAAAACGGCGGTGGCCCCGACGTGAGCCGCCAGGGCGTGCAGCGCGACCTGCTACCCATCGTGGAGGGCTCGGCTGTGAACACCAAGTACGGCATCGTCAACACCGACCATATTTTGTTTATCGCCGCCGGGGCTTTCCACGTGAGCAAGCCTAGCGACCTCATTCCTGAGTTGCAGGGCCGTTTTCCCATCCGCGTCGAGCTGCAAAGCCTGACCAAGGATGATTTCTATCGCATTCTGAAAGACCCCAAGAATGCCCTGACCAAGCAGTATCAGGCCCTGCTAACGGCCGAAGACGTGCAGCTAGCGTTCGAAGATGAGGCGTTGCTCAAGCTAGCCGAAATTGCCTCAGAGGTAAACAGCGAGGTCGAGAACATCGGCGCCCGTCGCCTCCACACCGTCATGAGCCGTTTGCTGAACGAACTACTCTTTGACGTGCCCGATAA
Source organism: uncultured Hymenobacter sp. (assembly GCA_964385095.1). Classification (GTDB taxonomy): domain Bacteria; phylum Bacteroidota; class Bacteroidia; order Cytophagales; family Hymenobacteraceae; genus Hymenobacter. Next base: position 70,250 of record CAYLNN010000003.1, read on the forward strand.
GATTACGGCTGGTTCGCAGCTTACCATTACACCCCAACTCGTGGAGGAGCGCCTCCGCGATATGGTAAAAAACCGCGATATGAACCAGTATATCCTGTGAGTAGCGGGCACCGCTAGCCCACAAAAAAAGTCCCGGCCAGATTGGCCGGGACTTTTTTTGTGGGCTAGCTACCTGACCACCACCTGCGTAGCGGCCAAGGCTATTTTTAGTACCCGGGGTTCTGAGTCAGCAGCGGGTTAAGCTGCGTTTCGGTATACGGGATGGGAAAAATCACCCGGCTATCATTGTAGGCAATGCGGGGCACCGTGCCGTGGGCCGGAATATCGCGCTTGTAACGCAACAGGTCGTAGAGGCGAAACCCTTCGAAAGCTAGCTCCAAACGACGCTCCTCCAGAATGGCATCAATCAGGCCCTGCTTGGTCGTAAACGAAGCAGCATCATAAGCCGTGGTAGAACGGCTGCGTACCTGGTTCAGCAGCGTGATGGCTTCTGCACTAGGGGTAGCGCTGCTTTGAGCCAATGCCTCGGCACGCGTCAGCAACACCTCGGGGTAGCGAATAATCGGCACCCAGTTTTCAACCGAGTAAAACTTCGCCGTGAAAGTATTGACACCCCGCACATCAAATAGCGTGGTCCGACGCTTGTCGGTAGCCGACAAGGAGGTAGCACTTGCAAACGGGTTGATAGTGATATCGGCGCGCCGGTCAGGGCCGTAGTGCTGGCCGATGGCGTTGTTGGTATTGGGGTTATCGTTTGTATTCATCGCCACCGAGAAAATCGACTCGTTGGTGGTGTAGTTGTAGAACGGGGTACGCGCACCTAGGTCGCCCGTGTTGAGCGAGTAGGTATTGGCCGCAATCACCTGGCTGGCATAAGAAGCTGCCTGGGTGTAGTCGCCTTTGTAGAGAAACACACGGGCTAGCAGGGCCTGCGCCGCGCCCTTAGTGGCGCGGCCCACGTTGTTGATACCACGGGTACCAGAAACTACCGGTAGGTCAGTAATGGCTTCGGTTAGGTCTTTCTGCATCTGCGTATACACCGCCGCTACCGAAGAGCGGCCCTGGCGCGTTGATATATCAAACGCCTCCGAAGCATCCTTGGGCGATACTAGCTGGATAACAATACCGGGATGCGAAGCATCAGCGGTAAAATTATATGGCTGCGCAAACAAGTTAACAAGGTGCCACATTGTGAGCGCCCGAACAAATTTGCATTCAGCAACATACTGCTTCTCCTGCGCCGCGGTAATTATCCCGGGGTTGGCAGCTAAGTTTTGCATGAAGCTGTTTGCCCCGGCAATGGTCCGATAACCTCCAATCCAGGCGTTGGCGGCAAAACCGTCCGTTGACTGCATTTGGAAGCGGGGAACGTTGGTGAAATAAGACGGAATATCCGTATCACCGCTCCGGATATCGGAGTAGATAAGTGCCCGGCCACCCAAGAATTCTGCGTTTTGCAAGTCATTATAGACTCCAATCAACGCCGAATTAATTCGGCCGGCGGTAGAGAAAGTATCTTCAGCCGAAATGTTTACGTAAGGGTCCTGGTCCAAAACATTGCAGGACGAGGCCGCCGTTAGCAGGGTAGCTGAAAGCAGCCACTTCGCCAAACCACGCGATTGTGAAAATTTCATAGAATAAATACGAATTAGAAGCTGACGTTGAGGCCGAGGGTATAGCTACGGGTCTGGGGAACCGAGCGGTTGTCGATGCCATAACCAATGTTAGTGTTGTTCCGGTTCGAATTTACCTCGGGGTCCGTACCAGAGTATTTGGTTAGTACAAAAGCATTCTGTACCAAGGCATAGATGCGCAGGTTGCCGAGGCCGTAGCGCTCATACATCGGCTTGGGTAGGTTGTAGCCCAGGCTGATTTGACGCATCCGCAGAAACTTGCCATCCTCCAGCCAGCGGGTTGAAGCCTGCTGCGATACGTTGTCGGCGAGGTACAGGCGCGGTACGTTGGTAACCTGGCCAGGAGTGGTCCAGCGGTCTTTGATTTCCTCCAGGTTGTTGTTGTAGAGGTTGGTCAGCAGGCCAGCGCGGGTAGCGTTGTAAATCTTGTTACCGCCGCTGTACTGCAGGAACAGCCCTAGCTCAATGCCTTTGAAGCTAAACGTGTTGTCGAAGCCACCGTAGTACGTGGGGTAACCCGTCTCCTTCATATAAATGGCATCATTCTGGGTGAGGGGCGTAGTTGGCGCGCCTTCAGCCGTGAGGTAAGTGCCCGTGTTGGGGTTGTACTGCTTGATGTTGTTGTTGATGTCCAGGAACTGCGCGTTGCCGGTGGTGGGGTTAACCCCAGCCCACTGAATGAGGCGGTACACACCGAGCGGCGAGCCAATGCTAGCGCGCTGCACACCACTCACGATGTCAGCCGGGTCGTTGAGGCCCGTCACCAGGTTTTTGATAGCCGTAATGTTGAACGAAGAAGTCCAGCGGAAGCCGCTCTCCGTCGTCACGTTGTTAGTGGTGATAGTAGCCTCAATACCACGGTTGAACATTGAGCCAACGTTACGGGTGATATAGTTGAGTGGTACGCCCAATTGGCCGGGTAGCTGGGCATTCAGCAGCAGGCCGCTGATATCGTTGTTGAAGAAGTCGAACGACATACTGACGCGGTCGCCGGCGAAGCCGGCATCAAAACCCACGTCAAATTTCTTAGAAGTTTCCCAGCGCAGGTCGGGGTTACCTACCTGGGCAAGCGACAAACCGTTCAGGTCAGCGTACTGGCCACCGCCGTACAGCGTACGGGCCGAGTAAGAGCCTACGCCGTTCGAGTTACCTACTAGGCCATAGCTGGCCCGCAGCTTCAGGTTGGAAACGGCGGTGATATCCTTCATGAAGTTCTCACCCCCGATGCGCCAGCCCAACGATACCGACGGGAAATAGCCGCGACGGTTGTTAGCACCGAAGCGCGAGTCTTCGTCAGCCCGCTGCGAAACCTGCAGGTAGTAGCGGTCGTCGTAGCTATAGCTAGCGCGGCCGAAGAACGAGCGGAAGCCGTTGCCAAACTTGGTACCGCCGCTGAAAGGCGTGCCGGCGGCGAGGCCGTCGTAGATACCATTGAAGAAAGGGTCAGCTAGGTTAGAAGCGCCGGCATATACCTGCTGCTCAGTCAGGGCCTGGAGTTCCGTACCTACCGTAGCGCTTACCGTGTGCTTGCTACCAAATACTTTGTCGTAGTTGATGTAGTTCTGCCAGTTGGTCTGGGTACGGTCTAGGCGGTTGTCCTGCACCAGACCGGCATATGAGCGGCCCAGGCCCGACAGGCGCTGGTCGCTGTACTGGTCTTCGAAGTTATCGAGGTAGTCAACACCAAACTTGCTGGTGAAGCGCAGGCCAGTGAGGGGCTGAATCTCGATATAGGCGTTGGCGAGCAGGCGACGCGCCGTGTTGGCGTTGCGGTTCAGTTCGAGTACTGCAGTCGGGTTGCTTACGTTGTTGGCAATGAAGCTCGAGGTCGTTGTGTTGTTGCCCGAGCCGAGGTTACCGGCAGCGTTCAGGTAGTAGAAGCCATCGGCGCCGTATACCGGCACGTTAGGAGCAGCGTTGTAGCCCGATACGGTGGCACCGGCGAGGTAGCCATCGGTCAGCACACCGTTGTTTTGCGAGTGGGCGTAGTTGCTGCTAACACCGGCTTTCAGCCATTTCTTAGGCGTGATATCCAAGTTCAGGCGTACCGAACCGCGACGCAGGCGGTTGGTCTGAATGATGCCATTCTGGTCAGAGTAGTCAGCCGAAGCGTAGTAGCTCGACTTCTCAGTGCCACCCTGCAACGCTACCTGATAGTTCTGCGAAAAGGCGTTACGGTAAATCTGGTCCAGCCAGTTGGTGCGGTCAGGCACCCCATCGCCATTTACGTCCACATCACGTACGATAACGCTGTTGGCATTGCCAGCACCGTAACGGTTGAAGGCCTTCTCGTTTTGGATAACGGTGAAATCATCACCGTTCAGCAGCTTCGGGAAGCGCGTGGGCTGGTTCAGGCCAACGTAGCCGTTGAAAGAGATAGTATTCTGGCCATTGCGGCCACGCTTGGTGGTGATAACGATGACACCGTTAGCAGCGCGCGAGCCATAGATAGCAGCAGCAGCAGCATCCTTCAGCACTTCTACCGAAGCAATGTCGTTGGGGTTGATGTCAGCCAGGGGGTTGTAGCGGGTACCGTTGCCACCGTTGAAAACGTTGGCGTTTTCACGGGTGTTCACTGGAATACCGTCGATAACGTACAAAGGCTGCGAGCTGCCAGTAATAGAGTTAGCACCCCGGATACGTACCGACACGCCGTCGCCTAGGGCACCGCCCGTGTTGGTTACCTGCACACCAGCCGCGCGACCCGTCAGGGCCTGGTCGAGGCTTTGTACCGGCTGGTTCAGGAATTTGTCAGCCTTTACCGTGGCAATCGAGCCCGTGATATCTTTCACGTCCTGCGACCCGCCGTAGCCAGTTACGACCACTTCGCTCAATTGCTTGTTATCGTTAGCGAGGGCGACTGCTACCGTAGTGCGGCTACCCAAAGCAATTTCCTGGGTTACCATGCCTACCGAGCTGATAACCAGCGTACCACCACTGGCCGGAACATTCAGCGTGAAGTTACCGTCCGAGTTGGTTGAGATGCCCGTGGTCGTGCCTTTCAGCAGTACCGTGGCGCCGGGTAGGCCCTCACCGGTTTTCTGGTCCGTTACCCGTCCCGATACCGCCCGTGTTTGGGCCAGCACCACCTGGAACAAGGTGAGCATGAGCACGAGGCTCATAAGTAAGGTTCTTTTCATTGAAAATAAGGAAGGTGAAAAAGATAAAAACGTCTCCATGCACAGTCGGCACGGATTAATTGGTGTTGCAAGATAATCTGCTCACCCCAATTGTAGGCATCTTTCTTCACCCTATCTAAAGATTTACCTCACAACAATTTCATCAAACATAAGTAACCTATTGATAATAAGGAGTGGGCGAAGTTCTGCTATTACTCCTGAGCAAAGCTCTTTTCGTCCCGTGAGCAGCTCCACAATAAGCAAAATTTGATAGGCAGCAGTGCTTCGAGCCTACTTAAAGCGCTTTACAATAGAGTTGTAGCGTTACAGCAGTACGCAGTATTGGCATTGGTAAGGGCGCAAAAAAAGGGGCTGTCTTACGACAGCCCCTTTTCGATTAGCAGTACTTAATCTTAGAACTTATCCCAGAAAATCTTTGCAGTTACTCGGTCGCCTCCTATTGAGGATGCAGCCGTCTCATAGTTAGTACCATTGAGGTTCTGCTCGCTAGTAGGATACGTAAAGCGAAGTGGAATATCCGTTAAAGCCACTGCAGGCTTGGTAAGCTGCGGGTAGTCTAGGCGGCGCCACTCTACCCATGCCTGAGTCGGCTGGTTGTAAAGCGAAATCCACTTCTGGATGCCAATCTTCTGCTTATACCCCCCGGTGGCCGTCGTATAAGATACGCTAGGCTGGGCTAGGTAAGCGGCAGCATCGGCAGCAGCAGTTGCTCTACCAGCCAAGTTCTCCCAATAAGTGATGGAAGCGGTGATGGCAGCCTTGTAATGTGATTCCGCTGTACCATCTACAGCAAAGCCACGCTCAACGGCCTCGGCCAATAAGAACTGGACTTCCGAGTAAGAAGCCAATACCCCTGGTAGAGTTGCCGAACGCAGCACGGTACCGGGCTGTGATGAGTTATCTGCAGAGGTTTTCGGACCGTAAACCGCTCCCTTATAAGTAGTAGTGCCATCCAAGGGCTGAAAATAGATAGAAAGCCGTGGGTCATTCAGCGCAATCAGCGGATTGATGAATGTGTCGGCCCCTACATAGTCAGCCCGGCCGCTAGATACCAAGTCCTCATACAGCGGATTCTGGTTAGGTAGAGCTGTCAGGAAGGTCAACTGCGCATTGTCTGAGCTTGATTGAAACACACCAGCTGCGGCTTGTTCAACCAGCGTTTTGGAGCGTGCTGCATCTACGTCGGCAGTGTTGATTGCTAGGCGCAGTTTCAGCGAGTTGGCGTAGCGCAACCAGCGCGTCATATTGCCATTGTACACGATGTCTGAATTGCCGAGGCCGCTAGCCGACGTGCTCATGGCTGCGATGTCCGCATTTAAACGACGGATGAGGTCGGTATAAATAGTAGCAGCATCATCGTACTTGGGCGTAGTATTTAGCGGGTTCAGGGCTTCAGTATACGGAATGTTACCGTATGTATCAACCAACGTTGACCAAGCGTGCACCGCCAAGACGTCGATACAAGCCAGTTGATTGGCTTTTACATTGGCAGCTAGCGTAGCATCGGCCGTGATGAGGCGAGTAGCCTCGTTCAGGTTACCGAGTACGGTCTGATAAAGTGGTGTCCAGAAGTTTTCCGTAATCTGCCGGCTAGCCAGGTTATAACGAGCCTCGTCGTTGTAAGTGGTTTCGGTCCAGTACTGAACCAGCAGGCGCGTAATACCGATATTTTGGTTGGTCGTTGTAAGCGTCCGTACTAGGGTACGCTCGGCCGTCGGCACCAGCGTAAGGCCAGGCACGGTAGCCGCCACCTTGGGGTTGACATTGTAATCCTGAATGCTATCCACACAGGCGGTGGCTAGCATCAAGACGGGAATGGATAGAAGAAGACTCTTTTTCATATACGATGCAGATTAAAAGCGAAGACGCAGGTTGGCACCAAGAGTACGCATCGAAGGGTATGCACCTCCTTGGAAGCCTTGGCCAAGGTTGCCCGAGCTAGCGATGTCTTCGGGGTCAGCATCGGGAAGATTTTTGTGAATAATCCAGAGATTTCGACCTACGATAGAGAAATCGATACCTTTAACAGCAATTTTGGAGAGCAAATTGGCTGGCAGGGTAAACGTTAGTGCGGCCTCACGAAGTTTCACAAAACTTGCATCATATACAAAAGCAGCGTTCGGGTTGTAGTTGTAGCCGAACGTAGCGGCACCGTTATTCTCAATCCGCACATCATTAGGCGTACCGTCAGCCTTCACACCTGGCAGAATAACGCCGCCACCTTGGGCAATGGGCAGGCGTGATTGGTTGCCCAAGTCGTTGAGACCAGCCGTTTCGGGCTGCAGGCCCGAATCAAGGCCGTAGGCACGGTCGAGCGAATAGATTTGACCACCTGATTTGATGTCAACCAAGAAGTTGAGCGATACACTCTTGTAGGTAATCGTGTTGGTGATACCACCACGCCAGCGGGGCGTAGGGTTGCCGATTATATTGTTGGCATTGGCCGTTTGTACGTAGTAGCCATCATCGCCTACAATACGGCGGCCGGCAGCGTCGTAGGTGAAGTCGGTACCACGCAGGCTACCGTATGCTTGGCCAATCGTAGCGTTAGAAGAAACACCCTGCTGGTAGGTAGCTAGCACCAGGTTATCGCCACTGTAGAGCGAAATTAGCTTATTCTCGTTCTTGGTCCAGTTAGCATTAATCGTCCACTTAACGTTCGAAGTCTGAACGGGCGTAACGAACGCCGAAATTTCGATACCACGGTTGCGCAACTCACCAGCATTTACGTAGCGGGCTAGGTAGCCCGTAGAGGCTGGAATCGACACGGCCAACAGCTGGTCGGACGAATTCTGCTGGTAAACAGTTGCTTCGAAACCAATGCGGCTCTGCAAGAACGAAGTTTCTACCCCTAGCTCATAGCTACGCGTAGTTTCGTTCTTAAGGCCCGAGTTGTTCAGCGTAGTGGGTAGGGCAAAAAGAGGTACCGTCCCGAACGAAACAGGCTTGTTGTAGTAATTGTACACAGCCTGTGGTGCCGAAGCCGAACCTACTTGCGCAAAGTTGGCCCGTACCTTACCATAAGACAGCCAAGGAGCTTTCTCTTTGAGGCTCTCCGAGAACACGTAGCCTAAAGCTACCGACGGATAATAATACGTGTTATTGCCCTCGGGCAGTACCGTCGACTTGTCGCGGCGAATCGTCAGGTCCAAGAATACCCGGTCGAGATAGCCGAAAGTTGCGTTAGCAAATACTCCGTCTACCCCAACGCCGTACTGAACTTCCGAAGGCGGGTTGATAGGCGAAATGGTATTGGTCAGCGAATACAGATTAGGTACTGCCAAGCCACCATTCGTTTGAGCGAAAATAGAGGCGTTCGATATACGACGCAGGTTGGTACCTAGCAAACCACGGAACGAGATGCTTGGCGTAATAGCAGCTTTGAAATTGCCAAACAGGTCAAAGTTGTATTCCCGGTACGTGTGGTTGTAGCGCGAGTAGTAAGGCAAGTAAGAAGCGGTAGTGCTGCCCAGCGCCGAGCGCTCTTCCTGCATTTCGTCGTAGCTGTCCAGCGATACCCGGCCTAGCACATCAAACCAGTCAGCGATTTTGTAGGTAGATGTCACGTTACCAAACAGACGGTAGCGAGTATCTTCTTCGTAGTTGTTGTAGCGCACGAAGTACGGGTTGTTCCAGTAGAAGGCACGCAGGTCACCGCTTTGCGGCGAGCGCATGTTCCACGAGGCGTTACCGTTGTTGATGCGCAGGTCGGGGTTGGTGCTCAGGTCATAGGCGCTCTTCAGCTCCTTGATATCCACGTTCGTCTGCCACCACTGGCGGAAGTTCGTCATCACGTTTTCCGAGCCGTAGCCGGTGCCATAGCGGCCTAGGCCTTTCACCCGAGAAAAGTTGACGCTCGAGCTAAAAGTTAGGCGGGGCGTCAGATTCAGCGAGCCCGCGAAGTTGACAACATCCTTTTTGATGCGGCTATTAGGCAGGTAACCCTGCTCGTTGTTACCGCTGTAACCTAGCTTGAAGTTGCCCATTTCGCTACCGCCATCAATCGTAATGCTGTTGAGGTTAGAAATGGCCGTTTGGAAGAAGGTCGAGGGGTCGTTGGCGGCGGCCGTCCAGGGAGTAGCCTGTCCGAAGGTGGGCGAGCCGGGTACATATGAGTACCACTGACGCACTAGCAGTGAGGGGTCGAAGCGACCACCATAGGAAGCGTCTTCGCCAGTAGGCACTACCAGAGCACCGCTGGCGTCGCGGTTGAAATACGAATTCTCATCAGGACCATATATCTGACCATATCCAGCACCGTATTCCTTTTGGTATTTGATAAACGTGCTCATGTCGGCCCGGCCAAACGTAATACCAGTGTTAATCGTAATGCCCAGGCCTGAACGACGACCTTTTTTAGTGGTAATCAAGATAACGCCGTTAGCGGCGCGCTCGCCGTAGAGGGCAGTGGCAGCAGCACCCTTCAGCACCGTAGTAGTGGCAATATCGTCCGGGTTAATGTCGGCAGCTGCATTACCATAGTCATAACCCGAACGACCCGTTTGTTGATTAGTTGAGTTGGTATTTTGATTGCTAATCGGCACCCCATCTACTACGAACAGCGCTTGGTTATTGCCCAGCAAGGATTTTGCCCCCCGAATAATAACATTGCTCGAACCACCCATCGTGTTCGACTGCTGAATGGCTAGGCCAGCCACTTTACCTTCCAGACCGTTAACAGGGTTAGGGTTACGAGCCACCGTAATATCCCCACCATCGACCTGCGTAGCGGCAAATGCCAGGGAGTTCCGGTTGCGTTCAACCCCCAGTGCCGTTACTACTACCTCATTGAGCTGCTTTGTATCAGTAGCCAGTGCTATCGAAATAGTGTTACCCGTAATAGATACCTCCTGCGTAGCATAGCCAACAAAGCTAAAAACCAAAGCTTTAGCTGTTGATGGTACACTCAGCGAGTAGGCGCCATCAGCGTTGGTAGATGTACCAATGGTTGGTGCATCCTTTACGATAATAGTCACGCCGGGCAGTCCCTGCCCGTTACTGCGGTCCGTAATCTTGCCCGAGATGCTCCGGTCTTGTGCCCAGGCCTGCTGGCACAGGCCGGCAAGGAGCAGAACGACCCAAAATAAGTGTTTTCTCATGGTGGAATGTGGGTTGATGAATGCCTTAAAAAAGGAGGCCTTTGAACAGAAGGGGCAAGTATAAGCAGAAAGCCCACACTGAATTTAATGCCCGGATTAGGAATAAGTCATTTTTTTATTAGACCTGACTTATTTTCCAGCAATTTACACACAGTATATCAGTCCTTTATAACTAATACGCCCGGGGCTTACAACCGTGAAGCGGCGACGGAAAATACTGGGCACCAGTCCCGATATTTTCCGTCGCCGCTTCGCTTGCCTGGGGTCCGCAGACCAAGACGTTAGTTTTGCATCAGGTAGCCCTTGATGTAGTCGTCCAAATCTCCATCCAGTACGTGCTGCACATCGGTGCGCTCGATGCCGGTGCGCAGGTCCTTGATGAGCTTGTAAGGATGCAGCACATAATTACGAATCTGGGAGCCGAAATCGATGCGCTTTTTAGTGGCCTCGACCTTGTCGCGCTCTAAGTTGCGCTTGTCCAGCTCCTGCTGATAGAGGCGCGACTTGAGCATGCGCAGGGCGTGCTCTTTGTTCATGAGCTGCGAGCGCTCAATCTGCACCGCGATGATGATGCCGCTAGGGGCGTGCGTGAGGCGCACGGCCGTTTCGACCTTGTTCACATTCTGGCCGCCCGCGCCGCCGGCCCGGAAGGTGTCCCAGGAAATATCGGCGGGGTTGATTTCGATGTTAATCGTGTCGTCCACCACCGGGTAGGCAAAAATGGAGGCAAACGAGGTGTGCCGCCGCCCACTGCTATCGAAGGGCGACATGCGTACCAGGCGGTGCACGCCAATCTCGCTCTTGAGGTAGCCGTAGGCAAAGGGCCCGTCAATCTCCAGCGAGGCCGACTTGATACCGGCGCCCTCGCCGGGCTGATAGCTCAATTGCCTTACAGTGAAGCCTTTGCTTTCGCCCCACATGATATACATGCGCATCAGCATCTCGGCCCAGTCCTGGCTTTCGGTGCCGCCGGCGCCGGGGTTGATGTCGATGATGGCGGGCAGCTGGTCTTCCTCATCGGAGAGCATCCGCTTGAATTCCAGCGCTTCTACCTTGGCCTGGGTGGCATCGTACTCGGCCTGCATTTCGGCCTCGCTAGCCTCGCCCTCACGATAGAAGTCGTAGAGCACGTCGGTATCGGCGATGGCCTGCAACACAGCCTCGTAGTCGTCGGTCCAAGTCTTAACGCTCTTGATTTCCTTGAGCTTAGCCTCGGCGGCCTTGGAGTGGTCCCAGAAATCGGGGGCTAGCGTTGCCGCCTCCAGCACCAGTACTTGTTCTTTGCGGGTATCGTAGTCAAAGATACCTCCTCAGGGCCTCGGCGCGGCCCCTCAAGTCCTTTATCTGGTCTTGGGTCATGGTGAATAATGAATGTGAGCCGCCGGGCAAACTGCCCGGCCGGTAGCGCAAAGGTCGGCATAAAAAAAGCCGCCCGGCGAGCGGGCGGCTTTTTCAGGCGGCGGGCGGCTTTACACAGCCACCATCCAATTGTGCGTGTCGGCGGCATTGCCGGTGCGGATGGCCTCCAGGGCGGCCCCAACCCGGCGCGCAAACGACGACTCGGTGGGCGCGGGCAGGTCGTAGTCCTGGCCCCCGTAGCCCATGGTAGCAATAGTGGCGATGGTAGCGGCCGTGCCCACCCCGAAGGCTTCGGTGAGGCGACCGGCGGCTAGGCCCTCGATTATCTCGCGGCTCGCTACGCGACGCTCTTCCACAGGCACGCCCCAGGTGCGGGCCAGTTCCAGCACCGAGCGGCGGGTAATACCATCGAGAATAGACGTAGACAGCTCGGGCGTAATCAACTTGCCATCAAGCACAAACATCACATTCATGGCTCCTGATTCTTCTACGTACTGGTGCTCCGAGGCATCGGTCCAGATGAGCTGGTGGTAGCCCTCCTGCTGGGCTAGCTTGCTCGGGAGCATGGCCGCGCCGTAGTTGCCGGCATTTTTGGCATAGCCAGCGCCGCCGGGGGCAGCGCGCACGTACTGCTGCTCGAAGCGCACGCGCACCGGCTTGGTGAAGAACGCGGCTACCGGGCAGGTGATGATACCGAAGTGATAGGTTTCGGACGGCCGCACCCCTAGCGCGCCGTCGGTGGCAAACATGAAGGGCCGGATATAGAGCGAGCTACCGCTCATGTTGGGCACCCAGCCGGCGTCGAGCTTCACGAGCTCGCGCAGGCCCTGCATAAAAATATCTTCCGGAATGGTGGGCATGGCCATGCGCTCGGCCGAGGCATTGAGGCGGCGCCAGTTATCGAGGGGGCGGAACAGGGCCACGCTGCCATCGGCCTGGCGGTAGGCCTTCATGCCTTCAAAAATGGCTTGGCCGTAATGAATGGCCGAGTTGGCGGGGCTGATGGCCAGCGGGCCGTAGGGCACGATGCGCGGCTGCTGCCACTCGCCGCCCGTAAACTCCACACTCAGCATGTGGTCGGCGAAGAGCTTGCCAAACTCCATGTTGGCGGGGTCGAGCGCGGTGAGGCGCGACGCGGTAGTGGGCTGTACGTCGATGGTGAGCGTATCAAGCATAGGGAGGGCGGGGTTTAGAACCAGAGAAAGGACGGGCTAGCCAAGCTAGCGGCGCCAGAGTGGGTGGGATGGATATAAGCAGGGACAACTGAGCCCGTCGAATGTTGCGCCGCGGGGCTAGCCCCGGCACCTCACACGCGCGGCTTCCAGGTTACCTCGGCCGCGCCCAGGTCGTGGGCCATAGCGCGGCTCAGCACGAATAGGTAGTCGGACAGCCGGTTGAGGTACATTACGACCAGGTCTTCCACCGGCGACTCTTCGCGCAGGTGAATAACCAGGCGCTCGGCGCGGCGGCATACGCAGCGCGCCACGTGCCCGAACGACACGGCCTGGTGCCCGCCGGGCAGCACAAACTCGCGCAGGGGGGCTAGCACCTCGTTCATCTGGTCCATCTCGGTTTCGAGCAGGTCCACATCTTCGGCGTGCAAGTCCGGAATGCGCTGGTGCGGGTCCTTGTCGGGGTCGGTGGCCAGGTGCGAGCCAATGGTGAATAGTCGGTCCTGAATCTCTTTCAGAACCTCGCGGCGCGGGGCGTTCACCTCCTGGTCGCGCAGCAGGCCAATGTACGAGTTCAGCTCATCCACGGTGCCGTAGCTGTCAATGCGCAGGCTCGACTTGGGCACGCGCGTGCCGCCAATGAGCGAAGTGAGGCCTTTATCGCCGGTTTTAGTATATATCTTCATGGACCGCAGATTTAACTGATTTAACGGATTGCGCGGATACGCTTGCCGGTGGCAAGCTGGCTAGTTAGGCGCCACTACGTGTAGGGGGCAGCGCTAGGCGCTCAAGTGGTAAGCGGGCTATGGGCGCCACTACGTGAAAAAAATGGTAATGGGGCAGCGCTAGGCGCTTAGCGAGCTTACTGCTGGCTGCGATATGTTATGATTAACCTCATCGGTTTCGATTAGGCCATCGCGCAGGCGCACAATGCGGTGGGCGTAGTGGGCAATGTCCTCTTCGTGCGTTACCATAATAATGGTATTGCCTTTGGCATAGAGCGCCTCGAAGAGGGCCATAATCTCGTAGCTCGTTTTTGAGTCGAGCGCGCCGGTAGGCTCGTCGGCCAGCAGCACGCTGGGAGTGTTTACGAGGGCGCGGGCAATGGCCACGCGCTGGCGCTGGCCCCCGCTGAGCTCGTTGGGGCGGTGGCCGGCGCGGTCGGCCAGCCCTACCGAGCGCAGGGCTTCGAGGGCACGCTCGGTGCGCTCGCGCTTGCCCAGGCCGGCGTAGATGAGCGGCAGGGCCACGTTTTCGAGCGAGGTAGCGCGCGGCAGCAGGTTAAAGGTCTGGAAAACGAAGCCAATTTCCTTGTTGCGCACTTCAGCCAGCTGGTTGTCGCTCATGCGGCTCACGTCCTGGCCATTCAGAATATACTGGCCCTGGCTAGGGGTGTCGAGGCAGCCCACAATATTCATGAGCGTGCTCTTGCCCGAGCCCGACGGCCCCATAAACGCCACGTACTCGCCGCGCTTAATGTCGATACTCACCGAGCGCAGGGCGTGGATGTGCTCAGTGCCCATCACGTATTCCTTGGCGATGTTGGTGGTTTGAATAACGTAGGGCGTCGGGCTGGCAGGAGTCATCATACAAAAGACGTAAAATCAGCGGGCGGGAAGCGGCGGCTGGTCGAAGGCCGCCCCGGCGGCGGCGTGCGCCGCCCGGCGCGCCGCAAATTGCGCCAGCAAGTTAGCGTACTCAGCCGGGCTCAGGCGCGGGCGCAGCTCTTGCAGCGCCGATTGGCCCAGCTCGGCCAGCCCGGCCTCGGCGGCGGCCAAAGCGTAGGCTTGCAGAAGTGGTCGCGAAGCCGGGTTCTCGGCTAGCCCCTTGTTGAGCGCGTCGTAGGCTTCGGTAGAAGCTTTTTGGCTGGTATAGTAGCGCGCCGCGGCCAGCATAGCCGTTTCGTTGAAAGGCGCTTGCTGCACAATTTGGGCGTAGAGCTTTTGCTCAGCGGCGGGCTGGCGGCGCAACTTGGCAACTAGCGCCTGGCCGTAGAGCACGCCACCCGCTGGCAATTGCCGGGCATTATTTTGCAGCCACTGCTGCAACCCCGGCGCGCCCGACGCTGCTGCCGTGGCACTAATTCGCTGCGCCCAGCGCCCGGCGGCTAGCCCCTCCCCTACCTCAGTTTGCCGAAGCAAGCGCGCCGCGGTGCTTTTTAACAAGGAATCAGGTTGCGCTCGCAGGCGGTGCTGCACCGCCTGCATCGAATCGGGGCCACGGTAACCGGCGTAGGCAGCCAGCAGGTGGGCCGGCACCGCCTCGCGAAAGCCATTGCGCGCCGACAAGGCCAGCTGGCCGGCCGCCGTGGCGTATTGCTCTTGCTGCAACTGCCACAAGCCCAGCACATACTGGTAGTAAGCGGCCGTAGCCGTGGTGCCCACCGTGAGCGGCGCTAGCGTTTGGCGGGCGGCCAGCTCCTGCCCAGCCGCGTGGCGCAACAAGGCTTGCAGGAAGAGAATTTGCTCGTAATAAGGCTCGTTGGCCGGGCGCTCGGCCAGCCGGGCCAGGGCAGTTACCCACTGCTGGCAATCGGCGGGCGTGCTTTCGCGCGCCACTTGCAGCGCCGTGTGGTACGCTTCAGCAAAGGCGGCACCGTCTAAATCCTGGCTGACGGGGGCCGGCTGGCCAGCCGTTGTTTCAGCGAAGCTCGCTTTAGCCGGCGCGGGCGCTGGCAGCAAGAGTTGCAGCAATTCCTTGTTGGCGCGCAGGCCCGGCTCGGCGGCGGTGGCTTTCGAGTCGGCAGCCAGCTTTTGGGCCGCGGGCACGAGGTTTTGGCTTAGCAGGAAGCCTAGCTGATTGGTACGGCTCACGTAGCTACCGGGCTGCTGCCGCTCGGCTTTGTCGAGGTAAAAGGCCACCGAATCGGTGAGGGCCGAGCGGGTAAAGAGCTGGGCCATGTCGGAGGCTAGCGCGAAGCTGCCGGGCGCGGCGCGGCGGGCCGCGCGCATCACCTCCAGCGCATCGAAAAAGTCGGCCGGCTCGCTAAGCAAGGCGTTGAGCTTGAGACTGATTTTAGTGTCGGGCTGGCGCTTGAGCGCACGGCGCAGAGCATTTAGCTCGTTCTGGTGCTGGTTGCGAAAGCGGTAGAGCGCTGCTCGCCCCAGCTGCGCTGTGCGGTTGAAGCGGTCGAGCACGTCGCCGCTTTCGGCGTAGTAGCGCTCGGCCAGCAGGGCTAGCGGTAGGTCGTTGGGCCGGCTTTCGCTTTGCTGGCGCGTGAGGTCGCCGAGCTGGTTGTACTGCCCGGCCTGCACCAGGTCGAGCAGGAGCCAGTTATTGCGCAGCTCAAATAAAAACAAGCCCGCCAGCCCCAGGGTATATACCGTATAAAAGGGCAACCGGCGCGGCTCGAACACCACCCGGTGCACCGGCAGCCGCTGCCGGATGAGCGAGCCAAAATTGACCAGCACATACAGTAGAAACGCTGCCCCCAGCAACCCTAGCGCCCGCCCGCTAAAGGCCCGCGCCGCCGCCAGCAGCGGCGCATTGGCCGTGGCTAGGGCGTAGCCCAGCGCCGCCGCGGCCGCCGCCACCAGCAGCCAGTAGAGGGTGCGGGCGGCGGCATAGGGCAGCCAGTTGCCATAGCTGGGAGCCCGCTCGCGCAGCCCCAGCCCGGCCGTGATAATGGCCGGTAGCAGCAGCACCAGCGGGTCGAGGTGCAGGCCCCCGCCGAGGGCCAGCACGCCATCATTCCAGTAGTAGAGCCCCAGCGCGCCCAAGTACAGCAGGCTAGCCAGCACGAAGGGGAACAGCCCAAAACGCCCCTCGGGCCGCTCGGCCTGGGTATTGAACCAGAGCAGGGCACGGATATTCTCCACCCCTACCCAGATGATGAGCGTGGCCACTAGCCCCGCCCCGGCCGGTGTGGTGTAGGCGGCGAGGTGCAGCGCGGTTTCGGCCAGCGGCAGTTGGCTGCGGGCCAGCAGCAGAGCCACCAGCCCGCCCATCAGCCCCAGAAAAATGGCCACCCGCCACGCCGCCCGCACGCGGTCGCCGAAGGCTTGCAGGCCTAGCGCGGCCGCGCCCAGCACGCCCAGGGCCAGGTAAAGAAAATACTGCTTGGACTCGCTGAAAATACCCAGCGCATCGGCGTTGAGCGACATCAGCAGGAACACCACCGGCACCGTACCGGCCAGAAAGGCCGGCCGGGCCAACATGCTCACCACGGCCAGCCAGCTGGCTAGCGCCAGGGCCAGCACCCCTAGCCACAGCCCGGCCGCCAGCGGCTGGGTGTAAGGCCCGCCCACGTCGTGGGTTAGCGTGGTGATAAAGCCGCTCACGGGCAATGCCAGCCGCGCCGGGCCCACCGCTACCGAGTCGAGCACCAGGGGCACGGGCGCCAGGTGCGGCACCAGTCGCACAGGCAGCGTGGCACTTTCGCCGGCGAAGTAGAAGTAGCTAGCCCCGGCCAGGGCCAGCAGGGCCAGCAAGGCCGGCAGCCCCGGTAAGCGGCGCAGGAAAGAAAACTCGGGCAAGGGACGGCTATAAAAGGCGGTTTTGAAACCAGTCAGGTAACTAAGCCCGTCATGCTGAGCGCGCCGCCGCACCTCGCTCACATCGCCGGTTGGTAAGCCCCAACGGCACGAGCGAGCGGCGGCGGCGCGCTCAGCACGACGCGCTGTTTTCAAATTTTCGGTGCTGGCCGGCCCTAGTCCAGCACCTTGGGCACGCGGAAGTAGTCCGAGTCCTTGCGCGGGGCGTTGCGCAGGCCTTCCTGGTGGCTCACGGTATTGCGGGCGTCATCGTCGCGCAATACGTTGATTTCGTGCGACAAGTGCACCAGCGGCTGCACGCCTTCGGTATCGACCTGCTCGAGTTGGGCCACCCAGTCGAGAATCTTGTTGAGGTCGGTGGCCATCTGGCCCTCGCGGGCGGGGTCAAATTCGAGGCGGGCCAGGTGGGCCAGGCCACGAATGGTTTCGAGGTCTGCTTTCATGCTATACTAGGTGATGAGGTACTAGATAATGAGGTAATGAAGTGAGGGTTAGGAGGGCTGGAGGTGAAAAGCTGGCTAGGCTGCTGGGCTGCACTTTCTACCTCATCGCTCCATCACCTCATCACTTCAACCTACCAAAATTTACTGGGCTCCGGAATACCCTTGCCCTCGGGCATAAAATCGTCGGCAATCTGGGCCATTACTTTGGCTTTGAGAGCGGGCACGTCGGCCTGAGTAAGTCCTTTGGTGTCAATGGCTTCGTGAAACACGATGCGCAGCGATGCGTGGCGCACGCGCAGGCCGGGCACCGAGGGCATAAACTTGTGGTTCAGGGGCATGCTCACCGGCACCAGGGGCACGCCCAGGCTGATGGCCATCTGAAACGCGCCGTCCTGGAAGGGCTGCAATTCCTCGCCGGGCTTAGGGCCGATGGTACCCTCGGGGAAGAGGGCTAGCGGGCGGCCTTCCAGCAGGCCCTGCTTGGCCAGGGCAAAGGCGCGGCCCCGGCTCACTACGCTGCGGCGGTTGACGGGAATATAGGTTTTACCGAAGAGCGGGCCCCAAAGCGGAAACTTCACCAGCGCATCCTTACCCATCATGTTCAGGAAGCCAGGGATAGTGTAAAACAGCACCAGAATGTCGATGTACGAGCCGTGGTTGGCCACGTAGATGCAGGGCTGGGGCACGGGCTTGGTGCTTTCGCGCACAATATCGAGCGGCACGCCCCACATCAGGATGGAGAACTTGGCCCAATTGCGGTTGATGCCGTGCAAATGCCGCCGCCACGCGGGCCGCCGCACCAGGATGAGCTGGAGCGGGTACGTGACAAAAAACGGCAGCACAAACCAGAACGTGGCCCACGTGGTGTAGAGCCGATGACCGAGGGTGCGCAGAAAAGCAGGCATACGGGCAAAGTTAGGACGTGAGGAGGTGATGGGGTAGGAAGGTGTTTTGTAAATGGGTAGAGGGGGCAAGCCGTGGAATAGCTTCTGCCCTACTCTCTTTGCCGCTTTATGCTCCCTTACTTTATCACTTCATCACTTCATCACCGCATTACCGCCGCTCCGCCAGCACCTTTTCGGCTTTGAGCAAGCCGGCCACGCTAATGGCATCGGTGATGCGGTCGCTCATACACAGCTCCACAGCGTGGGCTAGCGGCAGCTTCCAGAGGCGCAGGTCTTCGGTTTCTTCGGGCTCGCTTTCGCCGGGGGTCAGGTCTTCGGCCAGGTACACGAAGCCTTCTTCGTCGGTAACCGAGTTGGAGGTGTGCAGGCGGGCGATGCGCGTCCAGCGGGCGGCGAGCAGGCCGGTTTCCTCCCGCAGCTCGCGCTGGGCCGACTCTAGCACATCGAGCTCCACGGGGCCACCGCCCATCGGAATTTCCCAGCTGTACTCGTTCAGGGCGTAGCGGTACTGCCCCACTAGCCAGGTATTCCCCTCACTGTCAATAGGAACAATGCCGATGGCCTTGTTCTTCATCGACACCACGCCGTAGACGCCGGGCTGGCCGCTGGGGTTGATAATTTCGTCCTGGCGCACCCGAATCCAGGGGTTCTGGTACTTTATTTCGGAGCCCAGCGTCTGCCAGGGGTTGTGGTTTTCGTCGAGGTCAGGATGCGAATGTGCGTGCGGCATGGCGAGGCTAGCGAAGTAATAAGGCGCAAAAATAGCCCCCGGCCCGCCGCCGCGCTTCCCCAACCCCGCGCCAAGCTGGTGCGTACTACCCCTAGCCCGGCGGTAGCTCACCATCCAGCCGCCCGGCTTGCTTTTTATGGCTGACAACACCCAAAAGCCCGCCGACGACTCGCTGCTTAACCTCAAATTTGCCCAGGCCGAAGCCGACCTGGCCGCCAAAACCGGCGGCCTCGGCCCCACCTCCAACGAATATGTATCCTCGGATGAGGACGACGAGATAACCCAGGCCGAGGGCCCGCGCGATAGCCAGGGCCAGCGACGCGGCGAAACCGACCCCACCGACCAGGGCTCCACGGCCGGCAGCCACAGCTAGCCCCGACCCGATGCACTCTTTGACTTGCGCCCCCACCACCCACCACTCGTTGCGCAGCCGCCAGGGCTTGCAGCTGTTGGCCCTGGTGCTTGCGCTGGCTCTGCTGGCCGGCTGCCAGGCCAGCCGTGGCGGCCCCGATACCCCGGCGCGCACGGTACCCGCTTTTTTTGCCAAGTATCGCGACCGCTCGGGCTTCCGCACCACCGAGTGGTCGGCCGACCTGCTACAGCGCTTAGCACTGGTGCGGGTTGGTAAGCTACTGGGTGGCAACGACCTAACCAATGCTATCACTGGTATTCGCACGGCGCGGGTGATGTCCTTCACGCCTATTTCGGGTAGCGCCCGCAACCTCGTAGAGGAAGGCCTCAACCGCGAAGTAAGTAGTCTGTTACAGGCCGAGCGCTACACGGCGCTGGCTAGCTCCAGCGGCGGCGCGGCCGATTACCGCTATGTGGTGAAGGCCAGCGGCGACCAGGTAAGCGAGCTGGTAGCCACCGGCACCATGCCCGATGCGCTGGGCTCGTTTGTGCTGGTGCAGGTGCAAGGCAATTTTACCCGTGCCCAGGCCGAAGCTCTCAGCAAGGTGCTGCCCGAAGTGGTGCAGCAAACAGCCAATAAGTAGGCTAGCCGGCTAGCTGAGCAAGCGTGTTATTTTACGTGTGACCGTCATGCCGCACCTGTTGCGGCATGACGGTCTATTTTTTTGGAGAAGGGGCTAGCTACGGCTCCGCGCCGAGGTTACGGCGCGTGGTGCGGCCTTGGTTTTGCGCTGCCTCTGTATTAGGGTACGGCCAACGCTGTGGTTGCCGCGCTTGGCGGTGATGTACCTTGGCCCGCCGGCCTTATGGTATTGCCAACCAGTTGGTTGCTAGATGCCCAGCGGCCCAGCGGCCTGAATACCTAGGCTACGCGTGGCGGACTAGCGCAAGGGTTGTGCTGCTGCCCCAGAATCTTGGCTGACCGGCGCTTACTTTAGTCAGGGATTTACCGGCCTGCCATGACAAAACATATACTTTTTACCATTCTATCTCTAGTGCTGGCGGCTTGCAAAGACCAGTCTGCTAGCAGCCCGCGCATCGATTTTGGCGCAGATGATGGCTTCTCGCACCGCGATGGCTACAACCTGCCAGCTGGTTTCCAGGACCCTACCGACTGGTCTACTGACGCTACGTGGAATGAGCAGGAAAAAGCACTTTTTTCCGATGCGAAAATTGACCTGAACGCGACCCAGATAGCTAATTTTCTTGCCACCAACTGGTTATATCCTAACCCGGCGGCCCAAAGCAGTTGGTTGATTACTGCCCGCAAAGATGCGGCGGGCACCGCGGTTGCCTTCACCCGGCTGGCGGTGCTTGTTGATAATAGCTATCAGGTGATGTACCGCTTTCCAACAACAGAAGCGCCGGGCGGCTACCTCGGCAACACCCTTGACTACGCCCAGCTAGGGCTGCAAGCCGGTGAGCGGTATCGCCTTTATTATCTGCTTACTAACGCTACCGGCCTGCTTTATAAGGGCCACGGCGATATTCGCTACGACAAGCCCTAGCCTGCCAGCCGCTACGGGTATTCTGCCCCTAGCTCCGCCGCCCCGGCCCGGCGTACGGTATGTTGGCTACGCCGCCTTAACACGTTACTTTTACCCTATGCCGCGCCCCTTACCCCTAGCCGCTATTAGCCTGCTGCTGTGCGCCTTCCAGTGCGAGCGCCAGTACGAAGGCCCCGACATCGACTTTGGGCCGGATGCGGGCCTTACCTACCGCGATGCGCAGGGCCGGCTGCTGCGCCCCGCCGACCCTACTGACTGGACTTCGGACGCGACCTGGAACGAGCAGGAGTTGCACACGCTGCCCGGTGCCACCAACGGTCCGCAGCAGCCGGGCGCCGTCAGCCAGTCGCTAGCCTATCCCAACGCGGGCCAGGTCGGCCAGGTTAGCTGGTATTTCAAGCTCAGCGCCACGGCGCCCTGCCCCTGCCGCGTGTACGCACAATTAGTAAACAAGCGCTACAGCGAAGCCGATGTCTACACGGCTGACCTAGCCGCCGGCGACAGCCTCCAATTCGCCCCCAAAGTTTACGACACGGGGCAGCGGTACCGGCTGTATTATCTTCTTTCCAACGCTACCGGCCTGCTTTACAAAGGCCACGGCGACCTGCGCTTTACGCCCTAAACAAAGGCGGGCGCGCCGGCCAGTGCCGGCGCGCCCGCCTTTGCGTTCGGCCAAGGTCTAGATATCAAACTTAATACCCTGCGCCAGTGGCAGCTCGGTGCCGTAGTTGATGGTGTTGGTCTGGCGGCGCATGTACACGCGCCAGGCGTCGGAGCCCGATTCGCGGCCGCCGCCCGTTTCTTTCTCACCGCCAAAAGCGCCCCCAATTTCGGCCCCGCTCGTGCCGATGTTCACGTTGGCAATGCCGCAGTCGGAGCCGGCGTGGCCCAGGAAAGCTTCGGCCTCGCGCAGGTTCAGGGTGAAAATAGAAGATGACAGGCCCTGCCGCACGCCGTTTTGCTGCGCCACGGCGTTCTCCACGCCGCCCGAGTATTTAAGCAGGTAGAGAATGGGCGCGAAGGTTTCGGCCTGCACCGTGGGGTAGTGGTTTTCGGCCGCTACCAGTGCCGGCAGCACGTAGTGGCCGCCGTGCAGCTCGGCGCCGCTCAGCATCTGGCCGCCGGTGAGGAGCTTGCCGCCTTCTTTTTGCACGGCCTCCAGCGCATTAGTAAAGAGCGTTACGGCATCGGCATCGATGAGCGGGCCTACTAGCGTGCCGGCTTGCAGCGGGTGGCCCACCGGCAGCTTGGCATAGGCGGCCAGCAGGCGCTGGGTCACTTCGTCGTAAATACTCTCGTGGATGATGAGACGGCGCGTGGTGGTGCAGCGCTGCCCGGCCGTGCCCACCGCCCCAAACACGATGGCGCGCATGGCCATGTCGAGGTCGGCCTGCGGGGTAAGGATGATGGCATTATTGCCCCCTAGCTCCAGCAAAGCGCGGCCCAGGCGCTGGCCCACGGCAGCGCCCACGGCGCGGCCCATGCGGGTGCTGCCAGTGGCCGACACCAGCGGCACGCGCTCGTCGGCAGCCATGGCCTGGCCCACATCGGCGTGGCCGAGCACGAGGTTGAACACGCCTTCGGGCACGTTGTTGTCTTCTAGCACTTTGGCAATGAGGTGCTGCACGGCCACGGCGGCCAGCGGCGTTTTCTCCGAGGGCTTCCAGATGCAGACATCGCCGCACACGGCGGCCAGCATGGCGTTCCAGCTCCACACGGCCACCGGAAAGTTGAAGGCCGAGATAATGCCCACCACCCCGAGCGGGTGGTACTGCTCGTACATGCGGTGCGCGGGCCGCTCCGAGTGCATGGTAAAGCCATGCAGCTGCCGGCTCAGGCCCACGGCAAAATCGCAGATATCAATCATTTCCTGCACTTCGCCCAGGCCTTCCTGCAAGATTTTGCCCATCTCGTAGCTCACCAGCTTGCCGAGGGCTTCTTTGTGGTGGCGCAGGGCTAGCCCAATCTGGCGCACCACGTCGCCGCGCTGGGGGGCGGGAACCAGGCGCCAGGCCGGAAAGGCCGCTTCGGCGGCGGCTACTACGGTGTTGTAGTCGGCCACGGTGGCCCGGGCCACGCGGGCAATGCGCTGGCCATCGGCCGGCGACACAATCTCGCGGGTTTCGTTGCTAGCCCCGCCCCAAGCGCGGCCGGTGCTGTAGGCAGGGTTTTCGGGCGCTACGCCGAGCTGGCGCAGCACATCGCGCATGCCGTGGGGGTCCTGGTGGGGGTGCGGCACGGTCACGTCGGGCGCGGTGGCTTCTTCGAGGGCTTGCTTCATAAAATCGAACGTATGCAGTGGGTGGGAGCGGCCAAAGGTAGCGCCCTGGCCCGGCTAGGGCTGTTGCCGCAGCCAGGCTAGGGCCTCGTTTTCCTGGTTGAAGTAACAGTAGCTATTGCCCTGCACGGCGCCCCGGCGAATGTTATCGCGCAGGTTGGCATCGGCGGCCGCAGCGCTTTGGTCTACCATGGCAAAGTAGGCTAGGGCCACCGGCTGGCCCAACGCGGCGGGCAGGTGCTGGCTAAAGTCGGCAAACCAGGCAATGGCCGCGCCGTCGTGAATATCGCGTCGGCGCACATCGAGCAGCCAGTGGTGGCAGTAGCCGTGAGCTAGCGCGGCGTCGAGCAGCGCCTGGTAGTGGGTTTTTAGCTCCTCCAGCGATACCGGCCGCAGCCAGCGGCCAATGAGCAAGTGCTGCTCGGGGCGGTAAGCCAGCGAAAAGCTATCGGGCGAGTAAGGGAACGCGGCGGGCATATGCCTGGTCAAATGAGTGGAAGGCTCGTAAAACTAGCGCTGATTTCCCACTCGCTCTGCTACCAGTTAGGCTCACTCACCGTCCAGCTCGCGGTGGTAGGCTAGCCACTCGCGGGCCGCCTTCTCATCATTAAAGAAGTAGGGGTAAAACTCGTGTTCGGCGTGGGCGCGCAGCCGCACCTGCATGGCGAGGCTCTCGATATCGGTCCGGTTTTGCTCGGTGGCCACGCAGGCCAGAAACACCGGTTTGCCCAGTGCCTCCACCACTTGCTGCGCCAGCAGGCCCTCAAACCATTTCTCAAACACGGGGGGATGCCAAGCGCGCTTGCGCATATCAAACAGCCAAAACCGGCAGTTGCCGGCTTCCTTCGCCTCCCGCAGCAAGGCCTCGAATACGGGGGCCAAGTCTTCGCTGGGTGCTTCGGGCCGCCAGCGGCACACTAGCAGGCAGGAGTCGGCTTCATTGGTAATCGACAGAATATCGGGGGGCAGCGTAGTAGCGGGCATAGGGCAACAGAAATTAGCGTACGAGAAAGGAAGGTACGCCGGAGCTTTTTGCGGGTTGCCCCCGGCGCTGGCTGGGCCGCTGGCTAGCCCCGCCCCTTAGCCGGCAGGCGGACCCAAAAAAAAGCTCCCGCCACGTAGTAGCAGGAGCTTTTTTGAGCGCCGAGCCTAGCCAGCGATTACTCGCGGCCGATGGGGTAGAACGCCTTGCGGCCGTCTGGGTACACGCCTTCCACGAGCGCGCCCGAATTGTCCTTAGCCTCGTCGAGGTAAGCCTGCACATCGGCGGGCTTGCGCACAGCATTCTTGTCGATGCGCGTGATAACGAAGCCGTCGGCCATGCCGGTTTCCTTGAAATTACTTCCTTTAATACCGGTAATCTGGGCCCCGCCGTCGATGCCGAGCAGGTTTTGCAGGCGGGCAGCCACCGGGGCTATTTTGGCACCTTCGTAGGTGATGGCGGCCACGGCGGGCAGCTCTTTCACCACGGCAGTGGTATTCGAAGCATTGAAGAGCGTGGCGCTGGCTACCTCCTTGCTGCTACCGCGCAGGTAGCCAACCTTGATTTTATCGCCAGGGCGGAAACGCGACACCTGCTCTTGCAGCTGCGAGGCCGTGTTCACGGCAATGCCGTTGATGTCGGTGATGATGTCACCCACCTTCAGGCCGGCGGTGGCGGCCGAGCTCTTCTCATTCAGGCCCTGCACGTACACTCCGTTCAGGGTGTTGAGCTTTTTCTCCGAGGCTAGGCGGGCATCCACTTCCTGAATCCGCACCCCTAGCAGGGCGCGCTGCACTACCTTGTATTTCAGCAGGTCGTCCACCACCTTGCTCACAATGGAGCTGGGCACGGCAAAAGCATAGCCTTCAAACGAGCCCGTGTGCGACGAGATGGCCGAGTTGATACCAATCAGGTCGCCGTTGGTATTCACCAGCGCCCCGCCCGAGTTGCCGGGGTTTACCACAGCATCGGTCTGGATGTACGACTCCACACCCATGCCATTCTGCTCCTTGGCCAGAATGCCAATGCTGCGGCCCTTGGCCGAAATAATACCGGCCGTCACAGTCGAGTTCAGGTTGAAGGGGTTGCCCACGGCCAGTACCCACTGGCCCACCTTGACCTCGTCCGAGTTACCGTACTTAATAAACGGCAGGTTATCAGCCTTTACCTTTAGCACGGCCAGGTCGGTGCTGGGGTCGGCACCCACCAGTTCGGCGTCGTACTTGCGCTTGTCGTCGAGCACGACCGTGATTTTGGATGCCTTATCAATTACGTGGTTATTGGTCACGATATAGCCGTTGGCGGCGATAATTACGCCCGAGCCCGAGCCTTCGCCCCCACCCTGCGGCTCGCGCTGCCGGCCCTCAAACTGGTCGCCGAAAAACTGGCGCAGGAAAGGGTCCATCTGCATACGGCTGTGCTGCTGAGGCTCAGCCTTATACTCGGTCATTACGTGCACTACGGCCGGCGTAGTAGCCGCGGCGGCAGCCACAAAGTTTAACCCTTCGGGCGCCGCATACGTGCTGCTGCGCATGGCCGAAGTATACCGAACCTGAGGGTCGGAAGCCACCGATAGTTGAGCCCCGTTGCCCGGCTCGGTTTCTAGCAGCTTGTAGCCCCCCACGGCCACGCCCCCACCGAGTACGGCAGAAGTCAAGAGGCCGAGCATCATTTGTTTAGCTTGCATTGGGGTCGAGTTAAAAAAGGAGGGAAGAAAGAAACGGCAAATGGAGCCTGGCCGCTAGGCAGCTCCTTATTTAGTACCCGCGAAAATAACAAAGAGTTTACTTTTCTATTGCTTTAACGCAAAAAAGAGCCTGAATAATACCGAATAGGTTGCGCGCCTAAAAATTATGTGCAAACCCAACCCCAAAAAAGGCACCCCAGGGGTGCCCTTTTTGGTCGGAAGCAGCCTAGCGCACTTCGATGTGCTGCTTGGTTGTTTTTTCCGTGTCAAAAGGCAGGGTCACGCGCAGCAGACCGTCGGTCAGCTCGGCCGTAATGGCCTTGACGTTCACCGTTTCAGGCAGGCGGAAGGCGCGGCGAAACTCGCCAAAGCGGGTTTCTACCCGGCGTAGCGTGGGCACGTTCTCACCCTCCGTAGCCGGAGCAGGGCGATTGCCGGTTACCACCAGTTGGCTGTCTTGAAAGTCGATGCGTACGGCTTCCTTAGCCACGCCCGGCAGGGTCAGATGCAATTCAAAACCCTGGGTTGTCTCGAAAATGTCGGCAGCAGGCACAAAAGAAGTGGAGGGCTGCGGGGCAACCGGCTGAGCATCGCGCAGCAACTCGCTCAATAGGGAGTTGAAAGCACGGGCGGGGCGACCAGTGGGCCGGGCATTATACAAAAGAGCAGACATGCTAAAAGAAGATGTTGAGGTTGAAAGCAAGCTGCTTATTTCAGCAGCGCTACCTCTCTCCCTTAAATTTTATGCCGAACCCATATCACCGACAAAGTGACACTACAAGAAGCCAAGCCACTGCTGCGCACCTGCTTCAAAAACTCATAACCCCTCTTAACAAGGCAAAGAGGCGATTAATAAGGCTTAAGCGTTTATGCCAAAATGGCATTAATTTAACTAGTGTTGCGTGGGCAGCTGCTGATTGTCGGCCTTGCCACCAGTTGGCAGCAGAGTAAAACGCACATCTAACCCTACCGTCGGGTACACGTAGTTTTCCTTACCACCGCGTATCTGCACCATGTTTGCGTCATATTGCGGCACCGATATGAAATAGCTTGTTTGGTAGCCAAACCAGGGCGTTATGTCAAGCTGCGGCAGCAGACGCACACCTACTTCAGCGCGCAGATTGGTGTATTGTACCGTGCGCTCATCAGCATCGAGGTCGTCTTTTTGCAGGCGCAGGTGCGTGCTGCCCTCGTAGCTGAGGCGCGGGCGCAGGGCTAGCCCGGTGGCATCGGTCCCGAGGGGCAGCACTTTTTCCAAGTCCACGCGCAGGCGCGTCCACAGCTGTTTCTCGGGCCCCGACCCTAGCGCATAGCCCCCGGAGCCGCCGAAAGCGCGCTCCAAACTCAAGCGCTGGCCGAAGGTGATGCCCCCAAAAATGGGCGAGCGGTGCCGCAACAGCACTTCCGGAATTACGATGGTGCGGCCGTCGCCCACCACTTGCAGGGTGGCGCCGTAGCTCCAGGCACTATGGCCAAAATGCTCGTAGCCCAGCCGGGCGCGGCGGGTATCAAAACCCAGGTTGCGGCCCGCAAAGTTGTCGCCCACCGCGGCCCGCTCGCCACGCAGACCTAGCAACAGATAGTCGCCATTGCGTAGCGCCAGTTCGCCCTGGAGTTCGGGCCAAAGCTGGGTAGGTAGCACCGTGCGGGTGGTTTGGGCAGCGGCCGTAGCAGCAGCCAGCAGCAATAAGGATAATACTAACTTATGCATACACAAGGTATTAAATAAGAAAATAAAGCGAACGAAAAGTAGAAGCTAGCGGTAGTTGTGAAAACGCATCTTTACGTCTTTACACTGGGCGCGCCGGACAATAACGAGACGCAAAGATGTGTCTCTACACCCACCGCTTCCTGCGCCCTAGCCGGCAGCCGGGCTAGCTAACTCCTGTAAAGTAAGCCAGGCCATGAGGCCAGCGCCGATGCTTAGAGCCTGTTCGTCAATATCAAAAACGGGCGTGTGTACCGAGGCGGCAAAGCGGCCATCCACCGCCCGGGTACCTAGCCGGTAAAAACAAGCCGGCGCCGCCTGCGAGAAGTAAGCGAAGTCCTCCGCCGCCAGCCATTGGTCGAGCTCAATGACGTTTTCGGCGCCCAGATATTGCTCGGCGGCGGCGCGCACGCGGGCCGTCACGGCGGGGTTATTGTCGAGGCAAGGGTAGCCGCGGCGGATTTCCAGCTCGCACACGGCGCCCATGCTGGCGGCTAGTCCCTCGCACAGTTGGCGCAGGTGCTGGTGGGCTTCGGTGCGCCAGGCCTCGTCGAGGGTGCGGAAAGTACCTTCGATATACACCTCGTCGGGAATGACATTGGTGGCGCCGTTGGCGATAACCTTGCCGAAGCTTAGCACCGAGGGCATTTTGGGGTTGGCGCGGCGGCTCACAATCTGCTGGGCAGCCACAATAAGGTGGGCCGCCACCAGCACGGGGTCGAGGTTGAGCTCGGGCATGGCGCCGTGGCCGCCCTGGCCCTTGATGCGTAGATAAAGCTCGTCGGTGCTAGCCATGTAGCGGCCGGGTCGCAGGCCGATTTGCCCCATCGGCAGGCGCGGAAATACGTGCTGCCCCAGCACCTCGGCCGGCTTGGGGTTTTCGAGCACACCGTCTTTTATCATCAGCGACGCGCCGCCGGGCAGCAGCTCTTCGCCGGGCTGAAACAATAGCTTCACAGTGCCCCGGAAGTGGGCGCGCTGCTCGGTCAGGATGCGGGCGGCCCCTAGCAGGCAGGTGGTGTGCACGTCGTGGCCACAGGCGTGCATCACGCCGGGCTTGGTCGATTTATACGCGACCTCGCTTAGCTCCTGAATGGGTAGCGCGTCCATATCGGCGCGCAGCGCTACCACCGGCCCGCCCGGCTGGCCCTCAATGAGGGCCACCACGCCAGTGCCCGCCACGGTGTAGGGGGCTAGCCCCATAGCCTGCAACTGCTTGGCTACGAAGGCCGCTGTTTCGGTTTCCTTGAACGACAGCTCCGGATTAGCGTGCAGGTGGTGGCGGATGGCCGCCAGCTCGGGCGCCAGGGCCGCGGCCCGGTCTTTAATCTCTTCCGGCAACAAAGCAGGTTGGGTAGCTTGCATAACTATTCCTCAGGGCTAATAAATTATAAGGCAGGTACTAATCAGCTGCCTAGCCAGCCAGGCATCAGTGCCAGAGCCCGGCACCACCCTAGCCAGCCACCGCGGTGGCGTACCTGCGCAATCCGTTTAATCTGCGGTTACGGCACCTTATTCAGCAGCACCTGCATGGGCTCGAGCTCGGCGCGGGGCACAAACTGGCGCACCCTAGCCAAGCCACGGGCGGCGTCGAGCTTGCTCACGTAGTCGCCCACGTAGAGGCGGTACACGGGCTGCTTGAACGTGATGTAGTCCGTTTCGTCGGGGTAGCGGCTGATAATCTGGCGGCGGATATTCATCACCTGGTCACGCTCTAACCCCAGGTACGCCCGCACGCGGAAACCACTGACGTACTTCACGTTCTGATTGGTGAAGGCCTGGTCGCGCAGGCGCTGCTCTACTTGGGTCGTGATGTGGCTGGTGGGTACCGGCGCCGTCGCTTTAATTACCGGCGCCGGCAGGCTAGCGGGCCGGGCCACGGCGGGAGGGCTAGCCGCACTGCCGGCCGCCGGTTGGGCAAAAACGGGCCGGTACCTGGCCAGGTTTTCGGTGGGTGCGCTGGCCACGGGCTTGCGGGTGGTATCGACCGGCGTTTGGGCGCGGGTGGCGGGGGCGGCCGGGGCCGTAGCCGCACAGGCTGCCAGCAGTGGCAAACTCAGGAGCAACAAGGCGTTAGGAAGGCGTAGATTCATCTTCTTGCAAAATAGCCAGACTATTGGATGTGCCTAGGCGGTCGGCGCCGGCGGCCAGCATCGCTAGGGCCTGGGCGCGGGTCCGGATGCCCCCGCTGGCCTTGATGCGCATCCCGGCCGGCAGCACGCGGCGCAGCAGCTCCACATCGGCTACCGAGGCGCCCCGGCTGGCAAAGCCGGTGCTGGTTTTTACGAAATGGGCCCCAGCCTCAGCGCAAAGCCGGGCGGCAGTTTCCATCTCCTCTTCGGTGAGCAGAGCCGTTTCGATGATAACTTTCAGGAGGGCGTCGTGCACGTCGGCCAGGTCAGCCAGGTCTTCCACTTCGGCCTTCACGGCCTCGAGCTGGCCCGATTTCAGGAGCGACACATTCAGCACTAAATCCAGCTCGGTAGCACCTTCGGCCAGGGCTATCTCGGCCTCCTTGAACTTCACGCGCGGGCTGTTGTACCCTAGCGGAAAGCCGATAACCGTGCACACCGCCACGCCCGAGCCGCTGAGTTCGCGGGCGGCCAGCGGCACATAGCAGGGCGGTACGCAGGCGCTGGCAAAGCCGTGCTGCCGGGCCTCCTGGCAAAGCTGAATTATCTGAGCGTCGGTGCAGTCAGGCCGCAGCAGGGTGTGGTCGAACGTAGCGGCGAGGTTGGGCGTGGGCATGGGGCAAAGATACGGTGATAACCAAGGCCGAGGAACGCGAGTGCACTTGCCCAATGCAGCGCTCCTAAACGCAAAAAAGGCCCGCTTATGCGGGCCTTTTTTAGTCACTTGGTATTCTAAGCCTTACGCCTCCTCTACCAGCACGCAGCGCTCGGCGGCGAGGTCTTCCTCCACCGTCTTGTACTTCACGTCGCGCACTACGCGGCCGTCCATGTACTGCACAGTTACCTTGTCGTTGCGGTTAGCCACCTTCTGGCTGCGCACCGGCTCCTGCTTGATGGCCGGGGCTAGCCCCAGCTCGGCGGCCTGCTCCAGGTCTTCGGGGCCCGCGCCGAGGCTCACGTCCGACACGGCTTTTTCGGCCTTCAGCTTGGGCAGGGGCTCCACGATGTCGTCTTCGTAGTAGGAGTCCGGCTCGGCAAAGCCGGCTTCGGCGGCTACCGGCACGTCGGCCTTGAAAAGGAAGCCCGAGGTGCTATGGTTCACCTTGCTTAGCATCCGCTTGAAGAGCTCGAAGGCTTCGAACTTGTACACCAGCAGCGGGTCCTTCTGCTCGTACACCGCGTTTTGCACCACCTGCTTGAGGTCGTCCATCTGGCGCAGGTGCTGGGTCCAGGCCTCGTCGATGGTCGAGAGCACGGCACCTTTTTCCATCTGCCGGATAATGTCCAGGCCGTTGGTTTCCTGGGCTTTGCGCAGGTTGGCGATTACCTGCGTGTGCTTGTGACCGTCGGTGAACGGGATGGCGATGTTCTCGTAGGGCGTGTTCTGGCCCAGCAGGTCGTTTATCATCGGCATCGCGTTCTGGCCGATGTGCTCGTTCTTGCTTTCGTAGTAGCCGGTGGCTTCGTCGTAAAGCTTCTGGGTGAGCGGCTCAGCGGCCAGGGCGCTGAATTCCTGCGGCGTGATGTGCGTGTCGTAGCCGAAATCCTTGATGATGCTCAGCTTGAAGTCCTCGTAGTCGTTGCTGACCTTGTGGCCGGCTGCGACGTCCTCGCTCACGTCGTAGATGAGGTTGAGAATATCCAGCTCCAGGCGCTCGCCGAAGAGGGCGTTGCGGCGGCGGCGGTACACCACCTCGCGCTGGGCATTCATCACGTCGTCGTACTCCAGCAGGCGCTTGCGGGTGCCGAAGTTGTTTTCTTCCACCTTCTTCTGGGCGCGCTCAATCGAGGAGGTAATCATCGAATGCTGAATCACTTCGCCTTCTTCCATACCCATGCGGTCCATGAGCTTGGCAATGCGCTCCGAGCCAAACAGACGCATCAGGTTGTCTTCCAGCGATACGAAGAACTGCGACGAGCCCGGGTCGCCCTGGCGGCCGGCGCGGCCCCGCAGCTGGCGGTCGACGCGGCGGCTTTCGTGGCGCTCGGTGCCGATGATGGCTAGGCCCCCCGCCTCGCGCGAGGTCTCGCGCAGCTTGATGTCGGTACCGCGGCCGGCCATGTTGGTGGCGATGGTCACGGTGCCGGGGTAGCCAGCAGCGGCCACAATCTCGGCCTCGCGCTGGTTCTGCTTGGCATTCAGCACCTGGTGCTTGATGCCGCGCAGCTTCAGCATCCGGCTCATCAGCTCGCTGATTTCAACCGAAGTAGTACCCACCAGCACCGGGCGGCCGGCTTGTACTAGGGCCTGAATTTCCTCGGCTACGGCGTTGTATTTCTCGCGCACCGTGCGGTACACTTTGTCGTGGTCGTCCTTGCGCGAAATCACGCGGTTGGTCGGAATCACGACTACGTCGAGCTTGTAGATTTCCCAGAGTTCGCCAGCTTCGGTTTCGGCCGTACCGGTCATGCCGCCCAGCTTGTGGTACATGCGGAAGAAGTTCTGCAAGGTCACCGTGGCGTAGGTCTGGGTGGCATCTTC
The DNA here is from genome assembly GCA_964385095.1 of uncultured Hymenobacter sp. Classification (GTDB taxonomy): domain Bacteria; phylum Bacteroidota; class Bacteroidia; order Cytophagales; family Hymenobacteraceae; genus Hymenobacter. The sequence continues at coordinate 102,413 of CAYLNN010000003.1, forward strand.
GATGCGCACGCCTTCCTTGGCCTCGATGGCCTGGTGCAGGCCGTCGGAGTAGCGGCGGCCTTCCATCACGCGGCCGGTTTGCTCGTCCACAATCATCACCTTGCCTTCCTGGCTCAGGATGTACTGGTCGTCGCGCTCAAACAGGGTGTAGGCTTTCAGGAGCTGGTTTACGGTGTGGACGCGCTCCGATTTTTCCTGGTAGTCGCTCATTAGCTGCTCTTTCTGCTGAAGCTTCTCTTCGGCAGTTAGGGCCTCAGCCTTTTCGATGTTGGCGATTTCGACCCCGATGTCGGGCATAATGAACAGGTGCGGGTCTTCGCCCTGCGCCGTAATTAGGTCGATGCCCTTTTCGGTCAGCTCAATCTGGTTGTTTTTCTCATCGATGGTGAAGAACAGCGGCTTGTCGGCCTCCGGCATCTGGCGCGAGTTATCGGCCATGTAGTGGTTTTCAACCTGTTGCAGCACCACGCGCATGCCCGACTCGCTCAGGAACTTGATGAGCGGCTTGCTTTTGGGCAGGCCGCGGTAGGCGCGGAACAGGGCTAGCCCACCGTCGCCGTCCTTACCGGTTTCGGTGGCGCCGGTTTTGCCTTCGGCGATGGCCTTGCGGGCCTGCACAAGGTAGGCTTGCACCAGCTTGCGTTGCTCGTCCACTAGGCGCTGGATGCGCGGCTTGAGCTGCAAGAACTCGTGCACGTCGCCCTTGGGCACCGGGCCGGAGATGATGAGCGGCGTCCGCGCATCGTCAATCAGCACCGAGTCTACTTCGTCGACCATCGCGTAGTGGTGCTTGCGCTGCACTAGCTCGCTAGGGTCGCGGGCCATGTTGTCGCGCAGGTAGTCGAAGCCAAACTCGTTGTTCGTGCCGTACGTGATGTCGGCCAGGTAGGCATTGCGGCGGGCGTCGGTGTTGGGCTGATGCTTGTCGATGCAGTCCACGGTGAGGCCGTGGAATTCAAACAGCGGCGCATTCCACTCCGAGTCGCGCTTGGCGAGGTAGTCGTTAACGGTTACCAAGTGTACACCGCGGCCGCCGAGCGCGTTCAGGAACGCAGGCAGGGTCGAAACGAGGGTTTTACCTTCACCCGTAGCCATCTCGGCAATTTTGCCCTGGTGCAGCACTACACCACCAATGAGCTGCACGTCGTAGTGCACCATGTCCCAGGTAATCTCGGCGCCGGCGGCCAGCCACTTATTGCTCCAGGTAGCCTTGTCGCCCTGGATAGTGACGTTGCCCTTGGTGCGGGCAATATCGCGGTCGGCGTCGGTGGCCGTCACCACCAGTTGGCCATTTTGGGCGTAGCGGCGGGCGGTTTCTTTTACGATGGCAAACGCCTGGGGCAGCGCGTCGAGCAGCGCAGCTTCGAGGTCTTTGTTGCGCTGCTTTTCAAGCGCGTCTATCTGCTCAAAAATGGCCTCCTTGCGCGATACGTCGAGCTGCGGCTGGGTATCAATCTGGTTCTGCAAGCCAGCAATCTGCCCATCGAGGCCCGCCAGCTTGCCATCGATTTGCTGGCGGACTTCCTGGGTGCGCTGGCGCAACTGGTCGTCGGTGAGGCCGGCCAGTTTGGCATATTCCGCATTAATGAGGGCCACGTAAGGCACCACGTCCTTGAGGTCCTTTTCTGCTTTGGAGCCAAACAGCTTGGCGACGGTTTTGCCGAGGAAATCTAACATTGGGTAAACAAATTGACTAAAAAGAGCAGCGCGTTCTGGACAAATTTACGGCCTGCCCGCTTAACGGCGCGCCGGGCCATAAACTATAAAACCCCGCATGCTCAAAAAGAGTGCGGAGTTTTAAAAGCTGCAAAAGTGACAGCAACCCTAGCCGGGCTACTCCTCGCGCAGGGGCCGCAAAAACTCGCGCAGCTCATGCACTAGCAGGCCCGCTGCCTCAAGGGCGGCGAAGTGACCGCCGCGCGGCATTTCTTCCCAGCGCTGCACCTGGAAGAACCGCTCGGCAAACTCTTTCGGCGCGGGCGTAATGTCCTTCGGAAAAATGGCGAAGCCCGTGGGCACCTTAGTATAGGTAGGAGCGGCTAGCATGGGGCTGTGCATAGCTTCGTAGTACAGCCGCACCGATGAGCCAATGGTTTGCGTAACCCAGTAAATCATGACGTTGGTGAGCAACTCGTCTTTGGTGAAAGCGTGCTCCAAGTTGCCATCATTGTCGCTCCAAGCGTGGAATTTCTCGATTATCCACCCTAGCAAGCCCACTGGCGAGTCGTTGAGGCCATAGGCTAGCGTTTCGGGCTTAGTGCCCTGGATTTTCTGGTAGCCAGCTTCCTTCTCCTGCCAGGCTTTGTTTTTCACCACGAACGACTTCTCGGCCAGCGATAGGTCGGGCAGCTTGTCGGCCGATTTGGCGTGGGTCGAGGGTACATCGGTGAGGTGAATGCCCAGCAAGGCGCTAGCGTGATGCAATGCCAGCTTTTCCACTATGCTACTGCCCCAATCGCCGCCATGCGCTGCGTATTTTTTGTAACGCAGCGTTTTGGACATCAATTCGGCCAGCACATCGGCCATGCGCTTGGGGCCGTAGCCCCGCTCGGTGGGTTGGTCCGAAAACCCGTAGCCGGGCAGGCTGGGCACTATCACCGTAAAAGCATCTTCGGCCCGCCCACCGTGGCTAGCCGGGTCGGTGAGCAGCGGAATGAGCTTGAGCATCCGAAAAAACGAATCGGGCCAGCCGTGTACCAGCAGCAGCGGCATGGGATTGGGGCCTTTGCCCTCAACATGGAGAAAATGGACGTTGAGACCATCCACCTCGGCCCTAAACTGCGGAAACTCATTTAGCTTGATTTCTTGGGCGCGCCAGTCATAGCCATTTTGCCAGTAGGCAGCTAGCTGTTTCAAATAGTCGCGGTTGGTGCCGTAGTCCCAACCAGTATCTTCTATTTCACTAGGCCAGCGCGTGTTCGCCAAGCGCTGCTGCAAGTCGTCTAGTATGGGCTGGGCAATGTCGATTTTGAAAGGCTGCATAGAGGCATTTGAAAATGGAGTGTCTGGAAGCAGTCTTTCTGTACGCGCCCAACGCAAAAAAGGCTTTCCCACACTGGGAAAGCCTTTTTCTATCTCTTGACTAGGGCTAGCTACTCTTTGGCGGGCTCACGGTTAATGAGCTTCTCCACAAGCGAGGTCGAACCAGCAATGGCCGGACGCACGGGCTTGGCAGCTTCTTCTTTATCCGTTAGCTTCTTGTAAAGTGTCAATGCTTGAGCTACTACCTGGTCCATGTTGTAGTACTTATAGGTAGCGAGGCGTCCTACGAAGTGTACGTTAGGTGCCTCATCAGCAAGCTTTTTATACTTAGCGTAAAGCTCGGCGTTTTCGGGCATAGGCACCGGGTAGTAGGGGTCGCCTTCAGCCTGCGGGTACTCGTATACGATGGCCGTTTTAGGGTGCTTCTGGCCGGTGAGGGCCTTAAACTCGGTGATGCGAGTGTAGGGGTGCTCGTTGGGGAAGTTCACCACTGGCGCGGCCAGGTGCTGCTCCTCGTTCAGGGTGTCGTGTTTGAACTCAAGCGAGCGGTAGGGCAGCTTGCCGAACTGGAAGTCGAAATACTCGTCTACCGGGCCGGTGAAAATCATCTCCTTGAAGGGGATGAACTTAATCACCTCGTGGTAGTCGGTGTTGAGCATGATTTTGATGTTCGGGTGGTCGAGCATCTTCTCAAACATGCGGGTGTAGCCGTGCAGCGGCATGGCCTGGAACGTATCGGTGAAGTACCGGTCGTCGCGGTTGGTGCGGGTAGGTACCCGGCTCGTCACTGACTTATCCAGCTGCGAGGGGTCTAGTCCCCACTGCTTGTTGGTGTAGTTTTTGAAGAATTTATTGTACAGCTCACGGCCTACTTTGCTCACTACCACGTCCTCCGACGTTTTCACCACCGGCACATCCTCCGCTACCGAGGCGAAGAATTCTTCCACCTGAAAGCTAGTCAGGTTCAGGCCATACAGCTTATTGATGGTGTCGAGGTTAATCGGCATCGGCACCAACTGACCATCTACCGAAGCGAGCACGCGGTGCTCGTAGGGGCGCCAGTCGGTGAAGTTACCGAGGTAGTCGAAAACGTCTTTCGAGTTGGTGTGAAAGATGTGCGGGCCGTACTTGTGAATCAAGATACCATCCTCATTATAATGGTCGTAGGCGTTTCCCCCGATGTGGCTACGCTTGTCAATAACAAGCACTTTTTTGTTGCTGCGGGTAGCCAGGCGCTCAGCCAGCACGCTGCCAGCGAAGCCGGCCCCGACGATGAGGTAGTCGAACATAGGAGGAAATTTGAGGAGGTAGGAGATTAAAAACGCGTCGTATGCAGTAGAAAAAAGGTAGTAGTAGGCGGGCTAAGCGGCGGGCTCGGTCGTTTTGGCCGCGAGGCGCGCTTGCATCAGGTTCACCATGTTCTGCCAGGTCAGGTCCCAGGAGATGGTGGCCAGGTAGTCGTCGGTACGGGTGCGCCAGTCGGCATCCTTACCTTGCTGAAGGGCGTAGGCAATGGCTTTTCCGAATTCTTTCGGGTCGTCGGCAATCTGCACCAAGTTGAGGTCGCCGTAGGGGCGCACTACATCGCGGATACTGGTGCTAACCACTGGCCGGCCGGCAGCTAGGTACTCGGGGGTCTTGGTGGGAGAGATAAATTCGGTGCTCTCGTTGCGAGCGAAAAGCAGCGTGGCTACGTCCCAGCCCCGCAAATATGCGGGTAGTTCCTGGTAATTCTTACCGCCGAGGTAATGAATATTTTTAGTACGGGGTAAGGTGGCGGGGTCAATTTTCACCACTGGTCCGATTATAACAAATTGCCACTCAGGATGGTTCGCTGCCAACTGGCCTAATAATTCGATATCCAGCCGCTCGTCTACCACGCCAAAGAATCCCACGCGGGGGTGCGCAATGCCAGCCTGGTCGGCCGGCTCGGCTAGCTCAGGGTTGCGGGCCTGACCAAAGTGCTCTTTGTCAATGCTGCTCGGGAAGGAGTGCGCATCGTTGTGTTGTTCACGCTTGGACTCGTACAAGCGCTGGCCGCCGGTGAATACCAAGTCAGCTTGCTTGAAGAGTTCCTGCTCGCGCTGGCGCAGTTCGGGTGGCGCGCCCTTAAACTGAGCCAACTCATCCATGCAATCGTACACAGTGAGCACGGGGGCAAACTCACGCGCCCGGCTCATGGCCATCGGGGTATAAATCCAGAAAACGTAGGTTTTCACCTCATTTTCGGTGAAAAACCGCTTGAGAGCTTCTACCTGAGCTTCGTCGCTAGCCTGCTCGTTGCCGCGCAGGTGCTGGGGCAAGTGCACTACTAGTACTTTTACGCCATTCTGGCGTTCCTTCACTTCTACATGCGGCTCGATGAGGTCATCGGCGTGGTAGAAGGCATCTTCAACGTAAAAAACGCGGCCGTGCTGCGCGAAGCGCGACAGCAAATGCTGGGGTCGCTGCCAAACAAAATCCCAATGCAGGTGGGCGAAACACACCAAATCGGGCAGCGAATACGTAAGGGATTTTGCGTCGGCTAAGCCCGCAGCCGGGGCGGTGGCGGCGACACGCACAGGTGTCTCCGCCGGAGTAGAAAGCGGCATGAAAAAAGACAGGAAAGAGCTCTTACGCGCTGGGCAAACCGGGGAAACTCTTCCGGCAGGCAGCGCCTGTTTCTCTTATACGGACCTCTTGCTAAAAGGATGTGGCGGGGTTTAGAATGGTAGTTTTTCGCGCAGCCACTCCTTAAGCGCTCAGTATAAGCTGCAATTCCACGGCGTCAGCCCACTTCGCAGGGGTGTTTTCCCGAAGCCAGTCGCGCCGCACACCCACCCGCCGAAAGCCCGATTTTTTGAAAAGCCTGAGGCTAGCCACGTTAGTAGCGGCTACGGTGCAGTATAGCTGGTGCAGGTGCAGCACATCGCGGGCGTAGTCCTTCAGCAGATGGAGGGTGTGCCAAGCGTAGCCGCGCCGCCGCTCGCTGGCCCGAATGGTAATTCCGACCCCGGCGCGCTGGTGCCGGGGGTCGAAACCAAATAAATCAACTACGCCCACCGACTGCCCCCACTCAACAGAATCAACCACCAGTCGCAGTTGCCGCACCTCGTAGAAATCGGCCGCCGCGTGGCGCAAATACTCGCGCAGCGCGTGCCGCGACACGGGGGCCAGCGTGTCGGAAACTGCCCAGATGGTGCGGTCGTTTTCGAGCGCGTAGAGAAAGTCGAGGTCGTCGGGCTCCAGTGCCCGCAGGGCTACCGTGGGCTTTTCATTGGGCGAGGTGGGCAGATAGGCGGCAGGCATGGGGATTGCGGTTATGATTGGCGACACCCTAGCGGAGGTATCCCTTCCCTGAAGGGGGCCTCCGCTAGGCTAGATTTCGCCGCCAAATACGCGCACGGCCGGGCCGCTCAACCATATATTTTCGAAGCCGCCATCGGGCCGGTGCTCAAACGATATTTCGAGCAGGCCGCCGGCTGCTTGCAGCTGCACGGGCGAGGTAGCGCCGCGCGCCGAGGCAGCCAGGGCCACCGCCGTGACGCCGGTGCCGCAGCTTAGCGTTTCGTTCTCCACGCCGCGCTCGTAGGTGCGCACGGGCCAGGGGTGGCTAGGGTCGGCGGGCACTTCCACAAAGTTGACGTTGACGCCGGCCGGGTCGTAGGCCTGGTCGAAGCGAATGTCGTGGCCTACGCCGTATACATCGAACTCGGCTAGGGTATGGTGCTCTTCAGGGTCAAGAAAGTGGATGTGGTGCGGCGAGCCGGTGTGTAAAAAGACATCGTCCTCCCCTACCCCGGCGGGCTGGATGGCGGCCACGTCTATCATTTTGAGGCGCACGGTGCCGTCGGCTTCGATGCGGGCTTCGTGGGGGCCATCCACAGCCAAGAAATAGGCCTGGTCGGTGACGAGGCCCAGGTCTTTGGCGAAAGCCACTAGGCAGCGGCCGCCGTTGCCGCACATGCTGCTAGGGTAGCCGTCGGCGTTGAAGTACACCATCTCGAAGTCGTAGCCGGCGCGGTTGCGCAACAGCATCAGGCCATCGGCCCCAATGCCGAAACGGCGGTGGCAGAGGTGGGCAATGCGGGCGTGGTCGGCGGTGTCAAACTGCTGGGCGCGGTCGTCGATAATCACGAAGTCGTTGCCGGTGCCCTGATATTTATGGAAGGTCATGGGAGGAGTGCGGATAAATAATGCGGGGCGGTCCGTTGCCACCGGCCCCGGCCAGCTTTCGCCAGCCCGAAATTAATGCCCCTGGCTGGCCAGGTCGCCACACTGCAACCACTTTTCCCAGCGCTTGCGCTTGGGGGCGATGTGGCCCTTCAGGTATTTCTCCATGATGAGCGCAGCGCAGGGCGCGGCCGAAAGGCCGCCAAAACCCGCGTTTTCGAGGTACACAGCCACCACGATTTTGGGCTTAGTGGCCGGGGCGAAGCCGGCGAAGGTGGCGTGGTCGTCGCCCTCGTCGTTTTGCACGGTGCCGGTTTTGCCGGCTACCGTAATGCCCACATCGGCTAGGCTAGCCAGCTCGGCGGTGCCGCCGCGCTGCATGGCGGCCACCATACCGGGAATGAGAGCGGCGAAGTTGGCGCTGTCGACCAGGGTGCGGTGCCGCTGGGTGAAGCGGGCCAGCGGGCCGCCCTTGCCCACGGCCTTCACGAAGTGCGGCGTGATATACCAACCCCGGTTGGCAATAATAGCCTGCACGTTAGCCATTTGCAGGCCGGTCAAATTAATTTCACCCTGCCCGATACTGAGCGAGTAAATCGACTTGAAACTCCAGCTTTTGGTGCGGCGGGCCTTGTCGTAGTAGGCCGGCGTGGGCAGAAAGCCGGGCTGCTCGCGGGCGATATCCACCCCCAGCAAGGTATCGAGGCCGAACGAGCGCACGTAGCGCCGCCACTCGCCCAAGTGCGCATGGCGGGCGGCCAAGGTATCGGCCAGCGTGGCCGCCGAGTCGGGCCGGGGCTCCACCACGGCGCGCAGCGTTTGGTAGAAATACGGGTTGCAGCTGTATTTCAGGGCCATCGTGAGGTTGCGGGCCATGGGGTGCGGGTGCACGCAGTTGATGAGCGACTGGTCGCAGCGGAACGACGTTTGGTCGGTAATGGCCCCTAGCTGCAAGGCCACGGCCGCGTTCACGAGTTTGAACACCGAGCCCGGCGGGCTGGCCTGCACAGCGGGGCGGTTGAGCAGCGGGCGGTTTTCATCATCAAGCAGCAGGGCCCGGCGCTCGGCGTTGCGGCCGGGAGCCGTGAGCGCGGCGGGCTCGTAGGTGGGAGCCGATACGCAAGCCAGGATTTCGCCGGTGCTAGGGTCGAGGGCCACGAGGTAGCCGCGGCGCTCGCCCAGCAGGCGCTCGGCATAGGCTTGCAGGTCAGCGTCGAGGCTCAAGTGCAAGTCTTGGCCTTCCTGAAAAGTGGTGTCGGCGGCCCAGCGGCCGTGCACCTTGCCGTGGCCGTCGGTGAGCGGGTGGTAGGCGCCGCGGTGGCCAGCCAGCAAGCTGTTGTAGTAGCCTTCTACCCCGCCGTTGCGCAGGCGGTAGTAGCGGCCCCGCGCCAGCCGCTGCGCCAGGTACAAGAACGGCTGCGCGGCCGCCGGCTGGTAGCCCAGCACGGGCGCGGCCACGTTGGTGAGGTAGCTGCGCTCGCGCCGGTAGCGCACTACCATAGTCGGGTAATCGCGGGCGTGGCGGCGCAGGCTGTCGGCCTCGGGCCGGGTGAGGCTCAGCTCGATGGGCCAGCGCTGCACGCGGGGCGGGGCAGGCTTGGGCGTGGCTGTGTCGGGGGCGATGCCACCGCTGGAATCGGCCACCAGTGCGGGGCGGCGGGGCAGCGGCAGCGCGGGCAGCCGGGCCGCCAGAATGCGCGCCTGCAAGGCCCCGGCGGGCCAACCCAGCAAGTCGTTGAGGGCTAGCGTATCAAAAGGCGCGGCTTTGGAAATACTAAGGGTGTAAAAATTCCGGCGGGCCACCAGCAGCTCGCCAGTACGGTCGTAGATGCGGCCGCGCACGGGGCGGTATACCTCGCGGCACTGCTGATACTCTTCGATGGGAGCGGCCGGGCCACCCGGCGCGGAACACGCGGCCAGCCCGGCCCCTAGCAGCGCGTGTAGTAAGTAGGTGATTTTTAGTCGTAAGAGTTGAGGCATCATGTAAAAATACGGCTGCCAGGTCCAGCTTGGCTAGCGGAGTCGCCCACCGCGCTGCTACACCGGCTTAACACCCGCTCGCGCCCGCCGAAAAGCCGCCCTCAGCCCGCCGCCGTAACTTGCCGGCCTTTGCCAGCGGCCTTCTTCCGGGCCCTATGCCACTAACCTATGCGCTTCACCCCTGCCCTAGCCACAGCCCTGCTGCTGGCCGCCAGCCTGCCCGCCGCGGCCCAAAGCCGCCAGGAAACCCTGCTTACCACCGACTGGAAATTCACCAAAGGCGACCAGCCCGACGGCGCTAAACCCGACCTTAATGACACCCAGTGGCAGGCCGTGCGCGTGCCGCACGACTGGGCCATCACGGGGCCATTCAGCGGCCAGAACGACGCGCAAGTGGTTAAAATTGAGCAGAATGGTGAGCAGGCAGCCAGCCTGAAATCGGGCCGCACCGGTGGGCTACCCTTTGTGGGCGTGGGCTGGTACCGCCGCCCGCTGGCCGTGCCCGCGCTGGGCAAGGGCGGCCAGGCGGTGCTGGTGTTCGACGGCGCCATGAGCAACGCCCGCGTGTTCGTCAACGGCCAGGAAGCCATGTTCTGGCCCTACGGCTACAACTCTTTCTCGGTCGATATCACGCCTTTTCTGCGGGCCAGCGGGCCTAACACCCTGGCCGTGCGCCTCGAAAACCAGCCCGAAGCCTCGCGCTGGTACCCCGGCGCCGGCCTCTACCGCAATGTGCACCTCATCACCACCAAAGGCGCGCACGTGCCGGTGTGGGGCACCTACCTCACCACGCCCGAGGTGTCGGCCGCGGCGGCCACGGTCAAGCTCAAAACCAAGGTGGCAGCGCCGGCCGGCACCAGCGGCCTTACCCTGCATACCGACCTGCGCGACGCCGCCGGCCGCGTGGTGGCCAGCGCCACCACGCCCGTGACGGGCGCCGAGGTCGAACAGAATTTTCGGGTGGCTAGCCCCAAATTGTGGTCGCCCGAAACGCCGGCCATGTACACCGCCGAGTCGAAGCTACTAACTGGCAAAACGGTGCAGGACGCCTACAAAACACCGTTCGGTATCCGCACTTTCAAATTTGAGAAAGGTAAAGGCTTCTCGCTCAATGGGCAGCCGCGTAAATTCCGGGGCGTGTGCAACCACCACGACCTCGGGCCGCTGGGCGCCGCCATCAACGTAGCCGCCCTGCGCCACCAGCTCGTGCTGCTCAAGGACATGGGCTGCGATGCCATTCGCACTTCCCACAACATGCCCGCACCCGAGTTGATGACGCTCTGCGACGAGCTGGGTTTTATGGTGATGGTGGAGTCGTTTGACGAGTGGAAATCGCCCAAGGTAAAGAATGGCTACAGCCAGTATTTTGACAAGTGGGTGGAGAAGGACTTGGTGAACATGGTGCACCGCGACCGCAACCACCCCTCGGCCATTATGTGGAGCATCGGCAACGAAGTGCCCGACCAGAGCACGCCCGAAGGCCCCGCCATCGCCAAGCGCCTGCAAGACATTGTGCACCGCGAGGACCCTAGCCGCCCGGTGACGATGGGCATGGACCGCTTCGACGACGATTTTAAGTACGGCATTGCCGCCGTACTCGATATTCCCGGCTTCAACTACAAGCCGCACCGCTACCCCGAGGCCATTACTAAGCTGCCCCAGGGCTTTTTGCTAGGCTCCGAAACGGCTTCGACCGTGAGCTCGCGCGGGGTGTATAAATTTCCGGCCGAGCTGGCTAAGGACAAGCAGTATCCCGACAATCAATCGTCGTCGTACGACCTGGAATATTGCCGCTGGTCGCAGATTCCGGATATCGAATTTGCGGCGCAAGACGACCTGCCCTATGCGCTGGGCGAATTTGTGTGGACCGGCTTCGACTACCTCGGCGAACCCACGCCCTACGACGAGAAGTGGCCGTCGCACAGCTCCTACTTCGGCATCATCGACCTGGCCGGCCAGCCCAAGGACCGCTACTACCTCTACCGCGCCCGCTGGAACCCTAGCCAGCCCACCGTGCACCTACTGCCGCACTGGACCTGGCCCGGCCGCGAGGGCCAGGTTACGCCCGTGTTCTGCTATACCAACGGCGCCTCGGCCGAGCTTTTTGTGAACGGTAAAAGCCAGGGCCGCCAGACCAAGGCCGACGCGGGCGCCACTGACCCCCAAACCCGCTACCGCTTGCAGTGGAAAAACGTGGTGTATCAGCCCGGCAGCATCAAGGTGGTGGCCTACGATGCGCAGGGCAAAATAATTGGCAGCGAAGAAGTTCGCACCGCCGGCGCGCCCCACCACATCCGGCTTGTGACCGACCGCGCTGCCCTAGCCGCCGATGGCCAGGACCTGGCCTACGTCACGGCCCGCGTCGAAGACGCACAGGGCAACCTCTGCCCTGAGGCTAGCCAGCAGCTCCGCTTCGCAGTAAGTGGCGCGGGCACCTTCCGCGCCGTGGGCAACGGCGACGCTGCCAACCTGGAGCCGTTCCAGACGCCGCAGATGCACGCCTTTCAGGGCCAGCTCGTGGCCATTGTGCAGGCTAGCGAAACGGCCGGCACTCTCAAGCTGCAAGCCACCGCGCCGGGTTTGCAAAGCGGGGAGCTACAGTTGAAAACCAGCAAAAAGTAGCAGCGTCGCTAGCCCTCAGGGCATAAAAAACCGGCTCCTCAGTTTGCACTGGGGAGCCGGTTTTTTATGTCCTGAGGCAATTTAGTTTACGTCGCGGCTAGCCTCAAACAGGAACCAAGCGCGGCGCTCGGCCTCATCAATGTATACCTCTAGCAGGCTAGCGGTGGCTACGTCGTTGATGTCATCAGCAATCTCGTGCGACTCGCGCAGGTTTTTTACCAGTTCGCGGTTCTCATTCTGCAAGTCGATGAGCATGTCGAGGGGATTCTCGTAGATGTCATCGTTGTCTTTTACGCGCTGCTTGCGGCCTACTTCGCCCACCGAGTGGATGGTAGGGTAGCCCAGCTTGCGCACGCGCTCCGCGATGGGGTCAATTACGACAAAAATTTGGTCGGCTTGCTCATCCAGCAGCAGGTGGTAGTCACGGAAGTGACGGCCACTCATGTGCCAGTGGTAGTTCTTGGTTTTGATGTAGAGGGCGAAATAGTCGGCAACCAGTAGGTTGAGACTGTCGCTAAGTTTGGCGCGGCCTTGCTCGTCGAGGTCCGAAGGCGTATGGAGCAGCGTAGGCTTGGCCAGCTTTTCTTGGGTGGAGGGCATAAAAATGAATTTTAGATTAATTATTTGGCAATCAAAGGCTTATTTAATAAGCCACAGGTCTGAATACGTTTACGCAATCCGCCGAAGCTGGTTTAAAAAGATTGAAATAATCCGCATCTTTCCCCGGCCAGCCCGACCTTTGCGGGTTCCAGCCTGGGCGTTGCGCCCACTAACCCCGCTTTCCTGCTCGTGTACGATTTTCTGACTACCTCTCCCTGGCCCGACTACGAACTCCTCGACAGCGGCAATTTTCAGAAGCTGGAGCGCTTTGGCCAGTACGTGCTGGCCCGCCCCGAGCCGCAGGCCATCTGGGATATGGCCCTGCCCGCCAGCGAGTGGCAGCAGGCCGATGCCACCTTTGCCCGCGCCCCCGGCAGCACCGAAAAAGGCCAGTGGAGCCTCAAAAAAGGCATGCCCGAGCAGTGGGTTATTGCCTACGAGCGGCCCGGCGGCCTGCGGCTGAAGTTCCGGCTAGGGCTATCGTCGTTCAAGCACGTGGGCCTTTTTCCGGAACAGGACCCCAACTGGCAATTCATTTATAACCAGACCAAAGCGCGCCAGGCCAAGCTACCGCGCGTGCTCAACCTGTTTGCCTACACCGGCGCGGCGACCCTGGCCGCCCGCGCCGCCGGGGCCGATGTCACGCACCTCGACTCGGTGAAGCAGGTCAATTTTTGGGCCCGCGACAACATGGAGGCTAGCCAGCTCGACGGCGTGCGCTGGCTGGTGGAAGATGCCATGAAATACGTGCGCCGCGAGGTGAAGCGCGGCAGCAAGTACCAGGGCCTCATCCTGGACCCGCCCGCCTACGGCCGCGGCCCCAACGGCGAGAAGTGGCAGCTCGAAGATGAGCTTAACGAGCTGCTCAAGCTCAGCCAGCAGCTGCTGGACCCGGAGGACCATTTTTTTGTGGTGAACCTGTACTCGCTGGGCTTCTCGGCGCTCATTCTGGATAATTTAACCCAAGCCATTTTTCCCGGTAAAAAAGCGGTGCGCGAGCTGGGCGAGATTTACCTGCACGATGCCAGCCAGCGCAAGCTGCCACTGGGCACGTTCTGCCGGTTTGCTACCTAGGCCAGCGCCTCACACTACGTCGGTGGCAATCGGCGACCGATTAAGCCAGTGGTCGAAAGCCAGCGTGCCCAGCGCGTAGGCCAGCACATCGAGCGGGTCGGCCACGGCCTGGGCCGACCACAGCGGCAGTAGCCCCTCAAACCAGCCCGACACGGCCAGCCACGCGCCCACTAGCCACCCTGCTGGCAGCGTACCCGCCCGGCTGATGAGCAGCCGGTGCGCGGCCAGGGCCAGGCTCAGCAGTAGCGGCATGGCGAGCAGGTCGCCGAGGTGCGCGGTAACGGGCTGCGGCAACGGCCAGTGCAGCCAGTGCTTATTGCTATACAAGCCGCTGAATAGCAGCGCGGCTCCTAGCACCAGCGGGTGGCGCAGCACCGTGGCCCAGCCCACAGCTAGGCGGCGATGGCCGTGGCTATCCACACAAAAAACGCCAGCAAGGCCATAAAAAGCAGTTGCCCGCCGCGGGCCAGCCATTTGAAAAAGCGTAGCACAGCCCCATCTTGGGGGTTTATCTGAATGAGACGTACCGGCGACTGCTGCTGCTCATGAGCGGCGGCGGCATCCTGCTGAGCGCGGTGGTGCGCTTGCGGGTCCAGCAGCTTGCCGCAATGCGCGCAGCGGTCGGTGGGTTGCAACTGCCACTCCGACCACTGCTGGCAAAACGGACACTTCTTAGTCGAAACCAACACTTCACCTTCCATACACCTTTCTTACGCAACGGTCCGTGGCATGTTGGCTGGCCCAGGGCCGGCTATCTTGCGCAGCACCGGCTTCACTTGCGCCCCCTCGCCCCATGCACTCACTTACTACGCAGCACCGCCGCCTGGCCCTTATCGACATGGGTACCAATACCTTCCACCTGCTGATAGTGGAAGACCGGCCCGGCCAGCCGCCGCACGTGCTGGTGCGCACCAAGGTGGGCGTGCGCCTGGGCGAGGGTGGCATTAGCAAAGGTGAGATTGCGCCCCTGCCCTACTCCCGCGCCTTGCAAACGGTGCGCGGCTTCAAAGAAGAGCTTGAATTGCACCAAGTTACGGAGGTGCGCGCCACGGCTACCAGCGCCATGCGCGTATCGCGCAACGGCCCCGATTTGGTGCGTGACATTCTGGAAACCACGGGTATTCAGGTAGAGGTGATTGGGGGCGAGCGCGAGGCCGAGCTCATTGCCAAAGGCATCCGCCAGGCCGTGGCGCTAGGCCAAGCCAAGCACTTGCTGATGGACATCGGCGGCGGCTCGGTCGAGTTCATCATTGCCAGCGAGGACACGATTTTCTGGAAGCAAAGCTTTGAAATCGGCGCCCAGCGCTTGCTAGACACCTTTTTTCCCGACCCCAGCGGCGTGTTTCCACGCGAGCAACTGCACGCCGAGCTGGAGTATTTGGCCGGGGTGCTGGCGCCCCTTACGGCGGCCGTGGCTGCGCACGGCCCCCTAGCCGGGCTGGTGGGCAGCTCGGGCAGCTTCGATACCCTAGCCGACCTCAGCGTGGGCCAGGTGCGCCGCGAGGCCGACCTGCCGCCCAGCACCGCGCTGCCGGTGGCTGACTTCGAGCAGCATTTTGCCCAGCTGCTGACCCTCGACCACGACGGCCGGGTGGCCCTGGCCGGCATGTTCCCGATGCGGGCCGACATGCTGGTGGTGGCCAGCGTTATCGTGAAGTACGTGCTCACTACCTACAACTTAACCCAGATTACAACCTCTGCTCTGGCCCTCAAGGAGGGCCTGCTAGCCGAGCTGCTGGGCCGCGGCTAGGGGTTGTTCTTGAACGTAACGGGCACCGTGAAGTTCACCGCCACCGGCCGGCCATTCTGCCGGCCGGGCACAAAGCGCGGCAGCTTCCTGATGGCGCTCACCACGGCCTCGTCGTAGGCCGGGCCGAGGCTTTTCAAGACGTTGGTATCACTTATGCTACCGTCGGCCCGCACCACGAAGCTGACGAACACCTTGCCCTCCTGGCGCGGGCCGCCGGGGTACACGAGGTTATGCTGAATCTGCTGCACAATGGCCATCATACCCCCACCGCCGGGTAGGGCGGGCATTTGCTCGACGTAGGTATAGACACCAGCCGGAATTGGTACGGGAGCTTTACCTTTTTCATAAGGTGTGTAAGGTGCGGAAGTAGGCGGCAGCTCCTGGATGACCTCATCCGGCCGGTACACCCGCACGGTAGACATCCCGGCCTGGCCCGCCTTCACCCTCCTGATTATCACTCGCACTTCTTCCGGCTTGCCTTGCATCTTGGTAATGTCGAACTGCTGCGTAGTGCCCGGTTCCAGCGCACCGTTTTGCCGCAGGTCCTGCTGCATTGCCTCCGCCACTTTGCGCTTGATGGCCTCGGTTCGGGCAGCGCGGTCCGCCTCACTGGCGGCGGGTTTCGTTTGGGCCATCGCCACCTGGCTGGCGGCCAAAAACACCCCGGCCAGCACGGGCAGGGCTAGCCACTGCTTCCAGCGGCGCACGGGAACTTGATTCTGCAACATGGCAAGGCGGGTGAGGGTGAAGGAAAAGGCAAATGATTGAGCTAAAGCGGAATAGCTTGGCCCGGCCACGTGCCGCACGGCCAGCCGGGCCAGCAGCGACGGGTAGGGCGGCGCGGGGGCCAGCGCATCGGCAGGGCTAGCCACGAGTAGCATGGCCTCCCAGTCGGCCAGCAGCTCGTGGGTGAGGCGCAGGCTGGGCAGCAGCAGGTGAGCGAAAGGGTTGAACCAGAGCAGCGCCCGCCACACTTCGAGCCACAGCACCTCGACGCTGTGCCCCTGGCGCACGTGCGCCAGCTCGTGGGCCAGCACCGAAGTGGCCTCGGCAGGTGTGAGGCCGGCCGTGTCATCCCAAAAAATAGTGCGGCCAAACGAGCTCGTGGGCAGCCGCCCGCCGGTGTAGGCCAGCACGTAGCCCGGCCGGCGCTCGCGGGGCAGGTACCGGGTGGCGCGCCGCAACTGTACATAGCGGTAGGCCAGCGCGGCCAGCATAGCCCCTACGCCTAGCAGGTACAGGCCCAGCAGCCACGGGCCGGGCTGCCAGGCGGTGGCGGTGCTGGCAACCGGCGCTAGCGCCGGCAGCGCAACCATCGGTCCCGCCGCCACTGGCGCGGCGGCCGGGGCTAGCCAGCCGCTCACCGCGGGGCGCGGCAGCAGCGGCAGCCCCACGGCCACCACCGGCGCCAGCAGCAGCAGGGCGCGGTTGTAGCCAAAGCAGCGCTCGCGGCGCAGCACCAGCCGAAACAAGAACCAGATGGCCCCCAGCGGCACCAAGGTGCCCGCTAGCCAGCCTGCCAGAAAAGATGTGTTCATAGCTCAGAAAAGAGTAATATCCCTAATAATTAGCAACTTACTTGCTCATTTGCACCCGCTCGGCGGTGAGGTAGCGGGTGCGTTGGCGCTTGCCCAGGTCGTAGGTTTGCACGCTATCGAGGGCGCCGGCCAGCGAGTAGTAATTCCAGTCGCCCAGCCAGTAAAAGTGTGGGCCGCTGGGCTCCTCTACTACCCGCGCCCGGCCCTGGCGCGCTACTTTGCCGCTGGGGTAGTAGTAGGTAATGTCGCTGAAGCCGTGGCGGTGGTAGCGCTCGCGCCGCTGCACGGCGCCGGCCAGGGTATAGTAGCGCCAGCGGCCCACCGGCTGCCCGTGCCGGTAGCGGCCCCGCGTGAGCAGTTGAGTGCGGGCGTCGTCGTAATAGGTGTTCCAGCGGCCCTGGCGCTGGTCGTGGCGGTCGAGGTGCTCGGCAGCGCGGCTGCCGGCGCAGGCCGTGGCTAGGCTAGCCAGTAAGGCAAGTAACAAGGTGCGCATGAGAACATCGGCTTTTTACTCCGTGGAGGTAGCGTCTTGGTTTTCCGAGTGTTGCGAATCAGGCCCGTCGGCTTGGGCCTGGCGCAGCAGAGCGTCGAGCTGGGCGGCATCGAGGTTCTCATCCTGAGCAAAGAAGGACACCAACTGCCCAAACGAGCCCCCGAAATAGCCCCGCAATAGCTTGCGCAGCGAAAAGCGCCGGTAGTCATCTTGCGCCACTAGGGCGTGGTAGCGGTAGCCGCGCCCCACCGGCTCGTAGCCCACAAAGCCTTTTTGCTCGAGAATGCGCACAATGGTGCTCACCGTGGTGAGGGCGGGCAAGGGCACGGGCAGCGCCTCGCGCAGGTCTTTGACGTAGCTGGGGCCGCGCTGCCAGAGCAGCTGCATCACCTGCTCTTCGGCACGGGTGAGTTCGGGAAAAGGCGGTTGCATAAGGTAGTGCGTCAGAAATTAAAGAACAGAAAACGTCTTTTGCCAGCACCGCAGGCCGGGGGCAGTGCGCAGCTCGGCCACGTAGGTGCCGGGCAGCAAGGGCAAGTGCACCGAGGTTTCGCGGGGGCGCAGGCAGTGCACGGCCACGGGCACCGCGCCGGCCTGGGCTTGCTTTTCGCGCTGGTAGTACACCAGCAGCACCTGCGGCGGGCGCAGACTATCGGGCGGGATGACGAGGCGAGTCGGGCGGGCGGCGGGGTTGCCAAAGCCGTTGCCCGCTCCCGCTAAAGCCAGCTTATTGAGCACATACAAATCGCAGGTGAGCGACCGGCCGGGCAGGCTAGCCGGCGGCACCAAGTAGGCGCCCGGCTTCAACGTGGCCCAACTGGCTGGGCCGCCCGCGGCCGCATGCGTTTGCTCGATGGTGAGCGGGTCGATGCCCGAAAGCTTGTGCACCCAGGTAGCCATCGTTTGGGCGGTGCTGTTTTCGTTGATGTGGCCGTGGCCGGCCAGCACCACTACCCGCGCCTGCGGGTGTGGCCCTAGCGTGGCCGCCAGCAGGTTGCGCGCCTGGTCGCACTCGCGGTCTTCACTGAAAGCATCGTAGGCTATCACGTGAAAGCCCAGTTGCCGCGCCTGCCGAATCAGGTTGCCGAAGTGCGGCTCGTTCGTGTAAAAGCCAGAGGCTGCCACCGGGTAGCCGCGCTGCCGCAGGCCCGCCGAGTCGGCGGCCTCTAGTGCTTCCAGGGCCAGGTAGCGAAACCCCTGCTGGTAGAGGGCGGGCAGCAAACTGCCGACTAGCCAGCGGCCCCGCGGCTGGGTGTGCTCCTCGTTGAACAGCACCAGTTGCCGCGCCTTCGTTTGGGCTAAAATCGTGGCGGCTGCCAACGGCAAGGCAGTTGCCGGCGCGGCAACTGGCGCTGGGGCTGCGTACCCCGGCTGCTGCCGCCAGTAATAAGCAACGCTGTCGAGTTCGCTAGCCATCGCGGCGAAAGTCGCCAGCGCCTGCCAATAGGTGCCCACCTGAGCCCCCTGCAGGTAAGCTGGCCGCTGCCGGCGCAGCTCTAGCAGCGGCAGCAGGTAGTTGACCGAGCCGACCGGACCGACCCGAGCGGCTTCACTCACCAACACAAATGGGTTGGCTGGCTCGGGGGCTATCCAGGCAGTGCCCAGTAGCCCAGCACTAAGCAGCCAACCAGCTAGTTGCAGTTTCATAAGCGCTCGTCAGAGTAAGCCACTTGGCTAATTTGCTGCTAGGTACGAAGCCTTTCGACTAATTATTTAGTTTAAAACTATGAGATTAGTTAATAATTCATAAAACCTTGATAAACAACGCGTATATTTTCACTCTACTTCACCAGCCTGCGCTAGCCCTGCTGGCGCAGTAGGTTTGCGGGTGCTAAGCCGACGAGTTCTTTGCTCGCGCGGGCTAGCCTTCCTAGCCATGCCTACTTTTTCCTATCAGCAGCTGTTCACCTTTGCCGAGCAGGTTTTTCTGGCCCTCGGCTGCCCCGCAGCCGACGCTACCCTAGCCACCGAAACCCTGCTCTCGGCCGATTTGCGGGGCGTCGATTCGCACGGGGTGGCGCGGCTCTCGGGCTACGTGCGCCTCTGGGAGGCGGGCCGCATCAACGCCCGGCCGCGGGTGGGCATCACCTACGAAACGCCCAGTACGGCCGTGGTCGATGGCGACGGTGGGCTAGGCCTGGTGGTGGGCCCCCAGGCCATGCGCATTGCCATGCGCAAGGCCGCGCAGGTGGGCACCGGCTGGGTATCGGTGAAGAACTCCAACCACTTCGGCATTGCCGGCTACCACGCCATGCTGGGGCTGGCCCAGGACATGATAGGCATCGCCATGACCAACGCCTCGCCGCTGGTGGCACCTACGTATTCGCTCGATAGATTACTGGGCACCAACCCGATAGCCGTGGCCGTGCCGGCCGGCGAGCAGCCCGATTTCGTGCTCGACATGGCCACCACTACGGCGGCCAACGGCAAGCTCGAAATCGCGCAGCGCAAAAACCTGCCCATTCCCGAAGGCTGGGCGCAGGATGCCGAGGGCCACCCCAGCACCGACGCCAATGCCGTGAAGAACGGCGGCGCCCTGCAGCCGCTAGGGGGTGCCACCGGCTCGCACAAGGGCTACGGCCTGGGCGCAGTGGTCGATATCTTTTCGGCCGTGCTGAGCGGGGCCAACTACGGGCCGTGGGTGCCGCCGTTCGTGGCGTTTTTGCAGCCGCCCGCCGACCCGGTGGGCCAGGGACTAGGGCACTTTTTCGGGGCCATGCGCGTCGATGCCTTCCGGCCTGCTGCCGAGTTTAAAGAGCACATGGACAAGTGGATAACTACTTTCCGCAAGGCCAAAGCCGTGGAGGGCAAGCAGGTGCTCATCCCCGGCGACCCCGAGCGGGCGATGGCCGCCCATCGGCTCCTCAAAGGCATTCCGCTACTCGATGCCGTGGTGCAGGACTTAGAGAAAACTGGGGCCAAGTTTGGCGTGACGCTGTAGCGCCTA
Source organism: uncultured Hymenobacter sp. (assembly GCA_964385095.1). Taxonomy (GTDB): domain Bacteria; phylum Bacteroidota; class Bacteroidia; order Cytophagales; family Hymenobacteraceae; genus Hymenobacter. Next base: position 122,551 of record CAYLNN010000003.1, read on the forward strand.
GCTTGCCAGCGCGGGCTTGGCTGGCCCGGCCACCAGCTGCACCAGCAGCACCCAGCCCACGGCGCTGCTCCAGCCGGCCAGCACGTCGCTGGGGTAATGCACGCCCAGGTACATGCGCGCCGAGCCCACGGCCAGCGCAAACAGCGGGGCCAGCGCCCACAGCCGCCGGTGGCGCGGCAGCACAAAAAACAGCGCCACGGCCAGCGCCGCCGTGTCCATGGCGTGGCCGCTGGGGAAGCTGAACGTGTGCTCGGGCCGGATGCTGGCCCACAGCGCCGGCCGCGGCCGCGTCACGAAGAATTTGATGGCCTGCGTGAGCAGCATCGAGCCGCCGACACCGACGGCAAACAGCCAGGCGTCGCGGCGGCGGCCGGCCCGGACTAGCGCCGCGGTGGTGAGCACGCCGGCCGCTATCATCGGGCCGGTGTTGCCCACGATGGTGAAAAATACGGCTAGCCCGTCGAGCGCCGGGGTGGCGTGGCGGTGCAGCGCCAGCAGCACGGGCTCGTCGAACGGCGCCTGGCCGTAGCGCGCTACCAGCGCGCCCATCGTGCCAAACAGGCCCCAGGCCAGCGCGGCGGGCAGCCACAAGCGGCGAGCAAAAACAGGGGCCATAACAAGTAAAGGAGGTGCGGCCTGCATACGTAAAACCGCCGCCGCTAGTGGCGCTACGGCTACCAGCTTTTCCGTTTGCGCGGGGCCGGTAGCTGCCGTGGCTGGCTGGCCCACTAGCTAGCCTAGTACCTTGCAGCATGCTTACTTTTTTCCGACAGCTACGACGCCCGCACTGGCTGGGGGGCCTAAGCCTGCTGAGCCTGGCGGCCTGCTCGCCCACCACCCCGGCGGGCCCGCCCGAGGTGGCTATTCCGGCCGAGTGCCGGCCACCCGCGCCGTTCACCATTCAGCACCCGGCCTGGGCTACCAATGCCAGCCTCTACCAAGTAAATGTGCGCCAGTACACGCCCGAGGGCACGTTTCGGGCCTTCGAAAAGCACCTGCCGCGCCTGCACAAGATGGGCGTCAGCATCCTGTGGCTGATGCCGGTGCAGCCCATCGGGGAGGTGAAGCGCAAGGGCGCGCTGGGCAGCCAGTACTCGGTGCGCGATTACCGGGGCGTGAACGCGGAGTTTGGCACCCTAGCCGACTTGCAGCACCTCATCGCCGAGGCGCACCGCCTCAACATGCACGTTATCCTCGATTGGGTAGCCAACCACACCAGTTGGGACAGCGAGCTGAGCAAGCAGCACCCCGATTGGTTTACCAAGGATGCAAAAGGCAATTTTCAGCCGCCCGTGGCCGACTGGCAGGATGTCATCGACCTCGACTACGCCCAGCCCGGCCTGCGCCAGTACATGACCCAAAGCATGGCCTACTGGGTACACGACGTGGGCTTCGACGGCTTTCGCTGCGACGTGGCGGGCCTGGTGCCTACCGAGTTTTGGAACAACACGCGCGCCGCGCTGGAAAAAATAAAGCCGGTTTTTATGCTGGCCGAGTGGGACGAGCTGCACAACCCGCCCTTTCTTAAGAAAGGTGAATTCACACCGCGCACGCATCTGCTCGAAAAGGCGTTCGACGCCACCTACGCCCTCCGGCTGCACTACCTGCTCGACAGCATAGCCCAGGGCAAGCGCCCGGTGGCGGCGCTGCCCGGCTACTTCGCGGCCGAGCGCCGGATGTACCCCGCCGGCGTGTACCTGATGAATTTCACTTCCTCGCACGACGTCAATAGCTGGGACAACCCCGAGGGCGTGCGGCTAGGGGCCAATGCCCAGGCGCTGGCCGTGCTCACAGCGCTGGCGCCGGGTATTCCGCTGGTGTACAGTGGGCAGGAAGCGGCTTCCACTAAAAGGCTGCGCTTTTTTGACAAGGATACCATTCAATGGAATGGCTACGCGCTCAATGCTTTTTATGCCGCGCTGCTGCACCTCAAGCAGAATAGCCCGGCGCTGCGCAACGGCGACGCCTGCGCCAAATTCACCATTTTGCCCGCCCCGGCCGACTGCTTTGTTTTTGAGCGGGCCAGCGGCGATGGCAAGGCCAAAACCTGGGTGGCCGTGAACCTCGGCGCCCAGCCCCAAACCCTCCCCCATCCCGCCGAAACCGTGACCGATGCCTTCGCCGACGTGGGCTCGCCAATCGAGGACCCGCAGGTGAGCGTGCCCGCCCACGGCTGGCGCGTGCTCAGCACCAAAAAACCCTGATACCCGTACTGCGCAGCGAGCAGGCGGGGCCAGATGCCCCCCAACACGAGTTGCTCGCTGTGCTCGCGCACGAAGCAGAGGCCTCGCGCTACTTTCTCTTTTATGACCGACCATCCGCTAGCCTCCCGCTTTAGCGTGCGCCACCCCGAGTGGGCCGCCAACGCCACTATTTACGAAGTAAATGTGCGCAACTACACGCCCGAGGGCACGTTCCGGGCCTTCGAGGCGCACCTGCCGCGCCTGGCTAAGATGGGCGTCGTTATCGTGTGGCTGATGCCGATTCACCCGATTGGCGAAACCGGCCGCAAGGGCTCGCTAGGGTCGCCCTACGCGGTGCAGGACTATTTTGGGGTGAACCCCGAATTTGGTACCCTGGCCGATTTGCAACACCTCGTGCAAACGGCCCACGGCCTGGGCCTCAAGGTTATCCTCGACTGGGTGGCCAACCACACGAGCCGCGACAATGCGCTCATTGCCCAGCATCCCGACTGGTACCAGCACGATGCCCAGGGCGAACTGGTGCCGCCCGTGGCCGATTGGACCGACGTGGTCGCCTTCGACTACGCCAACCGCGAGCTGCGCGCCTACATGGTGGACGCCCTGGCCTACTGGGTGCGCGTGGCCGACCTCGACGGCTACCGCTGCGACGTGGCCGGCCTGGTACCCACCGACTTCTGGGACGAGGCCCGCCCCGCGCTCGAAGCCCTCAAACCCGTGTTTATGCTGGCCGAGTGGGACGAGCTGTACCCTTCGGGTGGGCTGACCTGGGAGGAGTTTAACTCGGATACGGAGCTGCTGGAACGGGCCTTCGACATGACCTTCGGCCTGCGCCTGCACTACCTGCTCGACCACATTGCCGAGGGCAAGGCTAGCCTGCACGACATCGATACCTACTTGGCCGCCGAGCGCGCCAAGTATCCGCCCAGCGTGTACCTCATGCACTTTACCAGCAACCACGACGTGAACAGCTGGGATGGCACCGAGTACGAGCGCCTGGGGCCGCTGGCCCTGCCTTTCGCCGTGCTTGCGGCGCTGCTGCCGGGGATGCCCATGCTGTACTCGGGCCAGGAAGCGGGGCTGAACCGCCGGCTAGCCTTCTTCGAGCGCGATACCATCGACTGGGCCGAGCTACCGCTGCAAAACTTCTACACCAAGCTCTTGCAGCTTAAAAAGCGCCACCCCGCGCTGCGCAACGGCGACGCGGCCAGCCAGTTTCAGCGGCTGGCCACGCCGGAAGGCCTGTACGGCTTCGTGCGCGAGAAGAACGGCGCGGCCGTCATCGTGCTCCTTAATGCCACGGCCGAGCCGCTAGCCCTGCCGGGCCAGAAAACGCTGGTACCCCCGCAGAAAGGCCTGTTCGATGTGTTTAGCGGCGAGCAGCTGACCCTAGCCCAAGCCAAAGCGCGCACCGTGCCTGCCCACGGCTGGCGCGTGCTGCGCACCCGCGACTAAGAGCGTGTTTAGGAATTTCAAATCGCTATGCTGAGCTTGTCAAAGCATAACGATTTAAAAGTCATTTTCGCCAAATCAAAACACGCCCTAAGCTCTCGCACTGCGCTTCTTTCTGCGGTTGCCCGCTAGCCCGTTTCAACCAAAAAGGCCCACCGCATCAGCAGTAGGCCTTTTTGGTTGGGGTTGAGCAGGTTACTCGGGCAGCTTCAGGGCGCGCCAAGTGTTGTTGAAGCGGTTGGCGTCGGGCAGCAGGTTGGTGGGGTTGAGCACCACCTGCGTGAGCGGCGCGGTGGTGGCGGCCCGGAACGTCCAAGTGCCGCCGCGCTGCCAGATTTCGACCGGCAGGCGCACGGTGGTTTTCTTGCCGCCGGCCTCCGTGATTTCGGCCGTCACGGGCATGGCCATCTGGCCCTTGTTTTCGATGGTGATGAGGGCGCCCTTGCTGGGGTCCTGGTTCACGTAGGCCACCGAGTTCACGGCCTGGTCGAGCTGCCAGTTCTCGAAGAACCACTGGTGGTAGAACCACGTCAGGTCTTCGCCAGCCACGTTGTTCATGGTGCGGAAAAAGTCGCGCGGCGTGGGGTGCTTGAAGGCCCAGCGCTTGATGTAGGTGCGAAACGCGTAGTCGAACCGCTCCGGCCCTAGTATTTCCTGGCGCAGCAAATACAGGCCGAAGCCCGTTTTGCTGTACGCCGCGTAGCCCAGGTTGCGGGCCTGCGTCACGTCGGGCACGGTGTAGGGCGTGTCCATGTTGGGGTCTTGCAGGGCGCGCACGATGCCGGGCGTCATGCGGGTTTCCACGTCCTCCAGGGCCTTGTACTCGCCGCCATTGAAGTCCTTGGTGGATAAGATGTTGATAAAGGTGTTGAAGCCCTCGTCCATCCACGGGTATTTGCGCTCGTTGGAGCCCACAATCATCGGAAACCAGTTGTGGCCAAACTCGTGGTCGGTCACGCTCCACAGGCTGGCTTTCTTCGACTTGGCGCCGCAAAACACGATGCCCGGGTACTCCATACCGCCCACTACGCCGGCCACGTTGGTCGCCACCGGGTAGGTGTACTCGTACCACTGCTTGGAGTTGAATTCGATGCTCTTTTTCACGTACTCCGTGCTGCGGTTCCAAGCCGAATCCTGGGCGGCCTCCACGGGGTAGAGCGACATAGCCAGCGACTTACGGCCGCTGGGCAGGTTCATCTTGGCGGCATCCCACACGAAGGCGGCCGAGGCCGCCCAGGCCACGTCGCGCGCCTGCTGGCACCGGAAGTGCCAGGTGAGGCGGCCGTTTTTGCTGGCCGGGCGTGAGCCCGCCTGCGTCACTTCGTCGGGGCCGCGCACAATCACCGTTTTATCCGAGCCAGCGGCTTTGGCGAGCCGCTGCTGCTGGCTGGCCGTGAGCACCTCGCCAGGGTTCACCAGCTCGCCCGAGCCGCCCACGATAAAGTTGGCGGGCACGTTGAGGGTGTAGTCGTAGTTGCCGTACTCCAGGTAAAACTCGGCCGACATGTAGGGCAGCGTGTTCCAGCCCTCCACGTCGTCGTACACGGCCATGCGCGGGTACCACTGCGCCACTTCGAATATCTCGCCGTTTTGGGTCTTCAGGCGGCCTAGCCGGTCGGCTCCGTACTCCGGGATATTGAAGGCGTAGGCAATACTGATTTTGAGTTTGTCGCCGTGCGGCTTCATGGCCTCGGGCAGCATAATCTGCATCCGCGTGTCGGTCACGCGGTAGTTGGCCTTCATTTTCTTGCCGTGCAACTCAATATTCACGGTTTGCAGCGAGTCGCCGCCCTGAAAGCCCCTGGCCCCGTTGCCGAAGCGGCTGCCCGCCAGCGGCGTGGCCGCCGCCCCGCGCGAGTCGGCGCGAAACAGGTTCTGGTCGAGCTGCACCCACACGAAGGGCAGCGGGTCGGGGCTGTTGTTGGTGTAGGTGATGGTGACGTTGGACGTCACGCGGGCCGCCTTATCGTCGAGGCTGGCGGCAATCTGGTAGTCGGCCGCGTTCTGCCAATACGTAGCGGCGGGGGCGCCGCCGGCCGTGCGCGTAGCCGGCCCCACCTGGTTGAGGTAGTCGGGGTTGAACAGCGCCCGGGCATTGTAGGGCGGCAGCGCCCCGGCGGGCTGCGGCGCGTTGGGCTGGGCCTGGGCAGCGCCGGCTAGCAGCAATGCCACGCCGCTCAGCAGCGTGGCAACGAAATATTTTTTCATGAAAAAAGCTAAAACAGAAGTAGCGCCAAAAATAGCCGCTAGCCCGGCAGTTTGAATGAAGGGGCCGAAAGACTGCCCGCGGGCCCGCTGGTTGCAGCCGGGCCGTACCGTTTTGGCCGGGGCATTTCGAGCCCCTGGCGGTTGTTTAATAGGGTGGGCCGCAGCCCGGCTGACCTTTGCTAGCGCACCACTTTTCCCTTTTTCTCCATGACTTCTTCCCTAGTCCCTCAGCAGCTCAACGACCTCATCCGCACCCGGCGCAGCGTATTTGTGCCGCAGTTTGAGCCCGGCAAAATCATCCCCGACGACCTCATCTGGCAACTGCTCGACAATGCCAACTGGGCTCCCAGCCACAAGCGCACCGAGCCGTGGCGCTTCGTGGTATTCAGCGGGGCCGGCTTGCAGCGGCTGGCCCGGTTTCAGGCCGATTTGTACCAGCAAACGGCCGGCTTCAAGTTCAACCCCGCCAAGCACGAAAAGCTGCTGGCCCTGCCGCCGCAGTGCTCGCACATCATCGCGCTGGGCATGCAGCGCTCCGACGACCTGCCCGAAATCGAAGACGTGGAGGCCGTGGCCTGCGCCGTGCAAAACCTGGCGCTCTCGGCCCACGCCTACGGGCTGGGCGGCTTTTGGAGCAGCGGCGGCGTCACCTATACCGAGGAAGCCAAGGCGTTTTTCGGCCTCGGGCCGGCCGATAAGCTGCTGGGCTTTTTCCACCTGGGCTATGTCAAAACGCCCGGCTCGGCCGGCAAGCGCGGCCCGGTGCAGGAAAAAGTGCGCTGGGTGGCAGAATAGGGCCAGCTTTCCGGCTGCCCGCTAGCCGGTAGTGCATGTGCTGCTCGCGGACTAAAAAGTCCGCGCTACATTCGTCCCATGGCTCTTTCTCTGCTGGGCGTGCACCACCTCGCCCTCATTTGCACCGATTATCCGGCTTCGAAGCGGTTTTACACCGAGGTGCTAGGCCTGGAAATACTGGCCGAAACCTACCGCGCCGAACGCGATTCCTACAAGCTCGACCTGGCGCTGAACGGCCACTATCTGCTCGAATTGTTTTCCTTTCCCAGCCCGCCGCCCCGCGCCAGCCGGCCCGAGGCGGCGGGCCTGCGCCACCTGGCTTTTGCGGTGCCCGATGTGGCGGCCGCCGCCGCGCACCTGGCTAGCCTCGGCGTGGCGTGCGAGCCCCTGCGGGTAGATGAGCTGACGGGCCGGCGCTTCACGTTTTTCAGCGACCCCGATGGCCTGCCGCTGGAGTTTTACGAAGCCTAGCTGATGCCCATGCCCAAGACCTGCCTGCTGGCTAGCCTGCTGGTGCTGGCGGGCTGCGCCACGCGCCCGGCCACGCGCCTGGCGGTGGCCGCCGGCTACTGCGACCCGCCCCTGCCCTACCGCTACAACCCGGCTTTTGCGCCGCAGCCCGATTTGGAGGCCGCCCTCACGCCCGCGCTGCTAGCCCACTACCCACGCCGCAACCTTCTAACGGCCAATGCAGTGGGCATTTTACCCGCCCTGCAAACCCTGTTGACCTTGCAAGAAGCTGCCCGCCAGCACCCCGGCCCGGCCACCGAGCTGGCCGTGCTGCGCCAACGCCACCTACTCGCCAACCAAGTGGCCCTGGTGAGCAGCACCGTGGCTAGCCTCGCCGCCGAGCTCGACTGCGAGGGCGAGCGCGCCGACCAGGTAGCGGGCTACCTCAAAAACCTGGACGACCGCCGCACGCAGCGCCTCAACGTGCTGTCTATTGGCGTGGGGGCGGCCAGCGGCATCGGCACTACGGTTATCGAGAACCAGCGGGGGCAGTACGCCTTGGGCATCGGGGGCGGGCTGCTGGCGGCAGGGCTGGGCTTGCTCACGCTGAGCCAGGCCGGCCACACGGCCGAATTTGGGCACCCGCGCAACCTGCTGGCCGACGTGTGGGCCGAAAAACAAGCCTCCGATGTGTTTCCGCCCAGCGTGTGGTACCTGCTAACCGAGCCCTCGTTCAGCAACGGCGGCCAGACGACCATTGCCCACAATACCCGCCAGCGCTGGCAGCACTACGGCCAGCTGGCGCGGCCCGAGTCGAATGAGGGCAAGGAACTGGCTAGCTTGCTTTTCGGCCCCGGCGGGCAGTACTCAGCCGACGAGCTCACGGTGCGGGCCAACCTGCTCAACGAGCTGCAATCGGCCGTGCGCCTACTCAACCAGGAGTTGCAGGGCCTGTTGCTGGTGCTGAATGAAGACTAGGGCTTGCCAGATGAAGAATTGCTGAAATGGCAACCAGCCGGGTTTTCGGGGGTTATAACTTCCGAAACCGCAGACTCCTTTTCCTTCTTCCTTATTCCACTCATGGCAACTCATCGTGAACTAGGCCGCTCGGGCCTGCAAATTGCCCCGCTCGTGCTGGGCGGCAACGTATTTGGCTGGACGGCCGACGAACAAACTTCTTTTGCTGTGCTCGACGCCTTTGTGGCGGGCGGCGGCAACGCCATTGACACGGCCGACGTGTACTCGCGCTGGGTGCCCGGCCACGAGGGCGGCGGGCAGTCGGAAACCGTAATCGGCAAGTGGCTAACCCAACGCGGCCGCCGCGACGAGGTGCTGATTTTCACTAAGGTGGGCATGGAGCTAGCCCCCGATAAAAAGGGCCTCTCGAAAGCCTACATCAAGCAAGCCGTGGAGGCTAGCCTCCAGCGCCTGCAAACCGACTACCTTGACCTCTATCAAAGCCACCAGGACGACGAGAGCCTGCCCGTAACCGAGCCGCTCGAAGCCTACGCCGAGCTTATCAGGGAGGGGAAGGTGCGCGCTATCGGGGCTAGCAACTTCAAGCCCGCGCGCCTGCAAGCTGCCTTGGCTGCGGCAAAGGATGGCCTGCCGCGCTACGAAAGCCTCCAGCCCGAGTACAATCTCTACGACCGCGAGGCTTTCGAGCAGGATGACCTGGCCATTGTGCAGGCCAGCGGCATCGGCGTGATTCCGTATTTTGGGCTAGCGGCGGGCTTCCTCACCGGCAAGTACCGCAGCGAAGCTGACCTCAAGAAAAGCCAGCGCGGCGCCGGCATCGGCAAGAAGTATTTGAACGACAAGGGCTTCAAAATCCTCAAAGCCCTCGACGCGGTAGCCGACCGCCACGGCATTTCGCAGGCGCAGGTGGCGCTGGCCTGGCTGATGCAGGCGCCGGGCATCACGGCGCCCATTGCCAGCGGCACCAGCGTGGCGCAGGTGCAGGAGCTAACCAAGGCGATGGACGTGGAGCTGAGTGCCGCCGACGTGGCCGAGCTGCAAGGCTAGCCAGCCCGTAGGCCTAGCATCAAAAAAGGACCGTCCTGCTTCGACAAGCGCAGCAGGACGGTCCTTTTTCTTTACCCTTTCGTACTTATTTGCCGCCCACTAAATCCTCAAACGTGTACGTGCGGGCCACGTCGGCCACGGGCTTGCCGTCGGCCTCGGCGTAGGGATACACGAAGTAGTTGAGCGGCGCGCCGGCTTGCTTGGGCGTCAGCATGAGGTCGCGGCCGCGGGTGAACTCGACGCGGTTTTCGTCGTGCGCGCCAAAGAAATAGTTGCGCTTGTCGGGATTTTTGGCGGCCTCGGAGGCATCGACGGGCACCCAGCCAGTTTGCTTGGTAAAGAACTCGGCCCAGCAGTGGTAGCCCTTTATCTCGCCCTGGCCGTGGCCCACGGGCAGCGGCAGCCCGATGCTAAAGCGCGCCGGGATACCCAGCGCCCGGCAGTAGCCAATGACAATGGCGTGAAAATCAGTACAGTTTCCCCGGCGCGCGTCGCAGGCATAGTAAATGTCGCCGCGGCCCCAGCCCTGGCCGGTTTTGTCGTAGGTCACCGTGCTCACCACGTGCTCGTAGATGGCACGGGCCCTTTGCAGGTCGGTTTTGGCCCCGGCCTTGTCCACCACTTCCTGGGCCTGGGCCTTGATTTTGAAATCAAGCGGCACCAGCCGGTCGGGGGCTAGCCAGCGGCTGAGATTGGGGTCGCGGGCTTCGGTTTCGGCGGGGGCGTGGTCGTCGGTGGCGCGCAGGTTCAGGTGCTCGCGGCGCGTAACCAGCGCCGTGAGCGTGACGGTGAGCGGCGCCGTAGGCACGGTAGCCGGCCGCAGATGCAGCATCTGGTTGCCGTACTGGTCGGTGGCCACGGTGTAGGGCGCGCTCGCCTCAATCTTGAGGTCCTGGATGTCCTGGCTTTTATCGGCGTGCGGCACGGGCATCCACAGCTCCAGGGTTTTGGTGCCGGCGGCAGGCACCGGCACCGTGGCCTGGCACAGCAGCCGGAAGTGGCGGCTGCGCGGCGCAACTTTGGTAGTGGCCGGGGCGGCGGCCGCCAGCAGCAGGGCAGTAGCCGCGAGAAGCAGTGGTTTCATACAAAGGCCGAACTAGTGAAGGCTCACAAAGTTACGCCTCGCTAGCCCTGGCCCCGCCCGCCGGGCTGGCCTCGCCAGGCCGAAATAATGCACGGCGGCCGCACCCGCCGCGCCGTATTAGCAGCAGGCTACCCCTAGCGAGCAGGCAACGCTGCCGCGCCGCGTCGTTTCATCATCCTTTTCCACCTCATGAATTCTTCCCAAAAAAAGCCCAGGCGCGTGGCCGTAACCGGCGGCACCGGCAAGCTGGGCCGCGTCTGCGTAGCCGACCTGCAAGCGCATGGCTACGACGTATTTGTCATCGATACTGCGGCGCCCGAAAAAGGCGTTCCGGGCATCATCGCCGACCTCGCCGACTTTGGCCAGACGCTGGATGCGCTGTCCTCGACTGGCAAAGAAATTCACGCCGGCGTGGCCAGCGATGCCTTCGATGCCGTGGTGCACCTGGCGGCGTTTCCGACCCCGCGCCAGTACCCCGATGCCCATTTGTTTCAGAATAATATCATGGGCACCTACAACGTATTTGAGGCAGCGCGGCGGCTGGGCATCCACAACGTTATCTGGGCTAGCTCCGAAACCACCCTCGGGGAGCCTTTCGAGGGCGGCGAGCCCTACGCGCCCGTGGATGAGGACTACCCGCTGCGCGCCAAGAGCGCCTACGCCCTGGCCAAGGTGCTGATGGAGGATATGGCCCGCCAGTTTGTGCTCCAAACGCCGGCCATGAAGCTCGTGGGCCTGCGCTTCAGCAACGTGATGCAGCCCCAGGACTACGCCAAATTTCCGGCCTACGACAACGACCCCGAGGAGCGCAAATGGAACATGTGGGCCTACATCGACGCCCGCGACGGCTCGCAGGCCATCCGCAAGGCCCTCGAATGGGAGGCCACCGGTATGCACCCCTTCATCATTGCCAACGCCGACACGGTGATGTCGAAATCGTCGGCCGAGCTCATGAAGAAGTACTTGCCCAACGTACCGGTAAAAAAGGAATTGGGCGAGCACGAAACGCTGCTTTCCATCGAGAAGGCCCGTCGCGTGCTGGGCTACGAGCCCGAGTTCAGCTGGCGCGAGGCCAAATCGCGCTAGCCCCCTTAGGCAGTGCTAGGCTGCCATAAGCAGCAAAAAAGAAGCTCTTCGCAAAGCAGTGTAGCACTGTTTTGCGAAGAGCTTCTTTTGAATAAACCACCTACTGCTTGCGCAGTGGCCGCAGTTAAGCCGTGATGGTGACGCTGTCCAGGCCTTTCTGCACGGCCGTGGCTTGCAGGTCAGGAATGGCTAGGCCTTCGGCACGCACCACGGTCACGTCGGTCATGCCCAGGAAGCCGAGCACCGCTTTCAGATAGGGCGCCACGAAATCGTAGCTCGCCGACGGACCTTCGGAATAGATGCCGCCGCTCGACATGGCCACGTACACTTTTTTGCCGGTGATGAGGCCCTCGGGGCCGTTGGCGGTGTAGCGGAACGTGATGCCGGCGCGGGCAATGTGGTCGACCCAGGCCTTCAGCGTGGACGGAATACCGAAGTTGTAGAGCGGGGCGCCAATCACGATAACGTCGGCATCCTTAATCTCCTGGATGGCGTCGTCCGAGTGCTTGGCAGCGGCCTGCTGCTCGGGGCTGCGGCTTTCGGCCGGCGTGAAGAACGATTGCAGCTTGGCTTCTTCCAGGTGAGGGAAGGGGTGGCTAGCCAAGTCGTGAACCACGACGTTGCTACCGGGGTGAGCGGCTTGCAGCTTCTCGATGATGCCGTTGCCGAGTTGAATGCTGGCCGAAGCCCCCTTGCGCGGGCTCGAAATGATGTGCAGAATATTCACGGAAAAAATGGGATGAGCCGCTAGGCCGGTGAGAACAACGCGTACGCGGAACTAGCCGCGCTTCAAATGTACATACATTTTATGTAGCAACATTGTTTTCCAGACCAAAAGAAACTATGAGAATTGAGTAATTCACGAACCGCAACAGGTTTAAACTCTTTTTCTTATCCGTTAGCCCATCTACTACCTTTGCCTATCTCAACTGCCGTTTCTCAATGACTTCCTACGACTTAATAGAAACACTACGCAAGTTGCTAGCCATGCCTGCTGAATCAGAGCTAGTTGAGTTTAAAGAGGCGAATAATAGTTTTGATTTCAATGAATTAGGCAAATACTTTAGTGCTTTAAGCAATGAAGCTAATTTGAAAGAGGCTGGAGAAGCATGGTTGGTCTTCGGCGTCAATAATACCCAGCAAGTAGTGGGAACAGCCTTCCGTGCTGACCCAGTAAAATTACAGAGCTTAAACAAGGAAATTGCTGACCAATGCAATAATCGGCTTACTTTCAGGGGAATTCACGAAGTAGTCTATGAGGACAAGCGTGTCATTCTTTTTGAAATCCCACCCGCCACAATAGGACAGCCTACGACTTGGAAAGGTCACTTTTATGGGCGTGATGGGGAAAGTATGGGTCCTCTAAATACTGATGAGCGACACCGCATTGAGCGGCAGTTAAACCAATATAATTTTGAAAAAAGCATTGCCTTTTCAAACGCAAGCGTTTCACACGTATTGAGTTTATTGGACTACAAAGGCTTCTTTGATTTATTCGGACAACCCGTACCGCAAGACTCACAAGGAGTTATTGCTCGTTTTGCGAAAGACAAGCTTATCGTAAGAGACAAGGAAATTTTTCACGTAACTAATTTAGGGGCTATTCTATTTGCCCGTGATTTGCATGATTTTGACCATTTAGCTCACAAAGGTGTACGGGTCATTTTTTATGAAGGAAGTGGACGTACTGTTGGTAAGCGAGAGCAAGAAGGCCAAAAAGGCTATGCACTTGGTTTTAAAGGAGTACTCAGCTACTTGAATGACCGACTACCTGTTAATGAGGAAATTCAAAAAGTGCGCCGGGAGCAGATACCAATGTACCCAGTTAAGGCTGTTCGCGAATTGGTCGCTAATGCGCTGATTCATCAAGATTTCACTACCAATGGGGCTGCCCCAATGGTTGAAGTTTTTGACAATCGTATTGAAATAACTAACCCAGGCCGCCCGCTGATTGATGTTCTGCAGTTTATCAATCATACACCTCAGAGCCGTAATGAAGCATTAGCGAAGATGATGCACCTTCTCACTTTTTGCGAGAGAAGAGGTAGCGGCATAGACAGAGTAGTGGAAGAGTGCGAAAAGCACCAATTGCCAGCTCCTAACTTCATAGTGGGCGATAATTTCACGCGAACTATTCTGTACGCGCCTCGGCCCTTGAGGCTAATGGACCGCCGTGATAAAGTACGCGCTTGTTATCAGCATGCGTGCTTAAAATATGATGTGGGCGAATTCCTAACAAATCAGTCATTTCGAGAACGTATGGGCATTGCTGAGCAAAATTATTCTATTGCTTCACGCATCATTGCCGACACAATTGAAGAAGGTCTTATCAAGCCTTACGACCCGGAAAACAAATCCAAAAAGCTGACGAAGTATGTCCCTTACTGGACTTAGTTTTTATGTGATGGCTATGTGATTCTTATTTTAAAAACGCTGTCAATTTGCTCAAAACGGCCATTTTTTATGTGATGGCCGTGTGATTTATCTATTTCATGCCCGACGCCGCCCCGCTGCTCCCCTACCTTGTTTTCGACTTCGACTCCACCTTCACGCAGGTCGAAGGCCTCGATGAGCTTGCCGACATTGCCCTGGCCGGGCAGCCCGACCGCGCCGAGCGCGTGGCCCAAATCAAGGCCCTTACCGACCGCGGCATGGCCGGCGAAATCGGCTTCCAGGAATCATTAGCGCAGCGGCTGGCGCTACTCGGGGCCAACCGGCGGCACCTGGCGCCGCTGGTAGCGCACCTGCAAACCAAGGTGAGCGCCAGCATCCGGCGCAACGCCGAGTTTTTCCGGCAGCACGCCGACCGCATCTACGTGGTAAGCAGCGGCTTTCGTGAGTTTATCGAGCCGGTGGTGGCCGAGTTTGGTATCGGCCCTAGCCATGTGCTGGCCAATACGTTTACGTTTGATGCCGAGGGCAATATCACCGGCTGCGACCCGGCCAACGTGCTGAGCCGCGACGGCGGCAAAATACGGCAGCTTGTGCTGCTCGACCTCGACGGGCCGGTGTACGTGCTTGGCGATGGCTACACCGATTACCAGATTCGCGAAGCCGGGCTAGCCCACCGCTTCTATGCCTACACCGAAAACGTGAGCCGCCCTAGCGTGGTAGCCCACGCCGACGAGGTGCTGCCCACATTCGACGAGTTTTTATACCAATTGAAGCTACCCATGACGCTGAGCTACCCCAAGAACCGCATCAAAGTTCTGCTGCTCGAAAACCCCGACGCCCGCGCCGCCGAGCTGTTTCGCCAGGAAGGCTACCAGGTAGAGCAGGTGAAGGGCGCCCTGGATGAGGACGAGCTAATCGCCCGCATTGAGGGCGTGAGCATCCTGGGCATCCGCTCCAAAACGCAGGTGACGGCCAAGGTGCTGGCCGCGGCTAACCGCCTCATCGGCATTGGCGCGTTTTGCATCGGCACCAACCAGATTGACTTGCCCGAGGCCATGCGCCGCGGCGTGGCCGTGTTCAACGCGCCGTTTAGCAATACCCGTTCGGTGGTCGAGCTAACCCTGGCTGAGCTGATTGTGCTAGCCCGCCGCATTCCGGAGAAAAACCCCAAGATGCACCAGGGCGAGTGGGACAAGTCGGCCAGCGGCTCGTTCGAGATTCGGGGTAAAACACTGGGTATCATCGGCTACGGCAACATCGGGGCGCAGCTTTCGGTAGTGGCCGAGGCCGTGGGCCTGAAAGTAATCTACTACGACATGGCCGAAAAGCTGCAGCTTGGCAACGCCGTGAAGGCCAAGAGCCTCGAAGAAATGCTGCCCCAGGCCGACATCGTGACCCTGCACATCGACGGCCGCCCCGAAAATCAGGACTTCTTTGGCGCCAAAGAATTTGCCCTCATGAAGCCGGGCGCGCTTTTCATCAACAACGCCCGCGGCCACGTGGTCGACGTTCCGGCCCTAGCGGCGGCCCTGCGCAGCGGCCACCTCGGCGGCGCGGCCATCGACGTGTTTCCGCACGAGCCCAAGACCAATAGCGAAGCCTTCGAGAGCGAGCTGCGCGGCCTGCCCAACGTGCTGCTCACGCCCCACATCGGCGGCAGCACGGCCGAGGCCCAGCGCAACATTGCCGAGTTTGTGCCCGAGCGCATCATGGAGTACATCAACACCGGCAACACCCAGCAGAGCGTCAACTTCCCCAACATTCAGCTGCCCACGCAGCAGGCGCACCGCCTCATCCACATTCACGCCAACGTGCCCGGCGTGCTGGCCAACATCAACAACGTGCTGGCCCAGCACCACGTCAACATCTTGGGTCAGTATTTGAAAACCAACGAGTTGATTGGCTACGTGATTACGGACATCAACAAGCAGTATGACCAGGACGTGATTCAGGCCCTGCGCGCGGTGGAGCACACCATCAAGTTTCGGGTGCTGTACTAGGGGCGGCCGAACTGCCGGGCGCGTGCCGTCCGCCGCGCCGGCGCGGCAGGCTAGCTTTCTTCTGGAGTCGGAGCCGGTTGCTGGTCAGCCACCCAAGCCGGGGGTAAATAAAGCGCCTGCTGATACGGCACCCGCCGCAGCTCGCCCACCGGAATACTGCTCTTTAAATCAATAATCAACTCGCCCAGCAGCTGCATGGCCTGCTGGGCGGAGCTCCGAAACCGATACGCGATGTAGTTACTAGCCAAGCCCACCCACTGGTCGATACTTTGTTGAATAAACGTCAGGTCAGCATCGGGCGCTTCGCGCAACGCTGGCTGCTGGGCTAGCCGGTCGTGCTCTTCCAGGTGCAGCCGCACGGTATTCATGGCCAGTTTGAAAAGGGTATTGTCGCGGCGCAATTGACGCAGGCGGGGGGCAGCAGGCATGAGCAACAAAGATGGGGTGAGCAGGCGAAGGTAGAATACGCACCCTCTATCACGGCATAAACAAGCCATTGTGGTGCTGCAAGTATTGCTTGGCGGGCTGGTCGGCCAGCAGCTTTGGCAGCACCTTTAGTGGCTGGCCATCAAAGCGGTAGTACTCCTTGCCATTCTGAAACTCCTCCTTGATGCGCGAGCTAATGCGCACCACTTGGTCGGTGGCGTCGATGGTGATGTAGTGCTTGTCGAAGAGCTTGTGCAGGTCGGAACGCAAAAGCAGGCCGTTGCCCACCGAATTGGGGCCGGCCTGCGAAAAGGGCTGAATGTGCGCCGCCTCCAGCACGGGCAGCGTTTTCTCGCCCGAGATGGCGCACTTTTTATCGTAGGCTTGCGTCACAAGGGCCCGAAAGGCTCCCTGCCCCACGCGCACCTTGGTGAGTGCTTCGCGGTAAATACCCGGCGACTCCAGCGCCACACTATCGGTGGCCAGCTCGTGGGTGAAAGCGTTGTGCTGGTAGCGCAGCATAGTGGCGCTCACGGCGGCCCACAGCTGGCCGCCCACCGCCTCGGCGGTGTTGTAGACTTTGCCGGTCACGATGGAGTTGCCCCAGCTTTCGGGCGCGGGAATCCAATCGGGCTTGCGAAAGAAAATGGGTGCGTTCAGCACCAGGCAGCTAATGAGCGGGTTAGGCTGGGTAGGCTTGCCGTTGGCAGCCCGGTATTTCTGAATGGCCTGGGCAAAACTGTGAAACTCGCCAAAGCCGTTGCGCGGGCCAAACATGTCCCAGGCCATGTCAACGGGCAAGTCAATCTGGTTGGTGAAGTAGCCAACGCCCGCAATGCAATGAAACGGCTTTTTGAGCTTGAGCAGGAAGGGCGCGCCCGCAGGCACCGCCCCAAACCGGGTGCCCCCACCCAGCGGCTTCCAAAAATTGATATCCTCCCGCGGCTCCTGCCGCAGGAAATCAAACCAGTTGTAGTCCGTGACGCCGACGTAGAAATGCATAGCTGCTAGGGTAGAATAGGCTTAACGCCCGCGCTCGGCCAGCAAGGCAGCGTATTTCTCCTGCAATTCGGTGTAGAGGCCATACACGTGCAAAAGCTTGTTTTTGCAGTCGTCGAGCGAGTCGAGCTGGTAGCTGGCAGTAGGCTCGGCGGCCACGGTGTAGGTGGGCGTGGCCAGCTCCTTGAAGTCCTGCCCAAAGTCGTGGTAGATGAGCTGGCCGACTTGCTTGATGAAATCAAAATCCAGGTTAGGGTCTTCGAGGCGGCGGTAAAGAGTGGGGCGGCTGATGCCCAGCGCGGCGTGCAGTTTGGCCAGCTTCATGCCGCTTTTGGTGATGGCGGCGGCTACGATTTCGCCCCGGTGTTGCTTGGCCATATCAGGCTAGGATGGAGTGAGACAAAATTGACAAAATTGTGTCTCAGCCAGTTTTCCAGTTTTTTGTCTTTTCTATCCCTACTTTCGAATTATTGAATCATTTTTGTAACGATTCAGATTCAAAAAGTGCGAATCGACGACATTCCGGCTGACCTGCCCACCGCACAGCCCCCAAGCAACCCTATCCTCAACAACCCCTACCAGGAGCCGGCGCGCCACTACGCCACCGACTTGCTGGGCAACCTCGACTACGGTACCATCGCCGGCGGCCGGCGGCTGTTTGTGCCCGAGGTGCAGGCCATGCCCGGCAAGCACTCGGGCCAGAAAGAGGTGTTTGAGTTCAACGAACTGGCCGCTAGCTACGGCACGCACGTCATCAACCTGCTGCGGCGCGAGGTGAGCCAGTGGCGCGCCGCGGCCTACCCCGACGCCACCCGCGTCACGCGTGAGCTACTGGCCCACTGGTTTCCCGACCACGACGAGTCGCCGGTGAAGAAACTGTTTTTTGCGCAGCGCGAGGCCGTCGAAACCGCCATTTGGCTCAACGAGGTGGCCGGCCGCTCCAACGCGGGCAGCCACATTCTCAACCAGTTGCGCGCGGGCCAGCAGTCGGTATCGCCCCACCCGGCCGACCACCTGCCGCGCATCGCCTTCAAAATGGCCACCGGCACCGGCAAAACCGTGGTCATGGCCGCGCTCATTCTTTACCACTACCTCAACCGCCAGCAGTACCGCCAGGATGTGCGCTTTGCCGACTACTTCCTGCTTGTGGCGCCGGGCGTCACCATCCGCGACCGGCTGGGCGTGCTGCGCGCCGACACTACCGCCGACCGCCACTACGCCCAGGACTACTACCACCAGCGCAAGCTGGTGCCGCTCGCCTACGAAAGCCTGCTCGAAGGCCTGAATGCCCGGCTCGCCATTGCCAACTATCACCAGTTTGAGCCGCGTACGCTGCAAGGCAACAAGCGCGGTGTATTCGACGGCAAAATCGGGGCCGACGGCCGCAAGCAGGACGAATACGAAGACTACGCGCAGGTTTTCAAACGCTTACTAAGCAGCTTTCGGCCCGGCAGCCGCCTGCTGGTGCTCAATGACGAGGCCCACCACTGCTACCTGCCGCAGGCTAGCGGTAAAAAGGCCAAGGCCGGCGACGAGGCCAGCCCCGACGAAAACGCCCGCGCCGCCGTGTGGTTCAGCGGCTTGCGCGAGTTGGGGCAGCGCTACCAGCTCACGGCGGTGTATGACCTGTCGGCCACGCCCTACTACTTGCAGGGCTCGGGCTACAAGCCCTACACGTTGTTTCCGTGGATTGCCACCGATTTCGGCCTGGTAGAAGCCATTGAGAGTGGGCTAGTTAAGATTCCGTACCTACCCGAAAAGGACGACACGCAGCAGCTGGACATGCCGGTGCTGCGCAACCTCTACGAGCACGTGAAGGACCACCTGCCCAAGATGGGCAAGGCCACCGAGCGCAAAGAGCAGGGCGCGGCCTACGTAGAGCGCAAGCCCGACCTGCCGCAACTGCTGGTGGCGGCCCTCGACCAACTAGTCACTCATTATGAGGACTATGACCAGGGGGTGCGCGAGCGTGGCGAGCGCCGCCCCGAGCTGCTCAGCACCCCGCCCGTGCTGATAGTGGTGTGCAACAACACCGGCGTGTCGAAGGAGGTGTACAAGCACCTGGCGGGCTACGAATACACCGACCCCAAGCATGGCCGCCGGGTGGCGCAGGGCCACCACGCCATTTTCTCCAACTACCTGGCCGACAGCACGCCCAAGCACCGGCCGCCCACCCTGCTCATCGACTCCGATGCGCTCGAAAACAGCGGGCAGGTAAATGAGGAATTCCGGCGCGTGTTCAAGGATGAAATTGCGCAGTTCCGGCAAGAGTACCGCCGGCTTTACGCCGACCGCAACGCCGACGACCTCACCGATGCCGACCTGCTGCGCGAGGTGGTGAACACCGTGGGCCGGCCCGGCAAGCTGGGCGCGCACATTCGCTGCGTGGTAAGCGTAAGCATGCTCACCGAGGGCTGGGACGCCAATACTGTCACCCACATTGTGGGCCTACGTGCTTTCGGCTCGCAGCTGCTGTGCGAGCAGGTGGCGGGCCGCGCCCTGCGCCGCCGCTACTACGAGCTGGTGGCCTACGACAAGCACGGCGAGCCCGTGACCGGCACTACCAAGGCCGACAAAGCGCGCATTGCCGCGTACAAGTTTCCGCCCGAGTACGCGCGCATTATCGGCATTCCATTCAAGGCATTTCAGCGCGGTAAGGCCAGTGGCGGCACGGGGCCCGAGGGCGATGAGGTAACGGCCATTCGGGCGCTGCCCGAGCGTAGCGCGCTGGAAATCAACTTCCCCAACCTGCTGGGCTACCGCGAGGAGCTGGGGCCGGGCGAGCTAGTGGCCGACTTTGCGGCGGTGGGTAGATTTGAACTGGACTTCTCTAAAATCCCCACGCACACGGAGTTAGCTTCCGCATTTTCGGGTAGCACCGAGCAAATGACGCTGCAAGCCCACGAGCTGCTGCGCGACAGCGAGGTGGTGTACTACCTCACGCGGGAGGTGTTGCGCTACCACTTTTCCAGCGTGGCGGGCGAGCCCAAAATCGAGTTTTTCGGGCCTGTGCAGCGCATTGTAGCGCAGTGGTACGAGCAGTGCCTCACGCTGGTGCACCAAACCGACCCGGCCTTCAAGCGGCTGGTCAAGTACTGGGATGCGCAGGCCGTGGCTAGCCATATTTTTCAAGCCATTACGGTAGGCCAGCCGGTGGCCGAGCGCCGCATCCGGCCGGTGCTCAATTACTACAACCCGCGCGGCAGCACACGCTTCGTGCACGGCCAAACCACGCGCCCAGTCTTCCTAACCACTAAGAGCCACGTCAATTACGTGGTGGCCGATACCGAGAGCTGGGAGCAAATCTGCGCCAAGGTGCTTGAAGACCTGCCCGAGGTGCTGAGCTACGTCAAAAACGCGTTCCTCGACTTCCGAATTCCCTACCTTAAGGAAGGGCACAAGCACGATTACCTGCCCGATTTTCTGGCCCGCGTGCGCGCTCCCAGCGGCCAGGTGGTGAACCTGCTCATTGAGGTTACGGGCATGAACAAGGACAAGGCTGCCAAAATTCTCTACACCGAAAACTACTGGCTGCCCGCCGTGAACGGCGACCTCGCCGCCCTCGACCTGCCACCCGACGAGCCGTGGGCCTTCGTCGAAATCAGCGAGAGCGAGAAGCACTTTCGCAATCAGCTGGTGGCCAAGATTAACCAACTATAGCTCACTTATTCAAGTCGTTATACTGCGTAGCGCCCAGTATGGCAAAATACAGAAGTCCGCCTATCCGTCATGGCTAAAAAACCTACACCCACTCTACCCACCCCCGACCCTACTGCCTACCTGCACCAAGACAAGCGCGTATTCATTCCTGCTGAAACCGAGGCTGGGGCCGAGCAACTTAATCCTAAAGTGCAAACCCACACGCTGCGCGAGGTTGATAAAAACCCCATCATCCACCGCGGCCAGGACCCCGAGCTGAAGTGGCTGGGCAAGTACGCCCACGAGGGCGACAACCAGCCCGATTTTCTTAAGCTCGACATCCGTTCGCTTTATCGCCACGAGCATATTCGGCCGCAGGAACTGATGGCGCGCCTCTACCGCGAGCGCCTCGCCGAGGCCAATGCTCAGCTAGGCCTCTTCGGCCAGGACTACCAAACCGTGGATGAGCTCGACAAGCCCCTGAGCTACTACCAACACCACGCCGCCTGGGAAAACCGCCTCATCCTGGGCGATTCACTTTCTGTGATGACCTCGCTGCTAGAGCGCGAGGGCCTCGATAAAAAGGTGCAAATGGTGTACCTCGACCCGCCCTACGGCATCAAATACGGCTCCAACTGGCAAATCAAGCTCAACAACCGCACTGTCACCGACGGCAAGGACGAGCACCTTTCCTCTGAACCCGAGCAAATTAAAGCCTTCCGTGACACCTGGGAACTGGGTATCCACAGCTACCTCAGCTACCTGCGCGACCGGCTGCTGGTGGCGCGGGAGTTACTGACAGAATCAGGCTCGTGCTTCGTGCAGATTTCGGACGAGAATGTGCACTTAGTGAGAGGCTTAATGGACGAGATTTTTGGCAGTGCAAATTTTATCTCTATGATAACTTATCGCACTACTGGTGGATTAGGAACCAACCTTTTAGCAACCAATGGTGATTATATTCTATGGTATAGTAGAGAAAAATCAGTTGTAAAGTATAATCAACTTTATTCAATCAAAGCTTTTGGAGAAGAGTCAATGTTCCGTTATGTGGAAGACGAAAATGGAATACGTCGCCCTATGACTAAAAGCGAATTGCAGGGTAATATATCCTCGGCTTTGCGACCTTACCGCTTATCCGATTTAGTATCCTCTGGCCTTACGCCATCGTGCGTATTCAACTTTAGTTTAGATAATAGGTCTTTTTCACCTAGAAAAGGTTATAGCTGGAAAACAAATGCCAAGGGTATAACTAATCTAATTAGCAAAAATCGCATTGTAGCACCAGGAAGCACTCCACAGTTTTTACGCTATTTTGATGATTTTCCGGTACAGTCCATATCTAATTTCTGGACTGATACAGTAGGCGAATTGAGCAAGGAGTATGTAGTGCAAACAGGAGCTAATGTTATCCAACGCTGTATGCTTATGTGCACCGACCCCGGCGACCTTGTGCTTGACCCTACCTGCGGCAGCGGCACCACCGCCTACGTAGCCGAGCAGTGGGGCCGCCGCTGGATTACGATTGACACCTCGCGCATTGCCCTCAACATTGCCAAAACGCGGTTGATGACTGCCTCCTTTCCTTATTACCGCCTGTATGACGAAGCGGGGCAGGATATCCGCCAGGGTTTCCGCTACAAGGAGGTGCCGCACATTACGCTTAAGAGCCTGGCCAACAACGAGCCGCCCGCCACCGAGAAGCTCTACGACCAGCCTGAGGAAGACAAAAAGCGCCTACGCGTAGCCGGCCCCTTCACCGTCGAAACGCTGCAAAGCCTCAACCCCGTGGCCCCCGAGGAGCTTGAAGCGCCCAAGGAAGAGCTGGAAAGCCAGGCCCAGTTTGAGAGCCGCGTGTTTGCTGGCCTCACGGCCTCGGGCGTGCGCAACGGAGCTAAAAATGAGCAGGCCGTTTTCCTGCGCGTGGAGCGGCGCGCCTCGCCCGCGCTGCCCGCCGAGGGCTACTGGCGCGACGCCGACGGCCGCGAGCGCAAGGCGTATTTTCTGCTAGGCCCACGCTTCGGCACCGTGAGCAAAAGCCAGGTGAACGACGCCGTGAAGGAGTGCCGCCAGCTCGGCGACGCCGACTGGCTGGTGGTGCTAGGCTTTGCCTTCGATGACGCCATCGAAAACCGCGAGCAAACCACCAACGCGGGCACTTTTCAAGTAACGCGGGCCCGCATCGGCGAAGACTTGTTGCAGGAAGGCTTGCTGAAAAAAGACAAGAAAGCCGCCTCTTTCGTTACCATTGGCGAGCCCGAAATTGGGCTGCTGCGTGATGAAAAAGCGGGTACCGTCACAGTGGAGGTACGGGGCCTCGACATCTGGGACCCTATCAACAACCGGCTGGCCGCCCGCTCGGTCGAAGACATTGCCTACTGGATGCTCGACGACGACTACGACGGCTCCAACTTCCTAGTGCGGCAGGTATTTTTCTGCGGTGGCGAGAAGGGCGAGTTTAAGAAGTGGCGCACCAAACTCGACGGCCAGGCCAGCGCCACGGCCAAGAAAAAAGCCGAGCAGACCTTGCGCATCGAACTCGATGAGGATGCGTGGGAACGGCTCTACGGGTTTCAGTCGCACCCCATTCCCACTAAGCAAGGCAAGCGAGTAGCAGTACGCGTCATCAGCCAGTTCGGGGAAGAAAGTACGCGGGTTTTATTCCTTTAATAATGTAGCTAACTCTTCACCGAGCAAAAGGCCTGCCCGCGATACCGCGGGCAGGCCTTTTGCTCGGTACTAAAGGCTAGAAGCTTAATTGCGGCCGATGCGCTGGGTAGTAGTACCAACGGCCGTGGTAGTGCGCAGCACGTAGATACCGGGGGCTAGGGTGGGCAACTCAGCCAGGGCCTGGGGAGCGGCGCTCAAGGCCAGGGTGCGGCTATACACGGTACGGCCATCGAGGGTAAGCAAGACCACAGTAGCGGCCTGCGGGGCGTCGGCGCCGGGCAGGGCCACACTCAGGGCATCAGTGAAGGGCACAGGGAAGGCGAGCGGCTTGGCGGCAGCGAAGCCGGCGGCGGGGTGGGCCAGCGCTACTACCGGCGAGTAGGCCACGGTGCCATCAAGGTCAACCTGGCGCAGGCGATAGTAGTTGGTGCCGGCCGGAGCAGCGGCATCGAGGTACTGGTAGCTGCGCGCAGTGGCGCTGGTGCCGGCAGCGGCTACATTGCCCACGGTGGCAAAGTCAGCCCCATCGAGCGAGCGCTGCACCTCGAAGCGGGCGCTGTTCAACTCGCTGGCGGTGGCCCAGTTGAGCAGCGCGCCGGCGCTGGTGTTTTGGGCGCCGAAGCTGGTGAGCTTCACGGGCAGCGGCGATGCGGTGAGGGCGGCCTGCTGGGCCTGCTCGAAGCGGTAGATGGTGCCATTGGCATTGCCCACCAGCAAGTCGAGGCGGCCGTTGCCGTCGAGGTCCGTGATGGTGGGGGCCGCGTAGCCGCCCTCGTTGTTGCCGGCCGTGCCCATGTTTACGGGCGTGGTGCCGCCGGCCAGCAGGTTGCCCCGGCTGGCGAAGGTGGTGGCGTAGCGGGCCGTTTGCTCGTAGCGAGTCACGGCCCCGGCCTGGCTGCCCACAATGAAATCGAGTAGGCCGTTGCCATCCAGGTCAAACAGCAGCGGCTTCGAAGTACCATCCACTCGCAGGTCAGCACCATCGACCTGCACGTTGCCGAGGGCCGTAAACGCCGTGCCGTTCAGGGTGGTAGCCTCGTAGCGCTTGATAACGCCGCTCAGGTCGCCCACCAGCAGGTCGAGCTTGCCGTTGCCATCGAGGTCCGCGATGGTGGGGCGCGGGTAGCTGTCGCCCGTTGTCAGGTCGGCAGCACCGCTCTGTAAGTTAGCTAGTTGGGTGAAGGTAACGGCGCCGGCGGCCGTTTGCTCGTAGCGCGCAATGCGGCGGCCCGTGCCAGTGCCCACCAGCAGGTCGAGCAGACCATCGCCGTCGATGTCGGACACGGTGGGCTTGGCGAAGTTGGTTGCTTTAATATCCGTGCCGGTGCTGGACGTCAGCTTCAGGTTGCCGATTTTGGTATAATCCGCTCCGTT
This sequence comes from uncultured Hymenobacter sp., assembly GCA_964385095.1. Taxonomy (GTDB): domain Bacteria; phylum Bacteroidota; class Bacteroidia; order Cytophagales; family Hymenobacteraceae; genus Hymenobacter. The sequence continues at coordinate 147,354 of CAYLNN010000003.1, forward strand.
AACGACGTTTTGCTGCCAGTACTCAATGTTGCCGTTGCCGTTGCCAATCAGCAGGTCGGCGCGGCCCCGACCCGTGAGGTCGGCCACTACGGGCGTCGAGTAGAAGCCGTTGCCGCTGGTCGCCACCTTGATGTTGCTAAACGAAGTGCCCTTAGTCGTTTGCTGCGGAAAGGTGACGCCCGAGGTGCTGCGCGTTACCCCAAACTGCGAGCCCGATACCGTGGCGCTCGTGCCGCCGGTGGCGGTGCCCACGGTTAGCACCAGCTTGCCAGTGCTAGCCGCTACCGGAATAGTTACAGTTACCGTACCCAGCGACGCGTCCGTAATCTTGAGCGCCTGCCCGTTCAACAGCACCGACTTAACGTTGGTAAGGCCCGTGCCAGTGATGAGAACCGACGTGCCCACCGGACCAGCATTAGGGGTGAAGCTAGTGATAGTTTGGGCGTTGCTCAGCAGGGGCAGGCCTAGCAAGGCAGCGAAGGCAAATTGACGCGAAATCTTAGCAAGTAGTGCATTGATAGAGAGAAGCATAACGAGGCGGAAGGCTAGTGGCTGAAGTCGTAGAACGATACAAATGTCCTCCGGCTCCCCCGACTACTTACCCCGTTATCGTTCAACTTAGCTGAATTCTGTGCAAACGTAGCCCATGCTTTGTTAAACAAAAATTAGCTCGTTCACCGCCCGCTCCTTCTAACTCATTCTGCCCCTTATAGGCGGGCCCGCACCTCGCCCAGTAGGTGCTGCATGGCATTGCGCGTGGCCTGGTCGTTACCCGGAATACTATTATTGAAGAATGTAACGGCCACCAGCCGGCCGCTTTTACAGCGCACGTAACCTGCTAGGTTGCACGTGTGGGTAAGGGTGCCGGTTTTGCCCCAAAACCACGTCACCTTGGGTGGGCCGGCTTCGAAGTAGCGTTTGCGCAGCGTGCCCTGGCCCCCCCCGGCGGCCAGCAGGCTCAGCAGGCGCGCCTCGGGCACCTGCTGATGCAGCCGCACCAGCACCGCCGTGAGCGTGCGCGGCGTAAGCAAGTTGAGCCGCGACAGGCCCGAGCCATCGACCCAGTCGGGACGGTCGGGCAGGTTTTTCAAGTCGTTTTTCAGCATATACCGAATGGCGCGGGCGCTGCTCAGCGAGTCGCGGTAGCCTACGCGGCTGCTGGTCAGCAGCAGGAGTTGCTCGGCCAGGAAGTTGTCGCTCACGCGCAGCATGCGGCGATACAGCGAGTCGGCGCGCAGGCCGCGCAGCGTGCGAATGCTGTCGCGGCCCGCGTGCGGGCGCCAGACGGTGCCCACAATGGCCCGGCGCAGCGTATCGCCCAGCAGGCGCAGCAGCAGCGGGCGGCTGGTGCGGTAGGGCACCTCATCTATCCATTTTTTGCCAATGGGCACGTAGGTAAAGCGGTTATCGAGCTGCGCGCGGTACACGTGCATTTCATCGTCTTGGTCGGGCGAGAGCTTAAAGCCCTCCCCTGCCCGCTCGGTGAGCGGCGCAAAGGCGCGCGGAAACACCCGCACCCGCTGCGGCAGCACCCGCACTGATGCGCCTGCGCCACCACGCACCACCAGCGGCGCACTGGCATAAAAGCGCACCGTGTTGCCATACACGGGAAACGCCGTGCGTTCAGGCTGGAAGTAATACCCAAAATCATCCCAGGACCAGCTGGGCCCGTAGGTTGGCACGCAAGCTATGTCGCAGTAGGCCAACACTTTCTCGGGCCGGGTAGCTAGGAAGGCGTAGGCCCGCCGCGAAGGCACGTCGCCGTGCAAAAAGGTAGGGTCACCGGTGCCCTGGAAGAACAACGTATCGCCCCGCGAAAAGTAACGCAGGCTGGGCAGCGAGTCGCCGAGCAGCGCCAGGCCGCCGGCCAGGCTCAACAGTTTCATGGTGCTGGCGGGCGTGAAGTACCGGGCCTCGTTGTAGCCAAATAAGGGCTCGCCGGTAACGGCATCGGCCAGGGCCACGCCCACCTGCTGGCGGCGTAGCGCGGCGCTGCTGTCCAGGCGCTGGCGCAGCCAGGGCATGTCGATTTTGCCGGTGGCCGAGTCTACCACAATGGCTGGGGGCACGGGGGCCGTGGAAGTCGTTTGCCCGCAGGCGGTGGTGAGCGAGAGTAGAGCCAGCGAAAGCAGCGAAGCGTAGCGCCGCGCCAGACTATTGGCGAAAGAAGTGGACATAATAGGCACGAACGCAACTTAAGCACGAATGCAGCAGTCGTTGGCGCATTCGTAGCATTATCCACGCTTTTTAGTTGCTTGCTGTGCCCCGTTTCCTACTCCTATGCCTGTTGTTGACCAGCACCCTGGCCGCACGCAGCCAGTCCAAAACGCCCGCCGACTTTGGCTACCGCCACCTTACTATGCGTTACCAGCGCGACACGGTGGATATCCTAGTGCTCTCCCAAAAAGGCGACGAGCTAAAGCGCAAGCCGGTATTCCTGTTCGTGCAGGGGTCGCTGCCCTCACCTATTTTTAAGTATGATGAGCGGGGCCTGTATAGTGTTTTTCCCTTTGAGACGGAGAAGTACCTGGCTGATTATCACTTTATCATAATCAGCAAGCCTGGCGTGCCACTGGTTGCCGATGTCAAGACGCTGACGCCGCGCTACGAGTACAACGACCCCAAAACCGGCCAAGTACCCGCCGCCTATTGCCAGCGCAACTACCTCGAATACTACGTGGCCCGCGATGCTGCCGTGCTACATTACCTGGCCCACCAGCCTTGGGTCGAGGGCAAAAACATCACCGCTATGGGCCACTCCGAAGGCAGCAATGTGGTGGCGCGGCTGGCCCGCCGGCCCGGCCCCCTCCGCCGCGTGGTATACCTGAGCGGCAGCCCGCTGGGCCGCATGCTCACCGTTATTTCTGGTAATAGGCAGGATGCCGATTCGGTGGGCGCAGAAAATAATTTTGCCTATTGGAAAGAAGTAGTAGCGGCCCCCAAGCAGAACAACTGTCTGGGCGACACCCACTTATTGGTATCGTCTTTATCGTCAACCCAAACGCCACTTGACGATTTTCGGCATAGCAAAATTCCCGTTTTTGTCGGCTACGGCACCCGCGACCGCTCGGCGCTGCTCGAAGACTACCTGCGCTTGGAGATGATACGGGCCGGCAAAACCAACCTCACTTTTCATGCCTACCCCGAGTTAGAGCACAACTTTTTCGGCTTCACCAACGGCAAGGTGGACCAGGAAAAGTGGAACTGGGACCGCGTGGCCCGCGATTTCTTCACTTGGATGAAAGCGCATTAAGTGCGCCGGGCGCCCTACTTCATCGTCAAAAACTTCTGCTGCATTACCTCCTGCACCGAGCGGCCCGAAACCTTGCTTTCGAGCCACGAAATGATGTCGAAGTACAGAAAAGGTCGGCGGTCGAAGGGCCTAGTCGCGATTTCTTCCAGCTTGTTTTTCAAGGCCTTAAACTCATCGCGCAGTTGGCTAGGCTTGATGTGGCCGACGCGGCGCAGAAACTGAAACACGGCCACCTGCATGGGCTGCTGGTCATTCATCTTGCCCAGAAAATGGTACACCGAGCGCACCTGCTGCTCGAGCTCGGCGTCTTGGCCGGCTTCGAAGTGCGCCACCAGGTTGAGGATGCGGGCAAAGCACTGCAAGTCTTCGCGCAGACTCAGCTCCTTGTGGTCAATAATGCGCGTTAAGTACTTGATAGCTTGCTGATACTGGCCACTACCGAAGTAGAGACAGGCAATTTTGTAGTAAAACACCAGCGTGCGGTGCAGGTCGAGCTGCGCCTTGTACTGCCCGAGCTGCTCTAACAGTTCCGGAATGATTTCGACGCCCTCCGTGAAGCGCGCCTCCAGGAAGCAGGCGTTGATGCGGTTGGTCCAGATGTATTGAAAGAGCAGGATTTCGGTGTTGGGCGTGGCGCGGCGCGTTTGGTTGGCCCCAAAGTTCTCCAGCTTTTGCAGCACTTCCTTGAACTTGCTGTAGTACTGCAAGTTAAATAAGGAAGCCAGCAGATTGTGCAGTCCTTTAATGTAGAGCATCGTCTGGCTTTCCTGCAAGTCGGGCTGGTTTTCAAATAGCCCTACCCACTTCTGTGCGTAGCGGTAGCACGACCTAAAATCCTGGTTTATAGTATAGTACCACACATTTGCCTGATAAAAGTACAGCTTCTCCCAAAATCCGCTGCTGCGCCCGATGCTAGCCGGCACGTGCGCCCGAAAATACGCCGTAAACTGCTCGTGGTCAGCCTGATTGCGGGCGTGCCCCGCTTGCAGGTACAAGCCATACAGCCGCAGCGAAGCATTGGACAGCGCATGCTGCTGGCCGAGATGCGCGGCGGTAGTCGTAGCCTCGGCCGCCAACGATTCGGCCCGGCCCTGCAGGCTGCGCGTGATGTACTGCGCTTCGATAAGTTTCTCAAAATCAATGGCTAGCAGCGCCACGTGCGGCAGCTCGGCCTGCTGGGCGGCGAGCTTCACGCGGGCCAGCATCCGCAGGGCTTGCTGGTAGAAGCCTTTGTTGTAGAGCACGCGGGCATAGTCGAGCTGCTCGTGCAGCTGAATATCAAGGTTTTGACCGGCGTGGTAGAGCCGCAGGCTAGCCAGCAGCTGCTTGTAGAGGTTGGCTTTGAGGTTGGCGAGTTGCGCGCGCTTGAGCGTGGGCACTTGGGCGAGCACGCGTTCCTCATCGGGTTGCTCCTGGGCGTCGAAGGCGTCAAAAAGCTGCAGGAATTTCAGACCTTCAGTGGAGCCCTGGCGGTTGGTGAAGAGACGAAAATGGCGCTTTTCGGACTGCGTCAGCGATTTTAAGAGCTGAAAAACGGGGTCGCTAAGCTTGTTAGGCATTGTATAATAATTAACTACAAGTAATTTATTTACAGCATCTTGACTTTAAATTTTACAAACTTGGAAATCATAGAATCCACGAAAAAATGTTTTTAATCCTTTTTAACGTGCTGGTACTTGCGAGCCATTCATAAAAGCTAGCCCCGTACCAACGGGCTTCTTCTCCTTATGGCGACGCAAAAAATTCAGATTTTCGATACCACTCTCCGCGACGGCGAACAGGTGCCGGGCTGCAAGCTAAACCAGCAGGAGAAGCTAATCATTGCGCGGCAGCTCGAAGCCCTGGGGGTTGATGTGATTGAGGCCGGCTTCCCGGTATCGAGCCCCGGCGACTTTGCCGCCGTGGCCGCCATCGCCGCCCAAACCCAGGAGGCTACCGTGTGCGGCCTCACCCGCGCCGTGGAAAACGACATTCGGGTGGCCGCCGAGGCGCTGCGCGGGGCGCGCCGGCCGCGCATTCATACCGGCATTGGTACCAGTGACTTGCATGTGCAGCAGAAGCTGCGCACCACTCGCCAAGACGTGGTGCAACGCGCCATCGCCGCCGTGAAGCTCGCCAAGAGCTTCGTGGAAGACGTGGAGTTTTACGCCGAAGACGCTGGCCGCACCGATAACGAGTTTCTGGCTAGGGTGTGCGAGGCCGCCATTGCGGCCGGCGCCACGGTGCTCAACATCCCCGACACCACCGGCTACTGCCTGCCCCACGAGTACGGCGCCAAGATTAAGTACTTGTACGAGAACGTGAAAGGCATCGACCGGGCCATCCTCTCCACGCACTGCCACAACGACCTCGGGCTAGCCACCGCCAACTCCATCGCGGGCGTCAGCAACGGCGCGCGGCAAATTGAGTGCACCATCAACGGCGTGGGCGAGCGCGCCGGCAACACGGCCCTGGAGGAAGTCGTCATGATTTTGCGCCAGCACGCTGACCTCAACCTCACTACGGGCGTTAATACGCGCCTGTTGGCCGAGACGTCGGCCATGGTATCGCACCTCATGAGCATGCCCGTGCAGGCCAACAAAGCCATCGTGGGGGCCAACGCTTTTGCGCACAGCAGCGGCATCCATCAGGATGGCGTGATTAAGTGCCGCGAAACCTACGAAATCATTGACCCTAAAGAAGTTGGCGTGGCTGATTCGAGTATTGTGCTGACGGCCCGCTCGGGCCGCGCTGCGCTCGCCTACCGCCTACAAAAGCTGGGCTACGACTTAGAGCGTCCGGCCCTTAACACGGCTTACGCCAGCTTCCTGCAAATGGCTGACCGCCAACGCGAAGTATTTGACAACGACTTACATCACTTAATCGAACAAGAAAAACTAGTAGCCGTCGGCTAACCGGGCCAAGGAAACGGGGCGGCAGGCGCTGCCAGTGGGTGGGAGCAGGGAGGTCAGGGGGTCGGGCTAAGCCCCATAAACGCCATTCTTTCACACTATTAGCTCGACCAAAGCTTCCCCCTGTTGCTTCGTTTCCTTAGCCTTTTAGCTTATCTACAGCATCCTGCTGCGCTAAAAATTACGCTATCCCCTCCCTACCCTATGTCCCGCACGTTATTCGATAAAATCTGGGATGCCCACACCGTTCGCTCCCTCGAGGGGTTAGATGTGGTGTACATCGACCGCCACTTGATTCATGAAGTCACTAGCCCCCAGGCATTTGATGAGCTAGCGGCGCGTAATCTGTCGCTGTTTCGCCCCGACCAGATTTTAGCTACCGCCGACCACAACGTGCCCACGTTGCACCAGGACCAGCCCATCCGCGAGCCGCTGTCGCGCTTGCAGGTGGAAAAGCTGACGGAGAATTGCCAGCAATACGGCATCGAGCTCTACGGCCTGGGTCACCCGCGCCAAGGTATTGTGCACATCATCGGGCCGGAGCTGGGGTTGACGCAGCCGGGCCTCACCATGGTGTGCGGCGACAGCCACACTTCCACGCACGGGGCGTTTGGCGCGGTGGCCTTTGGCATCGGCACCAGTCAGGTGGCGCAGGTGATGGCCTCGCAGTGCCTGCTGCTGAGCCGCCCCAAGCGGATGCGTATTTCGGTAGAAGGCGAGCTGCGGCCCGGCGTCACGGCTAAGGACTTGATTCTCTACATTATCGCGCAGCTCGGCACGGGCGGCGCCACGGGCCACTTTGTGGAGTATGCGGGCAGCGCCGTGCGCGGCCTCAGCATGGAAGGCCGCATGACCGTCTGCAATATGAGCATCGAGATGGGCGCGCGCGGCGGCCTCATCGCCCCCGATGCCACTACGTTTGCTTACGTCGAGGGCCGGCCCTTCGCCCCCAAAGGCGCGGCTTGGCACGATGCCGTGGCTTACTGGCAAACGCTGTATTCGGACGCCGACGCCACATTTGAAACCGAATACACCTACCAGGCGGCCGACATCACGCCGATGATTACCTACGGCACCAACCCCGGCATGGGCATTGCGCTCACCGGCCACGTACCGAGCGAGGTGCCCGCCAGCGAAGCCGAAAGCTTCGACAAGTCGCTGAAATACATGGGTTTCGAGCGGGGTGAGTCGCTGCTCGGCAAGCAGATTGATTACGTGTTCATCGGCAGTTGCACCAACGCCCGCATCGAAGACCTGCGCGCCGTGGCCACCTACGTGGCCGGCAAGCAGAAGGCCGACCACGTAGCCGCCTTCATCGTGCCTGGCTCTAAACAGGTTGAGCAGCAAGCCATTGCTGAGGGCATCGACAAGATTTTCGCCGCCGCTGGTTTCGAACTGCGTGAGCCTGGTTGCAGCGCCTGCCTGGCCATGAACGAGGACAAGATTCCGGCTGGCAAGTACTGCGTGGCTACTTCCAACCGCAACTTCGAGGGGCGGCAAGGGCCAGGCTCGCGCACGCTGCTGGCTAGCCCCTTGGTGGCGGCCATCACGGCCGTGCAAGGCCGCATTGTAGACATTACGCAGTATTTGAACTAATGGAAAAATTTCAGACCCTGCGCACTACCGGCGTCCCGCTGCCGCTGGAAAATATTGATACCGACCAGATTATCCCGGCCCGATTCCTGAAGGCGACCACCCGCGAAGGATTCGGCGACAACCTATTTTGCGACTGGCGCTACCACGCCGACGGCTCGCCCAAGGCCGACTTCGTGCTCAACGACCCGCGCTACACCGGCTCGGTGCTGGTGGCAGGCAAAAACTTCGGCTGCGGCAGCAGCCGCGAGCACGCCGCCTGGGCGCTGTATGACGCGGGTTTTCGGACAGTTATCTCCAGCTACTTCGCCGATATTTTCAGAGGTAACGCCCTGAATACCGGCCTACTACCGCTGCAAGTGAGCGATGAGATGCTGGCCCGCCTGTTGGCCGCCATCGAGGAGAATCCGCAGCTGGAATTGGTTGTCGATTTGCCTTCGCAGACCCTAGCCGTGCCGGCCTGGGGCGAGACGCTCAGCTTCGCCATCGACGGCTACAAAAAGGAGTGCCTGATTAACGGCTACGACGACATCGACTTTTTAGTAAATCAAAAATCGGCCATTGAGGCCTTCGAAAAACAACGCGCATGGACATGGTAACCAAGAAAATAGCTTTACTGCCTGGTGACGGCATCGGGCCGGAAGTCTGTCGGCAGGCCGTGAAAGTGCTCGACGCCGTAGCTGAGCGCTTTGGCCACCGCTTTGAATTCACCTCGCACCTGGTGGGCGCCTGCGCCATCGACGCTACCGGCAACCCGCTGCCCGACGAAACCCTAGCCGCCTGCCGCGCCTCCGACGCAGTACTCTTCGGCGCCATCGGTGACCCCAAGTACGACAATGACCCTAGTGCCAAGGTGCGCCCCGAGCAGGGCTTGCTGAAGATGCGCAAGGAGTTGGGTTTGTTTGCTAACATCCGCCCCGTAACGGCCTACAACGCGCTGCTGAAGCACTCGCCGCTGAAATCAGACCGAATTGAGGGTACCGACCTGGTAATTTTTCGGGAGCTGACGGGCGGCATCTACTTTGGCGAAAAGGGCCGCAATGCCGATGGCTCGGCCTACGACCACTGCACCTACTCTCGCCCCGAGATTGCGCGCATTGCGCACCTGGCATTTCAGGCGGCCGCTGGCCGCCGCCAGCACCTCACGCTGGTTGACAAGGCTAACGTGCTGGAAACTTCGCGTTTATGGCGCGAAGTAGTACGCGAGATTGCCGCCCAGTACCCGGAAGTGGCGGTTGACTACCTGTTCGTGGACAACGCCGCGATGCAGATTATCACCAACCCCCGGCAATTTGATGTGGTGTTGACCGAGAACATGTTTGGCGATATTATTTCGGACGAAGCCTCGGTAATTGCCGGCTCGATGGGTTTGCTGCCTTCGGCTTCAGTAGGCGCGGCGGTGGCGGTGTTCGAGCCCATCCACGGCTCCTACCCGCAGGCCAAGGGCAAGGGCATTGCCAACCCCCTAGCGGCCATCCTTTCGGCCGCCATGCTGCTCGACCATCTGGGCCTGTCGGCGGAGGCTGAGCTGGTGCGCGAGGCAGTAGAGGAAGCCCTGACTAACAATATTTTAACCCCCGAGCTAAACCCTACTGCCCCTTATACCACCGAGCAAGTGGGCAGCTACGTAGCCTTTTGGATTGCTGACTCAAATGAGCAGCAGTGGAACGCCCAGAACATCGCGGTGGGCGTGAGCACGATTATCTAGGTGTGCCGCAGACTCTACAAGTCCGCGCACAGAATGAGTACTTCTCTAAAACTACCCACGCGCGGACTCACAGCGACCACGCTATCCCAATCCATGCGCCCTTTCCTGCTAATCATTTTTAAGGTCATCATTCCTACCCTAGTGGGCTAGCAGGCACTTCTCACCCTTAAGAAAAACCTCCTAAGCCCGCGGCTCAGGAGGTTTTTTTAGAGCCAAACCGAATTTCTTTATCGAACCAACTACATGGCACTCAACAAATTCAGCCGCATCTATACCCAAGACGACAGCTTGCCCGCCTCGCAGGCCATGCTCATCGGCGCGGGCCTGTCGGATGCGGATTTGCGCAAGCCATTCGTGGGCATCTGCTCCACGGGCTTCGAGGGCAACACCTGCAACATGCACCTCGACGGGCTCGCCGACGAGGTGAAGCGCGGCGTGGCCGCCCAGGGGCTGGTGGGGCTGCGCTTCAACACCATCGGCGTGAGCGACGGCATCACGAATGGCAACGCGGGCATGCGCTTTTCGCTGGTGTCGCGGGAGATAATTGCCGATTCGATTGAGGCCATGGCGGGCGCGCACTACTACGACGCCATTGCCACGGTGGTGGGCTGCGATAAGAACATGCCCGGCGCGCTCATCGCCATGGCGCGGCTAAATCGGCCTTCGCTGATGGTGTACGGCGGCACCATTCGGGGCGGCGAGTTTAAAGGCCAGCAGCTCAACATTGTGTCGTGCTTTGAAGCCTACGGCAAGAAGGTAAACGGGCAGATTTCGGAGGAAGACTACCAAGGCATCATCCACAATGCCTGCCCCGGGCCGGGCGCCTGCGGCGGCATGTACACCGCCAACACCATGGCCGCCGCCATCGAGACCCTAGGGATGACGGTGCCGGCCTCGTCGTCGCTGCCCGCCGAGAGCAGCGCTAAGGTGCAGGAATGCCTCGACACAGGCGCGTACCTACGCCGCTTGCTGGAGCTGGACTTGAAGCCGCGCGATATCCTCACCCGCGAAGCGTTTGAGAATGCGATGGTTATCATCACGGTGCTCGGCGGCTCCACCAATGCGGTGCTGCATCTCATTGCCATTGCCCACGCGGCCGGCGTGCACCTCACCATGGAGGACTTTCAGGCCGTGGGCAACCGGGTGCCGGTGCTGGCCGACCTCAAGCCCAGCGGCAAGTACCTGATGGAGGATTTGTCGAAAATTGGGGGCGTGCCCGCCGTGCAGCGCACGCTGCTCGACTACGGAATGCTCAACGGCGACCTCATGACCGTAACCGGCCGCACGCTGGCCGAAAACTTAGCCGATGTGCAGCCCCTAGGTGCCGAGCAAGACCTGCTGCGCCCCTTGAGCAATCCCATCAAGGCCGACGGGCACATTCAGATGCTGTACGGCAACCTCGCTACCAAAGGCAGCGTGGCCAAAATCAGCGGCAAGGAAGGCCTGCGGTTTGAGGGCCCAGCCATCGTGTTCAACTCGGAAGAAGAGCTAAACCAGGGCATTATCGACCACAAAATCAAGGCCGGCCAGGTGGTCGTGATTCGCTACGTGGGGCCGAAAGGCGGGCCGGGCATGCCCGAAATGCTGAAGCCAACCTCCGCTATCATGGGTGCCGGCCTAGGTGATAAAGTGGCCCTGATAACCGACGGGCGCTTTTCGGGCGGCACCCACGGCTTCGTGATTGGGCACGTCTGCCCCGAGGCGTTCGACGGCGGCGGCCTGGCCCTGGTGCAGGACGGCGATTGGATAGTGCTCGATGCCACGGCCAACACCATCGACGTGCAGCTGTCCGACGAAGAACTGGCCGCCCGCCGCGCCGCCTGGCAGCGCCCGCCGCTGCCCGCCAAGCAAGGCGTCCTACTCAAGTATATCCGCACCGTGAGCGACGCTAGCCACGGCTGTATCACCGATTTAGTAGAAGAAGAATATGTTCCAGAACCAGCCTTCAGCCCAGCCAGCCGCTAGCGCGGTCGCTGCCCCTACTCTGGCGCCCACTACGGGTGCGGTAGCCACGCTGCAAGCCCTAGTGGCCGAAGGCGTGGACACAATTTTCGGTTACCCCGGCGGGGCCATCATCCCGATTTACGACGCGCTCTACGACTTTCAGCCGGAGCTGAACCACGTGCTGGTGCGCCACGAGCAGGGCGGCATCCACGCGGCGCAGGGCTACGCCCGTAGCTCGGGCCGGGTGGGCGTAGTACTGGCCACGAGTGGCCCAGGTGCGACCAACCTCGTGACGGGCCTGGCCGATGCCATGATTGACAGCACGCCGTTGGTGTGCATCACGGGGCAGGTGTTCGCGCATTTGCTAGGTACCGATGCGTTTCAGGAGACGGATATTATCAATATCACGACGCCCGTTACGAAGTGGAACTACCAGGTAACCAACGCCGAAGAGATACCCGAGGCGCTGGCCAAGGCCTTCTACATCGCGCGGAGTGGCCGCCCCGGTCCGGTACTGGTGGACATCACCAAGAATGCCCAGATGCAAACCTTTGATGCCCCGGCCTACGAGCGGTGCACGCACATCCGCAGCTACCGGCCCGCGCCGGTGGTGCGCAAGGAGTACATCGAGCAGGCGGCGGCGCTGATTAACAGCGCCAAGCGGCCATTCATCCTCTGGGGGCAGGGTGTGGTGCTGGGCAAGGCCGAGCAGGAGTTCAAGGAATTTGTGGAGAAAAGTGGCATTCCGGCCGCTTGGACCATCCTAGGTGTTGGCGCGCTGGCCACCGGCCACCCGCTCAATGTAGGCATGCTCGGCATGCACGGCAACTACGGCCCCAACGTGCTCACCAATGAGTGCGACGTACTGATTGCCATCGGGATGCGTTTTGACGACCGCGTGACTGGCCGCCTCGACAAGTACGCCAAGCAGGCGCAGGTGGTGCACCTCGACATCGACCCCACCGAGATTGACAAAAACGTAAAAGCCACCGTGCCGGTGTGGGGCGACTGTAAGGAAACCCTACCCCTGCTCACGGCGCTCATCGAGCCTAAAAAGCACGAAGCCTGGCTGGCCCGCTTCTACGACTGCGCGGTGCAGGAAGCAGACGCCGTAATTCGGGAAGAGCTGTTCCCGACCTCGGAGGAGCTGACGATGGGCGAGGTGCTGCAACAGCTCAACGAAATCACGGGTGGCGAGGCAGTTATCGTATCCGACGTGGGGCAGCACCAGATGGTGGCTTGCCGCTACGCCCTGCAAAACCAGTCGCGCAGCCATGTCACGAGCGGCGGCCTGGGTACCATGGGCTTTGCGCTTCCTGCCGCCATCGGGGCCAAGTTTGGCGCGCCGCACCGGCCGGTGGTAGCCATCATCGGCGACGGCGGCGTGCAGATGACGATTCAGGAGCTTGGCACCATCATGCAGACGGGCGTGGATGTAAAAATCATCATCCTCAATAACCAGTTTCTAGGTATGGTGCGGCAGTGGCAGGAGTTGTTTCACCAGCGCCGCTACTCGTTTGTGGATATCCAAAGCCCTGACTTTGTGACCGTAGCCGCGGGCTACCGCATCGCCGGCCAGCGCGTAGACGACCGCGCCGAGCTGCGTCCGGCCCTGGAAAAAATGCTGGCGCACCCTGGCTCTTTCCTGCTCGAAGTGATGGTGACCAAAGAGAATAACATCTTCCCGATGGTGCCGCAGGGGTGCAGCGTAGCTGAAATACGGCTGCGATAACTCCTCACGGTCGTCATGTAGCGCGCAGTGCAGCATGACAAACGCCCCTTAACAAACTGATTTGCAATGGAACGCCAGGAATATAACATCACCGCGTACACCGAAAACCAGGTGGGCCTGCTCAACCGCATTGCCATCATCTTTTCGCGCCGCAAAATCAACATTGAGAGCCTCAATGTGTCGCCTTCCGAGATTGAAGGCATTCACCGCTTCAACATCGTGATTGTGGAGACGGAAGAAGTGGTGGAGAAACTTGCCAAGCAAATCGAGAAGCAGGTGGAGGTACTAAAAGTGTACTACAACACCAACGCCGATGTGATTTGGCAGGAAATGGCGCTGTACAAAGTGCCTACCGATGTGATTGCCGAAAAAGTGCTCGTGGAGCGTTTGCTGCGCGAAAACGGGGCTAGGGCCGTGGTGATTCGCAAGGACTACACAGTATTTGAAACTACCGGCCACCGCGAAGAAACCGATAATCTCATCAAGGCTTTGCAGCCCTACGGTCTGATTGAGTTTGTGCGCTCGGCACGCATCGCCATTATCAAAGCCAGCGATGGCTTCCACCGCAAGCTCAGCGAGTTTGAGCGCCGCGAGCCGAGCGAAGACGTGGCCGAAAACGAGTTTTTGAACGACCGAGAGGCGGTGTTCACGATGTAAATCTGTACCGTGGACTCTGTGAGTCCGCGAGTTAGCTACTACACCTTTTTTAACCATTCACGCGCGGACTCGCAGAGTCCACGATACAACCCCAACCAACAAACATGGCTACCATCAACTTCGGCGGCGTACCTGAAACCGTAATCACCCGCGATGAATTTCCGCTGCAAAAGGCACTTGAGTTCCTTAAGGATGAAACCATTGCTGTAATCGGCTACGGCGTGCAGGGCCCCGGTCAAGCGCTGAACATGCGTGACAACGGCTTCCACGTTATCGTGGGCCAGCGCGAGGGCACGCCTTCGTGGGAGCGCGCCCTCAAGGATGGCTGGGTGCCGGGCGAGTCGCTGTTCAGCATCGAAGAGGCAGCCGACAAGGGCACCATCATCTGCAACCTACTGTCGGACGCTGGGCAAATCGCCCTGTGGCCTACCCTCCAGAAATACCTCACGCCAGGCAAAACGCTGTACTTCTCGCACGGCTTCGGCATCACGTTCAACGACCAGACGGGCATCGTGCCCAGCAAGGATATCGACGTGATTCTGGTAGCACCCAAGGGCAGCGGCACTAGCCTGCGCCGCTTGTTCGTGGCCGGCGGCGGCCTGAACTCGTCGTTCGCGGTGTTCCAGGATGCTACTGGCAAAGCCTGGGAAAAGGCCATTGCCATGGGTATCGGCGTGGGCTCGGGCTACCTGTTCGAAACCGACTTCAAGAAAGAAGTTTACTCGGACCTCACCGGCGAGCGCGGCGTGCTGATGGGTGCCCTGGCCGGCATCATCGAGGCACAGTACCAAGTGCTGCGTCAGCGCGGCCACTCGCCTTCGGAAGCCTTCAACGAGACCGTAGAAGAGCTGACCCAGAGCCTGGTGCCACTGGTAGGCGAAAACGGCATGGACTGGATGTTTGCCAACTGCTCGGTAACTGCCCAGCGCGGCGCCCTCGACTGGAAAGGCAAGTTCCGCGACGCGACCCTGCCCGTACTAAATGACCTGTACGACAGCGTAGCCAGCGGCGAGGAAGCCCGCCGTACCATCGAGCGCGGCTCGACGCCGAACTATCGCAAGGAGCTAGAAGCTGAGCTGCAGGAAGTGCGCGAGTCGGAGCTGTGGGCCACGGGTGCCACCGTGCGCGAGCTGCGCTCGCGCAGCAGCGAGAATGTAGAAGCGTAAGCTGCTGCCCGGATAGTTTTTAGCAACTCGCTCAACGTGGCGCCTCACCCCCTAGCCCCCTCTCCGAAAAGGAGAGGGGGACTAGTTCTAGTTTTAATTGCTAGTTGTAGTCCCTGATTGGCTGGCTCCCCCTCTCCTTTTCAGAGAGGGGGCGGGGGGTGAGGCGCCACATTAGCGCAATATCCCTACCCATGCCTGACCTAGAAGCCCCCGCGGCCACGGCCGTTACCCTAGAAAACGTCGAGCAGGCGGCGCGCCGCCTCAAGGGCATCATTACTAAAACGCCCCTGATACACAACCTAGGGCTGTCGCGCAGCTACGATGCCACGGTGCTGCTCAAGCGCGAGGACTTGCAGGTGGTGCGCTCGTACAAGATTCGAGGGGCTTATAACAAGATTGCTACGCTGCCCACTACCGTGCCGACCCGCCAGATAGTATGCGCTAGCGCCGGCAATCATGCCCAAGGCGTGGCCTATGCGTGCCAGCTCCTAGGGCTGCCCTGCGACATTTTCATGCCGGCCCAAACGCCCGCGCAGAAGGTGGACAAGGTGCGGCTTTTTGGCAAGGACATGGTGACGGTGCATCTCACGGGCCGCACGTTTGACGACTGCTACCACGCGGCGCAGGCCTTCTGCGACGAGCGCGGCAGCACTTTCGTGCACCCGTTTGACGACCTAGCCATTGTGGAAGGCCAAGCCACGGTGGGGCTGGAAATTCTGAAAGCAACCCACGACACACCAATTGACTTCTGCTTCATGCCCATCGGTGGCGGCGGACTGGCCTCGGGTTTGTCGAGCGTGTTTCGGCAGCTGAGCCCGCATACCAAGCTCATCGGCGTGCAGCCCCTAGGTGCGCCCAGCATGCACGACGCCATCCGGGCCGGGCAGCGGCAGGCGCTCCCGAGCCTCGATACTTTCGTAGATGGAGCGGCCGTAAAGTGCCCCGGCGAGCTCACGTTTGAGATTTGCCAGGCGCTGCTCGATGAGGTACACCTCGTGCCCGAGGGCCAAGTCTGCGAAGACTTGCTCAAGATGTACAACGAGGAAGGTATGGTGCTAGAGCCGGCGGGCACGCTCGCCATATCAGCCCTGCACGCCTACGCCGACCAGATAAAGGGCAAAACGGTGGTCTGCATCGTGAGCGGCTCCAACAACGACATCACCCGCATGGAGGATATCAAGGAGCGCGCCCAGCGCCACCAGGGCCTCAAGCACTACTTTATGGTGCGCTTCAACCAGGCGCCGGGGGCGCTGCGCCGCTTCGTGAACAACGTGCTGGCCGAGGGCGAGGACATCATTCAGTTTCAGTACATCAAGAAGAACAACAAGGAGAAAGGCCCCGTTTTCATCGGCGTCGAAGTGCGCCAGCGCGGCGACGAGGCCGGCATCATGGCGCGCATGGTGGCGGAGGGCTTCGGCTTTGAGTACCTGAACGGGCAACAGGATTTCCTGAGCTTGCTGGTGTGAGCAAGCTAGCAACAGGATTTTGCCAAAAAAGAACGCCCTCCTGCGCTTATGCAGGAAGACGTTCTTTTTTAACTAATTACACTTACTCCTTCGTCACCTTAAACGACTGCGTGAAGTCGGTTCCGGTGAGGCGCACCACGTAGAGGCCGCTAGCCAGGCCCGAGGCGTCGAGGGTATTCTGCGCGCCGGTGTTACCGTAGGTGCGCATGAGCACGGTGCGGCCGGTGGCGTCGGCCACCGTGAGCGTGTGCCCCGTGGTACCGCTGGGCAGCGAGTAGGTGAGCGCGCCAACTACAGGATTGGGGTAGGCGGTGAAGTCAGCGGCGCGGGCGGTGCCGGTGGCGGCGAGCGGGCTGGCCTCGCGGGCGGTGCCCACCACGGTGGCACGGAAGGCCTCCCAGCCCGAGATGGTCATGCGGGTGCAGGTCACGGCCTGCTGGCCGTTTTCGCTCGATACGTAGCGGCCGTTGTAGCCCCCTAGCGAGATGGTACCGTCGGCGTTCACAATCCAGTCGAAGGTTTCCCACCAGCCGAAGCTCGTGCGGTTGGCCGTGATGGCCTGGGTGCCATTTTCGCTCGATACGTACTTGCCCTGGCTGCGTAGGGCCACTTTGCCGTTGCCGGCATCGACTACCGCAAACTGCTCCCAGGTGCCGGCGGCGGTGCGCGTGCAGGTCACGGCCTGGGTGCCGTTTTCGCCCGAGAGGTAAGCGTTGTTGCTCACGGCGCGCAGCGTGATGAGGCTGCCAATGGGCGCGCGGGTATTGCGCACCGTGCCGCCGGGGTTAGGTGCAATGGCGTTGAGCGTGCTCGTATTCGACACGCAGTTGGCAAACTTGATGTTCTGCAACGCGGCCGGGATGTTGCCAGGGCCATCAACCACGAAAGGCTGCTTGATATAGAAGAGCGCGGCATTACTGCCGTAATCGAAGCGCTTATACGTCCAGTGGCACCAGCCGATGCCCACACTGTTGAGGTTGCGCGCGGCTTCACCCATCCACTGGGCCGAGTTTTCGCCGGTTTCGCCCACCCACACGGGAGCGTTGTTATCGGCGCGAAAGCGCGTCATGTTGCCAATAGTACCCAGCTGATTGGGGTTTGGGTTGGTGGCATTCACATCGTTGCTGAGCGGGTAGTCGTTCGAGCTGTAGCGGTGCGTGTTGAATACCAGGTTGGTCTGGTACGTGAAGGTGCGCTTCTCCATCCAGTCGAAGTTGTTACCAAAGCCATTGCCTTCGAGCAACACCAGGTGGTTGTCGCCATTGTTGCGAATGGTCGTCACAAACCGGTCGAGCACATCGTGAATGCGCTGGTTGGCATTGCGGGTAGCGCCTTCGGGCACATTGTTGGGCTCGTTGAGCACATCGTACATGGCGATGCGCGGGTCGCCCTTATAGCGGTTCGATATACTCTGCCACAGGCGGTTGGCCACGTCTTGGTTGATGCCATTGTTCCAGAAATCGTTGCCGTTCTGCACCAGGGCGTCCGAGATGTTCATATCGCTGCCCTGGGCACCGGGCGCAGCGTGCAGGTCGAGCACCACGTACATGCCGTTGGCGCCGGCCCAGCTCAGCACCTCATCAATCAGGCGCACGCCTTCGAGCGTGCTCGGGTCGTTGAAGAGCTGATTATTAGCATACCAGCCGCGCAGCGCGTTGAGGTAATCGCCGTAGCTGGTGCTGCCCTTGCTCACGTTGGTGCGCACCGCGCGCTGGCTAGCCGTCAGAAACAGCTCGTAGTGCAAGGGCAGCCGCACGCAGTTAAAGCCCTTATCCTTCAGGTAATCAATATCCGCTTTCGTGAAAAAATTGTCGCGCCACTGCTGGTAAAAGTTCTCCACCTGGCCGTCGCTCTGGCCCTGGTTAAATAAGCCTTTCTTCACTAGGCTCTGGGTACCGGTACCCTTGTCGCCGTAGCCGGGCTTCATCATGTAGCCTTCCTGCACCTGCCAGCCCCCGAGGTTCACCCCTTTCAGGACAACCTCCTGGTTGCTGGCATTGATGATTCGGGTGCCGCTGGCTTGCAGAAAGCTCTGGGCTAAGGTGGTGTGCCAGCCAAGGCTAGCCATTAAAAGGGTGAGACCGGCCAGCACGCGTTGCGCCAGCACGCGCACAGGGGCGCAGCCAATAAAATTGGGCATAAATAGGTGGGAAAAGGAGGTGGAAAAGGAGTAAAAGCACCCACAAACGTTTGCAGGCAACTTCTTTCTTTACTACACCCCCGATTGACTTCACCCTTAGCTGCTTTTATAAAATATTTTTGCACCCCTATCCTGTACCATTTTCGCTTGACAGCTTTTCTGGCGGCGCGGGTGCAAAAAACGGGCTAGCCCGTGTCGGGATTAGCCCGGGCGGCGGGTTTTAATAGCGCCGGGGGCTAGCCGCAATTGGCCCCGGCCCACCTTGGTGATGGGTGAAGCGGGGTCGACGTAGAAATAGGCCCCGTCTTCCACAATAAGCTGGCCGGCAATGGTGACTTTGGTGTGCGCGGCCACTTCCAGCGACGCACCTTTCTTGAGCACCAGGCGGGAAGTGGGACCGATGTAGAGCTCCGTCACCGTCCAGCCTAAGTCTTGAATAACCAATGCACTATTGGCGCCCACAACCACACTGGCCGAGTCGCGGGCCCGCCCTGGGCTACGCCCAATGTCGAGGCCAGCCACCACGTTATAAGTGCAGTTGGTGGCTAGCAGCTGCAAGCTGCCCGGCGCGCGCACTATCGTCGAGCCCGAAACGGCCCCGTTGCCCAGCGTCATACGGGTGTAGTGCTGGCTGGTGCGGTGCGGGCCGTTGCGAAACGCATTCACCCCCGTGAACACGGCCGCCTGCAGGTTGTCGTAGGAGCCCTTCGTAGGCTGCGTATAATCGTAGAGAAACGTGCAGCGGCGCAGGTGAAAAAAGCTGGCAGTATCGGGGGGAGCACCGCCATCCGCCTTGCTTACAATGGCCCATATCAAGTAGTTATGGGCGCCAATAAAGCGACAATCGGTGAAGCTCATGTAGCGGGCCGCCCCATCCGAGTGCATCGCGAATGTGCCATAGGCCACTTGCCCGTGGTAAGGCCGGTCCTCGAAGGTGCAGGCCACGAAGCGCGTAGCATCGGCCGGCCGTATGGCCCGGCAGCCGTGCACAAACGCCCCGTAGATGCGGCAATTCTGAAACAAGAAGCCCGGCTGCGTCACCCAAGCCGACCAGTTACTGGTGCCCCATAGCAAGCTATTAGTAACCACCACGTTTTTGATAATAGCGGGCTGCCGGCTAGCCGTGCCATCTGACACGATGCCCTGGCCGGCATTGTCCACAAAGCGGCAGTTATCGAAGCGGATATTGGCGACAAAGCCCCCTTCAGGCTCGAGGTCGACGCCAGCGCCCGGCGCCGAAAACAGTGCCTTGCCCAAGGCGGGCACCTGTACGCGCCCCGTGTGGCTAAAGCTGCAATTGACGGCCCGCAGGCCGTTAGCACCCGTTACCGAGAGCCCCTGCCGGCCGTTGTAGTTGAAGGTCGAGTTTTCAAGCACAATATCTTCGCGGTCTGGGCTATCTACACTTTTAGCCAAGTGATTGAGTACCTGTATGCCATCGCGCCCGAAGTGGTGCACCGCTAGCCCGCGCAACGTGATATGCCGCGAATCAGAAACAAAAATGCCGTCGGCGGGCAGTTGAATACCGGTGTCGCCCCAATGCCCTCCTAGCACCAGTTTGGCACTGTTGCCATTCAGCGCCAGCCCCGTCACGCTTACCTTGTCGCAGCCCTGCAGTACCAGCAACGAACCTAGCCGGGCCGCGTAGGCGGGGTCGGTAAAAAAGGCGGCGGCGGCTTCGTAGGGCTTGCGCGTGGTGGGGTCGAACGACCCGTAGCGCAGCCCGCTGGCGTAGCGGATTTCGGTAGTGGCACTATCAGCGCCCTGAATGGTGAGGTTGCGGCAGCCCACTAGCTTCAGCACGTCGGCACTATTGCCAGCTGCATCCTGCCGGCCCACTAGGTATGCCCCCTTCGGAATGGTGAGCACGGCCGGCGCGGTGCCGGCCGGCGTTTGGGCGCGCTTATTAAAAAAATCGGCGGCGCGCTCGAAGGCGGCCTGGTCATTGGCTTTGCCGTCGCCGACCGCGCCGAAATCTTTTTTCAGGTCTTTGCGCAAGGTGGCCGTTGAAGTTTGGGCCAGGGCTGGGCCAGCCAGCAGTAACAGGCCAGCCAGCAGCAAGTGCCAGGCGCGCAGGCGGGTAATAGCTACGAGGTTGTATCTCTTCATCCAAGTCATCTTTAACGTCTTCGGGCTAACTCCCCGGCTGGGGCAAGTAGTGTGCCGACGGGCAAAAATACCCGGCTAGCCAGCCAGCGCGGGTAAATTAAACCCGGCCCACCGTTGGCCACGCCGTAACTTTGTCCCCCGTCATGCCTGAACGCTCCACCCCCACTCCCCCAGCGTCGGCCGCGAAGTACATCTTCGTCACCGGCGGCGTTACCTCCTCACTCGGAAAAGGAATTATTTCCGCCTCCCTGGCTAAGCTTTTGCAAGCCAGAGGCTTTCGGGTCACCATCCAGAAGTTCGACCCCTACATCAACATCGACCCAGGCACGCTCAACCCCTACGAGCACGGCGAATGTTACGTAACCGACGACGGCGCCGAAACCGACCTCGACCTGGGCCACTACGAGCGCTTCCTGAACACGCCCACCTCGCAGGCCAACAACGTGACCACCGGCCGCATCTACGACACCGTAATCCGGCGCGAGCGCGAAGGCGCGTTCCTCGGCAAAACGGTGCAGGTGGTGCCCCACATCACCGACGAAATCAAGCGCCGGATGCTGCTGCTAGGGCAAGACGACAAGTTTGACGTGGTGATAACCGAGATTGGCGGCTGCATCGGCGACATCGAATCGCTGCCCTTCGTGGAGGCCGTGCGCCAGCTGCGCTGGGAGCTGCCGCCCCACGACTCGCTCGTCATTCACCTCACGCTGCTGCCCTACCTGGCGGCGGCCGGCGAGCTCAAGACCAAGCCCACCCAGCACTCGGTGCGCGACCTGCGCGAGGCGGGCTTGCAGCCCGACATCCTGGTGTGCCGCTCCGAGCACCCCATTCCGGCCGAGATGCGCCGCAAGATTGCGCTGTTTTGCAACGTCAAAATCAACTCCGTTATCGAGAGCCTCGACGCCGACACCATCTACTCGGTGCCGCTGCTTATGCTGAAGGAGGAACTCGACGCGCGCGTTATCAGCAAGCTGCGCCTCAACGGCGGCCACACCCCCGACCTAGAGGAGTGGAAAGAGTTTTTGGGCCGCCTCAAGAACCCAACCGAGGAGGTAACCATTGCCCTGGTAGGCAAATACGTGGAGCTGCCCGACGCCTACAAGTCTATCATTGAGGCGTTTATCCACGCCGGCGCTACCAACGAGTGTAAGGTGCGCGTGCGCAGCATCCAGAGCGAGTTTCTGACCCCCGAAAACGCCGTGCAGCAGCTCGAAGGCGTGGATGCCGTGCTGGTAGCCCCGGGCTTTGGCGAGCGCGGCTTCGAGGGCAAGGTGGCGGCCGTGCGCTACGTGCGCGAGCAGGGGATTCCGTTTTTCGGCATTTGCCTGGGCATGCAGGTGGCCGTGGTGGAGTACGCCCGCAATGTGCTGGGGCTAGCCGAGGCCAGCTCGACGGAGATGAACCCACTGACACCCGACCCGGTTATCGCCCTCATGGCCGACCAGAAGGACATCACCCAGAAGGGCGGCACCATGCGCCTCGGCGCCTACACCTGCGAGCTCAGGCGCGGCTCGCGCGCGGCTAAGGCCTACGGCCGCAACACCATCAGCGAGCGCCACCGCCACCGCTATGAGTTCAACGGGGCTTATGCCCAGCAGTTTGAGGATGCGGGCCTGCACCTCTCGGGCACCAACCCGGAGACGGGGCTAGTGGAAGTAATTGAGCTGCCCAAAACGGTGCACCCGTGGTTTATGGCCGGCCAGTTTCACCCCGAGCTCAAGAGCACCGTCGAAACCCCGCACCCGCTCTTTGTGCGCTTTATCAAGGCGGCCATCCAGCGTAAGAAGGGGCTGTAATACGAAAGTAGCCCCTCCGATAGAACGTCATACTGAGCTAGCGGCAGCAGTTCAGTATGACGTTCGTTTTTTATGCAGCGGCCCTACCCCGCCCCGCCTTACCTTTGTCCTTCGTATTCTTTTTATTGTAAATGGACCGCAATCAAGCGACTGGCCTTTTTCTTATTTCGGCCTTGCTCCTGGTGTACCTGTTTTTCTTCTCGCCCAAAACGCCAGTTGAGAAAGACAAAGCCCAGGCCCCCACTACCGCCACCACGGCGAAGCCCGCTGGCCCAGCCCCCGCACTAGCCCCCGAGGCCCAGCCCACCGATACGGCCGCCGGCCCGGTGCGCACCATCGAGCTCAAAAACCCCGAGCTGACGCTGAATTTATCGACCCAGGGCGGCCGCATAACGGCCGTACGCCTCAACAAGTACCGGACGTTCCTCAACTACCGGGCGGGGGCCGACAAGCCACTTGATTTGTTTGACGCTCAAAGCGCGCGCTTCGGCACGAAGCTAACGACCACGGGCGGCCAAACGATAGACTTCGCTAGCCTCAATTTCCGGGCCGAGGCGCCCACTACCAGCGCCGACGGCGGCCAGCAGCTCGCCTTTACCGCCCCGGTGGGCGGCGGCACCGTTACGCAGACCTATACGCTGCCCAAGAGTGGCTACGAGGTGAAGTACAACCTGAAGCTCAATGGCGTAGCGACCACGCAGCCGCTCACGTGGAGCTTTGTGGACAATGTGCGCCAGACCGAGCAGGACCTCAAGCAGAACCGCAACCACACCGCCATCAACCACTATCTGGCCAGCGATGACCCGGGCAGCCTGGGCGAGGCGAGCGAGAAGCCCGAGGAGATGAAAATAACGGCCCCCATTAAGTGGACGGCCGACAAGCACGACTTCTTCGTGGCCGGCTTCATTGCCGACTCGCAGCCCTTCGCCAGCGGCACGTTTAACTCGACGGTGGACCTAGCCGACTCCACGTTTATCAAAACGCTGAGCACCTCGCTAGCCCTGCCCGCGACCGACGTGACGAGCGCGGCCGGTGGCCAGTACCGCTTTTTCTTCGGCCCCAACCAGTTTAACCTGCTGAAGGAAGTAGCGCCCAATTTTGACCGCAACGTGTACCTGGGCTGGGGCTTGTTCCGCTGGGTAAACCGCTTTGTGGTGCTGCCGGTGTTCAACTTCTTGCAGCAATATATCTCGTCATACGGCGTAATCATCCTGCTGCTCGTAGTGATTATCAAGCTCGTAACGTGGCCCTTGACTTATAAAACTTACGAGAGCCAGGCCCGCATGAAAGTGCTGAAGCCCGAGCTCGACGAGATTAAGGCCAAGTACGGCGACGACCAGATGAAGAGCCAGCAAGAAACCTCGAAGCTGTACACGCAGTTTGGCGTGTCGCCGCTCAACGGCTGCGTGCCCCAACTGCTCACGCTACCGCTCATCATCGCCATGTACCAGTTCTTCCCCAACGCGATTGAGCTGCGCCAGCAGCCTTTCCTGTGGGCCCACGACCTGAGTACCTTCGACAACCCGATTTTGCTGCCCTTCGCGCTGCCCTACCTCGGCAGCCACATCAGCCTGTTCACGGTGCTGATGACCATCTCGACGCTCTTCATGACTTACCAGAGCAACCAGATGAACACGGCCGCCATGCAAGGCCCCATGAAGTTTTACAGCTACCTCATGCCGCTGGTGTTCTTCTTCGTGCTGAACAGCTTTGCCTCGGGCCTGACCTGGTACTACTTGGTTTCCAACGTAATAACTCTCGCCCAGCAGGCGCTCACCCGCTCGTTTGTGGATGATACCAAGATTCGCGCCCAGCTCGAAGCCAACAAGGTGAAAAACAAGGACAAGAAGCCCAGCGGCTTCCAGGCCCGCCTGGCCGAGGCCATGAAAACCGCCCAGGAACGCGAAGCCCAGGCCAAAAAATCGCCCGGCAAGGCTTAGCCTTGCGATGACTGCCAAAAAGAGCGTTCGGCAGTGCCGAATGCTCTTTTTTATGCCTCATACTCTACCGCGAACGCTGCGAATCGGTGCGTGGGCAGCAGCCACCTAAAATACTAAATGCGCCAATTCGTTAAATCTGCGGTATAGTTCAGGACGATACAGCTGGCCCGATTTTCGTTTTACCGAGCACGGTGCACCTTTGCGCCTTGCCTACCCCTAGCCCTTCTGCTTATGCGCTATCTACTTTGGGTGCTCGCTTTCTCGCTAGCCCTGCCCGCCTGCGCCCAGCGCAAGCAGCCCCGCAAAGCCAAGCCGGCTAAAGCCGTTGCCGCCACGCCCCAGGCAAAAGAGCCCGTGCTCGTGTACCAGCGCACGCCCTGCAACGGCCGCTGCCCGGCTTACACGGCCACTATCTTCGCCGATGGCCGCGTGGAATACGATGGCCAGCGCTTCGTGCCGCTGCTCGGCAAGCACACGCTGAGCCTGCCACCCGCCACCGTGGCGGCTTTGCTGGCGGAGGCCAAGCGCATCAAGTTTTCGACCCTGGCCGACCGCTACGCGGGCAACACTTCTGACCTGCCGGCCAGCATTATCACGGTGCACCCGGCGGGCCAGCCGCTGCACGCCGTGTATGCTTCGGAAGGAATTCCTGCCAATCTGCAAGGCTACATCGACTACCTCAACGGCCGCCTCGACCCGCTGGCAGGCGTCAATGTCACGGAGTAGCGTAGCGCAGACTTTCAGTCGGCAAGTTCAACGCCGGTTTCCTCGCAGACTAAAAGTCCGCGCTACTCTTTCCGCACGCGCTCCAGCAGCAGCTGGTTCATGGGGTTGGGCGTGAGGCCGTGCACATTGCGCTGCGTGAGGCGGATTATCTCGTCGTAGTAGAGCGAGATAACGGGCTGGTCGCGCACCACCAGCCGGTCCATTGCCTGGTAGAGCGCGGTGCGCCTAGCAGCGTCTTGCTCGCGGATGGCCTCGACGTACAGCTTATCATACCCGGCCGATTTGTAGTGCGTTTTATCGGGCCCGGCGGGGCTAAAATTGGGCGAGTAGAACAGGGCCAAGTAGTTTTCGGCATCGGGATAGTCGCCTAGCCAGCTTTTGCTGAAAAAGGCGGCGCGGCCGTTATCCACCAGCTCCTGCTGGGCGGCCGATTGGTTGATATCAATCTGGACTTGCACGCCCACATCGGCCCAGTTTTTCTGCAGGTATTCGGCCACGGCCTTGCGCTCGGCCACGGTGCTCAGGCGCAGCTTCAGCGGCCGGCTAGCCCCGTAGCCGGCGGCGGCCAGCAGGGCCCGCGCCTTTTGGGGCTGAAACGTGTAGCCCGGCACCTGCGCGGGCGAAAACGACGGCAGCGCTGCCGGCACGAAGCCCGACTCGCCCGGCCGCCCCACGTGGTTGAGCACGTAGGCCAGCATTTCGGGCCGGTTGATGGCGTAGCTCAGCGCCTGGCGCACGCGCCGGTCGTGCAGGGCGCGGCCTTGGCTGGCCTGCTCGCCGGTGAGGTTGGCCGAATCGAGCTGAAAGCCCAGGTATTCGGTGTTGAGGTAGGGCGCTTTTTGTAAGTTGAAACGGCCCCGGAAGTCGGCCCGCACCGAGCCATCGGGGTTCAGAATAAGGTCGCGCGAACCTTCACGGATACCGCTCAGAAAGTCCAGCTTGCCTTGCAAAAAGGTCAGAAACTCGGTTTTGCGGTCGGCAATGAAGCTAATGGCCACGGCATCGAGGTACGGCAGCGGGCGGCCTTTCGCGTCGGCGCGCCAGTAAAGCGGGTTGCGGTGGTAGAGCAGTACGTTGCCCTCATCCCACACCTTGAACTGAAACGGCCCGGTGCCCACCGGGTGCTCGCGAAAGTCCTTGCCGTACTTCTGCACCGCCTCACGGGGCACCACGTAGGTGTAGGGCATCGTGAGCAGGCTCAGAAACGGAATAAACGGCGCCTTCAGGTGAATGCGTAGCGTGGAGTCATTCGCCGCCACGAAGCAGGTGTCGCTGATGTTACCCTGGTTGTCTTCCAGCACCTTACCCCGAAATATCCAGCCGCCCGGCGAGGCTGTACCCGCGTCGAATAGCCGCCGGAACGAGTATACGAAGTCACTGGCCACTACCTCACGGCTCTGCCCGCCTGCAAAGGCCTCACTAGCCTGAAACTTCACCCCGCGCCGCAGCCAGAACGTGTACGTGAGCCCATCGGGCGAAATGCTATACCGCCGGGCTAGGGCCGGCGCGGGCTGCAAGGTCGAGTCCAGCTCCAGCAGGCCGTTGTAGAGCTGCGCCACGGCCCAGCTGTTGGCCTGGTTGCGGGCAAAGGCGGGGTCGAGCGAGGTGAGCGCCTCGGGCTGGTTGTAGCGAAACACGCGCCGCTCGTCGGCCGCCGCGGGGCCGGCGCCCGAGCAGGCGGCCAGCAGCGCCGGGCCGGCCGTGGCGGCTAGCCCCAGGAGCCAGCGAAAACGCAATTCGGGTAGAAACATCGGTTCGGGG
>CAYLNN010000004.1:0-171611 GCA_964385095.1 uncultured Hymenobacter sp.
GTTGCTGACGGCCAGCGTGGCTTGCCCGGCTCCGGTGAGTGCCACGGCCAGCGCGCTTGGGTTGAATTTTATTGCGCACCGACACGGTATCGTCGCGCACGCTGATGATGATGGCTAGCGGGGTCTCCTCGCCGCCGCGGTTGTGCTTCACCGCATTCTCGACGAGAATCTGGAGCGTAGCGGGCACCACGAACCGGTTGTGGAGGTTGCTTTCGGTGAGCAGCACCTTGTGAAAGGAATAGGCCGTGCCGAAACGGTGCGTGAGCAGGTAGATGTGATTATCCACAAACTTGAGTTCGTCGGCGAGGGGCACAAAATCGTCGTCTTTGTGCCGGATGAGGTAGCGGTAAAGGGCAGCAAAGCAGTTGAGATAGTGGCTGGCAACTTGCGTATCTTGCTGAATGAGTGCGTATAAGATATTCAGGTTGTTGAACAGGAAGTGCGGGTCAATCTGCGCTTTGAGCGCTTTAAGCTCGCTTTCGGCTTTGGCCCTGGTGGCCAGCAGCAGGCGGCGCTGCACATCAAAATAGCTTTTGCCGACCAGCAGAATACCCAGCACGCCGTAGCTCTGCCCGTGCCGGATAATGCCGCCAATGAGCCGCGTCGGCGTCCAGGCTACCGCGCCGGTTAGCAGCAGGCCATAGCCCCCTACGTAGAGCACCCCGCTGAGCAGCAGAAACGGGGGCACCAGCAGCAGCGCCCCCAGCCGGGTGCGGGGCCCGGCCACCCGGGGCAGCAGGTAGAAGACGATAACCAAAACGGCCGCCGTGTCGAGCACGATGTTGTAAGCCATCGCGGCCAAGGCCCGCCCCAGGCTGTATTCGAGTACATAGCTCGGAAAAATGACCAGCAGCGAGAGCAGCCAGTAGGTGGCCAGCACCAACAGGTCGGAGCGAAGCGGGCGGTTTAAAAAAGCATTCATACAGGGAGCGGCTAGCCCAGCGGCCAAGCGCCGGCTATTCTTTATCCGACTTCACGCGGCCACGCTCTTCATCGAGGCCCGTGCCGCGCTTGCGCGCGGCCAGCAGCTGCTGGTTACCAAATTTGTAGTTCAAACTTAGGCGCACCTGGCGCGTTTCGCTTTGGGTAAGGAAGCGAATGTTCATATCCTGGTAGTGCACCGTGCCCTGCTGCTTGTTGGTGAAGAAGGCATCGGCCAGGGCCAGCCGCAGCTGCAACTGGTCTTGGCAAAAGCTTTTTTGCAGCCCGAGCGTGGCCGAGCCGAAGGGCCGAAACTCGATGAGCCCATTGAGGCCGGCCGAGTGGTAAAAGCCGCCGGCCTCCAGCGTCACGCCCTGCGGCAGGCGCACCTTGGCCTGCAGGTACACAATGGCCGAGAATTTGCCATTGTCGTAGCTGCTGCCCAGGTACTGGCTGCGGTATTGGTTGTAGAAGGTATTGACGCCGCCGTAGCCGCTCACAAACTTGCCCAGGTTCAGCGGAAAATTGAGGGTGGCGCTGTAGTTGTCGAGGCGTCCCAGGTTGGTGGTAGTGGAGAACAGTACACTGTCCTGCTGATTGGTTACCAGGCTAATGGCATCATTCGTACGGTTGTAGGCCAGCAGTAGCACGGGCTGCTTCTGGTAGGTAACGGCCGCGCTGTAGGCCTGGGTGAACTGCGGCCGCAGGAAGGGATTGCCCTTTTGCTGGCTGTAGGGGTCGAGGTACACGATGCTCGGGTTCAAGTCCTGGTAGCCGGGGCGGTCGATACGCCGGCTGTAGCCCAGGCTAGCCCCCAGCTTTTGGGTAAGGTCCTTGGTGAGCGTGGCACTGGGAAAGAGCTGAAAATAATCGCGCGCCACCGTTTGGCCCAGGGCCAGCGACGTGGCTACCGAGCGCGTGTGCTCGCCCCGCAGGCCAGCCTGCAGCTGCACGCTGCCCCACTGCTTGTCGAGGGTGGCGTAGCCGGCGGCAATACGCTCTTCGTAGCGAAAATGGTCGGAGCGGCGGGCATCGGCGCTCCACTCGCCCCGCGCAAGGCGCGCAAAACCGAGCTGGCTGTCGATGTCGGCGGTGCTTACTTTGGCTCCGGCCGCTAGCTTGGCGGTGCCCCCTAGCGGGTGGCGGTAGTCGGCTTTAGCCGAGCGCAGGCCGATGGTCGTTTGCTGGTTGTAGCGTAGGGCCTGAGCAGGGGCACCTTCCAGCAGGTTAAGCAGGTTATTATCGCTGCCCGAGCGGTAGTGCGAGTAGTCGGCATCGAGCAGCAACTCGCGGCCAGCCGAGTCGAGGGCCAGCTTGTAGTTAAGGTTGCCGGCGTAGCTGTCGGTTTGGCGCTGGTTGTCGTTGCGCGTTATGTTTTGCAGCACCTGGCTACCGGTGCGCACATCGATGGTGTTTTCGTAGTCTACCTGCGTGCGGGTGGTGTAGCCATTGAGCAGCACCCCTAGCGTTTGGCGGCGGCTAAGGGGCATATCGGCTCCTACCCGGGCGGTGTGCACGTTGGAAGCACGCGGCTGGTAGCTACGCTGCGCGTAGGTTACGGCCTGGCTGTTGTCGGTGGTCACGCGGTCGGTATTCAGCTGGTCGTAGGTTTTACGGTAGTTATAGCCGTAGTTGCCAAACACGTTCAGGCCCTGCTTCGTCCGGTGGTTTAGATCGAGCGAGCCGCCGGCTTTGGCAAACCGGCCGTAGCCAGCCGTCAGGGCCGCGCTGCCGTTGGTGCCGAGGCTAGTGTTTTTCTTGAGGATAATATTGATAACCCCCGCGCTGCCAGCCGCATCGTAGGCCGCGCCGGGCTGCGTCAGCACCTTAATGCGTTCGATGTTGCTGCTCGGAAAGTCTTTCAGCACGCTTACCACATCGGTGTAGTGGGTGGTGCGCCCATCGAGCAGGATGATGAGGCCTTCGCGCCCTGCTAGGCTCAGGCGGTCGTTCATTACTATCAGGCCGGGCACTTTCTGCAATACTTCGAGGGCGGTGGCCCCGGCTGCAGCGGGGCTGGCGGCCACATTGAGCACCATTTTGCCGGTTTGCATTTCCAGCAGCGGCTTCTGGCCCGTTACTTCCACACCGGTTAGCGCCTGGGCGGCCGGCGCCAGCACAATTGCCGGCAGCTGGGTGATGGCTGGGGCAGCCGCCACCGCAAACACCGCTGAGCGGTGGGGCTGATAGCCCAGCAGCAGCACCGTGAGGCGATATTGGCCGGGCTCCAGGCTCTTAAAGGCGTAGCTGCCATCGGCTTTTGATACTTCGCCGCGCACCCAAGTAGTATCGCGCACTTGCCGAAGCACCACTGTGGCAAAGGCTAACGGCTCTTGCGGACCACTGCGCAATTGCCCCACAACCTGGCCGGTGCCTTGGGCGTGGCTGCACAAGCAGGCTGGTCCCAGCAGCAAGGAAAGTAAAAGGGTAGCGACTAGTTTCATGGCCTTGGGTAGAAGGACGGTGAGAAAACGTCCAAAACAAGGCGCAGTGCCCCCTCCACCCCTAGCGGAATTTAGCGAAACCCACCAAAAATTACCTAAACCCGTTGAAAGCAGGGTCGAATGAAACAGCAGCTGGCACCAGCCTCGTGGGCGCCGGAACTTACGTTGCTTCGGAAAGCATGCCAGCAACCAAACGGCTGCTTAACGCAAAACGATACAAGTACCAAGCCGTCAGGCCAGGCTAGCCACACTATCGGTCGGCAAGCAACGCCGACACGCTGGGCGGGCTAGGATGCGGCGGCCAATATCTCGATGTCATTATGAGCCGGGGAATTCACACGCGTGGTGATGGCGTACTCGCGCATCAGGTTGGTGTCATAAGGCACGAGCAGCTGCTGATGAGCGGCGGGCGCAAGGTCGTCGGCTAGCCAGGCACGCTCGGCGTCGGGGCCGGGCAAGATGACGGGCATGCGGTTGTGCAGCTTGGCCATCAGCTCGTTGGGCTCGGTCGTGACGATGGTAAACGTGGGGTGCAGCTCGCCGGTGGCGCGGTCGAGCCACTCGTCCCAGAGCCCGGCAAAGGCGAAGGGCTCTTCGTTCTTCAGCAGAATGCGGTGCGGAATCTTGCCCCGCTCGGTGGCCTGCCACTCATAAAAGGAGTCGGCCAGCACCAGGCAGCGCTTGCGAGACAATAGTTGCCGGAAGCTGGGCTTCTCGGCTAGGGTCTCGGCGCGGGCGTTGATGGGCTTGGGGCCACTGGCTGGGTCGCGGCTCCAGGACGGTACCAGGCCCCAGCTCACAAGCTGAATCTGGTCGGGCGCCGAGTTGGTAATAATAGGCAGTGCCTGCGAGGGCGCGGCGTTGAAGTTGGGGGCTGGGCTAGCGGCTTCTTTGGCGTTGAAGCGGTTGGCTAGCTTGGGAGCGGGCGAGATAACGGTATAGCGGCCACACATAAAAAAAGCTGTCCTGCTGAGCTTGCGAAGCATCTCGTCACGTTCGCAGCGGCAAGGTTAGGTTTTCTAACGTTTACCTGGCGTGATAAGATGCTTCGCAAGCCTAGCAGGACAGCTAGCTGACGAGCTTATGGGTGCTGCTTATTTGTACAGCTGCTCGTAGTATTCCTTGGCCATGCGGCCGCTCTCAAACTCGGGCTCTACGTCCTTCATGGCGGCTTTCACCACTTTCAAGAACTGCTTGGGCTGGTCGTAGTACATGGGCACTACTTGGTTTTCGAGTACATCGAGCAAGGTGTTGGCCTCAAGGGTGTCCTTCTGGTCGTCGGGCAGGTTCACGTCGGCGTGCTCGATGAGGAAGCAGTTTTCGCCGTCCTTGGCAAACTCCGGAATCCAGCCGTCGGCGATGCTTACGCTCACGCTGGCGTTCATGGCGGCGGTCATGCCGCTGGTGCCGCTAGCCTCGCGGGGATAGCGCGGGGTGTTCAGCCACAGGTCGGAGCCCTTCTTCATCTCGGCGCTCAGTTCCAGCTCGTAGCCGGTAAGCACGGCGCAGCGCTTGAGGTTTTTGGTGCGGGCGATGATGCTATTGAAGATGTCGATGGCACCCTGGTCTTTCGGGTACGGCTTACCGGCCCAGATTACCTGCACGGGGCGGCTATCGTCGCTCACGAGCTTTACAAAGCGCTCAAAATCACGCAGAATTAGGTCAGCGCGCTTATAGGCGGCAAAGCGGCGGGCCCACACGATGGTCAGCGCCTCAGGGTCTAGCAGCGTGCCGGTCTGGTCGGCCACTACTTTGAAGAACTCCTTCTTCAGCTCCTTTTTGCGGGCTAGCAGGGCCTCGTCATTCTTGGCTTTACAGGCGGCGGCTAGCTGCGTGTCGCGCCAGTAGGTACCATTCTGGGCGTTGGTGATGGAGATGATGGGGCAAATGCCTTCGTAGTGGCCCCACATTTCGTTGGCCACGGTGCCGTGCACCTTGCTTACGGCGTTGGCCTTGCGGGCGAAGCGCAGCGCGGTAAGCGTATAGTTGAGCGAGTCGCCATCGAGGCGGGCTACGCGGCGAATCTCGTCGAGTGGCACGCCGGCGAAGAAGCTCATGTCCTGGAGCAGCTTGATGGGGCGCTCCTCGTTGCCGGCCAGCTCGGGCGTGTGGGTGGTGAACACCAGGCGCTTCTGCACCTCGGCCAGGTTGTGGTTGTGCTTGGCGTAGAGGAAGAAGGCTAGCGGCAGGCCGTGGCCCTCGTTGAGGTGGTACATGTCGGTCTGGCGACCGAGGATGTCGAGCAGCTGCCCGCCACCAGCGCCCAGCACAATGCTCTGGGCCACGCGGGTAGCCGCGTCCGGGTCGTAGAGGTGGTGCGAGATGGTGCGCGACAGGTAGTCGTTTTCCTCAATATCCGTGGTGAGGAAGAACATCGGCGCGGTGCCGAACGTCTCGGGGGCCAGGTAGAGCGCCTTCACGTGCACCTGCGCATCGTGAATGGTAATCGGGAACACGATGCCCGTGTCTTCCAAAAACGAGTACTGCTTGTGCAGAAACTCGGCCTTCATGGTCTGGTCGGGGTTGCGCACCTGGTCGTAGTAGCCGTAGGTCCACAGCATGCCGATGCCGATGAGGTTCTGCTTGAGCTCGTAGGCCGAGCGCATGTGCGAGCCGGCCAGGAAGCCCAGGCCGCCCGAATAAATTTTCAAGCTCTGGTCGAGGGCAAACTCCATCGAGAAGTACGCCGCGGCAGTCTTGTATTTGGCGGCCGGAGCCGGTGCTTTGAAGGTAAAAGCCATGAAAAAAAAGTCAGTAGGTAGTTGTGTCTAAGGGAGTTTGGTAGGGCAAAGGAAGGGCCCGCAGGCCAAAGCTAGCGGGGCGGCGGGGTAAGTCGGCGTATTTTGTCAGTGGCTTCGGGGGGCAGGTTCCGCAATGGTTTGCGGGCCAAAATGCGCCTTTCGGCCACCTGGCTAGCCCGGTTTTTCCATCGGGGTTTTCCGTTATTTTTCCCACCCTTCCCCTTCATTATCTGCTTCATGCGTGTTTTTCGCTCTTTCCTAACGGCTACAGCAGCGGCCTTGTTACTCTCGGCTAGCCCTGCGCTGGCCGCGCCGCCAGCCAAGCCAGGGTCGGCCGCCGCCAAAACGGCCGCTCGCATTGACCCGACCTATTGGTTTGTGGGCATGAAAAACCCCAAGCTGCAGCTACTGGTAAATGCGCCCGGCATCGCCGCCGACCAGGTGACCCTAGCCACCTACCCCGGCGTGACACTCGATGGCTTCCAGAAGCTCGAAAGCTCCAACTACCTGATTGTGAACCTCACGGTGAGCCCGCAGGCGCAGCCTGGCAAGCTGCAGCTGAAGTTTGCGGGGGCTAAGCCCTTTACATACAGCTACGAGCTGCGCCCGCGCAACCAAGACCCAGCCCGCGTGCAGGGCCTCACGCAGGCCGACTTTATTTACTTCCTGATGCCCGACCGTTTCTCGAACGGCGACCCCAAGAATGATGTGGTGAAAGGCACCCGCGTGAACCGGGTTTCGCGTGACTCGATGTATGCGCGCCACGGCGGCGACCTCAAGGGCATCCAAAACCACTTCGACTACATCAAGAAGCTGGGCGCTACCACTATCTGGCCCACGCCGATTATCGAAAACGACATGCCCAAGGCGAGCTACCACGGCTACGCCGTGACGGACTGCTACAAGGTAGACCCGCGCTACGGCACCAACGCCGAGTACGTGCAGTTTGTGAAAGCTGCCCACGGCCAAGGCCTGAAGGTGGTGCAGGATATCGTGCTCAACCACTGGGGCAGCTACCACCACTTGTTCTTGGACAAGCCGGCGGCCGACTGGTTTCACGCCTTCCCGACCTTTACGCGCAGCAACTACAACGCCTTCACCCTCAACGACCCCTACGCTTCGAAGCGCGACCGGATGCTGGAAAACGACGGCTGGTTTGACACCACCATGCCCGACGTGAACCAGAGCAACCCGCTGGTTTCGACGTATTTGATTCAGAACTTCCTGTGGTGGGTAGAGACCACCGGCCTGGATGGCTACCGCATTGATACCTACCCGTATTCAGAGCCTAAGTTCTTGATGGACTGGGGCAAGGCCATCGGTGAGGAATACCCCAAGCTAGCCCTGTTTGGTGAGGCCTGGGAGGGCACCGAGGCCGAGCAGGCGTTCTTTGCCCAGAATATTTTCCCGCCGGTCAACGGCTTTAAATCGAACCTGCCAGGCGTGCTGGATTTCCAGATTTGCTTCGGCATCAGCGACGTGCTGAAGGGCGACGGCGGCGACCTCAACAAGCTCTACCGTGCTTTGCAGGGCGACTGGATGTACGTGGATGCCACGCGCAACGTGCCCTTCCTCGACAACCACGACATGAGCCGCTTCTACTCGGTGATTGGCGAAGACTTTGCCAAGTTCAAGATGGGCATTGCCTGGCTGCTGACCTTGCGCGGCACGCCGCAGCTCTACTACGGCACCGAGGTGCTGATGAAGAACTTCTCGGACCCCGACGGCAAAGTGCGTGAGGACTTCCCCGGCGGCTTTGCTGGCGACAAGACGAATTACTTCGTGAACCGCCCCGGCCAGGCCGGCGAGGCTTTCGACTATGTGAGCAAGCTAGCCAACTACCGCAAGGCGCACCCCGTGCTGAGCAGCGGCAAGCTCATGCAGTTCATCCCGCAGGATGGCGTGTACACGTATTTCCGCTACAACGACGCGGGCGAGTGCGTGATGGTGATTGCCAACAACACCAAGGAGGTGAAGAAGGTAGACGGCACCCGCTACGCCGAGCGCACCGATGGCTTCACGTCGGGCACGGAGGTAGTGACTGGGACTAGCATCGCCGATTTGAAGATGCTAACCGTGCCTGCGCATACTGCCTGGGTGGTGGAACTGAAGAAGTAGCCTCGTTCTTACCTGTTTTGACCGTAGCGGGCAATTCTTCGGCGCTGCCCGCTACGGTTAAAACTCTACTACCTACCCTGCCTACCTTGGCGGCACTTATGAAAAACCTAATGCTAGCGGCTGGCTTGCTGGCCGTATCTGCTTTTACTTCTACCGTGGCCCAAGACCCGAATACCACGACCGAAACTCCGGTCGATAACAAACTCATTATCTACCAGCTGCTGCCCCGCCTGTTTGGCAACAAGGTGGCGCTGAACAAGCCCTACGGCACGGTGCTGGAAAACGGCTGTGGCAAGTTCAACGATATCAACGACCTAGCCCTAACCAAAATAAAGGAGCTGGGCACCTCGCACGTGTGGTACACCGGCGTGCTCGAACACGCCACCATGACCAGCTACGCCGGCCTGCCCGCCGACGATGCCGACGTAGTAAAAGGCCGCGCTGGCTCGCCCTACGCCGTGAAGGACTACTACGACGTGGCCCCTGACCTGGCTGTGGACAAGAAGAACCGCATGGCCGAGTTCGAGGCGCTCGTCAAGCGCACCCACGCCCACGGCCTGAAGGTGCTCATGGACTTCATCCCGAACCACGTGGCCCGCTCCTACCACTCCGATGCCAAGCCGGCGGGCGTGGTAGACCTGGGCGCGCAGGATGCCAAGACCAAGACCTTTACCCCCAACAATAACTTTTACTACCTGCCTGGCGAGCACTTTAAAGTGCCGGCCGGCTACAACCCGCTCGGGCCATTGAGCGGGCCTAGCGAGGATGGCAACTACCAGGAGTTTCCGGCCAAGGCGACCGGCAACGACGTGTTTTCGGCAGCCCCTAGCGTGGACGACTGGTTTGAAACCATCAAGCTCAACTACGGCGTCGATTATAAGAACGGCCGCCAGACGCACTTCGAGCCTATCCCCGATACGTGGAAGAAGATGCGCGACATCCTCGTGTTCTGGGCCAAGAAGGACGTGGACGGTTTCCGCTGCGATATGGCCGAGATGGTACCTGTCGAGTTCTGGGCCTGGGTCATTCCGGAGCTGAAAAAGGTAAAGCCCGGCCTCATCTTCATTGGCGAGGCGTATAATCCGAAGGAATACGCTACGTATTTCAACAAGGGCCACTTCGACTTTCTGTATGATAAAGTGGGCCTCTACGACGGCCTACGCCGCCTCATGCGCCAGGAAGGCCACATGGAGGACATTACCCACGTGTGGAAGGAAGAAAGCAACGGCTTTAGCTCGCGCATGCTGCGCTTCCTGGAAAACCACGACGAGCAGCGCATTGCCTCTAAGGAATTTGCCGGCAACCCGCGCCGCGCCATCCCGGCCATGACGGTGAGCGCCACGCTGGGCAGCGGCCCCGTGATGCTGTATATGGGCCAAGAAGTGGCCGAGCCGGCGCTGGGCAGCGAAGGCTTTTCGGGCGAGGACGGCCGCACCACCATCTTCGACTACTGGGGCGTGCCCGAACACCAGAAGTGGCTCAACCAAGGCAAAATGGACGGCGGCAAGCTCAGTGCCGAGCAAAAGCAATTGCGCGACTTTTACAAGCGCCTGCTGACCCTAGCCGGCAGCAGCGAGGCTATCCGCAAGGGCCAGTTCTACGAATTGCAAGATGCCAACAACCTCAGCAAGGAGTACGACCAGCGCCAGCTTTACTGCTTTGTGCGCTACACCAAGGGCCAGCAGGTGCTGGTAGTCGTTAACTTCAGCGACACCAAAACCTACCGCCCCACGCTGGTACTGCCCGCCGAGGTAGTACAGCGGCTAGGCCTGCCGGCCAACCATGCCCTCACCTACCGCGACCTGCTAAACGGCGGCGAGCCCCGCACCTCGCTCAACCTAACGCTGGAGCCACTCGCCGCGCTGGTGCTCGACATCAAGCCCCAGTAGCCCCGGCTACTCCTAGCCCGGCGTAACTTTCCGTTACCCCATCTCCCACCCTATTCCGCTTCGTTGCTATGGCCGCAGGTGCTATTATCGACAATCCTTCCGCGCTGCGCGTCAAGCCCCGGCTCAGCTTCTGGCAAATCTGGAATATGAGCTTTGGTTTCCTGGGCATCCAGTTTGGCTTTGCCCTCCAGAATGGCAACATGAGCCGCATCTTCGAAACCATGGGCGCCAAGCAGGATGAGCTGGCCTTCTTGTGGCTAGCGGCGCCAGCCACCGGCCTCATTATTCAGCCCATTGTTGGCTATCTGTCCGACCGCACTTGGAGCCCGCGCTGGGGCCGGCGGCGGCCATTCTTCCTAGTTGGGGCCATCTGCGCCTCGCTAGCCCTGCTCGTGATGCCGCACGTATCGGCGCTCTGGATGGCGGCCGGTATGCTCTGGATTATGGATTCGAGCATCAACATTTCGATGGAGCCATTCCGGGCGCTGGTGGGCGACATGCTGCCCAGCAACCAGCGCACCACCGGCTTCGGTGCCCAAACGTTCTTCATCGGCATTGGGGCCGTGGTGGGGTCGTTGCTACCGTACATTTTCACCAAGTGGCTGCACTTTGATAATGTAGCGCCCGCGGGGCAGATTTCGCCGTCGCTGAAATACGCCTTTTATACCGGCGGCATCATTTACTTCCTGGCCGTGCTCTGGACGGTTATCCGCACCCGCGAGTACCCACCCGAAAACCTGGCCGAATTTGAGGCCGAGAAGCAGCGTACCGCCGGCTTTTGGCACGGAGTAAGGGAGTCATTTGCGGGCATTTCGAGTATGCCGCGCACCATGCGGCAGCTGGCCGTGGTGCAGTTTTTCAGCTGGCTAGCCCTGTTTTCGCTGTGGATTTATGCCACGCCGGCCATCACGAGCCACATCTACCATACCAGCGATACGACCTCGAAGCTCTACAACGAAGGCGCCGACTGGGTCAACGTGTGCTTCTCGGTTTACAATGGTGTGTCGGCGCTGGCCGCATTGGCACTGCCCATCATTGCCCGCGCCACGAGCCGCCGCGTTACGCACCTGCTCTGCCTCACGGCCGGTGGGCTAGGTCTGATTTCCATCTACTTCGTGCAAAGCCCCCAGTTGCTGCTGGTGTCGATGATAGGGGTGGGCGTGGCCTGGGCTAGCATCCTGAGCATTCCGTACGCCATGCTAGCCGGGGCGCTGCCCGCCAACAAAATGGGTTACTATATGGGCGTGTTCAACTTCTTCATTGTGCTGCCGCAAATGGTGGCGGGCGTCACGCTGGGCTTTCTCACCAAGAATGTTTTTCACAATGAGCCGGTGCTCACGCTCGTGTTTGGTGGCTGCGCCATGATACTCTCGGGCCTGCTTACGCTGCGCGTGCACGACGCCGATGACATTCGCCTGCCCAACAATATGACACCGGCCGAAAACCTGGCTTACGACGTGCTAGCCAGCAATAACCCGAACGTGTAGCCACCCTAGCCACAAAAAAAGCCCGCCTATTACGGCGGGCTTTTTTTGTGGCTAGGCTCACTCATCATGCCCCGGCAACGCCCTAGCCGGTGCCGCGCTGGCGGCCTTGCTTTCCTGCTCGGCCTCCAATTGCGCGGCTACCGAGGGGTGCTGGTCGAGCCCGGTGAGGTCGGGCTGGCCAGCATCGACCCAGGCCGTGTACCAGAACGCCCCGATGAGCCTGGCGGCGTAGCGCAGCTGGCGCTCGACCTGGCCATTGAGCCGCCGGTGATACGCCAGGCTGAACTCGCGCGAATAGGTGCGGATGGTCACGTTGCCGCGCTGCTCGTAGCTGAATTTGCGGTCTTCAGCCAGTTCGGCCGACACGGTTTTCTCCATTGCAAACACCGAATCGACGGCCGCGTGAGCCCTGGCCACGGCGGCCCAGGCGGCTTCGGTGGGGTTTTCGAGGTAGGATGCCTGGCCGGTAAGCAGGTCGTAGTCGGCGGCTTGCAGTTCGGGCAGGCGCGATTCCCAGAGGGCGTGGATGCCGCGCTGGCCGGTAAGCTGGCCGTTGTAGTTGCGGGTGGTGTGCAGCGGCACACAGGCATCGGCCACGTAGTGCCCCAGGTCGGCGGCCAGGTACAGAATACGGTCGGTGTCGCCGGCCTGGAAGGCCGCGGTGAGCTGGCCCTTCATTTTGGCCACCTGCCAGGGCACAATGCCGTGGCGCAGCAGCGAGTCTTCGCCGCCGGCTAGGGCCACCGCATCGGCGTAGGCACGGGGCAGGCCGTGGCGCGTGAGGGCACTGTCGCCGTACACGTCCACATCCATAAAGTGGCGCGGCGCCTCGGTGGGCACCACCGTGCGGCGCGAGTCGGGCCGGGTGGCGTTGTTGGTCAGGTAGTCGATATTGGCCTTGAAGAAGGGCAGCATCTCGGGTGGCAGCGTGTACACGGCCAGCCGATTGAGCAGGCGGTGGCCGAAGAAGCCCCAGGCCTGCGCGGGGCTGGCGGGCAAGGCTAGCCCGGCCAACAGTAACATCCGGCGGGCCCAGCTAGGCAGCCTGATTAGTAGTCCTTTCCTCATAAAGCGCTGCTGCTACGCATGAGCTTGCAAGTAACAAAAAAGCCGGCATATCTGGCGATATACCGGCTCTCTGGCCTTACCATTGTTTGCAGGGGCCTAGCGCTTGCCCGCGCCCGCAAACTTCATGCGGTAGTCGTGCTTCACGTCGCCCTTGCTGATGCGGGCCAGCCGGCCCTTCAGCAGCTGCTTTTTGAAAGCCGACAGCTTGTCGGTGAACAGCACGCCTTCGAGGTGGTCGTACTCGTGCTGGATGATGCGGGCGGCCATGCCGCTGAAGCCTTCCTCGTGCACCTGGCGGTTTTCGTCCTCGTAGCGCAGCACGATGTTGGGGCAGCGCTGCACCAGCTCGCGCACGCCCGGAATGCTGAGGCAGCCTTCCTCGAAGCCCCAGGGCGTGCCGGTTTCGCTCACCATCTGCGGGTTGATAAAGGCGCGCTTGATGGGCGTTTCCTGAATTTCGTTGGCCGCGGCTACTTCCACTGGCTCGTCGTCGTCATCGTCCTCATCGGGGCCGAGCATGGGGGCCGAATCCATCACGAAAAGGCGCACGGCGCGCCCGATTTGGGGGGCGGCCAGGCCCACGCCGTGGGCCTCGTACATGGTTTCGAACATGTCGGCCACCAGTTTTTGCAGGTCGGCGGCGGGCAGGTCGGCGGGCAGGTCTTTGGCGAGCGTTTTGAGCACGGGGTCGCCGATGGCAACAATTGGGAGAATCATTAGCGTAAAGGGGATTCTAAGAAAGACTGAAGAATAAGCGCGGCGCTCACTTTGTCCACGGTGGCCTTGTCCTGGCGGGCCTTGCGGCCCAGGCCGCCGGCCAGCATGGCCTGCTTGGCCAGGCGCGAGGTGAAGCGCTCGTCGATTTCGTGGATACCGATTTCGGGCAGCTCGCGGCGCAGGCGGCGCAGCAAACCCACCACGGCGCTGGTCGAGTCGGTGGGTTCGTTGAGCAGCGTACGCGGCATGCCCACCACCACGGCCGCCAGCGGCTCGCGCCGGTGGTAATCGAGCACAAATTTCACTACCTCCTGGCTGTGAATGGTATCCAGGGGCGAGGCAATGAGCTGGAGCGGGTCGGTAATGGCCAGCCCCACCCGCTTATTGCCGTAATCGATGGCCAGAATGCGGCCGATGGTGGGGGTGGACATAAGCAAACGCAGTAAACCACAAAGATACGGCCGGGTAGTTTGGGCCACCATCCGGCTAGCCCCCTAGCCGGAGTGCCGGGGTAGTGGGTGCCCTAACTAATAGTATTTTTTGACTTATCTCAAGAAAATATTTAGGCCTAACTAGAAACCGCTGCCTTAGGCCGCTTTCGGAAGCTGGTTGTGCAAAGGCCGGCCTAAATTTGACTGAGCAATAGTCTTTTCGGCTGTTTGATTTCCTGTTATTAGTCCCGCCGACTCGCTTATGCCCGCTCTTTTACCCTTGCGCCGCGCCGCCGCTGCCACCGTCCGGGGGCTAGCCCGCCGGGGCTGGGGCTACCGCCTGGCGCTGCTACCAGCGCTCACGCTGGGTGTTGGTATCATATTGGGCACCAATCCATTCCGACCCCGCACCGAAAACCCCGACGCCACGGCTCGGGGCTACCTGCGCTACAAGGAGATTCTGACGGCCATCGACCGCGACTATGTAGACTCGGTCGATGCCGACGGGCTTACCAATTACGCCGTGGCGCAGCTGCTGGGCAAGCTCGACCCGCACTCGGTCTACATCGCGGCTCGGGACCGCGAGCAGGCCGATGCCTTCCTGCAAAGCAGCTTCGACGGGGTGGGGCTCGATTTTAACTTTTTCCGGGATACGGCCACCGTGGTGAGCACCCTGCCCGGCGGCCCGGCCGAGGCGGCGGGCCTGCTGCCCGGCGACCAGCTGCTGCGCGTGGGCACCCAGCCGGTGGCGGGCGCCGGCCTCAGCACGGCGCAGCTTACGCAGCTCTTGCGTGGCCCCCGCGGCAGTAGCCTGACCCTAGCCGTGGCGCGCGCGGCGCAGCCTCAGCCGCTGGCCGTGCGCCTCAACCGGGGCCGCGTGCCCAACATTTCGGTGGAGCCGGGCGTGCTGCTGGAAGATGGGCAAACGGGCTACATCAAGGTCAGCAAGTTTGCCGCGGGCACTTATGAAGAGTTCAAAGCCCAGCTGGCCGATTTGCAGCGCCAGGGCCTCAAGCGGCTGGTGCTCGACCTGCGCGGCAACCCCGGCGGCTACCTCGACCGCGCCACTAGACTAGCCGACGAGTTCATCGCCGGCTCGCGCAAAATCGTGTACACGGCCGGCAAAGACGAGCAGTACGCCACCCAAACCTACGCCCACGTGGCCGGCGACTGGGAGCAAAACCCGCTCGTGGTGCTGGTGGATGAAAACAGCGCCTCGGCCGCCGAGGTGCTGGCCGGCGCCCTGCAAGACCACGACCGCGCCCTACTCGTGGGCCGCCGCACCTTTGGC
The DNA here is from genome assembly GCA_964385095.1 of uncultured Hymenobacter sp. GTDB lineage: Bacteria > Bacteroidota > Bacteroidia > Cytophagales > Hymenobacteraceae > Hymenobacter. The sequence goes on from CAYLNN010000004.1 coordinate 15,108, forward strand.
AAGGGCCTAGTGCAGCAGCCCATTGCCTTGCAGGAAGGCGGCGAGCTGCGGCTTACGGTGGCGCGCTATTACACGCCAGTGGGCCGCTGCATTCAGAAACCCTACGGCCCCGACCGCGCCACTTACCAGCGCGAGGTGGCCGAGCGCCAGCAGCACGGCGAGCTGGCTTCGGCCGATAGCGTACACTTTGCCACCGGGCAGCAGTTCCGTACCGACCACGGCCGGGTGGTGTACGGCGGCGGCGGCATTATGCCCGACGTGTTTGTGGCCCGCGATACGCTGCTGCACTCGGCCTACTACCTGCACCTGCAAAGCCTGGGCGTGGTGCACGCTTACGCACTAGCCTTCTACCGGCAGCACAAGGCCGAGCTGGTGGGCCTGCGCTTTGCCCAGTACCAGGCCGTGTTCCGCGTCACCGATACCGAGCTTGATGGCCTGTCGCGCCTGGCGGCCCTAGCCGGCGTGCACCCCAACCCGGTGGCGCTGCGCCGCAGCGCGCCCGCCCTGCGCAATTGCCTCAAGGCTTACATCGCCCGCAGCGCCTACGGGGCCGAGGCTAGCCGCGCCGTGCTGCGCGGCAGTGACTTAGAGCTGCAACAAGCGCTGCACGTGGCGCAAGACAGCACCGCCCAGCTCGCCCTGCTGGGCAAGTAGCACGGGTTTTTAATCCGCAAGTTGTGGGGGCAGCCAACGCGCGGGCCAAAAGTCCGCGCTATTCCTCGGCGCGCTTCAGGTCGGCGGGGTCGGAGCGGTGTTCGAGGAGGTCGGCGGGCTGGCAGTCGAGCGCCTGGCAAATGGCGGCCAGGGTGCTGAACCGGATGGCCTTGGCCTTGCCACTTTTCAGGATGGAAAGGTTAGCCAGCGTGATGCCCACCGTTTCGGCCAGCGCGCTGAGCGTCAGCTTGCGCCGGGCCAGCATCACGTCGAGGTTTACGAGAATAGGCATCAGATAACGAGTTCGGCTTCGCGGCTTAGCTCAACGCCGCGCTGGTACACGGCCGCAATAATGAGTAGGATAAACCCCTCTGCAACGCCGGGCAACAGGTCGTCGGTATTGAGGCGCACGTAGTGGCTCAGTGGCTGGGCTAGCTGGGCCACCCGGTAGGCCGGCACTAGCGCCCACACCAACAGGTAGGCCGGGTAGTGCCAGAGATACAGGCCCAGCACGAGCAGCGTGAGCTGGCGCAGCCGCCGGGCATTGGCCTGGGTGAAGGGCGTGGCGGGCGTCACATCCTGCAACAATTTCAGCAGCAGCCAACTGCCATAGCCCAGAAACACCAAGCCGGCCACCGAAAGACTGTCATCCAGCGCGCCGAGGGCTAGCAGAGCCATCCGTTTCAGGGCGCTGGGCTCGCGGTAGCGCAGCAACGAGGCGTGCGGGTCAGCCACCAAGGCGACGCTCGTGGCTTCGGGCAGGGCAAGCAGCGGGCCGCGTTCTTCGCGCGCCTGGCCCTGCTGGCCGTCGCGGAAACCCGATTCGGCATCGTGCTTGGCCCCAAACAGATTGGGACGGGTGGTTTCGAGGGCTAGCCGCACTTCGGGCTCGCCAGCTACGCCGATTAGCTTACCGCACAGCATTAGCGTCAGCGAGCCCGCCATGAATAGAAAAACCCAGGTTAGCACTTTGGTGAAACGCAAAGCAAAGGGCAGGTAAATGAGCTTCATGAGGCGCTTGGTGAGAGTGGAAGACGCCACAAAGAAAAGGCAATTTTATTGATAAACAATAATTTTTTTATTGCTTATCAATAAAATTCTTCCTCCTCACCGGTTGCGGCCGTACTGCTCATGGCTGCTCACCCAGTCGCTGCTGCTGATGGCGGCACCCAGGCTCAGTTCGCCGGCCAGCACCACGCCGGCCACAATCTCGGCAAATTTGTAGACCGTGCCCTGGCCTACGCAGCCCAGCATCCGCAGGCACTCGTTTTGGGTGGCTAGCCCCGTGCCGCCGCCGTGCGTGGCCACAATGAGCGACGGAATGGTGATGCTGATGTATAAATCGCCCTCCTTCGTCACCTCCGAGTACAGCACGCCGGCGCTCGATTCGCTCACGTTGGCCACGTCCTGGCCGGTGGCGATGAAGAGCGCCGTAATGCCGTTGGCCGAATGCGCACCATTGTTGTTAGCGCCTGACAGAAAGGCCCCTACATTGCTCACCTGCCCGTGGTAGGCGAGCTGCTCGGGCGTCACGCGCATGCGCTGCTGCAAGATATCGCGCCGGATTACGGCCTCCGCTACCACGCGCTTACCACGGGTGCGCATCACATTTATCTGGCTGGCCTTCTTATCGGTGGCGAAGTTCGACTCGAGGTAAAAGTTGCGGATAGGCGCACCCTTATACTGCTCCAGTATCCAGGAGCAGGCGGCGAAAGTGGCGCGGCCTACCATATTCTGGCCGGCCGCGTCGCCGGTCGAGAAGTTGAAGCGCAGAAAGGCAAACTTGTTACTCAAATAAGTATCAATGTATTGCAGCTTGGCCACCCGCGAGGTGCTTTCGGCCTGCGGCCGGATTTGCTCCAGGCTCTCGGTTACCCAGCGGCCAAAGTCGCGGGCCCCGCGTGCATCGTCGAACACGAACACCGGCGCCCGCTGCATGGCATCGCCAATAACTGTGCATTTCACGCCACCGCACAAGTTAAGCACCTGCATACCACGGTTGTAGCTGGCCACCAACGTGCCTTCGGTGGTAGCCATCGGGATGAGAAACTCGCCCTGGGCGTGCTCGCCCTGCACCAGCAACGGGCCGGCTAGCCCCACCGGCACCTGCGCCACCCCCACAAAGTGCTCGCAATTGCCCTTCAGCGCGTGCGGGTCGAAGGAATACTGCTTTAAGTGGCTGTACTCCTGCTGAGTAAACTGCTCGGCAAATTGCTGCCGGGCCTGAATGGCGGCCTCGGCATAGTCGTCGTCGTCGGAGCGCGGAATGCGCACGCGGCCATCGTGGCTGGCAATCACGTCTTCGACCTCCACGCTCAGCTCGCCAAAGGCATCGGTGCTAAACTGGGCTTGCAGCTGGTGCAGGCCCTCGGCTAGGGCAGGCGTATCGAGCAAAAACGTGATGGCGTGGCCCACCGGCAGTTCAATTGCTTGCCCATCAACTGCCAGGCTAGCGCCGGGGCGTACGTCGCCACCACCCAGGTCAAGCTGAATGTGCGTGGCCGGCACCACCACCTGGCCCAGCTTCACGTGCCGCAAGCCGGTGAGGCGCACCGTATCGAGCCGGTTTTTAATACTGAACGCCACGCCTTTGCCCTCGGGCAGGTTGTGGAGGCTGCCGCGGTTATAAAGCAGCTTGAGGAGCATTGGGCTAGGCGTAAAGACCATGGGCGGTGGTGGGTAGAGGAAATTAAAAGTAGGTAGCGAGGCTAGCGGGTCGGGGTTGCCAGCTAACGCAAATTTGGCCGGCGGGGCTGCCTGGCCCTAGCTAGGGTCCCCAGCCGCAGCTAGCCAGGCTAGGGCCTTTGGCGCAAATAATCAGCGAAATGCTGCCGACGGGCCTCGAAACCTGCACGGTACGGCAAACTTCGTCGCCGCCAGGGTGGTTAATGGCCGCGCGGCCAGGACACGTACAGATAATATTCATCTTTTTGCACTACTAGCCCGCGTATCTTTGCCCTTTCATTTGACTCCCAGGGCGGCCGGAAATTATTTCCGCCAGCTTTCCCCTCTATGGCATCTTTATCCGATTATCCGCGCTTCACTCTCGGCCAGGAGCTGACGGCCGAGCAGCGCGCTTTTTTTTCTAAATATGGTTTTCTGCACTTCCGGCCCTTTGCCTCGCCCGAACAGGTGCAGGCTTACCTGAAAGCTACCCAGGATGTGCAGGCGGCTTGGCTGGCTCACCAGGTAGATAAGGTGAACGGTGTGCCCATCAAGTATGGCAAGGACGTGGATGGCGCGCCCATCGTGCAGCGCTTTGCCTTTGCCTCGCAGCATAGCCCCGTGCTGCACGAGCTGCTACAGGACAAGCGTTTCAAAGCCCTGTTTCCGCTGCTGGAGATGCCGGGCGGCCGCGTGGGCGAAAACGAGCGTGATGGCTTGGTAGTCAACCACTACGTGAATGTAGAAGGCTCTGAGTTCAGCCAGATGGGCTGGCACACCGACTCGCTGCGCGACGTATTCTACGGCAAAAAAATTCGGCCCATGCTCAACGTGGGCCTGCACCTCGACGGCACCAAGGCTACCAACGGCGGCCTGCGCGTGATACCCGGCACCCACCGCCAGGGCCTGGGTAAGATGCTGTTTCGCAAGAAGTATTACAAAGACGTGTACTACGACCCCAACGAGATAGCCGTCGAAACCGAGCCCGGCGACCTCACCGTGCACGATGGCCGCATGTGGCACCGCGTGGCGCAGTCGCCGCTGGTGGGCCCCGAGTCGCGCCGCCGCGTAATGTACGTGCCCATCATTGGGGGTAAGTACCAGCCCAAGAGCGAGGAAAGCCCCACGCCGTTCTACCTGCGCTTCCTGCACTTGGTTAAATAGGCACGCGCTTTTACTGGTATTTTTCGAAGAGAGCTGGACTATTCACTGCGGTTGAATAGCCCAGCTCTTTTATTTTTATTCAGTTACTTACCTGCTTCCAAGCAACTCCCGGCTGCCTCTTTCCTATGCCCCTAGCCCTTATCACCGGCGCCTCGCGCGGCATTGGCCGCGAGCTGGCCCTAGCCCTGGCCCAGCGTGGCTACGACCTGCTGTTGGTAGCCCGCTCGGCCGACCAGCTCCAGGCCGTAGCCCAGGAAGCCCAGGCCCTGCACCAGCGCCAGGCCGCGGTGCTGGCCCTCGACCTTACCCATCCCGAGGCTGCCGCCACGGTGGCTAGCTGGGCCGCTCACCACGCGCCCGAGGGCCTAGCCGTGCTCGTCAACAATGCGGGCTATGGCTTGTGGGGCCGCTTCGAGCAGCTTAATCTGGAGGAGCAGCTGAATATGTTGCAGCTCAACCTCAACCTACCCGTGCAGCTTACCTACGCCCTGCTGCCGCTGCTGCGCCGCGCCGCCCACGGCTACGTGCTGAATGTAGCCAGCACCGCCGCTTACCAGGCCGTGCCCTCGCTTACGCTCTACGCCGCCAGCAAGGCGTTTTTGCTCAGCTTCAGCCGGGGCCTGCGCTACGAGCTCAAGGGCAGCGGCGTATCCGTGACGTGCCTTAGCCCGGGCGCTACCACCACCGACTTTGGCAACCGCGCCGGCATGGGCACCGAGTTGCAAGCCGTGGCCAACAAGGTATCCATGACGGCGGCCCAGGTGGCGGCCGCTGGCCTCAAGGCCTTGTTTGCGGGCCGGGCCGAGGTCATTCCCGGTGTGCTTAACAAGGTGACGGCGGGCCTCACCAGTGTAGTACCCAAACCTATTGTGGAGAAAATAGCTGCTGGCATTTACGAGAAGTACCTCTAGCCAGCGCAGCTAGCCAAAAGACGAGCTCTGGGCTACCGGCCAATTATTGGCTTAGCATTCCGCATTGAAATCTCCGCAAACGTTTCCAGCCTTTTCACCGCTCAAAACGACAAAAGAAAGGTTATTTAAACCCAGGCAAAAAAATCTTATAAAAAGCCTAAATTTTACACACTAACTCAAAACAATGATAAACAATATTTTACGTGATATTTTATAAGGTGAGTGTTTACTCACCGTCATTTAGTGAGCTAACACTTACCGTATTTTAAATTTTTGTCGTAATATTGTTCTACCAACGGCTACCGACTCCCACCCCGGTAGCTATTCATTCTTAAGTTGCCCGGCCGTCGTCCCACCCCAGCCGGTACCCACACACACTCTCTAACCAGTCGTCGTCCCACCCCGCCTGGTTCCGCCCCACACTCTAAGTTGCCCAGCCGTCGTCCCACCCCAGCTGGTTGAGACTATCTGCCCCGCCCCGGCCTGGCAGAATCTGAAAGTTTTCCAACCGGCCGATTTGGTAATCCCAAATTGGCCGGTTTCTTTTTGTGCCCAGGTCTTTGGCGTCTATCAGGCGCGATTAATACCTATCTGAAGCCACATTGCCGGGTTTGTGCTCGAACTTTGTACTTCATCCGTGGTTGTTCGCTGCTGGCTTCTGCCCCACCCACCCCGCTTCGTTTATGATTACCCGCCGCCAACACATTGCCAATGTGGCGCTGCAACTGTTTGGGGACAAAGGGTTTGAGAACACCTCGACCCAGCAGATTGCCAAGGCCGCCGGCGTTTCGGAGGCCCTTATTTTCAAGCACTTCGGGTCGAAAGACCAATTGCTCGACTTCATTATCAAGAGTGGCTACCAGCGCATTATTGAGCACAACCGCGGGGGCCTGACCGAGACGGACCCGCTCACGTTCATTCACAGCGTCATCGACCTGCCCTACAAGCTGGTGCTGGAGGAGCCCCACTTCTGGAAGCTGCAATACCGGCTGGCCGACCGCGAGATGGCTCAGCAGCAGCACGAGCGCTTTATGCGCCCGGTGCCGACGCGCCTGCAAGTGGCCTTCGAGCAGCTCGGCTACCCCGAGCCCGACAAGGAAACCCGCCTGCTGCTGCTGCTAATTGAGGCGCTTTGGAAAATCGAGGCTAATAAGACCGATGAACACGTGCGGGAGATGCTCGATTTCATCAAGCGCAAGTACGAAGTGCAGCGCTAGCCCTGGGTCGCGGGCGGCGTGTTTGCTCAACTATGCGGGTGGGATTAGGGCTTAGCCGCGTGCGGGTTGGGCACCAAACAACGGCAAAAAAGGGACTATAAAGGGCTTTTTTGCGTAGTATGAGGGTCTACCATCCTTTTTTGGCCTATGCCCCGCACATTAATCGTCTCCAATCGCCTCCCCACTAAAGTTCTGCGCCAGGAAGAAGGCCTCACGTTTCAGCCCAGCGAAGGCGGGTTAGCTACCGGCCTCGGCTCCATCTACCGCCAGGGCGATAACCTGTGGATAGGCTGGCCGGGACTGTTTGTGCAGGATGCGGCCGAGGAAGACCACATTCGCCAGGAGCTGCGCGCCGACAACATGGCGCCGGTTTTTCTGACCGAAAGTGAAATCCGCGATTTTTACGAGGGGTTTAGCAACTCTACGCTGTGGCCTACCTTTCACTATTTCAGTGAATTTTCGGTGTACGAGCAGACCTATTGGGATGCCTACGTGCGGGTAAACGAGAAATTTTGCGAAGCCGTGCTGGCCCAGGCCGGTCCCGAGGACACCATCTGGGTGCACGACTACCAGCTGCTGCTGCTGCCCGAGCTACTGCGCCGGGCGCGCCCCGAGGCCAGCATCGGCTTTTTCCTGCACATCCCATTTCCGTCGCAGGAGCTGATACGGGTGCTACCCTGGCGCACCGAGCTGCTGCGCGGCATGCTGGGCGCCGACCTCATTGGGTTTCACACCTTTGGCTACATGCGGCACTTTCTCAGCGCCGTAACGCACCTGCTAGGGTACCCGGCCCAGAACGGGCAGATTGAGACGCCCACCCGCTCGGTGCGCGTCGACGCCTTCCCGATGGGCATCGACTATAACCGCTACGCCGAGGCCGCCGCCTCGCAAGAGGCCGAGCACCACATGGCCGAGTACCGCGAGGCGCTGCGCGATACGCGCGTCATTCTCAGCATCGACCGGCTCGACTACACCAAGGGCATTGCCCAGCGGCTGCGGGCGTTCGACTTGCTATTGCAGCGCTACCCCGAGTGGCGCGGGCAGGTGAGTTTGATAATGCTGGTGGTGCCCTCGCGCGACCAGGTGGCGCAGTACGCCGACCTGAAGGTGGAGATTGACGAGCTAGTGGGTCGCATCAATGCGCAGTACCGCAGCATTAGCTGGAATCCGATTCTTTACTTCTACCGCTCGCTGCCGCTGGAGGAACTGGCCGCGCTGTACCGGCTGGCCGAGGTGGCCCTCGTGACGCCCATGCGCGACGGCATGAACCTAGTGGCCAAGGAGTACGTGGCTAGCCGCCTCGACCAGCGCGGGGTGCTCATCCTGAGCGAGCGCGCCGGCGCCGCCCGTGAGCTGTCCGATGCGCTCATCATTAACCCCACCGACGTGGGCCAACTGGTGGAAGCTATGCACGAAGCCCTCGTGATGCCCGAGGAGGAGCAAACCACCCGCATGAGCGCCATGCAGGCCCTGGTGAAACGCTACAATGTGTTTTCCTGGACCAAACTCTTCATGAATCAGCTAGCCTACACCAAGATGAAGCAGCACACCCTAGCCACCGAAAAGCTCGATGAGACGGCCACCACGCAGCTGCTGGCCGACTTTCAGGGGGCCAGCGAGCGGCTCATTCTGCTGGACTACGACGGTACGCTGGTGGGCTTTCACGCCAACCCGCAGCGCGCGGCGCCCGACCAGGAGCTGCGCCTGCTGCTGCGGGCGCTTACCGAGCTGCCGCACACGCGGGTGGTACTCATCAGCGGGCGCGACCGGGGCACGCTGGCGGGCTGGCTGGGCGATTTGCCGGTCGATTTTATCACCGAGCACGGCGTGTGGCTGCGCGCCGCGGGCGAGGAATGGGAGCTGTTCCAGACCATGCAAAACGACTGGATGCGCGACCTGCGCCCGGTGCTGGAGTTGTACGTAGCCCGCACCGCCGGCTCATTTATCGAGGAAAAGGACTACTCACTGGTGTGGCACTACCGCCGCGCCGATGCCGACCTCGGCGAGGTGCGCGCCCGCGAATTGCTAGCCCACCTCGCCTTCATGACGGCCAATACCGACCTGCAAGTGATGGAAGGTAATAAGGTGCTCGAAATCAAGAATTCGGGCATCAATAAGGGCACGGCTGCCGCGCGCTGGCTGGCCCGCTACCCCGCCGATTTTATCCTGGCCCTCGGCGACGACCGCACCGACGAGGACACCTTCCGCGTCCTGCCGCCCGAGGCCTACACCGTGAAGGTGGGCAACGGGGGCCGCTCGCTGGCGCGCTTCAACCTGGCCTCTCCCGCCGAGGTGCGGCAGCTGCTGCGCAAGCTGCTGGGCTAGCGGCAACTGAAAGTTGACGCTGCTCGTTATATTTGCACAGTAAAACAAGAGGCTAGCCCTTGCGGACCAGCCTCTTGCCAACCTTACAAGTAGTGGACGGCCGCTGATAGGGCGCCGCCACCAATTGCCAGCCCGACGAGCCACCGCAGCAGCTTATCGGACATCCGAAGTTCGAGCTTCAGCTCAAACCCCGTTTTCGCACGTTCGTTTCTCATTTTCGAGTGGAGATTGTAGGTGCTTTATCACCTGCTTCTCTGAAACCCCGGTTGTTCCTGCAGCCGGGGTTTCGTCTTTTTAGGGACAACCCGTGTGGTGAGGTGACTTAACTGTGCGATAGGGTAAAGGTAGCGAGCCCCTCACGGCACTAACTAAACCAGGCGGGGAAAAGCGGGGAAAGCAAAAAGAGCCTTCTAACGCATCAGAAGGCTCTTTTTACCAGTAGCTAGCAGGCCACACACAAGCTATTACCTCGTTGTTAGCTCGTTATTAGCTCGTTACAAATTCCCCGCTTTTCCCCGCTAGCTCACAAAATGCGGCTTGTCGAGCTTTTTAGCGATGCGGTAGGCGGCATTCACCAGGCCTACGTGGCTGTAGGCCTGCGGAAAATTGCCCCACTGCGAGCCGGTTTTAGCGTCCACATCTTCACTTAGCAGGCCGAGGTGGTTGGCGTAAGTGGTGAGCTTTTCAAACTCCGCGATGGCCTCGTCGAGGCGGCCGACGCAGGCCAGGGCCTCCACGTACCAGAAAGAGCAAATGAGGAAGGTGGTTTCGGGCGTGCCAAAATCGTCGGGGTGGCGGTAGCGGTAGAAGAGGCCTTCGGGCGTTTTCAACTCCTTTTCCAGCTCGGCCAGGTGGTGCTGGGTGCGCTCCGATGCCGGGTCGAGGTAGCCCATGGTAATGAGCTGAATGGTGCTGGCGTCGAGGTTGTCGGAGCCGATGGCATTGGTGTACACGCCGCGCTCGGCGTTGAAGCAGGCTTCGATGTGCTCTTGCGAGACCTTGAGCAGGCGGCTGGCCTTGGCTTCCAGCTCTTTATTGCCCAGCGAGCGGGCCACCTGCACGGCGGCGTGGCTGCCGGCCCAGTGGAAGAGGTAGGTGTAGCAGTGTTTCTGGGCAATGTGGCGAAATTCCCAGAGGCCGGCGTCGGACTGGTCCATCGTGGTTTCGATGAGGCGCAGCGACTCTTCCACGAGAGCTAGCGGGGCGGGCCGGCTAGGGTCTTGGAAGCGGCAATCGACGTAGAGCGGCAGCAGCGCCACCAGCACCTGGCCGTACACATCGTTCTGGATGTGGGTGTAGGCATCGTTGCCGATGCGCACCGGCTGGTTGCCGAGGTAGCCAGCCAGCGGCAACTCTTTTTCCACTAGCTTGCTCTGCCCGCCGATGCCGTAGAGCGGCTGGTATTTGTCCTCAACCTTGCCCGTGATGTTGGCAATGAAGTGGAAATACCGTTCTAATTCTTCGGAGTGGCCGATGTTGTTGAAGGCCGTGAGGATGTAGAACGTGTCGCGCATCCAGCAGAAGCGGTAATCCCAGTTGCGGGTGCTGCCGGGCGCCTCGGGCAGGCTGGTGGTACTGGCCGCGATGATGGCGCCGGTGTCCTCGTACTGGTGAATCTTGAGGGCCAGCGCCGAGCGAATCACCATCGATTGATGAAAGTTGCCGATGCTGGTGCTCTTCACCCAGCCGCGCCAATAAGCCAGCGTGTTGGTGAGAAAGCGCTCCACGGTGCTTTCGAGGGAGGCCTCCAGCGGGGCGCCGTAGGTGAGCACGAGGTACTTGGTTTCGTTGAGCACGAAATCTTCCTCATCGAGCACGTAGGTGAGTGGGATGTTGGTGGTGAGGCGGATTTCCTCCTCCATCCCCAGAAATGCGATGTGGTTGGAGCTGCGGCGGCGCGTCAGCTCCCGCTCGCCGTACTCGCCTACCGGGCGGCAGGCCACCCGCACGCGCGGCGTGCCCGCCAGGGGCTCAATCTTGCGGATGAACATCAGCGGCTTGTAATAGCGCTCGTATTGCAGGAAGCGCGGCGCAAAGTCGGTGACGCGGTAGCTGCCGTCGGCGGCCGTTATCTCGGTGCACAATACGTTGGTATTCTGCACGTAGTATTGGTGCGAGCTGAAATCGGGGCTAGCCGGGCGCACGCTGTACTCGCCACCTTTTTGCTCATCGAGCAGGGGGCCAAATACGAAGCTGCTGTCGAAGCGCGGCCAGCAGAGCCAGCGCACGGCCGTGTCGGTGCCGATGAGGGCCAGGAAGGCGCAGTTGCCGACCACGCCCATGTCATAGGTGTGCTTAGTCATGAGGAGGAACACCGGCCGGAAGCCGGGTTGGGTTGGCTAGGGTGTACCCCATTCGGGCGGCCGAGGTTATGCCAGCCGGGCTTAGCCACTAATGCTGCCCGCCCGTATCTGGGGCAGTATGCCCGCACCCGTCGCCACCACCCGCCCCAGCCTCACCCAGGGGCCCATTCTGAAATCGCTGCTCACGCTGGCGCTGCCCATTGTATTTGGCAATTTGCTCCAGACTGGCTATCAGCTTGTTGATGCCTATTGGGTGGGCCGGCTGGGGGCCAATGCCGTGGCCGCGGTGGCCGTGTGCTTCCCCATCAACTTCCTGCTGATTGCCATTGGCTCGGGGTTCTCGGTGGCGGGCTCAGTGCTGGTGGCCCAAAATTTTGGGGCGCGCAACCTGAAGATGGTCAACCACATCGCGGCGCAGTCGCTGGCCCTCGAAACCGGGCTAGCCCTCGTGCTGACGGTGGTAGCCTACGCGGCCTCGCCGTTCATTCTGCACCTGTTTGGGGTCGGCAATGACATTTTTGAGCTGGCCAACTCCTTCCAGCGGGTATTGATGCTGGGGCTGGTGTTCAACTTCGGCTTCATCATGTTTCAGTCCTTAATGCGGGGCGTGGGCGAGGTGCGGATTCCGCTCTACATCAACATTGGCACGCTGGTGCTCAACTTCGCGCTCGACCCGCTTTTCATCGATGGCTGGGGGCCGATACCGGCCTACGGCGTGGCCGGCGCGGCCAGAGCCACGCTCATCACGCAGGTGCTGAGCTTCGCCATCGGCCTGGTGGTATTGCTGCGCGGCAAGTCGGGCATCCAGCTCGGTTTTAAAGGCTTTCGTCCTGATTTCCCACTCATGGGCCGCTCGGTGAAACTGGGCTTGCCCTCGTCGGTCGACCTGTCGGCGCGGGCCCTGGGCTTGTCGATGATGACGGGGCTAGCCACGGCGTTTGGCACCACGGTGCTGGCTACCTACGGCATTGGGTCACGCATTCTGGCCCTGGGTATTATTCCGGCGCTGGGCATTTCGTTGGCCTGTTCCACACTAGTGGCCCAGAATATCGGGGCCCGCAACCTGCCCCGCGCCCGCCAGACGGCCAACTACGCCATCGTCATCAGCTTCGTGGGTTTGCTGCTGGTGGGAGCGGCCGGCTGGCTGGCGGCCGGGCCGCTGGTGCGCTTTTTTCTGAAAGGCGACGAAGCCGTGACGCGCGACGCGGTGGAGTTTGTGCGCATCGCGGTGGGCGGCCTGTGCTTTACGGGGGTGCAGCAGTGCATTTCGGGCGCGTTGCGCGGGGCGGGCAATACGCTGGGCGCCATGATATTGACCATTATCAGCGTGTGGGTGCTGCAATTTCCGGTTGCCTGGTACCTGTCGCGGCACACGGCGCTGGGTTTCCACGGCATCTGGTGGTCATTCGTGGTTGCCAACGTGCTCTCGGCGCTGCTGGCCGGCGCGTGGTACCTGCGCGGGCAGTGGCTGAACCAGGACCTGGCCGCCGCGCCGGCCAAGCCTGCCCTAGCCCCGGAAGAGACGGCGCCCGCACCCGCCTAGCAACGGCCCCATACGCCAGCCGGCTTCTCCCAGGGGGTAGAAGAAGCCGGCCGCTCAGGAAATTACGAAGCCACCCGCGCTAAGAGTGCCAGGTAACGTCGCGGGTGAACGCGGCGGCAGTCCCCTCAATGGCCGGCCGCGTGATTAGGCCCGCCACCCAGTAGGCAAGCCAGGCAAACAGCGGCGCGGCCAGCACATCGTAGCTGTAGTGCACGCGCTGCACCAGCACCAGCACCCCAATCAGCACTGCCACCAGAGCAAGCGCGGGCCGAAAAAACCGGCCCCGCACGGCCAGCGCCAGAATGGCCACCGTGGCTGTATGCCCCGAGAAAAATAAGTCCTTCGTAATGGCTTCGCTAGCGGCAGTGTGGAAGAAAAACGCCGTAAACGGGTCGGGCATGGCTATCAGGTCGAGCGGCGGGTTTAAGGGCCAGAGCCAGATAGTGGCGGTGCGCAGCAGCAGCAGCAGAAAATAGGCCCACAGCCCGCGCAAAAACAGGTACGGGTGCCGCGTGAGCCAGCCCACCGCCGCCAGCACGCCGCCATACATGAGCACGAACACGGGCGTGGCCACGTCGTGGCGCGGCAGCAGGCGCAGCAGCGGGTCGGCCAGCAGGGCACCCTCGCGGGTTTGCACCCACAGAAAGAAGCCCGGCGTCAGCGGCACCAATACCCCAAAGAGCAGCACCGCCAGCAAGGCCCAGCTCAGCCGAAACGCGGGCCGGGCCAGCGCCGGCGCCCAGGCGCCGGCAGGGGCAGCCTCCTCGGTGGTGGGTAAGGAAGATGTCAGGGAAGAAGGCAGCACACGCATGGGGTCCGTCAGAAAAAAACCGAGCTTCGCTAATCCTGCAAAATTAAGCTTAGCCAGCCGATACTCGATAACCTGGCCGTAACATGTTGGCGGGCCAGGCTTGTTCCCCAGTTTTTAAGCGGCGGGGGCGCGAGCGAGGCGCTTGGGATAGTACCTTGGCCGCTATGAAACATGCTACTCCTTTTTGGCTAACTGCGCTGAGTATAGCCCTGGCCGCCCCGGCGGCCCGCGCCCAAAACGCCGCCCTCAATGCCCGCATCGCGACCCTAGCCACCGCCGAGCAGGCTAAAGTAGTGGCCTGGCGGCGCGACCTGCACGAGCACCCCGAGCTGGGCAACGAGGAAACCCGCACCGCCCAGCTCATTGCCGCCCAACTCAAAAGCCTGGGCCTGGAAGTACAAACCGGCGTGGGCCGCACCGGCGTAGTGGGCATTCTGAAGGGCGGCAAGCCCGGCCGCGTGGTGGCCCTGCGTGCCGACATGGACGGCCTGCCCATCACCGAGGCCACCGGGCTAGCCTTCGCCAGCACCGTTAAGAGCACCTACCTGGGCCAGCCCGTGGGTGTGATGCACGCCTGCGGCCACGACACCCACGTGGCCATGCTACTAGGGGCCGCCGAGGTGCTGAGCCAGGTGAAGAAAGACCTGCCGGGCACCGTCAAGTTCATCTTTCAGCCGGCGGAAGAGGGCTCGCTGCCCGGCGTGGTGGGCGGCGCCAAGCTGATGGTGCAGGAGGGCGTGCTCGAAAACCCCAAGGTCACTGCCATTTTTGGACTGCACATCTGGGCCACGGCGCCGGTGGGCCAGCTGCAATACCGCCCCGGCGGCCAAATGGCCAGCTCCGACCGCTTCACGGTGAAGGTGCTGGGCAAGGGCAGCCACGGGGCCAAGCCCTGGAGCAGCGTGGACCCGGTGGTGACGGCCGCCGAAATCATCACGGCCCTGCAAACCATCGTCAGCCGCCAAATCGACCTCACCCAAGACGCGGCGGTGGTAACTGTGGGCACCGTGCAGGCCGGCGTGCGCTACAACATCATTCCGCCCGATGCCACCATCAGCGGCACCATTCGGGCATTCAGCCCTAAAACACAGGAGCAGATTTGGGCGGCCATCAAGCGCACGGCCAACGGTATTGCGGCCGCCAACGGTGCCACCGCCGAGGTCGGCATCGAGCCCTACGTGCCCGTTACCTACAACGACCCGGCCCTCACAGCGCGCATGCTGCCCACCATGCAGCGCACCGCGGGAGCTAGCAACGTAGTCGAAATCAAGGCCGTGACCGGGGCCGAGGACTTTGCCTGCTTTCAGGAAAAGGTGCCTGGCCTGTTCGTGTTCCTGGGCGGCATGGCGCCCGGCACCGACCCTAGCACCGTGGCCGACCACCACACCGCCGGCTTCAAAGTCGATGAGAGCGCCTTCCCGCTAGGGGTGAAAACGCTGGCTACCCTGGCCGCCGACTACCTGACCGGGAAGTGATGCCGGCTAAGCAGTAGTCGGCGGCCGCGTGGCACGCCGGCTACTGCTTAGCCTACAGCTTCCTAATCGTTGTTCACCAGCGGTTTCTTGGGCTTTTTATTGAGCGTGAACTCCGCTTTGAAGGTAAGCGTGGCAAAATCGTCGAGCTGGGCGGGATTAGCGCGCTGGCTGATATCGTCGAGCAGGTCGGTACTCGTGAAGTGGTACAGCGCCTCCAGCGTAAACGCCAGGCCTTTGCTGGCGCGAAGCGTAACGCCCGCGCCCACGGGCAGCACGGCGGCCAGGCCGGGGTATTTGTTGCGCCCCTCGGGCAGCAGCGGCTGGTCTAGCTCGGCCGCGCTGGGGCTATAAACCAAGGCCCCTACGCCGGCCTCGGCGTAGAGCAGCACGGGCACCTCGCGGTGCTCGGGACCGATGTAAAGGCTTTTATCGGCCAGAAAATTATATTGCAGCCGCCCCGTAAGCAGGCCGTTGTCGCCGCTAAAGCTGTAGCCCCGGGCGGGGTTGTCATCGACGGCCCGCAGGTGCACGTAGCTCACATCGGCCGCAATGGTGAGGCGGGGGGTCATGGTTTTGGCCAGGCCCGCATTCACGCCCACACGCAGGCGGTTGTTGTCGATTTTGGCCGTGAGGTCGCCGTTGTAGTAGCCCAGGTTGGCGCCCACATTGAGGCGTAGCGGCAGGCGGTGGTAGGGCTGCCCGCTAGGGGTAAGAAAGCGGCGCGGCGAGCGGTAGCCCGGCGGGCCCGCAACAGCCGCTAGGCTGCTGCCCAACAAGGCCAGGAGGAGAGGAAAGCGCATTGGCAAAAGAAAGAAGGTGCGGTAGTGGGGCAAGGTAGCGACGTGGGGAGATAGGAAGCCCCATACGGCGGACGCGGGCCCGCCGTTGGCCTGGCCGGGCGGGGCCGGGCAGCGGGGCAGTATCTTGCAGCCTTAATACTTGGCTTGCCTGCATGATACTGACTTTTTCCTTGCCCTACCGCACCACCTACGGCCAGCGCCTGGTCGTGTGCGGCTCCTTGCCGGCCCTGGGCCACTGGAACCTGGCCCAGGCCTTGCCCCTGGCCTACGATGAAGCCACCACCCGCTGGAGTGCCGCGGTAGAGCTACCCGCCGCCCCAGCCGAGATTTCGTATAAATACGTGCTGCTGTTTGAGGGTGGCGGCGTGGTGTGGGAGTGGGGCGACAACCGCCAGCTAGCCCTGCCCAGCCCCACCCCGGCCACCTTGGCCGTGCGCGACTTCTGGCGCGCCCCCGCCCAACCCGAAAATGAGCTATTTACGGCTGCCTTCACCAAGGCCCTGTTTCGGCGCCCCAGCCACCAGCCGGGCATTGGCACCGCTAGCCCCGCCCCGGCCAAAAAGAGCGCCGCCAAAGGTAAAAAGACGGCGGTAGCCGCCGCGCCGGCCGCCAACCCCGCCGCCAGCGTGCGCTTTCAGCTCGCAGCGCCCCGCGTAGACCCGCACCACCGGGTGTGCGTGCTGGGCTCGGACCCGGCCCTGGGCAACTGGGACAACACCAACCCGCTCATTCTGAGCGATGCCGAATACCCCGCCTGGCAGGCCGAGCTGGCCCTGCAAAGCCCCGAGCAGGAGCTGCGCTACAAATACGGCTTCTGGAGTCCCGAGCGCCACGCCGTGGTGCAGCTCGAAGCCGGCGACGACCGCGTGCTGCCCGCCGGGGCTAGCCAGCCCGGCACCCTCACCGTGCTCGACGACGAAGGCTTTCGCTACGCGGCGCAGCCCTGGCGCGGGGCTGGCGTGGCCATGCCCGTGTTTTCGCTGCGCAGCGAGAATGGCCTGGGCGTGGGCGAGTTCTCGGACCTGAAGCTGCTCATTGACTGGGCCGCAAAAACGAGCCTGAACATGGTGCAGATTCTCCCCATCAACGACACGACGGCTACCCACACCTGGGTGGATTCGTACCCCTACGCCGCCATTTCGGTGTTTGCGCTGCACCCGCAGTACCTCCACCTCGAAGGCATTGCCGAGCTTAAGAACAAGGCCGCCCGCGCCGAGCTGGCTAGTCTTAAGGCTGAGCTTAATGCCAAGGACTTCGTGGACTACGAGGCCGTGATGAACGCTAAGTGGAAGTTTCTCAAGCTTTTGTATCAACAGGAGAAAGCAAAATTTCTGGCCGACCCCGAATTTCATACATTCAAGGCCGAGCAGGCGAGCTGGCTCATTCCGTACGCCGCTTTCTCGGCGCTGCGCGAGCGCTTCGGCACCGCCAACTTCCACCAGTGGCCGCGTGAGTTTCACGCCCCCATGGGGCTAGCCCAGCTTACCGACGAGCACGGCCCTGCTTTCGATGAGTTTGGCCTGCACTTCTTCACGCAGTTTCACCTCGATAAGCAACTGCGCGCCGCCGTGGACTACGGCCGCACCAAGGGCGTGGTGCTGAAGGGCGACCTGCCCATCGGCATCTACCGCCACTCGGTGGATGCCTGGACCCAGCCCGAGCTCTACCACATGGACCAGCAGGCCGGTGCCCCGCCGGACGACTTCTCGACCACCGGCCAGAACTGGCGCTTCCCTACCTACAACTGGGAGCGCATGGCCCAGGACAACTACCAGTGGTGGCGCGAGCGCCTCGGCCACCTGGCCCGCTACTTCGATGCGCTGCGTATCGACCACATTCTGGGCTTTTTCCGCATCTGGGAAATGCCCGAGAATTCGGTCGAAGGCCTGCTCGGGCACTTTGCCCCCGCCCTGCCCCTGCACCGCGACGAGATAGTGCGCCGGCTAGGGTGGTTCGACCACGGCCGCCTCTGCGAGCCCTACATCCGCTGGCACCTGTTGGAGCGCACCTTCGGAGGCGACGCCCAGGCCGTGTTCGACGAGTTTATGACTGCCGACCAATACGGCGCCATTCAGCTGAAGCCCGCCGTGAGCAGCCAGCGCCTCATCGAAACGTATATAGAGGAGCAGCTTGCCGCCCATCCCGAGCGCGAGGAGTTCCTGCTGCGCGTGCGCCCGGGCCTGTACCACTTCGTGAACGAGGTGCTGTTCTTGCCCGCCGGCAACGACTTCTACCACCCGCGCATTACGCTCAACAAGACGGCTAGCTTCGCCGAGCTGGCCGACGACGAGAGCCGCCGCCGCTTATACGACGACATCTACGTCGATTACTTTTTCCGCCGCCACGAGGAGTTCTGGCGCGAGCAGGGGCTAGTGAAGCTGCCAGCCGTGCGCTACGCCACCGATATGCTCATCTGCGGCGAAGACCTGGGCATGGTGCCCGCCTCGGTGCCCGGCGTGATGCACCAGCTCGGCATTCTGGGCCTCAACATCCAGCGGATGCCCTCTAACCCCGCCACCGAGTTTGGCCACCCCAACGATGCGCCTTACCTCTCGGTCGTGACCACCGGCAGCCACGACATGAGCACCCTGCGCGGCTGGTGGGAAGAGGACCGCGTGCGCACCCAGCGCTACTTCGAAACCACGCTGGGCCACTGGCGCCAGCTGGCGCCCTACTACTGCGAGCCCTGGGTAGTGCGCGAGGTGCTGAACCAGCACCTCTACTCGCCGGCCATGTGGGCCGTGTTTCCGCTTCAGGACTTCCTGGGCATGGACACCAGCCTGCGCCGCGCCAACCCGCACGACGAGCAAATCAACGTGCCCAGCAACCCCCAGCACTTTTGGAAATACCGCCTGCACCTCACTTTGGAGGAGCTTAACGAGGCCGTGGGCTTCAACGAGCCCGTGCGAGCGCTGGTGGAGGCCAGCGGCCGGGGCCTGGCCTACTAGGCCCGGTAAGCACCCCTCGCTATTCCAAACGCAAAAGGCCGCCCGGTTTGGGTGGCCTTTTTGCGTTTGGCAGGGCTAGCCCGTCGGTCAGTTTTCGAGCAGCATCTGCTTGAGGTAAGCCTTCATCGGGGGCGTGGCTTCCAGCTCGCGAAACTGCCGCAGTTGGCCCGGCGACATGAGCCGGCTGGCCACCTGCTGCAATTGCGCCCGCTCGGCAGGTATCAACTCGGCCACGTCGGCCGCCGGGTGGTTGGCAGCTTGCACGGCCATGTACTCAATTTCCTGCTCCAGATAGGCGCGTAGGCCAGTGCGCTGGGCCTCACTCAGGGCCAGCTGCGTGGTGCAGGCCTGCACGAAGTGCTCGGCGCTGGCGGCGGGCGGGCCTCCAGCGACTACAGCAGCCCTAGCCGACGCCGGCGAACTAACTGCTAAACAGGCCACAATGGCCGGCATAACCCAAGGTAGAAAGGCAGTTTTCATAGCGAAGTGGGTGAGGTGAGGAAACATCTTTCAATTTACACCATATTGCTTGGTTAAGTGCCATTTTTTACTAAAATAATTATTTTGCCGTCAATTAAAATACCTCAAGCATTTATTTAATTATGTATTAAAAATTCAGCCAATACACTAAACTACGCCATCATAGCCAGCACGCTGCTTAGCAGCATTATACCGGGAAATAGCTACAGCACTGCTTACCAGTTGCGCTAGGCACACTTTAACGCCTTGGCCACGCTGACCGGGCTAGCCCCGTTGCCGGCACTAACCCCGGCGCAATACGGAAACCTAGTAAGGCAGAACCTTTTTTTGGCAGCCGCCGGGGTCGGCGATGTCACGGTCGATTTCGCTGGTTGCTGTCTGACTCCACCGCCAACCTCTCTGGTATTGATGCCAGCCAGGGAGCCCTGCCGAAGTTGCGTTTGAACCCTGCCGCCACCGACCAGGGCGTGGTAGCGGGTGCCAACTCTGGCACTACCCCGCTTGCGACTAGTATCTCACTCGCCGTAGCAATGGGCACGGCCAGCAGCGTAGCCATCGCGGGCAACACAGCCATGGGTGTTGACGACAACAACGCCAACACGCGCCGCGTGTACCCCGCCCATTACCGCACTGCTCCTGAGCTACCACAACAGGCCAAATATCAACAATCCAGAGCGGCCTCTTAACCAATAAGTTAGATACTTTATTATTTATTCTTATTTGCCTAAAAACGCGGAAAAATTTATGTGAAAATTGAAAACTTTTTCTAAAAGGCCTAAGCCCATCCTGCTTATTTCTTGCATGTGGGGCCGTCACACGGTCCAAAAGACGCATCACCGTTCAGAGAGAAAATGCGTGCTTTCAGCGAAAATTCTTATTTAAAACCTTTGCCTTTTTATAGATTTGTCACGTGTTAAAACAGCCATTCCAAAGATTTTGGCCAGATTATGCTATTAATTGCCTCAGGCCATTTCTTATTTTTTAAACACAAAATCATATTTTAATCATATTTCAGGAATTACCACTAATGTTTTTGCTCATTCCCTTCGCTATCAGCTTGAGCCCTATCGCCTAAAACCCATTACTGGGGCTGCATAGGCAGTTAAGCCCGGCCCTGGTCTTCAGATAACAGACTTATTCAACCCAACTTTTTTCCATATTATATGACAACAACGTTACGACGCTGGCCCTGGGCGTTGAGCTTGCTGGCCCTGGCATGGGGCCGGCCAGCTGCTAGCCAGGCCCAGCAGTACATTGGGGGCAACCTGGTCACTAACGGGACATTCAGCACCCGGCCCGCCGGGGCAGTGGCGGCCGGTGCCGACATGGGCGGCTGGTCCAGCAACCGGCCCTACGGTGGCAACCTGCTATACCCGGCCGAAGGCTCGCTAAGCGACCAGGCGGGCAGCGTAAGCTACAGCGCAGGTAACGTAGTGCAGGGCTCGTTTCCGGGCGATGCCAGCAACGGGGTAGGAGCCAGCAGTACGTGGCTGCTTTACAACGGTAATACTGCGAACGCCCCCTTTATCTGGTCCCAGACGTTGCCCATAGTGGGGGGAGCGGCCTACCGCATCACGCTGTATGCCTCTAATGCTACTGCTCCTACCGTATCTGGGCGAGCCGTACCGAGCATCGCATTCTACAGTTCGGATGCTACCGGAGCTCGCTATGGCGGTTTTGGCAGTGTCTTAACGCTGCCCGAAGAAAACACGGCCAATGGCGGCCAGGATGTATGGACCCGGCACCAGGTAACGCTGTCGGGGACGGTTTCGCAGGCGCTGGTTACGCGCGGCGGAGCCAACAGCTTTATCCTAAACATACTTGATAACTCGGGGGCTACTACGGCCGCTGGCGGTGATGTTGCTATCACCAACATTTCAATGCAGCGCATCAACCAGGTGCCGCGCGGCCAGCAAACGGCGCCCACGGTCTTTGGCCGGCAGGGCGCGGTGGCTATTCCGACCCTGCGCGCCATCGACCCCGACCCCGATGGCTCGGTAGCGTCGTACAAGGTGACGGCACTGCCGCCAGCGGCCCAGGGCACGCTGCTGCTCAACGGCGCGGCCGTGCGCATCAACCAGATACTGACGTCCACCGAGGCGGCCGCGCTCTCGTTTGACCCCAACACCGGCTTTTCGGGCAACGCCTTGTTTACCTACACGGCAACCGACAACCTGGGCGGCGAAAGCCTGCCGCTGAACTACGGCATTCCGGTGAATAACGCGAGCTGCAACACGCAGTCGCTGTTCAATTTCGGTACCCGCACGGCAGGTGAGGACTGGACTACCAGCAAGAATGCCACGGTGGACGGCGTCGTGATTACGAGCACCTATACCGGCCCGACCGTGGCCGCTACCACTGCCACGACCCTGGTTATTTCGGATGAAACCGGCAACGACCCGACTACCGCCCAGCCCGGCAACGGCCTGGTGTGGACGGCCGACTACGGCGTGGGCACAGCGGCCGGCAACCGGTCGTCGAGCATCAAGTTCTCGTTTACCAACGCTACCGGGGGCAGCCCCAAGCTACTCAACAACTTCACGATGGTGGTGGGTGACATCGACCGCGCCTCGGCCGCGGGCGTGACGCCGCCCGTGGGCTTCGTGGACCAGGCCATCTTCTCGGGCACCGATGCCAACGGCAACACCGTGACCCTGACTTCGGCCAACGTAGCGGTGGCTCCTACCAATACGTTCAGCTCTCCCAACAGCGTAGTTGGCACCGACAACTCGGGTAGCCCGGCTGGCAACATCGTGCTCTCCTTCCCGGTACCGGTGAAGGATGTAACCGTGACCTACACCAACCAAGACCCCGCCGCCGACCCAGCCCGGCAGAAAATCACGCTGCTGTTCCTGTCGTGGTGCGGCGAGGCCGACCTGGCTACTACCATCAGCGGCCCGGCTACGGCTGCCGCCGGCCAAACGGTGTATTACTACGCCACTACGACCAACAACGGCCCGCGGCCGGCCACGAACGAGGTAACGACCATTACGCTGCCCGGCAAGCCGGCCGCCAGCACTGTGAACGTGCCCAACGGCACCTACGACGCTAGCACCGGCATCGTCACGTTCAACGCGACGACGCTGGCCGTGAACGCGACGGCCGTCAACTACGTGAGCTTCGTGATGCCTAGCGGCATCACCACCTTTGCGGGCCAGGCCAAGAGCAGCGCCCTCGAAACCGACAACACCCTAGCCAACAACGACGGCTCGGCGGGGGCTGCCAACGTGACAACCACGGTAGGCGCCACCGGCGCCACCGGCACGGCCCTCAGCTGCCCGCCCAACCCAGGCAAGGATGGCACGCCTGCGATAGCCACGGCGCCCAACATGTATTACCTGCCCAGCGGCAACGCTAGTGCGGGCCAGAAAGTAGTTCCGCTGAGTGCTACCTCCCTCACCGGCACTGGGGCCACCACGGGCGCCACCAACCTGGCCGTGGGCGACCTGGTTATGCTAGTGCAGATGCAGGGGAGCACCATTGATGCCAGCAACACCGACTCGTACGGCGACGGCGTGGCCGGCGGCACGGCCAACGGCACAACCAGCCGCACGGCCGGCACCTACGAGTATGCGGTGGTGAACGCGGCCTACACGGCTGGCACGAGTGCCAACCTGACCCTGCGCGACAACCTGACGAACAGCTACACCCTAGCGGCGGCCACCACCACGGCCGGGCGCCAGACCTACCAGGTTATCCGCATTCCGCAGTACGCTGCTCTGACGTTGAACGGCACCATTAGCCCCCCGGCCTGGAACGGGCAGCTTGGCGGCGTGCTGGCCCTGGATGTAGCCGGCCCGCTGAACCTCAACGGCAACAGCCTTGATGCCTCGGGCAAGGGCTTCCGCGGCGGCGGGGGCCGCAAGCTGGGCGGCGTGGGCACCACGGCCGGCTACGCCAACAGCGACTACCGCCTTTCGGGTGCCAATGCTACGGCTACTGCCAACAGCAGCACCGGCGGCAGCAAGGGCGAAGGCACGGCCGGCACGCCCATTTTTGTGAGCAACTACTCGGCCAGCGCTACGGCCGGGGCCATCGCGAACACGGGGGCGGCCAATGGCTACCCTAACGGCGACAACGGCCGCGGGGCCCCGGGCACCGCTGGTGGCGGCGGCACCGACGGCTCGCCCAGCAACAACTTTCAGAACTCGGGCGGTGGCGGCGGCGCCAACGGCGGCCGGGGCGGCCGCGGTGGCAACACCTGGCAATCTATCCTGACCGTGGGTGGCGAGCCGGGCGCAGCCTTCCCGGTGGCCAGCAGCTCGCGCCTGGTACTGGGCGGCGGCGGCGGCGCTGGCAGCAGCAACGATGGCACCGGCACTGGCGCCGACGGCCGCGCCAGCAGCGGGGCCCCGGGCGGCGGCATCATCTTGGTTCGCACCGGCTTCGTGCAGGGCACCGGCAGCATCGTGGCCAACGGCTACAGCGCCGACAACAGCGTAGCCAATGACGGCAGCGGCGGCGGCGGCGCCGGTGGCTCGGTACTGGTAACGGCCAACAACACCAGCACGCTGGGCAGCCTGACCCTGGCCGCCAACGGCGGGGCCGGTGGCACCAACACTGGCAACAACGGCACGAACAGTGAGGCCCACGGCCCGGGTGGCGGCGGCGGCGGCGGCGTTGTCTTCGTTAACGGCCCAGTAGCGGCGGCTACCACCACCCCAGGCCTCAATGGCACCACCATCACTGCCCAGAAGCTTGCCTTCGGTGCGGAATCCGGCACGGTAGGCGTGGCCAACGTGGCCATCAGCAATAGTGTCGCCGCCTCGGCGGCCGATGCCAGCTGTGTGAGCGACCTGGCGACCGTTATCAGCGGCCCCACCTCGGTGGCAACTACGGGCACCGTCAACCTGGCCGTGAGCTTCACCAACAACGGGGCCCTAGTGGGCAACAACGTAACGCGAGTGGTGAGCTTGCCGCTTGGTCTGCTCAACGTCACGGCCCCGGGTGGCACTATTAGCACCACAGCTTCGGCCATCACCATCACCTACCCTCCCCTGACTACTCTGGCCAGCGGTGCCAGCAGCACGTTTGCCATCTCCTACACGGCCCCGGCTACGGGCGGCGTAACGGCTACCTCGACCATCGGCCAGGGCTCGGCCGCTAACCCCGACCCTTACACGACCAACAACACCAGCTCGGTAACGACCACCGTGGGCGCTTTCGCCGATGTGACGACGACCATCACGGGCCCGGCTTCGGTGAACCCGGGCCTGGCCACGGGCAACTTCACGGCCAACTTCACCAACAACGGCCCGCTGGCGGCCGCCAACGTAACGCGGGCGGTAACGCTGCCGGCCGGCGCCACCATCACGGCGGCACAGCTAACGGCGCTGCAAGCCACTTACGGCGCTGGCACCACCTACAGCGGCGGCACCGGCGGCACGCTGACCTTCCCGACAGTAGGCACCCTAGCGGCGAGCACCACGAGCACGGTATCGTTCCCCATCACGGCTTCGGCCACGCCGGGCGCAGCTACCATTCAGAGCAACACCACCACTACTACTACGCAGGGTGCCAACACCCTGCCCGACGCGGCTAGCTTCGGCTTCGCGGTGGCGCCGCTGGCGGACGTGGCCGTGACGGTGACCAACAACAACGCGGGCACGGTGACGGCCGGTGGCACGGGCACTTTCGCGGTGACGCTGACCAACAACGGCCCCAGCGCAGCGACCAACGTAGTAGCTACGGTGCAGCTGCTGCCTGGCCTCAGCAACGTGGTGGCTACCAACGGCGGCGTTTACGATGCCAGCACGGGCGTTGTGACGTATGCCAGCATTGCCTCGCAACCAGCCGGCACCAGCGGCAACGCTTCGTCGACCATCACCTTCCTCATGCCCAACAGCCCGGTGGTGGCTTCGGCTTCGGTGAACACCGATACCAACGAGGGCACCAACACGGCCAACAACACGGCCACGGCTACCATTCTCAATGCCGCTAACTTCGACGTGACCACGCGCATCAGCGCCCCGGCTTCGGCCGCGGCCGGCACGTCGGTAACGCTGAGCGTAGTGACGCAGAATGCGGGCCCGGGCACTGCCCCGAGCACGACCCAGACGGTGGTTATCCCCGGGGTATTCACCAACCTCTACGTGAGCAACGGGGGGACGTATGCCAACGACGGCACCAACACGACCGTGACCTTCCCGGCAGTGCTAGGCCTGGCCAGCGGGGCCAACGTGAACAACAGCATTACGCTGACCATGCCCGCTACGGCCCTGAACAACATCACGGCCACGGTAGCCGCCGCTGGCGAAACCAACAACCTCGCCAATACGGCTACGGCCAGCGTGGCTACGGCCACGGCCACGGCCGGCAACGTGAACCTGTACACGACCATCTCGCCGGCTACGGCAGCTGCCCCGACCACGGTGCTCACGGCGCCGGTAGTGCCCGGCACTACGTTGGTGCTCAACGTAACGACGGGTAACTACGGCCCGAGCGTGGCCACCAACGCCGTAACGCAAGTGGCCCTGCCCGCCGGCCTGACCGGCGTAGTAGCCAGCAACAACGGCACCTACGACGCCACCACGGGCCTAGTATCGTTCCCCGCCACTTCGAGCCTAGCGCAGGGCGCTACGGTAGCCTACACCATTCAGCTGGCGGCCCCAACCACGGGCCCGCTCATGCCGGTAGCCAGCATCACATCGGCCAGCGCCGAAACGGTACCGGCTGATAACGTGGCAACTACCAAGGTAGACATCATGCCCCTCGCCGATGTAACGACCGCTATCGTGGGCCCCAACGCCCCCACCGTGGGCCAGCCGGCCCGCTACGCCGTCACCACCACCAACAATGGCCCTAGCGTGGCAATGGGCGTGGTGCAAACGGTGCTGCTGCCCCTCGGCCTGCCGGCCGTGACCGTAACGGACGCCAACAACAACACCGTAGCGGCTACTTACAACGCGGCCACCGGCCTGCTCACCCTACCTGCCTCGGCCGTTGCCAATGGCAATCTGGTAGCGGGGGCGGCAGTGGTAAACTACGTATCGTTCGCTACGCCAGCCTCGACGGGCTACCCCGTAACGGCGGCCGTGGTTACTACTTCAACCGAATCGAACACGAACAACAACTCGGCCACCGTGGTAACCACGCCCGTGCCGACGGCTGATGTGAGCGTGGCCCTGAGCGGCCCGGCCTCGACGCTGCAAGGCAACGCGGTGACTTACACCGTGGCTACCAGCAACGCCGGCTCCTCGGTAAACCCCAGCTCGACCACGACCGTGCAGCTACCCGCTGGCCTCACCAACGTGCAGGTGTCGGGCGGTGGCTCGTACAACAACGGCACGGGTATCGTTACGTTCCCCGCCATCTCGAACCAGGCCGTTGGAGCGGCCGGGGCGGTGAGCAACACCATCACCTTCATCGCGCCCACTGCTACGCCCATCACGGTAACGGCCCAGGTGGCCGTGACGCCGGCCGGCAACGACCCCAACCTGAACAACAACTCGGCCACCATCAACACCGACGTAACTCCTTCGAGCACGACCCAGGTTGATGAGTCGACGACCATCGCGGCCACCGTGGGTGGCAACCCGGCCAGCGACACCAACCCCGCCATTGCCGGCAGCGCGGTAACCTTCACCGTGACCTCGGTAAACGCGAACAACGCCCCGGCCACGGCCGCCACCAACGTTATCCAGCGCGTGCAGCTGCCTGCCGGCCTGAGCGGCCTGACCATCAGCAACTCGGGCACCTACGACCCCGCTACCGGCGTCGTAACGTTCCCAACGGTAGCTAGCCAGGCCAACAACTCGGCCTCGCCTTCTTACACGATAACGGTGCCCGCAACGCCCGGCAACAGCCCGAACCTCACGGCTACGGCCTACGTGAGCACGGCCAACAGCGACACGAACCCGGCCAATAACGCGGTTTCGGTGACGGTACCCGTAGCGCTGCGGGCCGACGTGACGACGACCATCACCGGGCCGGCCACCACCAGCCCCAACTCGTCGGCTACTTACCTCGTGACGACCCGCAACGTGGGTCCGTCGGAAGCTGCTTCGGTAAACACGACTGTGCAGCTGCCCACCGGCCTGCTGGGCGTGGTAGTAAGCAGCGGGGGCAGCTACGATACCAACTCGGGCCTTGTCACCTTCCCGACCGTGACCAGCCTACCCGGCTACTCGGGCACGGTAGCCGCCAACGCGGCCGCTCCCCAGCTCACCTACACCATCACGATGCCGGCCCCGAGCACCATCACGGCCACTAACGGCTACGCCGTAACGAGCACGGTTTCGACCGCTACTACCGAAACTACCACGGCCAACAACTCGGCTTCGGTACCGACGGTAGCGGCCAACCAGCCGCCCGTGGCTAGCAACCTGGTGAATACGCTGCAAGCGCCTGAAGGCAACACCGGCGTGCAGATGCCCCTCTCGCCCCTCGCCGCCACCGACCCCGATGGCAGCGTGGCTAGCTACCAGTTGGTATCGCTGCCCACCAGCGGCACGCTGTTCTACAACAACGGCGGCACCTACACGGCCATCACGACGACCAACCTGGCTGGTGGCACCTCGCAGCTCAACCTGACGCCCACCCAGGCCCAGACGCTGCGCTACACGCCCGGCAACGGGTTTGTTGGCAATGCCTTCTTCACCTACCGGGCTACCGACAACGGCAACCCGGCCCTGGCCAGCAACACGGCTCTCTATACCATCCCCGTGAATCAGGACCTGGCTTCGCTTTACGCCCTGACCCCGGTAAAAGGTGGTGCCAACGGTGCTTATAACAATGGCGACGTCATTGGCTACGTGGTAGATAACAACGGCGCCTTGTACAGCAACAACGGCACCAGCCTGGTATACTCGACGGCGGGCGTACTGCAAGCCAACGCCGACAACGGCGTGCGCACGGTAGTACCGGCCGCCACCTTCACCAGCTCCACCACGACGGGCGTTACCACGCCCGCCCAACTGGGCCTGAGCATCGACCCCACCACGGGCCTGATTACGGTGGCTGACCGCACGCTGCTCAAATCGGGCACCTACGTGCTCAACATCACGACCACCGATGCCAACGGCGGGGTAAACACCCAGGCCGTTACCATCCGCATCCCGAGCGCGCCGCTGCCGGTAGTGCTCACGGCCTTCACGGCCCAGACCGTGCAGAACCGCGACGCCCTGCTGAGCTGGGCCACCGCCTCGGAGCTCAACAGCGACTACTTCGACGTGGAGCGCAGCTTCGACGGCCGCACCTTTACCAAGGTGGGCCAGGTAGCTGCCCAGGGCACTACCTCGGCGGCTACTACCTACACCTTCACCGATGCGGCGGTGGCTAGCCGCGCCACGGGTGCCGTGTACTACCGCCTGCGCCAGGTAGACCACGATGCCACGGCCTCGTACTCGCCCGTGCGCACCGTGAGCTTCACCAAAGTGGTTTCCGTGGCCCTGAGCCTGTACCCTAACCCGGCCCAGACCACGACCCGCCTCGACCTGAGCCAGCTGCCCGCCAGCGGCACCTACCAGGTGCAGCTGCTCGATGCCACCGGCCGCCTGGTGCGCGCCGCCAGCCTCGCGGGTGGCCTAGCCCAGACCCTGGACCTGGCCGACCTAGCCACCGGCACTTACCACGTGCTCGTAACGGGCACGCTGGCCGATGGCTCGGCCCTGCGCCAGACCCTGCGCCTTACCAAGGAGTAAGCCCCGGTGCACTTACTAAAAAACCTCCCAGCCGCTGGCTGGGAGGTTTTTTTATGCCCGGCTGCGGCTAGGCCCGGTGCCGGGCGGAAGCCCGTTCTTTGCACTTTCTATTCTTTGTTTATGTCCGATTCAACTTCTTCCGGCCTCACCCACATTGGCCCCAGCGGCCTACCTGCTATGGTCAACGTGGGCGGCAAGGCCATCACGGCCCGGCTAGCCCGCGCCCGCGCCCGGGTTATTCTGGGCCCCGAAATCATTAAGCTGGTGCAGGCCGGCGACCTGCCCACCCGCAAGGGCCCGGTGTTTCAAACGGCCATCATCGCTGGCGTGATGGCGGCCAAGAAAACGGCCGACCTCATTCCCCTCTGCCACCCGCTGGGCCTCGACGACTGCCAGCTCACCATCGAAGTGGTATCTGAGGACGCTATTCTTATCGAGTGCACGGCCCGCGTCACGGGCAAAACCGGCATCGAGATGGAAGCCCTCACCGGCGCCTCGGTGGCCGCCCTCACCGTGTACGATATGTGCAAAGCCATGTCGCACAACATCATTATCGAGCAGGTGCGGCTGGTAGAGAAGACGGGCGGCAAGTCCGATTTCCACCACGAGGGCTAGCCCCGCGTTTCCCTAAACAGCTTGCAAAGCAAAGCGCCGCGAACTGCACTAGTTCGCGGCGCTTCCGGCTAGGGGTGGGCGGCGACCCACACGGTACCGTCCTCATATTCCTCTTTTTTCCAGATGGGCACCACCTCTTTCAGCGTGTCGATGATGTATTGGCAGGCGGCAAACGAATCGGCACGGTGGGGCGTGGACACGGCCACCACCACGGCCACGTCGCCGATGGCTAGGGTGCCGTGGCGGTGCACCACGGCCACCTGGCGCAGCATGGGCCATTTTTCCTGGGCCATTTCGGCCACGCGGCGCAGTTGGTGCACGGCCATGGGCGGGTAGGCTTCGTAGTGCAGGCGCACCACGCGGCGGCCGTCGCTGCGGTTGCGCACGGTGCCAATAAAGGCGTTTACGGCGCCGGCCTCGTCCGACTCGGCGGCTTGCAGCACGGCGGCCACGTCGATGGCGTGGTCAACTAAGTCAATCAGCATAGTCAGTTCTTAATGCTCGAAAGCTGGCTAGCCCCCGCTCACGGGCGGAATCAGGGCAATCTCGTCGCGCTCGTGCAGGGGCACGTCTTCGGCGGCGTACTCATTATTAACGGCCACGGCCAGGCTGCGCAAGCCGGCTAGGGCGGGGTACTGGGCACGAAGGTCGGCCAGCAGACCAGCCGCTGACTGCCCGGCCGGTACGGCCACTTGCAGCGACGACTGCCCCACGATTTCGCGGGCAATGCCAAAAAGGGCAACAGTGAGGTTCATGTTAATTGTTCGTGTTTACTTGTCAGTTGTTAGTGGTCAGTTAATGGTTGTCAGATGCTATTGACTTCGTTCTACATCGCCAATCTTCTACGCTGACAACTACCAACTGACAACTATCACCTCTAGCCGCCAATCGTGGCCATGCTCTCGAAATTGAGCTGGTGCACGGGGCGCTGGCTTTCGGCCTCGAAGCCGTTGGCGGCGCGGTGGTAGAAGGCGCTGGCCAGGGCCTCGGCAATGGCGGTATCGGTGGCGCCGCCGCGCAGCAGGGCCCGCACGTCGAGCACGCCCTGGTCGTAGAGGCAGGTTTTAATGCCGCCCTCGGCCGTGAGGCGCAGGCGGTTGCAGGTGCCGCAGAAAGTGCGCGAGTAGGCCGCAATGATACCCACCCGGCCCTGGTGCCCGGCAATGTGGTACTCGCTGGCTGTGGCGCCCACCGGCTGCACGGCCGGCACGAAGTCTCCCAAATGGGCCTCCAGGTGCTGCCGGATGCGGCGGTGGTTCCAGGGCAGCGACTCGGGCGTGGCCACGTGGCTGCCGCCGTTGAAAGGCATTTCCTCAATGAAGCGCACTTCAACCGGCAAGTCGCGGCTGAGCTCGGCCAGGGGCACCAAGTCCTGGATGTTGCGGCCATCCATCACTACGGCGTTGATTTTCACTTGAATACCGGCCTCCAGCAGCGCATAGAACGTGCGCATGACCTGCGGCAGCTCATCGCGGCGGGTTATTTCGAAAAAGCGCTGGCGGTCGAGCGTATCGAGGCTGAGGTTGACGGCTTTTACGCCCATGCGGGCCAGGGCTGGCACGTGGGGCGCGGTGAGCACCCCGTTGGTGGTCAGGCTGAGGTCGTCGATGCCGGGCAGGGCGGCCAGGCGCTCCATAAAGGGCACCAGGTCGCGCCGCACGAAGGGCTCGCCACCGGTGAGGCGCACCTTGCGCACCCCCAACCCAGCCAGGATTTCGACCAGGCGCAGCATTTCTTCGTAGCTAAGCAGCTCGTGCTTAGGCATGTACTTGATGCCTTCTTCGGGCATGCAGTAGAAGCAGCGCAGGTTGCAGCGGTCGGTGATGGCTAGGCGCACGTATTCGAGCGGCCGGCCGTGGGCGTCGTATAGCACGGAGGAGGGAGGAGAAGACATCTAGCCAAATATACTGCGGGGGCCGACCGGCCCGAAAACGGCCGGCGGCGCTAGCCTTGCCTACGCGGCCAGTGCCGAGCAGGTTAGTGCGCCCCTGGCTGATAGAAGTCTTTTCGGAGCAGAATTGTTGCATGCGCCGCCACTTATGGGGCGCAAGCTGCACGGTGCCGCGGGGGGGCTAGCCAGCGTAGTCTTCTAAACCGCCGCTCAGCGTCAGCGCATTCGTATAGCCCAAATCTTGCAGCAGGGCTACGGCCTGGGCACTGCGCACGCCGCTTTGGCAATACACTACTACCGGGCGGGTGCGGGGCACCTCGGCGACGCGGGCGGCCAGCTCGGGCAGCGGCAGCAGCACGGCGCCCGGCAGGTGGCGCCGCTGGTATTCGAGCGGGCCGCGCACGTCGAGCAGCAGCGGCGGCGCGGGGGCGGCCAACTGCTGGCGCAGGTCGTCGGCCGTGAGGCTGGTGGCGGCCGCCGCCGGGGCGCAGCTGGCATCGACGTAGTCGGCGGGGCTAGCGGTGTCGAGGTTGATGAGGCTCTGCACGGCGTCGCGCTTGAAGCGCAGGGTGCGGCTCTGGAAGGTGAGCGTATCGAGCAGCCAGAGGCGGCCGCTGAGCACGTCGCCCAGGCCCAGCACCACCTTCAGCGCCTCGGTGGCCTGCACCGTGCCGATGAGGCCGGGCAGCACGTTGAGCACGCCGGTGGTGTTGCAGTCGGGCGCCTCAGCCGCGCTCGGCGGCTCGGGAAAGAGGCAGCGGTAGCTAGGCCCTCCCTCGTAATTAAACACCGACACCTGGCCCTCAAACTTGAAGATGGCGCCCGACACCAAGGGTTTTCCCAGGCTCACGCAGGCATCGTTGAGCAGGTAGCGGGTCGGGAAATTGTCGGAGCCATCAACCACTACATCGTAGGCGGCCACCAGCTCGCGCACGTTGTCGGGGCTGACCCGGATGGGATGCAACTGATACGTATTCAGCTCGTTGAGCCGCTGCAAAGCCCGGGCGGCGGCTTCTACCTTGAGTTGGCCCACGTCGGCGGGGCCGTAGAGAATCTGGCGGGGCAGGTTGGTTAGCTCGACCTTGTCGGCATCGGCGAGGCCTAGCGTGCCCACGCCGGCGGCGGCCAGGTATTGCAGGATGGGGCAGCCCAGGCCGCCCGCCCCCACCACCAGCACGCGGGCCTGGCGCAGGCGCTGCTGGCCAGTTTCGCCGATTTCGGCAAGCTGAAGGTGGCGGCGGTAGCGCTGGCGCTCGGAGGCAGTGAAGGCAGTGGACATGATAGTGCAAAAGCAGTTGGCGCACGTAAAGTTGCGCGGCGCGCCCCTGAGGCGCGCCGCTAGCCCCCAGCCGGGATTTAGCGGCGCACCAGTAGCCCAGTATCTTTCAGTTCATTATCACCAAACTTACGCTGCTTGCCGTGCCCATTTCCCGTTTGCTAACCATATCCATTTTAGTGCTAGCGGTGGCCACGGCCGCCGTTGGCTGGCGGGCCCGGCCCCAGCCGCAGAAGCCCCAAAAGGTGCGCCTGGCCCGCATCGTGGTCGATTCGACCCGGCTAGCTAGCTACAAAGCGCTGCTGAAGGAAGGTGTGCAGGCCGCCATGCGCACCGAGCCGGGCGTGCTGTCGCTCTACGCAGTGTTTGAGAAAAAGCGGCCCAACCACCTCACCATTCTGGAAGTGTACGCCGACGAGGCAGCCTACCAAGCGCACCTCAGAACGCCGCACTTTTTGAAGTACAAGCAAGGCGCGCAGGCAATGGTGCAGGAGTTGGAATTGGTTGATACCGACCCGCTTATTGCGGAGTTGAAAATAAAGTAGCGCCTACAAGCCGTAGCTCACCGTGAGGTAGTAGAGCCCGCCCACGCTGGGGCCGCCGAGGTAGCTCACGTAGTACTGGTTCAGCACGTTGCTGGCTCCTAGCTTGAGGCGCACCTGGGCGGCGGGCACGGCGTAGCTCAGCTGCGCATCGAGCGCGCTAAAGGCGGGCACGCTGCCATTGACCAAAAAGGTCTGGGAATAGTAGCTGACCTGGTGCCGGAAATTGAGGCCGAAACCGAAGTTGCGGTAGGCGTTTTCGTTGGCCAGGCTCAGGTTGTACATCCACTGCGGGGTGTTAAAGCCGTCTTCGAGGCCGTCGCCGTTTTCGGTGCGGTCGAGGCGGGTGAAGGTGGCGTTGAGGCCGGCCAGGTAGCCGCCGGCCACGTTGTAGCGCAGGCCAGCCGAGCCGCCGTAGTTGTACACCTGACTCTGCGAGTTGGTCCAGAGGCGGTAGCGGGCCTGGCCGGTGGTGGTGCCGCCGGCGGGTATCGCCGTAGTGTTCAGGGCCGTGGCAATGGTATTCAGGTCAGTGCCGGTAGTCAGCGCCACGCCGTTGGTCGTCTGCGGCACGTAGGCTTCAACCTGCGCAATGAAGTCGCGGTACGAGTTGTAGTAGAAATCGACGTCGACCAGCAGCCGGCCGCTAGGGCCAAAGGCCGCCTTGTAGCCCGCCTCCAGCGAGCGGATATACTCGGGCTTGATGTACGTGTAGGGGTTTTTGACCAGCAGATTTTGGTTGGCCACCACGGCCTGGGCGCGCGTTTGGGCCGGCGAGCCGTTGATGCCAGCCGTCACGGCCGCGTTAAACCGGTCGATGCTGCTGCGCAGGTAGCTGTTCTCAAACACGCCGTCGCTCATCACGCGCAGGCCACCGATGCGCTTCACCTGCCCACTGTTCACGTTGGAAAACCCCTCGAACAAGCTCGGAAAGCGGTAGCCGCTCTGGTAGCTGAGGCGAAAGTTTTGCCGCTGCGTAGGCGAGAACACCGCCGTAAAGCGCGGGTTGAATTTCACGGCGAAGTAGTCATTTTTATCGACCCGCAGCGTGGCCGTAAGGCGCAGCTTCTCCTCAAATAGGCGCCCGCCGGCCTGCACGAAGCCGCCGGTTTTGGAGTAGGTCAGGTTGTCGGCGAGTGGGTCTTTGCCGGGGTTGGGGTTGATGAAGTAGTTGCCGTCGGGCACCACGATGTAGGTGCGGTGGTCGGCCCCGGCCAGTAAATCGAGGCTAGCGGGCAGGGCGGTGCCGCCGCGGCGTAGGGCTTCGGCTAGGTTCAGCTGGGCTTCGGCGTGGGCTAGGGTGGCGCGCACGCGCAGGGCGGCGCCCACGTCCCAGTTGTTGATTTCCTGGAGTTGGCTCAGGCGCTGGTTGAAGGCGTCGGTGCCGGGCTGGAGGCGGCCGGCGTCGGCGGCCGAGCGGGCGGCGCGGTGGGCATCGGCCAGGCCGGTGCCGCGGCCGGTGGCGGCATTCCAGGCGCTGGCGTAGTCGCTATACCATTGGGTATCGGGCTTGTAGCTGCGGTCGATATTCTCGCCCATCGAGCGCAGGTTGTAGCTCTTGCCGGTATTTTCCGAAGTCAGATAAGCCCTCGCCTGCACCACCGGCGAGGTGAAGGTGAGCGCGTGCTGCTGCAACAGGTAGTCTTGCAGCCGGAAGCGGTTCGAACGCTGGTACACGTTGTCGAAGCTGGCCACGCGGTAGGTGTAGGCCAGCTCGGTGCCGGGCCGGAAGCGGTAGTGCAGCGCCCCGTCGGCCTTGAGCTGGCGCACGTTGTAGTCCACAAGGTCGCGCTCGTCGTAGCCGGTGCGGGCCACCTGGTAGCTTTTGCCGCCCAGCGTAATGTTGCGGCGGTCCGACGACTCGTTGCCGTAACGGCTCACCTGGTCCGGCGCCGGGCTGTCGGCCCCGAACAGGCCAGTGGTAGCGTTGCCGTTGGGGTTGATATCGGTCTGGTCGTTGGCCACCCAGTCGTAGGCGCGCAGGTAAGTAGCGTTCACTTTGAACGCTAACTTATCCGCCACCAATATCTTAGCATAACGCACGCTGGTTTCCAAATAGCTTTTGACGGGCGAACCGTTTTCGCCAAATGTCTTCACGCTCGGGTCGTTCACGTGGTTGAGGCCCGTTTGCTGGCGCACGCTCAGGCCCTCCGAAGTGAAGGGGTTTTTCGTTTGGAAGTTGGCTAGTCCGTTGATGGCATTCAGGCCGTAGAGCGCGGCGGCGGTGCCGGGCACCAGCTCCACGCTCTGGATGTCGAGGTCGCTAGGGCCCAGCACGTTGCCGATGGGCCCGCCAATGTGCGGCGCCTGGTTGTCCACGCCATCCACGAGCTGGGCAAAGCGCACGTTGGTGGTATTGGTGAAACCGCGGGCGTTAATCACCTTAAAGCCAATGCTGGGCGTAATTACCTGCACACCCTTCAAGCCCTCAATGGCATCGAAAAACGACGGCGCCGGCGACAGCCGGATGGCGCGGGCGTTAAGCTTCTCCACCGTCACCGGCGACTGTAAAAAGCTTTCCTCCACCCGCGAGGCGGTCACAACTACCTCCTTCAGGTCGGTGCGCAGCGTGTCGGTGGGCAGTGGGCGGCGGGCTAGCCCCAGCGGCGGCCGGGTAGTTTGGGCCGCTGCCGACCCGAAACTCAGGCTAACCAGCCCCAGCCCCACGGCCGGCCAGCGCCGACTGCCAGCAAATAAAAGTAACATTTGTGGAATAGAAAAACTCGTTATGTTCGAGCAAATATAACGCCGGGTGCGGGGAAAGGTTTGCCGCCTTTTTCAATCCTTATTGATATAGCCGGGCCGTTTCATCGGCCAGAAACTGGGCGAAGCGCCCCTGCATGGCCCGAAACTCGGCCACAGCCGCCGCACCGGCTTCGGTGAGGCTGGCACCGCCGCCGTGGGCGCCGCCGGCCTGGGCGCCCACCAGCGGCTGCCGGGCCTGGGCATTCATGGAACTCACTAAATCCCAGGCTTTTTTATACGACATACCCATTTCTTTGGCGGCCTTCGAGATGGAGCCCGTGGCCTGGATATGTTCCAGCAATTCGAGCCGGCCGATGCCGAGAAAGCGGTCGGCGGGGCCTTCTATCCAGAGGCGGCCATTGGCGCGGAAGGCCTGGTTTTCGGCAAAAAGCTCGTGCATAACGTTCAACAACTAAGCGGAGCGCGGCCCCGGCCGGCCGCTAAAAATAGCGCCTACGCACCGCGCGGGCCACTGGCGCAACCTTTCGCCCGCTTTTGGCTTAACTACCCAGAAAAAAATGGCCGACTAACGGCCCACCTTACTGCTATTTAGCCAATGGATTTTGACGTATTGATAGTGGGCGCGGGCAGCGCTGGGCTCAGCGCGGCCCTCACGCTGGGGCGTTGCCGCCGCCGCGTGCTGGTGGCCGATGGCGGTGCCCCGCGCAACGTGCCCTCGCCGGCCGTGCACGGCTTCCTCTCGCGCGACGGCATCCGGCCGGGCCGGCTTCTGCAACTAGGCTACGAGCAGCTAGCCCCCTACCCCACCGTGGAGGCGCGCGAGCTGAAAATCACGAAGCTGCACCGGCTAGCCCACGGCTTTCGGGCCGAGGGCACTACCGGGCAGGGCCACGCCTGGGCGGGCACGGCCAGCCGCGTTATCCTGGCTACGGGCGTGGCCGATGTGCTGCCGCCGCTGCCCGGCTTCCGCGAGCTGTGGGGCACGGGCGTGCTGCATTGCCCCTATTGCCACGGCTACGAAGTGCGCGACCAGCCGCTGGCCGTGTACGGCCGCGGCAAGGCCGCCGTGGGGCTGGCCCTGCTGCTCACCAACTGGAGCCGCGATATTGTGGTCGTCACCAACGGCCCCGGCCACCTCAGCGACTACGGCCAGCAGCGCCTGCGCCAGCACAACATCGGCCTGCGCCAGGAGCCAGTGAAAGGCTTGGTGGGCGGCCCCGATGGCCTGCTGCGCTGCGTCGAGTTTGAAGATGGCAGTTACCTGGAGCGCACGGCCATCTTCCTGCACGCCGCGCAGGAGCAGCGCAGCACCCTGGCCGCCGAAACCGGCGCGCGCATCACCAGCAAGGGCGCAGTGTGGGTTGACCGGAATTCGCAAACCAGCATCCCCGGCCTTTACGCCGCCGGCGACACCGTGCCCGGCCAGCAGCAGGCGCTTATCGCCGCCGGCGAGGGAAATAAAGCGGCCATCTGCCTCAACGAGGCGCTGACCAAGGAGCAGTGCGCGTAGGGCG
This sequence comes from uncultured Hymenobacter sp., assembly GCA_964385095.1. Lineage (GTDB taxonomy): Bacteria > Bacteroidota > Bacteroidia > Cytophagales > Hymenobacteraceae > Hymenobacter. Next base: position 52,588 of record CAYLNN010000004.1, read on the forward strand.
ATAAGGTACTGAGGCGCTGGGGTAATAAGGCAGCAATTCTTCCGTGCTTTTCACCTCAGTACTCCATTACCTCATTACCGCCGCGCCAGCCAGTCGTGGGCGGCGGCTTCGTCGATGAAAGTGGCGATTTCACAATCGGTATCGGCGGCCGAAACCACGGCCGTGATGGGCTGCCCAGCGCGCAGCGGCGATACCAGGAAGGCCAGCCGCACGGCCTCGGGGTAGCGACCGCGCAGGCCGGGCGCAAAAGTTTGGCTGAACCAGGCGTTGACGGTGGGCTCGGTGAGGTCTTCGCGGCGGCGCAGGTCGAGCAGCCAGCGGCCGCAGGCCGCCGCGTCGGCCGCCACTAATAGCGCTTCGTAGCCAGCGCGCAGCTCGGCCGGCGACACCTCGCGGTGCCAGCGGGCGATAAGGACCGGCAAATCAGGCCGGTGCAGCAAGTCGAGGCCGTGGTTGAGCATAGCGTGCGGGCCGCTGGCAACTACCGGCCCAAGCGCAAGGTAAGCCACTTCTGGCAAGTAATGAGCATACTTTTGCGCAATTGGGCAGTTAGTCGTTCTTCTGCCCCGTATTGCTGCCCATGACCCCTAGCGCCCCCGAAGCTGCCCCGCACGACCCCTACGCCGCCCTCCGCATTCCCGATTTTCGTCGCTACATCACGGCCCGCGCCTTGTTTTCGGTGGCCACCCAAATTCAGGGGGTCGTTGTAAGCTGGCAGATTTTCAAGCTCACCAATGACCCGCTGGCGCTCGGGCTCATCGGGCTAGCCGAGGCTATTCCGAGCATCACGGTGTCGCTCTACGCCGGGCACGTAGCCGACTCGGTGCGGCGCAAGCGCATTGTGGTGCCGGCCGTGGTGGTGCTGTTTTTGTGCGCCGTCACGCTGTGGTGGCTGGCGCATCCGCTGCAAGAAGCCTTGCTGGCCAAAGGCCGCCTGCACCTCGATTTTGCCCACGCCACCATCGTGTGGCCGCTGTACCTGGTTATTTTCGTGAGCGGCATCGCCCGGGGCTTCATGGGGCCGGCGCTGTTTGCCTTTATGCCGCAGCTGCTGCCCGACCGCAGCTTCCTGGCCAATGCCGTAACCTGGAGTTCGACCACCTGGCAGGGCTCGGCGGTGCTGGGGCCGGCCATTGGGGGCCTGCTGCTGCACCTCAGCGTCGAGTTTGCCTACGGCGTCGATATGGTGATGGAAGGGCTAGCCCTGCTCTTTTTCATCAGCATCGCCAGCCGCGAGCTGCCGCCCATTGAGGGCGAAAAGCTGAGCATGGGCGAGAGTATTTTGAGCGGTATCAAGTTCATTTTCAGCAATCAACTAGTGCTGGCGGCGCTCTCGCTCGATATGTTTGCCGTGCTATTTGGCGGCGCGGTGGCGCTGCTGCCCTTCTTCGCCGAGAATATCCTGCACGGCGGCCCCGACGCCTTTGGCTACCTGCGCGCCGCCCCGGCCGTGGGCTCGGTATTGATGGCCGTGTTCCTCACCTTCTCGCCCCTCAAAAAAGGCGCGGGTCGCAAGATGCTGTGGGCTGTGGCCGGCTTCGGTGCGGCCACGGTGGCCTTTGCGCTGTCCACCAATTTCTACCTGTCGATGTTCCTGCTTTTCCTGACGGGAGTGTTTGATTCCGTGTCGGTTATCGTGCGCCAGACGCTGGTGCACACTTACACGCCCGAGTACATGAAAGGCCGTGTGTCGGCCGTGAACAGCATTTTCATCGGCTCCAGCAACGAAATCGGCGCCTTCGAGAGCGGCACGGCGGCCAAGTTCATGGGCACCGTGCCGAGTGTGGTATTTGGGGGCCTAATGACTATGCTGGTGGTGGCCATCACCAGCTGGCGCGCCGACCAGTTGCGCAAGCTCGAAATGGGAGCAGGCAAGAAATAACTTGCCGCTAGCTCTGCTAATTAAATAAGAACAAAGCGTCATTTTGAGCGTGGAGAAGCATCTCTACCGCATCACTAGGGGCGTTCGGTAGAGATGCTTCTCCACGCTCAGCATGACGCTTTATTATTTAAATATCTATCAATTAGCTATTTACGCCGCGCGCAATGTTCCCACCGGTGTGTTCTTCCGAGATTTCTTGCGCGTACGGTTCAGCCACATCAGCACGCCCGTGATGGGGAAGGTGAGGCTAGCCAGCGTCACAACCAGCGCCAGAATCTTGGTCCATATGCCGCCAATTTCGCCGGTGTGCAGCGGCTTGGTAAGGCGCCGCAGCTGCACCCCGGCCGACTGCCGGGCGTAGAGGTGCTGCCCCAGCGCCGCGCCCGTCGCGCGGTCCACAAACAACGTGTCGAGGCCTAGCGAGCGCAGCGGCAGCGGGCTGGGGGCACTCACCGTGACGGCCGCGGCCGAGTCTTTGGGTGCGCCTACTCGCCAGAAGGCGGCCGTGCGGTACGTGGCCTGGCCGGTGCGCAGCGCCGCATCAAACGCCACCTGGCGCGGGCTGCCCGGCTGGGCCGAAACCGGGGCCAGCAGGCCCACCGTGGGCTTGGAATTGGTGAGCGTAAACAGGCTCTTCGTGGCCCAGCCATACGACATAATCACGCCCGTGAGGGCTAGCCCAAACAAAAACAGCGAGGTGTAAAAGCCTAGCACCACGTGCAAATCGTGGGTGAGGCGCTTGCCGCTGGCCCCCCACTTGATGCGCAGCCGGCCGCGCAGCATGTCGCGCGTCTTGGGCCACCACAATACCAGGCCCGTCGCCGTGATAATTAGGATAAACAGCGCCGATAAGCCAGTGAGCGCCTTACCCACCTCGCCGGCCAGCAGCCGCCGGTGCAGGTCTTCGGCAAACTTGAAAACGGGCAGCTGCTTCTGGGTTTGCAGCCCTAGCACCTGGCCGGTGTAGGGGTTAAGGTAGGCGGTGCTGCCGCGCTCGGGGCGACCCTTGCCGGAGCCACCCTCACCTTGGCCGACGCGGCCGCGGGCGGCGCGCTCGCCCTCACTTTGGCCGGGGCCGCGGGTAGCAGCGTTGCGCTCGCGGCTCATTTCGCCACGGGCGCCGCCCTCGCCCCGCGGGCCACCAGGCTTGGCTTTGCTGTCGCGGTAGGCTAGCTCCACGGTACGCGCCGGGTCGGCGTACACTTTGAAGCCCAGTACCTTGTCTTTGGGATGAGTTTGGCTGAACAGGCTGGCTAGCTGCGCCAGGGCCAGCCGCGGCTGGCCGGCCGGCGCGGCCACCGTGTAGCGCTCGGGATACACGAAGTGGGTTATTTCCTCCTCAAAAACCAGCACCGTGCCGCTGAGGCATTGCACGAAAAAAACCAGGCCGGCCGCCAAAGCCAGGTAGAGGTGAATGCGGCGGAAAAGTATTTTCATCGAGCAGCGGGGTAAAATCCGGCCGCAATTTAGAACGATTTTAAATACCAAGCAATCTTGTACTCGACGAGCACCTAGTCGCAACGTACATAGGGACGCAGCTTGACGAAGTTTTCCTCCTTTAATAGCTTAAGTTGGCGCAGGTCGTCGGGTGTGGCGAAGAGGCCGTGCTGCTTGCGGTAGGCCACGATGAGGCGGGCCAGCGGCTTGCCTACGTAGGAGTGCGGCCACAACTCATCGAAGCTGGCTGAGTTGATGTGCACCGGCCGGGGCGCGAAACCCGGCGCCACGAACGTGTATTTGCGCAGGCTGTCCACTAGGTCGGGCGCGTCGCGCAGCACAAATACTTCTTCCAACTGATTTTCAGCCAGGTAGCCCCCCAGCTCCTCGCGGTGCTTTACTATCCACTTGGCACGGCCGCGGCCAATGCCTTTTATCTGCATTAGCTGGGTGGTATCGGCCAGGTTGAGGTCGAAGGGCTGCAAATGGGCCGGCTTGCGCGCAAAACGGCCGGTCGCGCTAGCCCCATCACCACCAAAAGCGGGGCGGCCAGCCGCATAATCGGGCCGCTCACGGCCCGGCAGCGCCTCGGGCAGCTGCATAAACGGCGCCAGCCGCTGATACACCGAATCGGGCAGACCATAGATGCGCTGCACCTGGCTTTTGGCGCGGAAGCCACCGGCTTTCTGGCCGTAATTGACGATGCGGCCAGCTACGAAGTGCGGCACGCCGCGGGCCTCCCAACCTTCGGCGGTGAGGGCGTTGGGGTCGAAGGGGGCTAGCTGCACCTGCGGCACGGCGGGGTAGCGGCTAGCCGCGCCGGCCGGGCGGCGTACCGGATAACGAGCAGCGTAGGCACGGTCGTGGGCCGCGCGGCTAGAGTCGAGGTGGGCAGCGAGGGCGCGGGCCCAGCCGTCGAGCTGGCGCTGGTCGGCGGCGGGCAGATACTCGGGGTCGGCGGGGCGCAGCAGGGCGGGGGCCACCGCAGCAGCCAGGGCCAGCAGGAGCAGCAAAACGAAGCCCCGCGCTTCGCCCCGCGAAAAGCCGAAGTAGCGCCGCAGCCAGCGCCAAGCGCGCCAACGGTTGCCGGGTGATTGAGGGGGGCGAGGCGGCGGAGCAGACATAAAAAAACGGCCAGATTACAGCACTGTAATCTGGCCGCCCACAAGTATAGCATCTGTAATTCATTTTGGCGCGCCGCGACGCCAACTCGCTGCCGACTAGGCCCGCGCGGCCACCGGCTCGTAGAGCTTGATGAGCTGCGCGGCGGCGTAATCGACCTCGGCCTCGGTGTTGAGCTTGCTCATGGAGAGGCGCACCGTAGGGCGCCCGGCGTCGGCGCCCAGGGCCTCCAGCACGTGCGAGCCGAGCTGCGCGCCACTGGTGCAGGCCGAGCCGCCCGAGGCCGCTACCTTGTTGATATCGAGGCTAAAGAGCAGCATCTCACTGATGCTGGACGGCGGCAGACTCACGCTGAGCACAGTGTAGAGACTCTGGCTAGCCTCGGCCGAAAGGCCGTTGAACTGCACGCCCGCAATCCCAGCCGTGAGCTGGCCGATGAAGCGGTCCTTCAACCCCTGCACGTGGCGCTGGTGGTCGGCCATGTCGCGGCAGGCTATTTCGAGGGCCTTGGCTAGCCCCACAATGCCGTACACATTCTCGGTACCCGAGCGCACGTTGCGTTCCTGCGAGCCGCCGTGGATGAGCGGTGCCACTTCCACGCCCCCACGGCGGTAGAGAAAGCCCACACCCTTGGGCCCGTGAAATTTATGCGCCGAGCCCACCAAGAAGTGGGTGCTGAGCTGCTGCACGTCGTGCTTGTAGTGGCCCATGGTCTGCACCGTATCGGTGTGGAACACGGCGTCGTGCCGGGCACAAATCTCCCCAATTGTCTTGATGTCGTTGAGGTTACCCAACTCGTTATTGCCGTGCATGATGCTCACAAAAGTGCGCGGGTGGCTAGCCAGCAACTCTTCGAGGTGCTCAAGGTCGAGGCGGCCCTGGGCATCGTGGCGCAGATAAGTGAGCGTGGTTTCGCCGCTCTTGGCCAGGGCTTGCAGCGGGTGCAGCACAGCGTGGTGCTCTAGCGGCGAGGTAATGGCATGTTTCAACCCTAGCGAACGCACGCTGCCAAAAATGGCGTAGTTGTCGGCCTCGGTGCCGCCCGAGGTAAACGTAATTTCGCTAGGGGCCGCATTGACAAGTTGTGCCACCGTTTTGCGCGCCACCTCGATGGCCGAGCGCACCTGCCGGCCCGGTCCGTGCAGTGAGCTGGGGTTGCCGTAGTGCTGGGCCAGGTAGGGCAGCATGGCATCCAGTACTTCGGGGTCGAGGGGCGTGGTGGCGGCGTTATCGAAATAAGCGTGCATCGGCTAGCGGGGGTTAAAAGGGCGAGCGGCTAAAAAAAGAACGTCATGCCTCCCAATGTTCAGCATGACGTTCTTATAGAAAATAAATTCTTATTTTTTGGCGGAGATAATCTCTTTGATATCGGCGATAATCTTCTGGGCCAGGTGGTCGGCCGTGGCGTTGGAATCCGACTCGGCGTAGATGCGGATAATGGGCTCGGTGTTCGACTTGCGCAGGTGCACCCACTCCTTGTCAAACTCGATTTTCACACCGTCGATGGTGTTCACCGGCTGCTTGGCGTAGCGCTGCTCCATTTGGGTGAGCACCTCGTCGGTGTCGATGTCGGGCGTCAGCTCAATCTTGTTTTTGGAAATGAAGTAGTTGGGGTACGAGTTGCGCAAGCGGCTCATTTGCAGGCCCGACTTGGCCAAATGAGTCAGAAACAGCGCAATGCCAACCAGCGCATCGCGGCCGTAGTGCAGCTCGGGAAAGATGATGCCCCCGTTGCCCTCGCCACCGATAACGGCGTTGGTTTCCTTCATCTTGGTCACCACATTCACCTCGCCCACGGCGGCGGCGGTGTAGGTGCCGCCGTGCTTCTCGGTCACGTCGCGCAGGGCGCGGGTGCTGCTGAGGTTGCTCACGGTATTGCCGCCGCCGTGGTAGCCCAGCACGTAGTCGGCCACGGCCACCAGGGTGTACTCTTCGCCGAACATCTCGCCGTTTTCGCTCACCAGGGCCAGGCGGTCCACGTCGGGGTCCACCACGATGCCGAGGTCGAAACCACCTTTTTCCAACACCTTGGCAATGTCGCGCAGGTGCTCGGGCAGCGGCTCGGGGTTGTGGGCGAAGTCGCCGGTGGGCTCGCAGTGAATCTTCTCAATGGTTTCGACCCCTAGCGCGGTCAGCAACTGCGGCACGGCAAAGCCCCCGCTGCTGTTCACGGCATCAACCACCACCCGGAAGTTCTTGGCCTTGATGGCGGCCACATCCACCAGCGGCGAAGCCAGGATGGCAGCAATGTGCTCGGCCAGGAAGGCGTCATCGGTCGTGTATTTGCCCAGCTTGGTAACCGTAGCAAAGTCGATGCTATCGCTCTCGGCCAGGGCTAGCACCTGCTCGCCGGCTTCGGCCGAGAGAAACTCGCCGTGCTGGTCGAGCAGCTTCAGCGCGTTCCACTGCTTGGGGTTGTGCGAGGCGGTGAGGATGATGCCACCGGCCGCTTTTTTGGCAGGCACGGCCATTTCCACGGTGGGCGTGGTGCTGAGGCCGAGGTCCAGCACGTCAAAACCCAAGCCTTGCAGGGTGCCGGCCACGAGGCGGCTCACCATCTCACCCGAAATGCGGGCATCGCGGCCAATCACGATGAGCTTGCTGGCAGCGGGTTGGGCGGCCGCCCAGGCCCCGTAAGCGGCAGCATATTTTACCACGTCGAGGGGGGTTAACCCCTGGCCGGCCGGCCCACCAATGGTGCCGCGAATGCCGGAAATAGATTTTATGAGGGTCACTGGATATCTCTTTAGCTTTGCAAAAGTAGGCACCTGGCTCCGTTGTTCGCCCGGCTTTGGGGCCAGTGGGTACCCTAGCGAAGCTGATTATTGCCGGGCTTGCTAGCCCAACTGGCCGGGCCAAGCGCCGCTTTTCGCGCTTCGCGCACTGGCTGATTAGTATATTATTTCTTAAATTTTATGGAAAATTCGTTGTTATCGCCCTCGCGCCGCCCGGCGCAGCTCGCCGCTTTCGGGCGCCTGCTCGACGTGCTCGACCGCCTGCGGGCCGAGTGCCCCTGGGACAAAAAGCAGACCCTAGCCAGCCTGCGCCACCTCACCATTGAGGAAACCTACGAGATAAGCGACGCCATTCTGCGCAACGACTTGCCCGACCTTAAAAAGGAGCTCGGCGACGTGATGCTGCACCTGCTCTTCTACGCCCGCATCGCGGCCGAGCAGGGCGCCTTCGACATTGCCGATGCCCTTAACGCGCAGTGCGAGAAGCTTATATACCGCCACCCGCACATCTACGGCGATGCTCAGGCCGACGACGAAGCCACCGTGAAGCGCAATTGGGAGCAACTCAAGCTGAAGGAAAAAGGCAATACCGGCGGCGTACTCGGCGGCGTACCCACCTCGCTGCCGGCCTTGGTAAAGGCCATGCGCATTCAGGAAAAAGCCCGCGGGGCGGGTTTTGATTGGGAAGACCCTAGCCAGGTGTGGGGCAAGGTGCAGGAGGAGCTGGCTGAGTTTGGCGCCGAATATGGCCACGGCCAGCCCCCGGCCGACGCTGCCCAGGCCGAGCGCGCCACCCAGGAGTTTGGCGACCTGCTCTTTTCGCTGGTCAATTTTGCCCGTTTTGCCGGTATAAACCCCGAAGAGGCATTGGAGCGCACCAATCGAAAATTTATCAGTCGCTTTCAGTTTTTGGAAACTGCCGCCGCGCAGGCCGGGCAAGCGCTGCCTGACCTTACCCTGGCCCAGATGGACATTTACTGGAACGAAGCCAAGCGCGCCGGCCACTAGGCAAACCCCAGCGCTAAGGATGGTAAGTAGTTGACTGTGGGCAGCAGTGCGCAGCACAATCGTTTGACGTTACTCAACTGTCATCTTTCACGCGCAAACCTCGCCCGGCACTCCTACGTTCGCTGCTCCTACATAATTCAGGCATTGGCTTCTAGCTCCGCGCGCCCTCGCTTTTGGAGACAATCAGCGGGCAGCACATCCAAAAAAAACTTTCCTGAGTCCGGTATTTTACCGGCTTCGGCGTAGATTCGGCCCCGAAACCTCTGTTTGCCTAGTTGCCAACGGGTCTTACTGACCAACTAGCACTTTAACACAGCCTTCTTTTTTACCCTCAACCAACCCCCCACCTCCTACACTTACTGGACACATGGAACAGAAAAATGCAGTAAACCCAGCCGCTCGGCCCGCTGCGCCGGCCGCTTCCCAGGCCGCACCCGCCAAGAGCAGCGGTGGTGCCTCGCTGTTTTCGGTTATCGTTATTATCCTAGCCTTCGTTGTTAGCTTAATCATCTTCAAATTCGTCCTTGGTGACCCGAGCCACTTCCTCGGCAACAACCCCGAGAACAACCCGAAGCCCGGCGACTACCTCGGCATTGTGTACAAGGGTGGCGTTATCGTACCGGTACTGCTCACCATGCTGCTCTGCGTTATCACCTTCTCGATTGAGCGTGCCCTCACCATCTCGAAGGCCAAAGGCAGCAAGAGCATTGAGTCGTTTGTTCGTGGCGTACGCCAGAAGTTGAACAGCAACGACATCAACGGTGCTATTGCTCTCTGCGACCAGCAGAAAGGCTCGGTAGCCAACGTAGTACGCGCCGGCCTGAAGAAATACCAGGAAATGGGCCGCGAAACCACGATGAACACCGACCAGCGCGTATTGGCTATCCAGAAAGAAATTGAAGAAAGCACCGCCCTGGAGCTGCCGATGCTGGAGAAAAACCTGGTTATCATTTCTACCCTGGCTTCGATTGCCACGCTAGTAGGTCTGCTCGGCACGGTATTCGGCATGATTAAGGCCTTCTCGGCCCTTGCCCAAGCTGGTAACCCAGATGCTACTGCCCTGGCAACGGGTATCTCGGAAGCTCTTATCAACACGGCCCTTGGCATTGGTACATCAGCCCTGGCCATCGTAGCCTACAACTTCTTCACCAGCAAGATTGACGAACTGACCTACAGCATCGACGAGGCTGGCTTCAGCATCATTCAAACCTTCGCTGCTCAGCACGGCAACAAAGGTCAGGAGTCGTAAGCCACACTGGCACAAAAAAAGGGGCGGAGGCGTTTTGCCGTCCCCGCCCCACTTTTTTTTCAGAGTGCGTGTGCAATCAGCCGGTTTCCGGCATCAGTACTGCTGAGCGGCCCCCGCCCGGCGGCCCGCTGAACGTCTCACTACCAGCTCTTGTACATGCTCTGTCCAGTCATTTTAACTTCTCCCGGCAATGCCTAAAGTAAAACCGCACCGCACCTCGCCGTCGCTCGACATGACGCCGATGGTGGACCTGGCGTTTCTGCTGGTAACATTCTTTATGTTGACCACGCAGTTTCGCCCCGATGAAGCTGTGGTAGTGGACCCGCCGTCGTCGACCTCCGACCTGGTGGCTCCCGACAGCGACATCCTGACGCTGACGATTGACAACAAAAAGCGCGTCTTCTTTGGCTACGATAAGGCTCCCGTGAAGGAAGCCGCAATCAAGGCAGTAGGCGCAAAATATGGTGTCTCGTTTACCCCCGCTCAGATTAAGCAGTTTTCGCTGCTCCCCAACTTCGGTGTTCCGATTACGCAGCTAGCCAGCTACCTCGACAAAGACACCGAAGACCGTAAGGCGCTGAATAAAGGCTTGCCAGGCATTCCTTACGACTCGCTCAACAATCAGATGATTGACTGGGTGTTGGAAGCCCGCAAAGCCAACGCCGCGCAGTTCAAAAAGCCAACTTTCCTCGTTATCCGGGGCGATGGCAACGCAGATGTGAAGACCGTGCAAACGGTTATTAAGCTTCTGCAAGAAAAAGATATCAACCGCTTCAACCTGCTCACGAGCCTAGAGATGAAGCCTTCTTTTGTAGGTCAATAACCTTTCTGAAACCATGGCAGAAATCCAACAAAAAGGAGACTCCGGTGGCAAGGGAGGCAAGAAACGGGCGAAAAAAGCGTCGACCAAAATCGACATGACGCCGATGGTTGACTTGGCCTTCCTACTCCTGACCTTCTTCATGCTTACGACCACCTTCGCCAAGCCTAACGTCATGCAGCTCACGATGCCGGTGAAGGAGAAAAATCCGAATCCGGAGGAGCAAACCAAGATTAAAGCGTCACAAGCCGTTACGCTTATTCTGGCTCCCAACGACAAGATTTTTTATTACTTCGGCCTGAATGAGCCTACCGACAAGTCGGTACCCGTGCCCGAAGTTAAGGTAACTGACTTTTCGGCCAACGGCATTCGCAAGGTGCTGCTTGACCGCAAGCGCCAGCAGCCGGAGCCCATTATTCTTATTGAGCCTTATTCCTTCGAAGGGAAAGAAGCTAAGTATAAGAACATGGTAGACATTTTGGACGAGATGAACATCACCGACCAGAAGAAGTACGCGCTGGTTGATATCTCGAAGAAAGACATCGACCTCATTAAAAAACAGAACCTACCGTTATGATGGATAATGCGCAGCTAGCTAAGGCTAGCCTGAACGACATCGTATTCGAGGGTCGTAACAAGAGCTACGGAGCTTTTGAGCTACGGCGCATCTACGGGCGCAACGTAACGCGGGCTCTCATCATTGGGGCTGCATTACTGGCGCTGCTGGTTTTCATTCCAGCCATCGCCAAAATGATGGAGGACCGCAAACCCAAAGAGGTGCTGAACCTAAAGGAGAACGTGCTCATGGATGCGCCGCCTCTGGACGAAACCAAGCCCCCGCCCCCGCCCCCGCCGCCCGAGGCGCCGCCACCCCCGCCGCCCAAGCTAACCACGGTGAAGTTCACGCCGCCGGTAGTAAAGAAGGATGAGGAAGTGAAGAAGGAAGAAGTTCCGGACCAGGAAGAGCTTAAGGATAAAACGGTGGCCACGGTATCTGTAAAAGGCAACACCGATGCCCCCGACCTCAGCGACTTGAGTGGCGAAGGCACTAAGCCAGTAGAAGAAGTAGTAGAAACCAACAAAGTCTATACCTACGTTGAGCAAATGCCTGCCCTCCCCGGTGGCGGCGGCATGGGTGCCATCGTATCGGCCATTCAGAAAAACGTGCGCTACCCCGCCGTTGACCTGCGCAACCAAGTAGAAGGCAAGGTGTTCGCTAGCTTCACGGTAGATGAGAACGGTGATATCTCGGACGTAAAAATCGTGAAAGGCATTAGCGGCACGATTGACGCCGAAACTATCCGCGCTATTAAAGGCCTGCCGAAGTTCATCCCCGGCAAGCAGAACGGCCGTTCGGTAAAGGTTTCCTTTACCGTACCTGTTACTTACAAGATTCAGTAAGGCTTAGCTGTTATTGAGAAAGCCCTGACTACTTCGGTAGTCAGGGCTTTTTTGCGTTTGGGCCAGTGGGTAGCTTATCGTAAAAAACAGGGCTAGCCATGTGGAAAAAATGGCGAAATGGCATCAGCTAACTACTGGTGGCCACCGGTAGCGTTTCCCTTCACATTCCCTACCTTTTTACTTATGTCACTGCTCCCCACATTTCTAAGCGACAGCCTCGATGAAGTTGTCTTCGAAGGCCGCAACCAGGCCTACGGCGCTTATCAGCTGCGGCAAGACTACCAGCAAAACCTGGCTTCGGCCGGTGGCCTTACCCTTGTGTTTGGCGCATTACTTTTTCTGGGCTGGGCCGGGTGGAGCCGGCTGTACTCAATGGCGCCAGTTGTGCTTCCCTCCCACCCTACTATCCTAACGCCCATCGAAGTCAAGCCACCTAGCGTAGTTATTGAAAAACCCAGGGTTGCAGTTGCCCCGCCGCCCCGTACTAGGGCCGCCGCCACGCACGTAGCCCCTCCAACTCCTACCCAGGTAGTGAAGGACGATGTACTCCAACCACAGCTAGCCAAGCCTGTGCCCACTGAATTGGTAGATGGCCCCGCTGGCCTCGTAGCAACCAATACCACCGGCCTCAGCGACCCTAGCCTGCCCGTGGCTAACGATGGGGGCGACGGCACCAAAAGCGGCCCAGCTACGTCCGTCAGCAGCGAGCCCTTTATAGCAGTGGAAAAGATGCCCGAGTTTGCGGGCGGACAGGCGGCCTTGCTGCGCTACCTGCAGAAACACTTGCGCTACCCTGGCGCGGCACTGGCAGCGGGCGTGGGCGGCCGGGTATTCATGAGCTTCGTGGTGGGGGCGGATGGCAGCATTTCCGAAGTCACTATCCTCAAAGGGCTAGGGTACGGCCTGGACGAAGAGGCCCAACGGGTGGTGCGCCAGATGCCCGCCTGGGTGCCGGGCTACCAGAGCAAGCACCCGGTACCAGTGCGCTTCACGCTGCCCATCACGTTCAGCATTCAGTAATAAAGCGGAGCCTAGTAGGAGAATCCGGGTTTTATCCCCTTTTTTGCAGGTCCGTTACCAACCCGCGCCGGGCCCGAACAAATTGGGGGTGGGCGCGGGTTATGGGTATTCTCCCCCTCTTCTTCTGTATTATGCCCCTTCCCACCACCGAAGAGCGCCTGGGGTCGCCCCAGCGGATAGTTCGCTTCTTCACCCTCATTATGTCACTGGTGTATGCCTCGCTGGGCGTTTGGCTCTGGCTAACCGCCAGCCGCCCATCCGCGGCGGGCGCGCTGCTGTCGCTAGGCCCCAAGACCCGGATGGTCCTCGGCACCGTGTTCATTTTATACGGCCTTATCCGCTTCGTGCGCACTATTCGCACTCAGTTTCGCAAACCTACTCCCGATGAATTTAGCTAATCGTCCCACCCGGACCACGCTGAGCGCCCTGCTGCTGGCCATGTGCCTGCTGCCCGGCTGCTACACCGACCGCTCGAAAGGCACCAGCGAAGACGCTACCGACACGCCTACCAGCGGCAACGTGGGTATTGGCGTCGACGAAACGTTTGCGCCCATTCTGGAGTCGCAGGTCGATACATTTCAGAAGCTCTACACCGACGCGCACCTCAAGGTGTCGTACCAGCCCGAGGACAACGTATTTCTCGACCTGCTCAACGACAAGGTGAAAGCCATTGTAGTGGCGCGCGACTTGAATGCGGAAGAGCAAGCTGCCTTGAAAAAGCAAGATATGCTGCCCATCACCACCAAGGTGGGCATCGATGGGCTAGCCATTATTCTGCACCCGTCCAACCCCGACTCCTTGCTCACGGTTGACCAGCTGCGGGGCATTTTCGGGGGCCAGACCACCCAGTGGAGCCAGGTGAGCGGTCAGAAGAAGCTCGGCGCCATCAACGTGGTATTTGATGCCAACCGCAGCAGCACCAGCCGCTTTATGCGCGATTCGCTGCTGCGCGGGGCGGCCCTGGCGCCCAAAGCCTTCGCGGCGCAGTCCAACGCCAAGCTGCTCGACTACGTGGCCAGCCACCCCACGGCAGTGGGCGTAGTGGGCGTGAACTGGGTGTCAGACACGGACGACCCCAACGCCCGCAAGTACCGCCGCATGATTCGGGTGGCTAGCATTACGAGCCGCCCCAACCCCACGAAGGACGACTACATTCAGCCCGACCAAGTGTATTTGGCCCCAAAATCGCAAGAACTGTTGAAGCAGCATCCTGAGCTGCAAAACTACCCATTGCTACGCAACCTCTACGCAATCAGCCGCGAGGCGCGGGCAGGTTTGGGCTCGGGGTTTGTGACGTTTGTAGCAGGCCAGAAAGGTCAGCTTATCTTCCAGAAATCGGGTTTGATGCCCGCCAATATGCAGGCCCGCATTGTAACCACCAACAAACGCCAGTGAACTACCTTGCGCCGAATAGCGTAGTATAATCACCAATCTTTCACCTGAAGTTTACTTTTCCCTTCCCTCTTATGCCTTACAAGCCCTGGAAACCGCTGCTGCTGACCGCCCTCACCGTGGGGGCCGGCACTACGGCCGCCACCGCCCAAAATGTAGCCTCCGCCCAAAAAGCCATCGAGCTGGGCCGGTACAATGAGGCCCGCGCTGCCCTGCGCGGCAATAGCAGCCCCGAAGCAAATTTTGAACTTGGTCGCCTTTACCAAATGCGCGACTTGCCCGACTCGGCCAGCTACTATTTCAACCGGGCCGCTGGCCCTACGCCGTTTGGCCAGGTAGCCGAAGGCCGTGCCCTGCTGGCTAAAGGCAAGGCTAGCGAAGCTGATGCCAAGTTCGAAGCCGCCGCAAAGGCTACTAAAAACAAGGACAGCAATGTGTTGACCATGATTGCCCAGGCTTATGGCGAGTCGGATGTAAAAGATATCACCAAGCCGCTGAGCTACGTGAAAACGGCCGAAGTTCTGAGCAAAGGCAAAGACGACCCGAAGCTGATGGTAGCGCGCGGTGACATTTACCTGCACAGCGACCAGGGCGGCGGCGAAGCTATGAGCAGCTACGACCGTGCCATTGCTGCTAACCCCAACTACACGGAGGCCTATTATAAGCGTGCCGTGTTGAACGTGCGCAGCAAGAATGGCGCCGGGGCGCAGGAAAACTTTAGCAAAACGATTGCCCTGGACCCTGCCTACGCGCCGGCTTACTCGGATATGGCTAGTATGTACGCTTCGGCCGGCCAGTATGATAAGGCCCTGGAATCTTTCCAGAAGTACTCTAACGCTGCTGAGAAATCACCTTCGACCACTGAAAAGTACGCGGCTTTCCTGTATCTGTCGAAGAAGTACCCGGAGGCATTAGCAGAGGCTGACAAAGCTTTGGCTGCTAACCCGAATAACCTCACGATGAACCGCGTGAAGGCGACGTCGCTCTACGAAACTGGTGATTTTGCAGGTGCCGCCACCGCAATGGAGCAGTTTATGAAAGTGGCTCCTGCCGACAAGATTCTGCCGGAAGACTACTCGTACCAGAGCAAGATTTTGCTGAAAACGGGTAAAACGGATGAGGCGCTGAGCGTGCTGCAGAAAGCTATCGCCGGTACTACCGACCCAGCCAAGAAGAGTGACTTGCAGAACGACTTGGCTACTGCTTATATCGCTAAAAAGCGTTATGCGGAGGCAATCAGCATCTACAAGAAAAAGGAAAATCCTGACCTGGCTGACCAGTTCCGCTTGGGCAGCGCCTACAGCGGCAATAAGCAGTACACGCAGGCCGATAGTGTTTACAACATTATCTCGACGGCCAAGCCTACTTACGCCCCGGCGTACCAGGCCCGTGCACAGGCTAACTTCAACTTGGACCCTGACTCGAAGAAAGGTCTAGCTAAGCCTTACTACGAGAAATACCTAGAGCTAACTAGTGCTGACCCGACCAAGTACCGTAGCGGCATCATCGAGGCTAACAACTACCTCGGCTACTACAATTTGTCGCAAGGCAACAAGGTAGCGGCCACACCCTACTACCAGAAGGTACTGGAGCTTGACCCTAGCAACAAGGACGCCACTGGTGCCATGCAAATCATCAAAGGTGCTGGTGCCAAGAAAGCTGCTCCGGCTACGGCCCGCAAAAAGTAATTGCTCAAGTTAGCCTGATTTGTAAAAAGCCCCGCTGCCAACTGGCAGCGGGGCTTTTTCTATTCGTGCGCGGCAGCCCAGGTTTCCCACTTCGCTAGGGCGGCGGTGAAGTCCTCCGGCAGCTCCGCCTCAAAGTACAGCCGCTCACCGGTACTAGGGTGCACAAAGCCCAGCGAGCGGGCGTGCAGCGCCTGCCGGGGCAGCACGGCCATACACTGCTCTACGAAGGCTTTATAGGCGCCGGTAGCTGGCCCCACCCGAATGCGGTCGCCGCCGTAAGTAGCATCGCTGAACAGCGGGTGCCCGACGTGCTGCATGTGTGCCCGTATCTGGTGTGTGCGGCCGGTTTCGAGGCGGCATTCGAGCAGCGTGACAGGACCGTAGCGCTGTAGCACGCGGTAGTGCGTCACGGCGTGCTTGCCCTGCTCACCGCCAGGGTACACGGCCTGCACCTTGCGGTCGCGCAGGCTGCGGCCAATGTGGCCGCGCACCGTACCCTCTTCCTCCTCAAATTTGCCCCACACTAGCGCCCGGTAGCTACGCTCGATGGTGTGGTGAAAAAACTGCTGCGAGAGGTGCGTCATCGCCCACTCCGTTTTGCCCACCACCAGCAGGCCCGACGTATCCTTATCGATGCGATGCACCAGACCGGGGCGAATGTCGCCATTGCGGCCCGTAGGCAGGTTTTCGAGATGGTAGGCTAGCCCATTTACCAGCGTGCCCTCCCAATTGCCGTAGGCGGGATGCACTACCATGCCAGCTGGCTTATTCACGATGAGCAAGTCGGCGTCTTCGTAGCGAATATCCAAGGCCATTTCCTGAGGCACTACCTTGCCAGTGCGCGGTGGCTCGGGCAGCGTGATAGTAATGACATCGGCCGGGCGCACGCGGTAATTGGGCTTGGTTACGTGGCCGTTTACCTGCACCGCCTCAACCCGAATCGCGTCCTGAATCTTGGTGCGCGAGGCGTTGGCTAGCCTATTGAGCAAAAACTTATCGAGGCGCAGCAGTTCTTGCCCGCGGTCGGCCACAATGCGGTGATGCTCGTAAAGCTCGTCGCCCTCGCCCGCTTCGTCGGGTTCCAAGTCAGAGTCAAAATCAGTGGTTGGCGTCAGCATAAAGAAATTGGTTAGCGCGAATTGTCCCGCATCAGTTGCTAATGCACGCACGAACGGGCGTGTATCAGCAACTGATGCGATACGGCAGGCTATACAAAAAAAGCCGGAGCCACTGGCTCCGGCTTTCCAAGCGATACTAAACGGTGCTTACTTGGTTTTTGTCTTGGTCTTGCCAGCTGGAGCGGCCGGCACCATAGGAGCCGAAGCCTTAGGAGCCTGCACGGCGGGGGCCGGCGCCGTGGGCGTAATGCCCATTTTCTTCAAGATGGCATCCGATACGTCGCCATCCTTGGGTCCGTGCAACAGGATAGGATTGCTGCCCGAATCCGAGTTCAGGATATAGGTGTAGCCTTGGTCATTGGCTACGGCGTCAATGTTCTTCTGAATTTTGTCGAGCACGGGGCGCAGCAAGGTCTGCTGCTTCTGCTGCATTGACTGCTGCGCGGTTTGCTGAAACTCTTGGATGCTCTGACCCAGAGTTTGCAACTCCTTTTCCTTGTCGGCTTTGATGACCGGCGTCATAGTCGAGGCACCTTTCTGGTAGGCATCAACCTTGGTCTGGTACTCGGTAGTCTTGGTTTTCAGCTGGGCTTCCAGCTGGGTGCCGTAGGTTTTCAGGTCCGACTCAATCTGCTTGCTTTCGGGCATCTGGCTCAGCACGTACTCTACGCTGGTAAAGCCAATTTTAAGGGGAGCCTGCGCCTGGGCGTTCGAAGCAAAAAAGGAGCTGGCTGCGAGCAGTACGGCGGCAAAGGTCAGGTGCAGTTTTTTCACGCGGTTTACGAAGAAAGTCAAGGGTCTAAAAAAAATCGTTTGCAAAGTTAAGGATACTAAGGCTTTCGGCCGGCGGCAGATTTGGAAGCCTTAGTAGACGGCGTTTTAGCGGGCAGGGATGGCTCGGGGGTACCCGAATCCGACTCGAAAGCCGGGTCGGCGCTAGCAGTGGGCGTTTTGGGCGGCTTCACCGTTTTCACCGGGCCTTTGGGGCCAGGCTGGTTGGTGGTGGGCGAACCTAGCCCCAGCGCCTCCAGCACGAACTCGGTGTAGTCGTGCGTAGGGTTGGCGTAAAGCATAGTCAGGTCACCGTTGCGGTCAAACATAAAGTCCAACTTGCGGGCCTTCACCACCTTCTCCACAGCGTCAAAAATCTTGTCTTGGGCAGGCTTATTTAGCTCTACGCGCTTCTTGAAGAGCTGCCCTTCGTAGCCAAACTGTTTGGTTTCGTAAGCTTTGATTTCCTGCTCTTTTTTCAGAATCTCGTCTTGCCGCTTCTTTTTCATAGCTTCAGTCAGCACCACTTCCTCGGCCTGGTAAGTGCGGTAAAGCTTATCAAGGTCCTTTTTCTGAAACTCGATTTCCTTCTGCCAGGTGTCGGTAAGCTTGGTGAGCTCGGCCTGCGCCTGGGCGTACTCCGGCATCTTGCCCATAATAAACTCGGTATCGATGTAGCCGAATTTCTGGCCCCAGGCAGGGGCACAGGCTACCAGCAGCAACAGCGCCAGCGCAAAACGAGCAACGTGAGTCATGCAGAAAACAGAAGTGCGCAGTTCGAAACCAGCTTCGACGCGGCCGTACAACGACCGGGCCAGTTCTTTTAGTCTGAGTAGCTAAGCCGCCAGCGGCTAGGCAGTTGCTAAACCACGGGGGCTAGCCAAAACGTTCAGCCCATCGCAGGCCTAGCGAATCTGCTGGCCAATGATGAAGTGGAAGTGGTTGAAATCCTGCTGGGTAGTCGTATTCTGCGGCGGAGTAACCGTGTCGAACGCCCGGCCGTAGTCGAAGCCTAGCAGGCCGAAGGCCGACATGAAGATACGGGCGCCGAAGCCCGCCGAACGGTACAGCTTGTAGGGGTTATACTGGCTGTACACATCTACTGCATTGCCGGCCTCGGCAAAGCCCAGCACGTAGACCGTAGCGGCTGGGTTAAGGCTGACGGGGTAGCGAATTTCGGCCACGTACTTGTTGTAGGCCACACCGCCACTCCGGTTCGCTTGGGCAGTCGGAATAGCAAAGGCGCCGTTGGGGTCATCGTAGCCCCGCAGGCCAATGTATTCGGTACCCACCAAGAACGAGCCGCCGCCGCCGTAGCCCAGGCCGGCGCCACCCATCTTAAAGCGCTCGAATGGACCTGGTTCGCGGTTTTTGTTATACGTGCCAATAAAGCCAAAGTGCGCGCGGGTGTTTAACACCAGCTTGCCTACCAGGGGCGTAAACCACGAGGCATCAAACATCCACTTGTGAAACTCTACCCACTCGTACTGGTTGGGGTGCGCCCCGTTGAAGGCCGAGTACGGCGGCGTCAGGTTCACGCTGAGGCTGATTGACGAGCCCCGCCGGGTATACGTGGGGTTGTCGATGCTATTGCGCGAGAGCGTGGTGTTGAGCGTGATGTTGTTGGCGCGGCCCGTCGTAAAATCAGGGAAAATCTGATAGTTTTGCAGTTGATACTGACTGAATGACAGGGAGTTGCTGAGCGAGAAGTAGTCATCCGGCACGCGCAGCTGGCGGCCCAGACCTATAGTGGCGCTATTCACCTTGATGAACTGGTCAGCGCCGCTTTCGAAGCGGGTGATACCAAAGCGCGACACGCTTCGGTTCAGGCTGAACGAAAGCGAGTTGGGCTTGCGCCCCCCTAGCCAAGGCTCGGTAAAGCTGAACGAGTATGCTTGGTACTGCAAGCCGTTGGCCTGCACGTTCAGGGCAATGCGCTGGCCGTCGCCGGCTGGCACGGGCGTCCAGTTATGAAAGTCGCCGGCCTTGCGCAGCGAGAAGTTGTTGAATACCAGACCCACCGTGCCAATAAAACCGGCGTAGCCACCCCAGCCACCCGAAAGCGTAATCTGGTCCGAAGGCTTTTCTACCACCGTGTAGTTGATGTCCACGGTGCCATCGGCTTGGTTGGGCACGGGGTTAATGCCAATCTTCTCGGGGTCGAAGTACCCTAGCGTGGCAATCTCGCGCTGCGAACGGATGAGAAGCTCACGGTTGAACTTGTCGCCGGGCAGCGTGCGCAGCGTACGGCGCAGCACGTGGTCGCTGGTTTTGGTATTGCCCGCAATGTTGATGTCCTTTACCTTGGCCTGCACGCCTTCCGAGATGCGCATCT
The DNA here is from genome assembly GCA_964385095.1 of uncultured Hymenobacter sp. Lineage (GTDB taxonomy): Bacteria > Bacteroidota > Bacteroidia > Cytophagales > Hymenobacteraceae > Hymenobacter. The sequence goes on from CAYLNN010000004.1 coordinate 72,566, forward strand.
CGATATCGATGGAGTCGCCTTCTACCTTCGTTTCCACCGGGTCAAGGTTGAAGAACAGGTAACCGTCGTTCATGTAGAGCGACTCCACGTCTTGGCCCGTGGGATTGTAGTGCAGGCGCTTGTCTAGGCTCTCCTTGCTGAATGGGCTGCCCCGCTTGATACCCAACACCGACGAAAGCGTCTTGCTGTCGTACAGATAGTTACCGGTCCAGGTGATGTTACGGAAGTAGTATTTCCGGCCTTCGTTTACCCGCAGCTTCACAATCAGGCCCTTTTCATCGCGCTCAATCGTGTCGGAGATGACGGCCGCGTCGCGGTAGCCCTCGTCGTTGTAAAAGTCAACCAGCTTTTTCTTATCGTCTTCAAAATCGGAGCGCTGGAACTTGCCCGGCGTCAGAATTTTATACGACTTGCGGGCCTTTGTTTTTTTGAACTGCTTGGCTAATTTGCTGTCCTTGAAAGCCGTATTACCCTCGAACTCAATGTCATGAATGCGGACCTTCTGGCCTTTGTCCACGTCAATCTTCAGCGCCACGCTGTTAGACAGCGCCGAGTCAGCTACCTGCCGGATAACAACTTTGGTATCTAGAAAACCCTTATTGTTGTAGAACTTGCGAACCTGCGTGCGGGTGTTAGCTAGCAGGGCGTCGGTCACTACTTTGCCCCGAATAAGCTTGATTTTCTTCTCAATCTCGGTGCTCTGCCCCTTGCTGATGCCTTCGAAAGTGAAGCGGGACAAACGCGGCCGCTCCCGCACATTGAAATCCAGAAACAGCTTATCGCCCTCCGTACGCGCAATGCTCACCGAGATATCAGCTACTAGCCCCTGCGCCCAGATTTTGCGAATGGCCTTGCCCAAGTCATCGCCGGGCACGTTGATTACGTCCCCAATCCGCAAACCCGAGAGGCTAATCAACGTATTGGGGTCCAGCGAGCGGGCGCCGCTCACCGTGATGCCTCCTAGCTGGTACTTGCGCGGCTCCTCACCGGCAGTCGCCACCTGCTGGGCGTGCACTGGCCGGGCCGCTAGCCCACTGGCTAGCAGTAGTACACTCAACAATCCACTACGTAAGTAGGTACGCATCATTCTAGTTAATAAAATCAGGAGGCCGACAGCTGTTCGCTGGTTTTGCCGAAGCGCCGTTCGCGGCCCTGGTAGGCTAGCAGGGCATCGCGGAAATGGCTGCGGCGGAAATCAGGCCACAGAACGGGGGTAATATAAAGTTCCGTATAAGCGAGCTGCCATAGCAAAAAATTGCTAATGCGCTGCTCGCCGCTGGTGCGGATAAGAAGTTCGGGGTCGGGCATGCCAGCCGTAGCCAAGTAATTGTTTATCGTGGTTTCGGTTACGTTGGCCGGCCGTAAATGCCCGGCAGCTACGTCGACGGCTAGCCGTTGCGCCGCTTGGGTCAAGTCCCAGCGGCCGCTGTAGCTCAGGGCCAGTACCAGCGTCATGCGGGTACCACCTTTGGTTAGCTCAATTGCTTCGGCTAATTCGCGCTGGCAGTTTTTGGGCAAGTTGCTGATTTCACCAATCGACTGAAGTTTTACGCTATTTTTCAACAGCGTCGGCGTTTCCTGCCGAATGGTGTGCACCAACAGCTGCATCAGGGCGGTTACTTCGAAAGCCGGGCGGTTCCAGTTTTCGGTCGAAAACGCGTAGAGCGTCAGGTAGCGCACGCCGAGCTCGGCGGCTTCCTCCACAGTGTCACGAACGGCCGTAATGGCGCTTTGGTGCCCAAAGACGCGCAGGCCTCCCCGCTGCTTGGCCCAGCGCCCGTTACCATCCATGATAACAGCCACGTGGGCAGGAATATTAGAGAGGTCAATTTCGGACCGTTCGGCCATCGTTGCGGTTTGCGTATAAGAGGCCGCAAGTTACGCAAAGGGTTGCAGTCGGGCGCCGCCGGGGTGCAGGTCAGCTAGGCTGCCAATAGCAACTGATGCACTAAATTCATTGCAAGTCAATGAATTATCTACCAAGCCGCCTATCTTACAATCCCTTATTTCAGGAGCCGTTTGTTATTTTTGTACGGCGGCGGGCAAAGAATTTTGTAAAAGGTATAGGACAAGCTTACCCCCGAATAGTAATACCAATCCTGGTCGTGGCTGTTTACCAGCAAGGGGGTTTGGTCACCGGCATGGTCTAGTTGGTCGCTAAAGGTCTTGCGCACGCCCATCTCCACACCTAGGTTGAAGTATTCGTTGAGGGCCACCTTTAGGCCAGCCCCCGCTGGAATAGCCACCCCCACCTTTGCACCCTGGCGGTCGAAGTCGGGCTGCAAGTCCACGTTGGCACTGCGCACCGTAGTATTGACATAGTAGAGCCCTAGCCCGGCAAACAGGTAGGGCGACAAGTGCAGACGATGCTGGTCTTTGCGAGTGTGATAGTCGAGAAAATTATACTCGACCACTCCAGATGCCTCTACTAAGCCCCCTGTCAGGCTAAGCTGCCGGTAATTCTGCAAGGGGGGCACGCCACCAGTAGCGCCTTCCACGTTGGCATCGTTGGCTCGCAGGAAACCGGCGGTAACGCCAGCGCGCAGCGTGACGGGGGTTGAGATGTCGCGGCGATAAAACACCGTGAATGCCGGGCGGCTATTCTGCCACTGCAACTGTGGCGAGATTTCCCCTTTGTAATTGGTGGCCCCTACGCCAATACCCAACTCGCTGGTGTGCTGCGCGAGCACGGGGGTGGCGAAAAAAAACGCACTCCCCGCTAGCAGCAGGCTAGCGGGGAGTGCGCAGAAAATCCGGGAAACAAACATGCAGCAGACTGTAAGGTAATGGCCCAGCCCGCTAGCAGGTGCCTAGCGGAACTTCGGGTTTTTGATTTTTGGGTTCAGGATGTAGTTGAGCGAGAAGCCTGTTACTACGTACCAGTCGTTTTTACCTTGGCCACGCTTTTCACCAGGTAAGAAACCAGCAGCTACACCGGTTGTCGTATTAGTAATACCACCGGGCGTAGTGCCGTTTGTACCAGCGTTGTAACCGCCAAAATATTGTGTTTCTGTGCTGGCGCCAGACAAATTAGCGTAATTACCGCTTACATCATCAAGGTAGCCAGTGAAGGTCTTACGTAAACCTACTTCAAACGAGGCGTCCAGATTACGGTTGATACGGTAGCGCACACCAGCGCCAAACGGTAACGAGAACTGGTATTTGCTGTACTCCTTACCTTCCGTTCTCAGTGCCTGCAAGTCAACATAGTTACCGTTAGCATCTTTGCCTTCTGGGCTGTGATGAAAACCAGCGATACCACCAAACAAGTATGGCACAAAGTCTGGGCGCTTGAGGTAATTGTTACGGTTCTCAATTAGGTCGACAATTACAACTGCCGAAGCTTCGTAAATGTCACTACGGAAGTTTGCGTTGCGAGTATAGCGATACTTAGCATTCGTATCATTCCGGTTTGCATTATCGATATCTTCAGCCGTGATGCGACCATAGGCAACGGCAAAACGACCCGACACGCGCGGGAAGAAGCGGTGCGTAATGTTCAAACCAAAGTTGGGCCGGGTATCGCCAGCGTGCACTGAAGCAAAGTTGGTAGCCGGGTTAAGGTCGCCAAAATAGTTCATCGCATTCAGGCTAACCCCGATTGAGGTGTACTGCTTACGCTTGCTGAACTGTTGGGCATCGGCTTTTTGCGTGGAGCCTAGCAGGGCTAGACCGGCAAGCATGGCCGTTGAATACGTGAAAAACTTAGTCATAAGGCGCAGAGTAGGGAGTTGTGCGAGCAAAAGGCGCGGGCACACCGGTAAGGACGTGACTCGCAGCGAGTACAAAAGTAAGAGTTAAAGGGAACTAAAAAAATTTAGCCTACTTTTTTTATGGTTAACTAGCATTATTTCAACTGCGGTGCAGTCACTGGATTACGGCGGTCGAGGCCCCAGTTAAGTTTATTACGCAAGGTGCTTAAAAAATTAACGTGGTTTAACTTAACTAGCCGAGCGTTAAAATTTTCTCGCCGGACGGCCATCTGCACACTCGCTTCAACGGGCACGGAGCGCGAATCAAGGGCGAGTAAGTAACTAGTGGCGCGGCCTTCTATCTCAAAAGAAATAATGCTTTGGTCAGATACAATAAGTGGACGAACGTTCAAATTGTGGGGGCATACGGGAGCAATGATAAAATTGTTGGTTTGCGGTAACATCACCGGTCCGCCGCAGCTCAAAGAATAGCCCGTGGAGCCCGTAGGCGTAGAAACCACAAGGCCGTCAGCCCAGTACGAATTTAAATATTCCCCGTTGATGTAGGTGTGCACCACAATCATGGCGGAGGTGTCACGCTTCAGAATACTAAATTCATTAAGTCCAAAGTTAAGGGCCCCGAACACATCGGGGTCAGTTTCTACCCGTAGCAGGCTGCGGTCTTCGAGGGTGAAGTGGCCCTTGAACAGCGCATCGATAGCTTGCGGAATATAGTCAGGGTTAATGGGCGCCAGGAAGCCTAGCCGGCCGGTGTTTATGCCGAGTATCGGAATCTGAAGAGCCCCGACGTACGTGACGGTGTCAAGAAGCGTGCCGTCGCCCCCGATGCTGAGCACGAACTGCACGCCACGCAGCGAATCGCCGCGCCGGAAGCTGCCGGTGCCGGGCGGCAGCCGCAAATGGCCGTCGAGGTAGGTGCGGAAGCCTGCTTCGATAAGCACTTCGGCTCCGCGGGCTTCCAGCTCATCGAGTAGCGTTTGGAGAAAAGGCACAACTGCTTCGTCGAATTGTTTGCCCAGAATCGCAATTTTCATAACAATAACTTAATATGCGCCCACCTCAAATGGGAAAGGTAGTGCGCAGAAAAACGCCGGTGCTAGGGTAAACGGTGAGCGTGCGAATAAGCTCAATGCAAAAAACCCGGTCGTAGTAGGTAACCAAATGTAGGCCTAGCCCGGCCGATGCCAGCAGCTGGCCCGGCAGTTGGTTGGTGGGCGACTGGTAGCGCCCCACGCTGCCCCCGGCCACGCCCGCATCGGCAAAGGCATTGAGGTAGAGGGCTAGCGGCAACGTATTCACTTTGGGGTCGTGGAAAAAAGGCAGACGCAGCGGCGGCGGAGCCCAGGCCCGGAAGCTCAGGCCCTGCTGGGTGAGGGCGTAGGCGCGGCCCTCCACTACGTAAAAATCGTAGCCGCGCACCAGTGCCTCGTAGCCCAAGCTGCGCGCATCGGCATAGGCAAGGCGGTCGGCTCCCAGCCGTAGCTGCCCCGCTAGCCCACTGGCGTAGTAAAAGCCGTGGCCCAAGTTGAAATAGCGGGCGTAGCGCAGCCGCGCCGCGGCGTAGGCCGGTGAACGCTCGGCGCCCACAAACTGGCGCAGCGTGAGGCTAGCCTGCAAAAACTGCCCCGTGAGCGGGTAGGCGAAGGTGTTGCGCTGGTTATAGGTCGTCAGGAAGCTCGCATCTACATAGTGGCGCTGCGCTTGGCCTAGCAAGTAGTCAGGGTTGAGCTGGTAAATGCGCTCGCTGATTTGCTCGCGGTGGTACGACACGTCGATGGCCGATACGAGCTGCACGGTATGGCGCAGCCGCAACCCTCCCGACACGTAGAAGCGCTGGATGGGATAAGCATCTTCCTCGGCTTCGGGCAGGCTGCGCAGGCGGTCACCCAGGGTATTGTAATCGAGGTTGCGGCTCTGGTAGTACGAGATGCCGAAGCCCGCCCCTATCCGGCGGCGGCGCCCTAGCCCGGGCGCTTCGTAAAACAGCTCATACTTGCGGTTGAAGCCTAGCTGCACGTTGGCCGTGAGCTGCTCGGCGCGGCCCCGAAAATTATTATCCACCACGTGCAGGCCATAGTCGATGCGCTGCCAGCGGTCGGTGCGCGTGCGCCAGCGGTTGAAGTCATCGGCCAGCGACAGGATGGGCGTGGGCAAGATGTACCAGCGCTCCTGCACGCTGAATAGCACCGTGAGCTGCCCCGTGCCGCCGCAGCTGCCCTGCGCCAGCACCGCGTGAAAGAGCTGCAAATTGAACAGCCGACGGCGGTTAGCTTCGAGGCGGCCGGCCAGGTCGGCCACGGTCAGCGAGTCGCCCTCGTGAAAATCGAGTTCGGCGCGCAGGGTGCGCTCGCGGGTGCGGTTGTTGCCCGCAAACAGAATGGCCGATACCCGCACCCTGGCGCCGGGGCACACGCTCACGCGCACCAGCGTATCGGTGGGCGCTACTACGGGGGCTAGCGCGGGCGGGCGGGCGTCCTGGCTCAGTTCGCGCAGGCTATCGGGCGGGGCGGCGGGCAGCGGGGTTTGGGCGCGGGCGGGGCTACCCCACGCCAACAGCCAAGCGAAAACCAGCAGCCGGCGCACGGCAATAGCGTAAAAAAGCCAGGCGCGGTGCTTCACCCCGCAAAGTTAGACGCTGAGGTAGCGCAGCAGCGCGTCGAAGCGGTCCTGCTCGTCTTCGCCTACGGCGGGCGTGCCGCTGAATTGCGCCGATACTACGTAGCCAAACCGCTCAAGCGTGGCCGTGATGCGCGCCAGGTTATCGGTATTGAGGCGCAGCGTAAGACGAATGCGGTACGGGTCGTGCTCGTCGGCAATTACGTGGGCCGAGAGAATCTTGGCGTTGTTCTCCTCCACGTAGCGGCTGATTTGCGAGAGCGAGTAGTCGCGCTCCTCCATCGTGAGTACCAAGATGCTACCCTCGCCGGCCACGCCGGGCACCGGGCCAAAGGCGGCCAGCGCGTCGCTCACCGTCACCACGCCCGCGTATTCCTGCTGCTCGTCGAGCACGGGGATGAGTTGGATTTTCTGCTCAATGGCCAGCTCCATCACCCGGTAAAAGTGCTGGTCGTGCTGCACGTGCACGTTGGCATACCCTAGCGGCAGCTCGGCCAGCTGGGTATCGGGGTTTTCGTAGTCGGCAAGGTCGTGCTCGGTGATGAGGCCGCGGTACTGCCGGCCGGCCACCACGGGTAGCTGGCTCACATGAAACTCTTCCAGCCACCGGGCGGCCTTGGCGGTCGTGTCGGTGCCCTTCAGCGGCGGAATCATTTGGTTGAGAAGGTCTTCGGCGAGTAGAGCAGGCATAGATACACAAGCTAAATAGCGGGTAATAACGGAAATACCGGCCAAATCCGAGACAAGCTACCGGCCACGGCCAGCGCCGTAGCACCGATGGGCCAGGGCTAGCCTGCCAACGGCAGGCCAGCGCCACGCCTTGCGCGGGGATGCACGGATAGGACTACTAACGGGTGGGAAAGGTTGCCGAGGCGTGGCAAAAAACGCGCCTGACTTCGGCCAATATAGCAGCTAGCGGGCCGAGCCAACGGCGAGCGCGGGCGAAAGCTGCGCCGTGGTGCGCTGCATAAAGCCCGCCAGGTAGCGATTGAAGCCGGCCGGCCGCTCCATCATGGGGGCGTGGCCGCAGTGGTCGAGAAACCGCAGCTCGGCCTGCGGCAGCAGGCGCTCGAAGTCGTGGGCCACGGAAGGCGGCGTAATCGTGTCGTTCAGGCCCCAAACCAGCAGCGTAGGTACCGCGATGCGGTGCAGGTCGCCGGCCAGGTTATGGTGCTGGGCCGAGCGCGCAATGCTAATCATGCGCAGGCACTTGGCGTTGGAGTTGGTAACGGCAAATACCTCATCGACCAGCTCCTTGGTGGCCACGCCAGGGTCGTAGAAGGTGTAGCCTACCCGCTCGCGCACAAAGTTGTAGTCGCCGCGCTTCGGGAACGAGCCGCCCATCCCGTCCTCAAACAAGCCACTGCTGCCCGTGAGTACCAGCCGGCGCACGCGGCCCGGATTTTTGAGCGTGTACACCAGCGCTACGTGACCGCCTAGCGAATTGCCCAGCAACGTAAAATCGGTGGGCAACCGCAACTTATCCACAAAGTTTTCCACATAGGCCACTAGGCCCGGCACGGTGGCTTGCAGCAAGGGCATGTCGTAGACGGGTAGCACCGGGATAATGACCCGGTACTCGGCCGAAAACTCCTCCACTACATCGTGCCAGTTGCTGAGCGCGCCAAAAAGCCCGTGCAGCAGCAGCAACACCGGCCCCTGGCCCTCGTCGACGTAGTCAAACCCGTGCTGCTGCTGGCGGCGAAGCTCCATAATATATTGTTTAGCGTTGTTCGGTTTTTGGGTTAGCCGCTGGCCGTTAGCTGCTTCAGAAACAGGCAGCCCATTGCCGGGGCCAAACTCAAAACCCCCTCTATGCAATGTTACAACAGGCCATCCAATTTGCCAGCCAGCGCAGGCCGTGCGTGGTGAGCAGCGCCTCGGGGTGAAACTGCACGCCGTAGAGCGGCAGCGTGGTGTGGCGCAGGGCCATCAACTCGCGGTCGGCATCGGCCGTGAAAGCTAGCGGTCGCAGGCTGGCGGGCAAGGTGCTGGCATCCAGCGCCAGCGAGTGGTAGCGCGTGACGGGCTGGCGCCGGGGCAGTCCGGCCAGCCAAGGGTCATCGCCCACTAGCTCTATCTCCGATACCCTGCCGTGCCAGGGCCGGACCGCCCGGCGCAGGCTAGCCCCAAAAAACTCACCCAGCGCCTGCTGCCCCAGGCACACACCCAACATGGGCAGGTGCTGGTGATATGACTCAATAACGGCCAGCAGATTGCCCGCCGTGGCGGGCGAGCCCGGCCCCGGCGACAGCACAATTCCTTGGAAACGCAATTGCCGCAGCTCGGCCAGGGGCACGTCGTTGCGGCGCACCAGCACCTCGGCCCCTAGCTGGCGCAAGTAGTCGGCCAGGGTGTGGGTAAAGGAATCGAAGCTATCGAGAAGGAGAAGCGTCAAGCTTATTCTGCGTTATTTTTTATTGTGCGGTAACGGTAGCCGGCGGCTCTCATTGTTAATACCCAGCCAACTGCCAACAGATACCATCCGTTACATCGCCACTTTGAGCCTAGCCAGCAGGTTGTGGCTGAAGGGCAGCACATAGGCCGTAAGCTGCAAGGCTAGCGGCGTGGCGGCCTGCACCCAGGGCAGCACCACCGAGCCCGCCACCAGGCCGGGCGCTAGCAGCGGCAGGCCCGCCAGGGCCGTGCCGTGCAGCAGCAGGCTCAGGCCCAGCAGCCACTTGAGGCCCCCGGCGGCGGCGCCCAGCAGGTTGTCGAGCATCCCCAGTGGGGTGAGGTGCACGGCTTTTTTTACTACGCCACCCACTAGGTGCCCCCCCCACATAATAAGAACCAGCACCAGCAGGAAAGCCACAAGCGGCAGCAGCCCAAAAAGCTCGCCCAAATACGAGCGCACCACCGGAATGGCCGCGCTCAGCAGGCTCAGCCCGCCCACCACCCCTAGCACAAAGGCCAGCAGCGACACCACTTCCAGCACTAGCCCGCGCCGGAAGCCTTTTACGGTGCCCACGGCCAGCGGCAGCAGCAGCAGGAGGTCGAGCCCAGTCATTGGTTAAGGAAAATCGGGATGAGGAATTTTCTGGCGTGACAATCCCTCATCCCAATTTTATGGCTACTAGAAGTTCGTGTTGTTCAGCAGGTTGCTTACCGTTTGGGAGATGGCCTTGCCGTCGGCCTGGCCGGCTAGCTCGCGGGCGGCTACGCCCATTACCTTGCCCAGGTCGGAGGGGCCGGTGGCGCCCACGCGCTGGATAATGCCAACGAGCTTCTCCACGAGGTCGGCCTCGGAAAGTTGCTGGGGCAAAAACTCTTCGATAATAGCGAGCTCGGCCAACTCGGTTTCTTCAAGGTCCGAGCGGAACTGCTCCTTATAGGTGGCGGCCGAGTCGCGGCGCTGCTTGGCGGCCTTGATGAGCAGCTTCTGCTCCTGGTCGGCGCTGAGGCCAGTGGCGCTGGCGCCCTCGGCCGTTTCGGCCAGCAGAATCTGCGATTTAATGCTACGTAGGGCCGTGAGGCGCACTTTGTCTTTGGCCAGCATGGCTTGTTTGATGCCGGCGTCGATGGTTTCTTTGAGAGGCATTAGGAGTAGGGAAAAGCGGATTAGCGCGGGTAAGAAATCAGGTTTGAAGCCCGGTAGCGGCAATAAATTGCTGGGGTTGGTCGAGATATACGGCAATGCGCTGCGCCGGGCGGCGAAGAGTGTAGGGGCCAATCACCAGTACCGGCTCGGCAAAGGTCAGCAGCATATTGGGGCTAGCAAAGAGCAGCTTACTTAGGCTGAGCACGCCCGTACCCGCTGCGGGGGCTTCGCGCAGCACTGCGACGGCCACGAGGGCGGTACGCGGCACAGCCAACTCCCATACAAACCCGATGCGCAGGCGCAGCTCGTCGGGGCTGAGCAGCACGGGCCGCAGGCGCACGGCCTGGGCGTGGCCTAGCAAGAATACTAGGCTGTACGCATCCAGCAACAGCAGCCAGGGCGCCAGGCCAGGGCACCAGTGCTGGGCCAGCAGATGCACGCAGGTGGCCTCGACTACCACCATCGCCGCAGCCGTGGCCACTAGCGCCACAAAACCCGACTCGCGGTAGCTGCTAAAAGCCGTGGCCCGGGCCGGAACTTCGGGGCTAGCCCACCAGCCCAAACCCGCGTAGCGCAGCAAGTTGAGTTCGGTGAGCAGCAGCTGGCCCACCGCCCCTAGCGAGCTGATGGCTTCCTGCACGCTGGGCCAGAAGCGCGGGTCGCGGGCATAAGCAGCTCGGTAGGCCCGCACGAGCCGCCGCGCCCTGGCTGCTGCTAGCCCCAGGGTAGCGGCTTCGAGCAGCGCAGGCAGCAGAGGCAGTAGGCGCAAGGCACGCCACTGCGGCCCCGGAATCAGCCAGGCTGCCAGAGACAGGCACACCCCCAGCACTCCTAGTATAGTGCTGAGGGGCAGGCGATAGGGCCGCACCACCAGCACGTAGAATAGGGCGGGCAAAAAAATCAGCATATCGGCCGCCACGCCCATTGGTAGCAGTGGGCGCTGGCTGAAATCGACCCGGTACGTGATGGCGCGCTCGATACCGACAACCAAAACCGCCAATAGCCCAAAAGCCAGCAGCGGCCCTAAGCGCACAGGTAGGCGAAGCGAACTAGTCATAGGCTGGCTGGTTGAAGAAGTACCACAGGCGCGGCACTCAGCCGCCCGGCAAATGTACCTTGCGCCACCGCCCCGCCCCTAGCCGCCCCGTGCGGTGGGCGCACCAACTCCCCACCGCTAGCCCACCCACAAGCCGCCCCACCACCCTAGTCAGCCCACCGCAGGTGGGCGTATCCACGAAATCCGTTAAATCCGTTAAATCTGTGGTCAAGTTAAGCGTCAACATCAACAAGATTGCCACCCTGCGCAACGCCCGCGGCCTGCACGCCCGCCCCGACTTGCTGCAAGCCGCCCGCGACATCGAGCGCTTCGGGGCCGAGGGCATTACGGTGCACCCGCGCCCCGACGAGCGCCACATTCGCTACCAGGATGTGCGCGACCTCAAAAGCATCGTCGCCACCGAGCTCAATGTAGAAGGCAACCCCACGCCCGATTTCCTGGCTTTGTGCCGCGAGGTGCGCCCCGAGCAGGTGACGCTGGTGCCCGACGCGCCCGACGCCATCACCTCCAACGCCGGCTGGGACGTTAGCAAGCACCAGAACTTTCTGCGCGACGTGGTGGCCGAACTGAAGAGCCACGGCGCTAGGGTCAGTATTTTTCTCGACCCCGACCCTAGCCTGGTGGCTGCCGCCGCCAGCACCGGCACCGACCGCATCGAGCTTTACACCGAAGCCTACGCCCGCCACTACCCCACCGACCGCGCCGCCGCCGTGCACCCCTACCGCGAAACCGCGCTGGCGGCCGTGGCCGCCGGCCTGGGCCTGAACGCCGGCCACGACCTCGACCTCGACAACCTTGCCTACCTAGCCCAGGAGCTGCCTGGCTTGCAGGAAGTCAGCATCGGACACGCGCTGGTGGCCGATGCCCTGTACCTGGGCCTGGAGAATGTGGTGCAGCTGTATAAGCGGCAGCTGCGGCCGGCGCAGGGCTAGCAGCGGGTCTTCACGGCACTTTCACCTACTTGACTTGCCGGCTTGCCTTCGGGCCGTAACTTGCGCCCTCATTTACCTATCTAAACTGTAGTGCGTTCACGTATTAATTTGGCTTGGCGCGGTGCGCTGGGCCTGGGGCTGCTAGCTGGCCTGAGCCTCACCGCCTGCAACCGCTCGGGGCAGGGCGAAGCCAGCGCGGGCAATGCCGATACCCTCACGGCCGAAAATAAGCCGGCACCCATCGATACGGTGAAGCTGAAGGCGCAGGCCATGCGCCGCGACTCGCTGCGGGCCGATAGCATTGCCAAAAAAACCGGTCAATTGCCGGGCGCCATCCTGCCGGGGCACCGCATCGTGGCCTTCTATGGCAACATTCGCTCGAAGGGCATGGGTATTCTGGGCCGTGAGCCCAAAGTCCAGATGATGCGCAAATTTGACAAAGTGGTGGCCGAGTGGCAGGCTGCCGACCCGAGCATTCCGGTGATGCCGGCGCTGCACAGCGTCACCATTACGGCGCAGGGCGCGGCGGGCTCCGATGGTAAGTACCGCCTTATGAACTCGAAGAGCACCATCGAGGAAACCCGGGCCTGGGCCAAGGAGAAAAACGCCATCCTGTTTATGGACGTGCAGGTGGGCCTCAGCGACCTGGAGCACGAGTTGCCCAAACTCACGGAGTACCTGAAGGACCCGACCATTCACCTGGGCATCGACCCCGAGTTTGCGATGAAAACCAAGGGCGTGCGCCCCGGTAAGAAAATCGGTACTTACGACGCCAAGGACGTTAACTACGCCATCAACTTCCTGGCGCGCATTGTGAGCGAAAACCACCTGCCGCCCAAAATGCTGATGGTGCACCGCTTCACGCAGGGTATGCTCACGAACTACAAAAACATCAAGCTCGACCCGCGCGTGCAGGTGATTATGGACATGGACGGCTGGGGCGACCCCACGCTGAAAAAAGACTCCTACAAGGCCTACGTCGAAAAGCAGCCCGTGCAGTACACTGGCTTTAAGCTCTTCTACGAGTACGACATCAAGCCCAAAGGCTCGCACCTGATGACGCCCAAGGAAGTGCTGACGGAGCTGAACCCGGTGCCGCTCTACGTGCAGTATCAGTAGGCTAGCCCCGCGGTGGCACTACCCAAAAAGGGCTCCCGGCATAGTGCCGGGAGCCCTTTTTTATAACCTAATGCCTAGCAATCATCACCTAAGTAAGCCACGTATAAAAGGTAGTGCAAAAGGCGGGCCGCTTTTTAGTGGGCCGCGTTGAGGTCGATTTTCTCGCCAGTCTTGGCCCGCTTCACCAGCAGAATAAGCGGCACGCAGGTGAGAAAGAAGAAGCCCAGGGCGTAAAAAATCTGGGTGTAGGTGATGAGCGATACTTGCTTCATGAGCGTGCCCTCGAGGGCGGCGTAGGCTTGCTGCTGGGCCTGCGCCAGCGGGAAGCCCTTGGCCAGGAAGCCCTGGGTAAAGGCTTGCAGGCGCTGCACGGTTTCGGGGTTGTAGAGCGAGATGCTGGGCAGCAGGGCCACCCGGTTGTTCTGGATGCTGCGCTCGAGGTAGGTGCCCACAATGGCCACCCCAAACGAGCCCCCGAGTTGGCGAATCATGCCGGTGAGGCCGGCGGCCTGGCCCGCGTCGCGGCCTTGCAGGCCGGCTAGGCTCATGGTAGTGATGGGCATAAAAATCAGGCCCAGCCCCACGCCCCGCACAATGAGCGGCCAGAAAAAGTCGTGCTCACCTGCCGTAGGCGAAATACGGCTAGCCATCCAGAAGGTAAAGCCAAAGAAGATGGCGAAGCCCACCGGCAGCATGGCTTTCTGCGGAATGCCTGCCATCAACATACGGCCCACAATAGGCATCATGAAGCCCGAAGCCAGCGCGCCCGGTAGCAGTATCCAGCCGGTTTGCTCGGCCGAGAAGCCCAGGATGCGCTGCGTGAAAATAGGGAACACGAACACGGAGGCAAACAGCCCGAAACCCAGCACAAACGAGAGGAAGGCACCAACGGCCAGGTTGCGGCTTTTGCCGAGCACCCGTAGGTCTACGATGGGCGCCTTGGCTGTGAGCTCGCGCCACACGAAGCCGACGAGGCCGACAACCGCCAGAATGGTGAACAGCACGATGGATTTATCATCGAACCAGTCGTTACTTTCGCCCTGCTCCAGCACAAACTGCAACGAGCCCACGCCCATTACCAGCAGGCTGATACCCGCCCAGTCGATTTCGCGCAGGGGCCGGGGAATGGCGTTCTTAATGCGCTCGGGGTCGCGGATGAAGAGCAGCGTGAAGATGCTGGCCAGAATGCCCACTGGCACGTTCACGTAAAAAATCCAGGGCCAGCCCAGCGAGCTATCCACGATAACGCCCCCTAGCGTAGGCCCGATGGTGGGCCCGATAATAACGCCCATGCCGAACAGGGCCTGCCCTAGCGGCAGCTGCTTGGGCGGGAAGGTGTCAATCAGAATGGCCTGCGAGGTGGCCATGAGGGCGCCGCCGCCCACGCCCTGAATGAAGCGGAAAATAACCAGCTCGGGCAGTGAGGTACTTTGCCCGCAGGCCATCGAGGCGATAGTAAATAAAATGACCGAGGCCAGGTAGTAGTTGCGGCGCCCGAACTGCTCGGCCAGAAAGCCGGTCATCGGAATCACAATCACGTTGGCAATGGCGTACGAGGCGATAACCCAGCTCACCTCCTGCTGCGTGGCCGAGAGGTTACCCATCATCTGGGTCAGGGCCACGTTCACGATACTGGTATCAATGAGCTCCAGCAGACAGCAGAAGACCACCGTCACGACGATAATCCACTTTTTAAATCCAGTTTCCATATTAGGTGGTAGTTGCTAGTTGTCAGTTGTCAGTCCAGCGACGGCGTGGCCAGCTAGCCGGCTCCTTGAGCACCGACAGCTGGCCACGGTCAACTAACAATTATTTCACCGCCACAATGGCATTCACGCTCATGCCAGCGCGCAGCGGGTGCTCGGGGTCTTCTTTGTTGAGCACAATTTTGACGGGCACGCGCTGGGTCACCTTCACGAAGTTGCCGGTCGAGTTATCGGGGGGCAGCAAGGCAAAGCGGGCGCCCGTGGCGGCCGACAGCGACTCGATGTGGCCGTCGAAATCTTCGTTGGGGTAGGCGTCGATTTCGAGCTTCACGGGCTGGCCCACTTTCATGTTTTCGAGCTGGGTTTCCTTGAAGTTGGCAATCACCCAGGTTTTGCCGCTGCTCACCAAGCCTATGAGTTGCTGGCCGGGGGTTACTACCTGGCCGGGCTGCACGCTTTTCTTGCTCACGATGCCGTTGGCCGGGGCTAGCAGCGTGGTGTAGCTGAGTTGCAGCTTGGCATTGTCGAGGTCCGACTGGCGCTGCTTCACCACGGCCTGGGCCACGGCTACCTGCTGCTGGGCTTGCGCTACCTGCTGCTGGGCAGCCGTCACCTGGTTGCGGGCCACGCTCACCTGGTCCTGGGCGGTGTTTTGCTGGGCGCTGGTTGCCTTGAGGTTAGCGGCTACCGCGTCGTATTCACTCTGCGGAATAATATCCTGATTGCGGAGCTTGGTGCTGCGCGCCAAGTCCTGCTGCAAGCGGGTCCGGTTGGCAGCGCTCACGCCGATAGTGGTTTGGGCAGTGCGCACATTGGCCTGGGCGGTACCCACCCCGGCCTGGGCGGAGCCCACCCCGGCGCGGGCGGCCGTTACCTGGGCCTGGGCGGCTAGCAGGGCAGCCTGAGCGGCGTTCACGCGCTGCACATAGTCGGCCTGGTCGATGGTAACGAGCGTGTCGCCTTTTTTCACCACCTGGTTGTCATTCACAAACACTTTTAGCACCGGGCCCGATACGCGCGGGATAACCGGGTACACGTCGCCTTCCACGGCGGCATCGTCGGTGCTTTCGTGGGCCTGCGAGAAGCGGTAGCGCGTGAAGCCGTAGTAAGCACCGGCCAGCAGCACCAGGGCCACTATAATGAGGATGAGCGGATTACGCTTCTTTTCGGGTTCCAGCGGCTCGGCCACGGCGGTCGGAGGGGCGTCTTGGAGGTCAGTTTGGGTAGCCATGGAGATAAAGAGAAGAAATTACTAAAGGTTGGTAGCCAGGGGCTGGCTAGCCCCGAAAAGGTAAGTATGTGGCTGCCAGGCAGCCTAAGGGTTATTCTCGGACGAGCAGCGTGGGGCAAGGGGCGGTGCGCACCACCATCTCGGCGGTGTTGCCCATCAAAAAGCGGCTCAGGCCAGTCTGGCCATGCGCCCCAATCACGATGAGGTCGGCGTGGTGGCGCTGGGCCTCGGCCAGAATGGTGGGCGCCGCCTCGCCGTGCGCCGTGTTGGTAAATACGCGGCTAGCCCCCGCGGCCTCAGCCGCCGCGCGGTGGGCATATAGCTCAGCCTCCATCTTGGCGGGCACCGGCACGGCGGGCTCCTGCACGTAGAGCAGGCGCAGCTCGGCCCCGCTACCCACCGCCAGCGCGGCGGCATAGGCCACCAGCGCCGCCGAAGCAGCCGAAAAGTCAAGCGGACAAAGGATGGTGGAAAGCGTCATTTATTTTGATGTGAAATATTTGATAATGTGCTAAATGTGAAAATCCTTTTTGGAATCTGCTTCTCTTATTAAGCGCATTTTCACATTCTCACATTCTTATTAATTTTCACATTTAAGCAGCTTATTGCCAAATCTGCTCGCCGGTGGCACGGCGCAGCTGGTACTGGCCCAACGTGTAGTTGTACATGGCCTGGGCGCGGGCCAGCCGGGCTTGGGCCAGCTGGGTTTCGGCGTCGAGCACGTCGAGGTTCTGGCCCACACCGTAGCGGTAGCGGCCGCGGGCGCGCTCCAGGGCGTCGGTGGCCTGGGCCACCTGCTGCTGGGCGTTTTCGTAGCGCGCCTGGCTGAACTGCATGTTGTTGGCGGCCTGGCGCACATCGGCCCGAATTTGCTCCTGCGTATCTTGGGTGCGGGCCTGGGTGGCGCGGTAGTTAGCGGCGGCTTCCACGCGCTGCTTGCGGTTCTTGCCCCCGTCGTAGATGGGCAGGCTCAGCTGCGCCACGCCTACCGTGTTGAAGCGAATGCGCTGCAACGCCTCGCCAGGCGGCACGCCCGGGATGAGGTAGCCGTTTTTACCGCCGGCCTGCACGCCCACCCCTAGCACCGGCAGGTTGCTCTTGGCGGTGAGCTTGCTTTGCAGGTCAGCGCTAATTTCGGCATCCTTAGCCAGCTTGGCTTCGGGCCGATTGGTGGCAGCTTTGGTCAGCTCGGCCTCCAGGTTCACCGCTTGCGGCTCGTAGCTGAGGCGGCCGCGCACCGGAATGTCGGCCTGCTGGGGCTTGTGTAGCAGGCGGGCTAGCTGCACCTGCTGGTTTTGCAACTGGTTCTGCAAATCCAGCTTCTGATTTTGGGCTTGCGTAATGCGCACATCGGTGGTCGTCACGTCAAACTTGGTGCTCACGCCGGCGTCCACGCGCTTCTGCATCTCATTGCGGTGCGCCACCAGCGAGGCAATCTGCTGGTCTTGCACCCGAATGCTTTCGCGGGCAAACAAGATGTTATAGTACGCCTGTGCCGCATTGTACGCCAAGTCGCGGCGCGCCACCACCACGTTGTCCTGGGCAGTTTGCACCTGCGAGCGCGACAAGCTGGTTGAGGCGGCGCGCTTGCCAAAGTCGTAGAGCTCGTACTGCGCCGTCAGGTGGGCGTCGAAGTTGTTGTTGGGCGCAAAAGCCAGCGACTCGCTGCCCGGTGCTATCTGAAACTGCGAAACCGGGTCGATGCGCGTGTAAGTGGCCGAGCCCGTTATCTGGGGCAGAAACCCCGCCTGGGTTTGCGAGAGGCGGCTGGTGGCCGCGTTGGCGAGCTCGGTCAGGTTGGTGATGCCGGGGTTGGCATCGAGCACGGCCTGCACGGTGCTGCCGAGGGTCAGCGAGTCGCTTACCAAGCCAATGGCCTGGTTGGCGGCCGGAACACTGGGCTGATTTTGGGCCAGCGCCGGCTGGGTCAGCAGTGCGCCGGCCAGCGTCAGCCCCGCAAAGCCGGCAAGTTGATATCTAGAAAACATAAGCCAGGTGGCGTAGTAGTGTGTCAACTGCTTACCGAATGCCGTGCCAAGTGGTTATTAGGGGAGATAATTCTCCTAAAATCCTTATCCATTGCTAGTTGACAAAAAACTAGGGTTATTTTTAACAACCAAAACATCATTCCTATTTTAGGGTTTCCTAACATATCAGGAATTACTCCGAATTGTATGCCAGTGCAGAACAGCCAAGACGAGTCGCTGCTGCTTCATCTCAATGAAGCCATTGCCACCATTCGCGACAAAGACCAGCTTTTTCAGATTATCGCCCGCAAGCTGCGGCTGATATTTCCGTTCGAGATGATGGGCATCAGCATCTTCGACCAGGAATTGCTCAATAAGCGCCTATTTTTCAAGGACTACTCTAACATCAGCCCGCCTGAGCCGGCACCCAGCAGCCTGAGCGTCTTCACGCCCATTGCGGGCTCGCCGGTCGAGCTGCTAGTGGCCGACCCGCGCGTGCAGCACATAGAGCTAGCCAGCTACGTGCGCCAGTACGCTGACTTTGAGCCCTTTCAGCGGCTTATGCGCCAGGGCATCCGCTACATGACAATGGTACCCATGTGGCTCAACGGCCAGCTCACGGGCTTCCTCATCCTCTCCACTATTCGCCCCCCTGCCTACTCGCCGAAAGATGAGCAACTGCTCGAAAAAATAACGTCATTGGTAGCCGTAGCGGTGCGCAACTCACTTGATTTTGAAGAAGTTGCCCGCCGCGAGCAACAGCGCACGCTGCAGCTCAACGTCACCAATGCCTTGCTCAGCATCAAGCAACGCGAGCCACTGTTTCGGGCCATTGCCGAGGAGCTGGCGCAGGCCGTACCGTTCGACTACTTCGGCATTCGGGTGCAGCGGGCAGGGCAACGCGAGTCGTTCGAAGGCTTCGCCGAGTTTGCCCGGCTCAACAGCGACCCCAGCGCCGGGCTACTAGCCCTCGACCCCGACCGCCACCAGGGCAGCCGCCAGGGCGAAATCAACGCCATGTACCAGCAGGTGGGCGGCCTGCTGCAAGCGGCAGGCCTCTACACCGGCGACAATTTTCGGCAGCTGGCCATCCGCTACCCGGCCATGCGCGCGGCCTACGACGAGCACCAGGTGCGGGCCATGCTCATCGTGCCCATCTGGCAGCGGGCCGACGGCGCGGCCGTGCTGCTGCTGGCCTCGCCCAACTCCGCGGGCTTCACGCCCGAGAGCCTAGCCACCGTGCAGGCCTTAGTGCCGCAGATTGCTCTAGCCCTCGAAAACCTCTTCGCCTTCGAGCAAATCGAAGAGTTGAAGGCCCAGGTCGAGCAGGAGCGCACGTATCTGATTGACGAAATCAACACCGACCGGCCCGCCGATGGCCTTATCGGCGTGAGCCCGGCCTTGCAGCAGGTGCGCCAGCGCATTGCCCAGGTGGCCGGCACCGATGCCACGGTGCTCATCACTGGCGAAACCGGCACGGGCAAGGAGGTGGTGGCCAGAGCCTTGCACCAGGCCTCGCCCCGCCAGGGCCGGGCTCTGGTCAAAATAAACTGCGCCGCCCTGCCGGCCCAGCTCATTGAGAGCGAGTTGTTTGGCCACGAAAAAGGCGCATTTACGGGTGCCGTGGAGCGCCGCATCGGCAAGTTTGAGCTGGCCGACGGCGGCACCATTTTTCTGGATGAAGTGGGCGAGCTGCCCCTCGACCTGCAAGCCAAGCTGCTGCGCGTGCTGCAAGAAAAAGAGTTTGAGCGCCTGGGCGGCAACCGCGTGCTGCGCACCGATGCCCGCGTGCTAGCCGCTACCAACCGCGTGCTCGAAGACGAGGTCCGCGCCGGCCGCTTCCGGGCCGACCTCTACTACCGGCTCAACGTGTTTCCCATTCAGCTAGCCCCCTTGCGCGAGCGCCCGCAGGATATCGAGCCGCTGGTGCAGCACTACTTAATCAGCCTCAGCAAGCGCTTTGCTAGGCCCCCGCGGCCCATCCGAACCGTTGATATGGCCGCGCTGCTGGCCTACCCCTGGCCGGGCAACATTCGGGAGCTGGAGCACGTGCTGGAGCAGGCCATTATCGTGAGCCAGGGCGCGTGGCTGGAATTTGGCGGCTTCGCAGCCGGGCCCACGCTGCGGGCGCTGCCCCCTAGCCCGGCCGGAACGGAGTTGCTGGCTAGCCCCGTCGCCGCCGTTATGGCCGACGATGACCACGCACCGCTTAAAACGCTGCGCGAGCAGGAACGCGACCATATTCTGCTAGCCCTGCGCCGCACGGGCGGGCGCGTGAGCGGCGCCCAAGGCGCGGCTACTATGCTGGATATCAACCCTAAAACGCTGGAAGCCCGCATGAAAAAGCTGGGCATCCGGCGCACGGTGGTGGCTGAGTAAGTGGCCTCGGATTAAGTCAACTTTGCGCTGGGCTAGCAGCTTGGGGCTAAGAAGACTAACTAGTGCGGTGTAACCCCAACCGCGAAATGGCAGTTGAATCGGACAGTTATTCAATAGCTTATCCTATGACTTCCCTCTTCCGTTGGATGCCGCTGGCTACCCTCTGCGCGGCTAGCCCCGCCCTGGCCCAAAACGTGCCGCCGCCCGCCACGCCCTTCCACATGCAGGGCAACATCTACCTGCCCAACAAGCTGCCCGCCACCGATGCCCGCGTGGCGGCCCTGAAAGTACCGACCGGCTTCACCATCAGCAAGTTTGCCGAGGGCCTCGACATGCCGCGCATGCTGGCCGTGGCCCCCAACGGCGACGTGTACGTGACCAACCGCGTGAAAGGCACCGTGACGCTGGTGCGCGATGCCAACCGCGATGGCAAAGCCGAGGTGATGCGCCAGGTGGCCCAAAAGCCGCATTTGCACGGGCTGGCTTTGCAAGGCAACAAGCTGTACTTCACGGCCATCCGCGAAATATACGTGGCCGATGTGCTGCCCGACGGCAGCCTTTCGGAGTTGAAGGAGCTATACCACGACCTGCCCGACGCCGGCCAGCACGCCAACCGCGTGCTGCACTTCGGCCCCGATGGCAGCCTCTACCTTTCGGTAGGCAGCACCTGCAACGCCTGCGACGAGGACAACCCTGAGAATGCTACCATCCTCAAAATCAACACCGACGGCTCGGGCCGCCAAGTGGTGGCCCATGGCCTGCGCAACACCATCGGCTTCGATTGGCACCCGCTCACCAAGGAGCTGTTTGGTATGGACCACGGCATCGACTGGCTCGGCGACGAAAGCCAGATGGAGGAGTTCAATAAGATAAAGCCGGGCGCCGGCTACGGCTGGCCGTCCATCATCGCCGATGGCCAGCACTACCCCGCCAACAAGCCCAAGAGTGGCGAAAGCTACGAGGTTTTCGATAAGCAGAACGAGCGTCCGCTGCTGCTTTACAAGGCCCATTCGGCCCCGCTAGGCCTGGTTTTCAACAAAGGCCAGCAGTTTCCGAAAGAGTACCAAAACGACGCCTTCGTGACCATGCACGGCTCCTGGAACCGGGCGCAGCCCAGCGGCTACAAGCTGGTGCGGGTGCACTTTAACGCCCAAGGCCAGCCCGAGAAGTTCGAGGATTTCATCACCGGCTTCTTGGTAGATAATGACAAGTCGGAATTTGGCCGCCCCTGCGGCCTGGTGCAGGCCCCCGACGGCTCGCTGCTAATGGGCGACGATGACAACGGCGTGATTTACCGCGTGGCCTACACGGGCAAAAAGAAGGGCTAGCCAGCGCAGTAACGCGAAGCTTCCGCTTCGTGCGCGAGCATAGCGAGCAGACGGAGCCGGGCGGCTCTAGGGCGAGATGCTCGCTGCGCTCGCGCACGAAGCGGAAGGTTCGCGCTATTGCGCTGCGCAACTTTTTCTCCTTGCCAAGCCTTATTCTTGCGAATAATTTTAGCAAGAATGGCCAAGGCAAGAACGGTTTTTTTCTGTCAGAACTGCGGGGCGCAGTCGGCAAAATGGATAGGGCGCTGCCCCTCGTGCGGCGAGTGGAATACCTACGTGGAGGAAGTGGTGCAGAAGGAAACGGCCGCCACCACCACCGGCCAGTGGAAGCCCGCTAGCACCGTGCCCGGCGGCAACCTGCAAAAAGCCGCCAAGTCGCGCCCGTTGGCCGACATCCGCCACGAAGAAGAGCCGCGCATCATCACCCCCGACGGCGAGCTGAACCGCGTGCTGGGTGGCGGCCTGGTACCGGGCTCTATTGTGCTTATCGGCGGCGAGCCGGGCATTGGCAAGAGCACGCTCATGCTCCAGATTGCCTTGATGATGAAGAAGCTACGCATCCTGTACGTGAGCGGCGAGGAAAGCGAGGCCCAGATAAAGATGCGCGCCGAGCGCCTGGCCGACGGCCAGCACCAGAATTGCTATATCCTGACGGAGACGAACACGCAGAACATCTTCCGGCAGATTGACCAAGTCGAGCCCAACCTGCTGGTTATCGACTCCATCCAGACCATGCACTCGACGCTCGTGGAGAGCGGCGCCGGCTCGGTGAGCCAGGTGCGCGAGTGCACGGCCGAGTTCCTGAAATTTGCCAAGGAAACCGGCACGCCGGTGCTGCTCATCGGCCACATTACCAAAGATGGCAGCATTGCCGGCCCCAAAATCCTGGAGCACATGGTCGATACGGTGCTGCAATTTGAAGGCGACCGCCACTTGAGCTACCGCATTCTGCGCACCACCAAAAACCGCTTTGGTAGCACTTCTGAGCTAGGCATTTACGAGATGCAGGGCTCGGGCCTGCGGCAGGTGAGCAACCCTAGCGAAATCCTGCTCTCGCAGCGCGCCGAGAGCCTGAGCGGCATGGCCATCGGGGCTACGCTGGAGGGCAACCGCCCGCTGCTGGTGGAGGTGCAGGCCCTCGTGACGCCCGCCACCTACGGCACGCCGCAGCGCTCGGCCACGGGCTTCGATGCCAAGCGCCTGCAAATGCTGCTGGCCGTGCTGGAGAAGCGCGCCGGCCTGCGCCTGGGCCAGCACGACGTGTTTCTGAACATCGCGGGTGGCCTGCGCCTCGACGACCCGGCGCTGGATGCGGCTGTGTGCGCCGCCGTGGTGAGCAGCCTCAACGACCTGCCCATTGCCGGCGACGTGTGCCTGGCCGCCGAGGTGGGCCTGAGCGGCGAGATGCGCGCCGTGCCCCGCCTCGACCAGCGCCTGGCGGAGGCCGAGAAGCTCGGTTTCCGCGAAATGTACGTGTCGCAATTCAACGGCAAAAACCTAGCTGACCAAGACCGCGCCAACTTGCGGGTGCAACCCGTGAGCCGGCTCGACGAGGTATTGCAGGCCTTATTTGGATAAGACAATTGGGTAGGTAGTGGCTAGGGCACCAGCGGTGCTCAGACCAGCACTTTAGGCTGAATCAAATAGCTAATAGCACAATTTCAGGGCATTTTATTTTTGCGCTGGAGTTGTGCTATTCGAGTGCTTGGCGTCCCTTATCTTCGGTGTCAGAATTGACTTTTACCGATAAAGCAACCAGGCGCACACGTTAGGTCTTTTTGCTTTGCTAGCTTATTGGGGCCGCTTGGCTTCTGTCCTATCATTACTATGAAACTACCATTTACGTGTCTTTTAACCTGGGTAGTAAGTTTGGCCTGTGCGGTGGGTGCGCAGGCGCAGGTACCCGCTGGCAAGCCCGCCGAAGCACCCGGCATGGCTATCCTGACCGGCCGCGTTGCGAACCCCACCACCGACACCGTGGCCGTTTCCATCCACGATAGTCCCTTCGATACCAAGGAGCGCATCAGCTACGCGCGGCTGAATGAGAAGGGTGAGTTTCGGCTCAGCATTAACCTAGCCGGCTCCACGAAGGCCGATTTGGTGTACGGCGACGCTGTTGCGGACCTCTATCTGGACCCGGGCACTGACCTCGACGTGCGCTTCAAAGCCGAGGATTTGCCCGGCACAGTAAAGTTCAAGGCCAATGATGTACCCACGGGCTTCGCCACCAAGCTGCGCAATAGCGGCAACCTGACCGACGCGCAGCGCCACCGCCAGCAGATGGCCAACGCCAACTCGTACCTCGCCGAATTTGACGAGCAGTTCGTGTCAAACGATGGTTTTCAGGTGCTGCCTGATAACATTCAGCTTTACGAAGTGCCATTCGTGTCGTTTCTCGAATACCGCATTAAGCACGAGCGCAACTTCCTTGAAGACCGAGCAGCCCGGCAGTCTTTTACCATCGATTTTTATAATTATGCCAAGGCAGAGATTACTTATTCCAACGCCAACGACCGCCTCACGTTTGTGGACCTGCGCGAGCAGGTAGTGAACACGGAGAGCCGCCTGACCATGACGCCGGGCTACTACGACTACCTGCGCGACCCTAACCTGCTGAACGACCAGACGGCCATTGGCAACGAGCAGTTTCAGGAGTTTTTGCTCAACTACGTGCACTATATGGCTGCGCAGCAGAAGCACCTGCGCACCGACCCCGACTTCTATCCTTTTTGCTACGCCATGGCCAGCAAGCGCCTCAACGGCCAGATGAAGCTGCTCACGCTGGGCCGCATCCTGCAAGAGTCGTTTCGCTTCGGGCACGTGCGGCAGTCGGCCGCCATGCTCGCCGATTTCCGCGCCCTGGACACCAAAAAGCGCTACGTAGCGGCGCTCGACAACGACTTTGGCAAGCACAAGACCCTAGCCATTGGCGCACCGGCGCCTGATTTCCGGCTGCTGTCGGCAACCGGCGACTCGGTGCGGCTGAGTAGCTTTCAGGGTAAGCTGGTGTACCTCAACTTCTGGAAAACCACCAACGGCCTATGTTTGCGCGACCTGGCTTACGCCCAGGACCTGGCCAAGCGCTTCGAAGGCAAAAATATCGTTTTTGTCAACGTGGCGCTGGACGAGATGGAATTGCCCTGGCGCCAGCTTGTTACGATAAAAAAGCTGCCTGGCGTGCATGTGCGGGCGCTCGGCGGCTTGCGCTCGGAGGTGGCAAGGGCGTATAATTTACAGGAAGTACCTACCTACCTGCTGCTGGGCGAGGATGGCACCATCCTCAACCCTAAGCCTAAGCGCCTGAGCAGCCGTGCGGCCGTGGACGAGATAAACCAGTCGTTTGGCCGGGCCGGGGTGTACAGCGCTGCCGTGGCGCAGCTGCCCACCGCGACCAGCTCAGCTAAATAAGGCCGCTGGCGACCAGCCGAAAACTTCTGGCCCGGCTCGGGTGTCTCATGGGCTAGCCGGCTACTGCCGACCTTTGCCTTATGCGCTCAACTCTTCGCGACGCCGTTTCTTTTTTGCGCAAGGCCACGCCCGGCCGTGTGCTCAACGCCGGGCAGGTGGTGACCTCCTACGTGCTGAGCCGGCTGACGGGCCGCGCCCGCGCCTGGGGCCTGCCGGTGGCGCTGTCCTTCGAGCCCACCACCAGCTGCAACCTGCGCTGCCCCGAGTGCCCTAGCGGGCTGCGCTCGTTCACGCGGCCCACGGGGATGCTGCCGGCCGAACTCTTCAAGAAAACGATGGATGAGGTGGGCAGCCGGCTGTGGTACCTTATTTTTTACTTTCAGGGCGAGCCCTACCTGCACCCGCAGTTTCTGGATTTGGTGCAGTATGCCAGCCAGAAAGGCATTTACACGGCCACCAGTACCAACGCGCATTTCCTGACCGACGACAACGCCCGCCGCACGGTGGAGAGTGGCTTGGACCGCCTCATCATCTCGCTCGACGGTACTACCCAGGAAGTGTACCAGCAGTACCGCGTGGGCGGCAAGCTCGAAAAAGTGCTGGCTGGCACCCGCAACGTGGTGAAATGGCGCAAGCAGCTAAAGAGCCACACGCCGCGCATCATCTTTCAATTTCTGGTGGTGCGGCCCAACGAGCATCAGATTGAAGATGCCAAGGCGTTAGCCCAGGCCATGGGCGTGGACGATGTGTGGTTTAAAACCGCTCAGATTTACGATTACCAGCAAGGCTCACCGCTCATCCCCACTATTGACTATTACTCGCGTTACGCCAATAATGGCAACGGCACATTTCGCCTCAAAAACAAGCTCGTGAACGGCTGCTGGAAAATGTGGCACTCGTGCGTGGTAACCTGGGACGGCAAGGTAGTGCCCTGCTGCTTCGACAAAGACGCCGAGTACCGCCTCGGCGACAGCCAGCACGAGAACTTCGGCGCCCTCTGGCATGGTTCGAAATACCAGGGCTTCCGCCAGGCATTGCTAAAAGGCCGCGACCAAATAGAAATGTGCCGCAACTGCACCGAAGGTACCAAAGTGTGGGGCTGACCGCAGATTTAACGGATTAAACAGATTGCGCAGATACGCCTGCCTGCGGCAGGCTGGCTAGGGCACCTCTGGGAAAGCTGCTCAACAAAAAAGCCGCCTTTTCAGGCGGCTTTTTTGTCTATACTAGTCAGTAAAACGGCGTTTCTGCTTAGCCAGCCCGCAGCAGCGGGTGTATCTGCCTAATTCAGTTTAATCCGTTAAATCTGCGGTCTACTTTTTGCCTTTCATCAGGTTCTTGCCCAGCGATTCTACTTTGAGGATGAACTGGTCTACGTCTTCGTTAGCATACACGCCGTAGGCGGAGGAGATAGTGCCTTTGGCACCGTCGGCCGTTTCCAGGACATAGAGAATAGCCATATCGTCGGGGTCGCTTTCGCCTTCGAAGCGGAAGTAGTCGACAATAGTCGTTTCTTCGGGGCTGAAGGTGAGCGGGCTCTGGTCGTCCATGGTGGTGAGGCGGCCATCCTGCACAGTAAAATCGTGGGTGTAGCCCTGGCTTTTCAGCTTCTTCTCGACGGTCGTCATCGACGTCATTTCTTCTTTGTCCTGCATGGCACTGGGTGTTTTCAGATGGCGAAAGATGAGGGCCTGAAACAGGCCGCCCCAGCTATACGGAGCCGGGGCGGTTGGGGGTTAGTCGCGGGCAAGAGTTTTTGTGGCTAGGGCCGGGCGCCGGCACTGCGCGCCTCAATGGTGCGCTGCAAGGCGTCCACATCGAGGGCCGCCCCGCAGGCGCCGCCGCAGCCTTTGGCACAGCCGGCCTGCCCTTTGGCCGCGAAGGCCAGCCATAGGCGCCGCCCCAGGTAAAAGAGCGCCGCCGCAAACAGGGCAATGATAATGAGCAGTTGAATGTCCATAACAGGGCTAAAACCGCTAGTGAGAAAAGAAGGTTTATAATTAAGAAGTCACTACCTAAAAGCTCCCGAGCGCGGTCAGCTTCTTCGCAATGTCGTCTACGTCGTTGGTGCTCATCACCAACACGCCCTTGGGGTCAAGCAGCATATAAGTGGGGAAAGCGGTGACGTTGTAGCCCGAGATAACCGGCCCTTCAGCGGTTTGTAGCTCAGACAATTGCAAACCCGGCACGTTATGCTGGCGGATGGCCTTTTTCCATTGCGGAGCAGACGTGGCGCCTTCCATCGCGATGCCGATGATGGCCAGCTTGCTGGCGTATTGTTGATGCAGCGCGTTTACCTTGGGCATAGCCTTGATGCAGGGACTGCACCAGTGCCCCCAGAAATCGAGCAGCACGTACCGGCCCCGGTAGGTGGCTAGCGAGTGCTTGATGCCCGCCGTATCAGCAATGGTAAAGTCGGCCACCGGGCGGCCCACGGTAGGCTGGCTTTGCAGAATGCGCAGCCGCTTGGCCACCTGCTGCCCCTGCGGGCTTTGGCGCACCGCGGGCGTAAGCTGCTGGGCCAGTGCTGTGTACTGCGCCACCGAATACTTAGGCTGCATCATCGTTTGCCAATACAGCTCGTAGGCGCTGGTGCGGGCCGCCGGGTGAGCCTTGATAAACTGCCGGGCAGCCTGGCTATTCAGCTGGCGCAATGAATCGGCACCCGCGCTGGTTTTGGCGGTCGTGACATCATACTTCCACTCCACCGCGCGGTTATACGCGTCGAGCACGTCGTTTTCGGGCGTGCCCACCACCCGGATTTTCCCGGGCTGTGCGGCGTCGCCCTGCACCCGCAGCGTACCCGGCTCAACCCAAAACATGTCGTAGCGCGAAGCCCCCACCACGTAGAGCGCGCCCATGCCATTGTCGCCGGCGGTGGCGGGGTGCGTAAATTTTCCGTTAGCCGCTACGCGCACGGTATCGGTCAGGCGCTTGCCCTGGCGCTCATAGTAGTACAACAGGGGCTTGCTGCCCAACCCGGTGATAGTGCCCGTGAGTTGGCAGGTTTGGGCGAGGGCGGGGCTAGCCAGCAGCGTGGCCAGCCCCAGCGACAGTAGTTTCATAAGGCGCGGAGTAAGAGCGCCCTAAGCTACGACTTATAGCCCTCCTTCCAATGCCGCTTCAGCACAGCCTGCATCTGGTCGTGCACGTGGCCGTTGGTGGCCAGGGTTTCGCGGTTGAAAACCGGGTCGCCATCGGCCAGCCACTGCGTGACGCGGCCGCCAGCCTCGCGCACCAGCAGAATGCCGGCGGCCACGTCGTAGGCGTTGATATTGAACTCGAAGTAGCTGTCGAAGCGCCCGCAGGCCACGTAAGCCAGGTCGGTGGCCGCCGAGCCCCAGCGCCGGATGCCGCGCGAGTGCTGCGCAAACTCGGTAAGGATGGCCATGTAGGCGTCCATGTGGTCGAACTTGTAAAACGGTAAGCCGGTGGCAATCAGCGTATCCTCGGTGCTAGTGGCGGCGCTCACGCGGATGGGCTGCTCGTTGAGAAACGCGCCGTGGCCCTCGGCCCCACGGAAGCACTCGTCGCGGCTCACCTCGTACACCACCCCCAGCACCGGCTCGTTGCCCTTGGCTAGGGCCACGCTTACTGCAAAGCACGGCAAGCCGTGGATAAAGTTGGTGGTGCCGTCGAGGGGGTCGATTATCCAGCGGTAAGGAGTGCTCTCGTCGGAGTTAGCTACGGTACCTTCTTCCGTTACGAACCCGGCCTCAGGAAAAAGCTTTTGCAGGCCTTCAACCAGCATTTTTTCCGATTCTTTATCGACGTAGGAAACGAGGTCGTGCAGGCCTTTGGTCACGATTTTCGACTGGTCGAAGCTGCTGACTTGCTGGCGAATAAAGGCACCGGCCTGGCGGCAGAGGCTAGCCACGGCGTGCGAGAGCGGAAGGAGGTCGGGAGTCATGAAGAGAGTAGCGCGGACTCTGCGAGGCCGCAAGTGCGTTTTTTGTGAAAGTCTAGTTGGCAGTGCTGCTTAGCACGCGGGCGCGCAGCGTCCACGCGACCAACGCCAGCAGCCCTAGCACGGCCAGCAGCTGCGCGCCGCGCCCGATGAGCTCGCCGAAGCGGGCGTAGAACGTCACCTCGTCATTAAGATGCACGGTGCCGTGCGTAGCAGTGGGCACCCAGGCGGGCAATTGCTGCACGATTTCACCTTTTTGGTTGATGAAGCCGGTGAAGCCGGTATTGGCCGAGCGGGCGAGGTCGCGGCGAGTTTCGATGCAGCGCAGGCCGCCGTAGCGCAGCAGCTGGCGGTAGCCGGGCGAGTCGAGCCACCACGCATCGTTGGTAAAGACGGTGAGCAGGGTGGCGCCGTTATGAGCATACTCGGCCACAAAATCGCCGTAGATGGCCTCGTAGCAGATAATGGGGGCCGGGCGCAAAGCCGGCGCATTGGCCGGTGCGGGGTATACCGTGCGCTCGGCCTGGCTACCGTAGGAGCCCACGTAGCCACCCAGGTTGATACTCGACACAAAGGCCGTGAGCAGCGGCGTCACTTTTTCGACGCCAGGCACTAAGCGCGACTTGTGGTAGAAGGCAATGGGCGCCGAAGCCGAGGCAAAATACGCCCCCGCGTTGAAGGTATCGTAGTAGCCCAGGTCGTCGCGGTGGCGGGCCGTTTCGCTAGCCGCCTCTTTGTTTGGGTAGAGGCCGATAGTCGTGACGCCCGTGAGCAGCGCCACGCCCGGGTGCTGCCCCAGCCACGCCCGAATCCGCTGGATTCTGGGGTCCTGCTCTATCGTGTGCTCAAACACGGCCTCTTCCAGCGCCGTTTCGGGCCAGACAATCAGGCGCGTGGCGGGCGTAAGCTGCTGCTCCGAAAGGGTGAGAAAGCGGGTGAGCTGCTGGTTAGGAGGCACAAAGTTGGCGCTGCCCTCGAACTTCTCCACGTAGGGGTCGAAGTTGGGCTGCACCACCACTACTTCGGCAGTGGGGCCTTTTTCCTGGTAAGTGGCCCCAATAAGGTATGAAACCCCGATGGGCAGCACCACGGCCAGCACCGGCCCTAGCCAGGACGCACGCAGCTGCACCGAAGATTTTGCCAGGCTGCTAGCTGTGCTTGGGGAGGGAGTTTCGTCTAAGCCGCCAGGCACTGATGCATAAAGCTTTACGCTAGCCTCACGCTTTGCCAATTCGTGAAATATCCATATATTAGCCACCCACACCCACAGCGAGCCGCCCAAAAAGCCGGTGTACTCATACCACTGCACCCACTGCGGGGCGGCGGCAAAGCCATTGCCCAGCGTGAGCCAGGGCCAGGTGAGGTCCCAGTGCAGATGCAGCTGCTCGAAGGCTATCCAGTAAATAGGCAGCGAGAGGTACCCTAGCCGGTTGCCAAAGCGCTCCTTAGTACGCCGAAACGCCATAAGTGGCAGGCACATGAGCAGCGCATTGAGCACCACGGCGGCAATGCCACCGCCTAGGGTGCTGTAGCTTACCCACCAGGTAGTGAGGGCGTTCCAGAGCAGCAGCAACCAGTAGGTGCTGGCAAACACGCGCCGCCGGGACGCGTTTTCGAGGGTGAGGCGGCGCTCAAGCAGTAGGTAGGGCACCCAGCCCACCAGCAGCAGCAGGGCTAGCGGGCCCACCGGGTGCGGGGGCCAGCCGCCACACAGCAGCAGCGCGCTGAGGGTGGCTAGCACCAGCGGGCGCTGGTACCAGCTAGGCGGCGGGGTCATCGTCGGCATCGCCGTCGTCGGCAGTGGCCTCGTCGTCGTCGCCTTCGCGTTCTTCGCGGGAGTTGTATTTGCTGCGCTCACTTCGTTCTTGTTTAGCACCTTCTACTACCAATACAATTTCGCCTTTGATGGCCGGGCGAGCGGCTAGCGTGGCCGCCAGCTCGCCGAGCGGGGCGGTGAGGGTTTCTTCAAACAGCTTAGTCAGCTCGCGGCTGACGCTGCCCATGCGCTCGGGGCCAAAAACCTCGGCTAGCTGCGTGAGCGTTTTTACAATGCGGTGCGGCGACTCGTAAAAGATGAGCGTGCGCGTTTCGCGGGCCAGTTCCTGCAAGCGGGTCTGGCGGCCTTTCTTCACCGGCAAAAAGCCTTCGAAGGCAAACCGCTCGGCCCCGAAACCCGACTTGAGCAGGGCCGGCACCAGGGCCGTGGGGCCGGGCAGGCACTCTACCAGCAAGCCGTTGGCCAGGCACTCGCGCACCAGCAAGAAGCCGGGGTCGGAGATGCCCGGCGTGCCAGCGTCGCTGACGAGGGCCATGCGCTCGCCTTTAGCCAGGCGCTCGAGCAGGTGCGGCACCTGCTTGTGCTCGTTGTGCAGATGGTAGGCCAGCAGGGGCTTTTTAAGCTCCAGGTGTTGCATGAGGCGCCCGCTGGTGCGGGTGTCTTCGCACAGTACCAGGTCTACTTCGCGCAGCGTGCGAATGGCGCGCAGGGTAATGTCTTCGAGGTTGCCGATGGGCGTGGGCACAAGGGTCAGGGCAGCGGCTTCGGGCATGGGGGCAAAGGTAGGGCTGCGGTACCGTGGGCCCTGTGGGTCGGCGGCACTGGAAACAACCCAAATGCTCAAACCTAAGTAAACCCCTTTACCCAATTGCTTAGCTTTCCTTCCCCATGTCAGTCGACCCTAACAACCGCCCCATCCGCGTCATCAACGACGATACAACCGAAGCAGAATTTGCCGCCGGCTTGCGCATTCCCAATGCCGACCCGCCCAAGAATGAGAAGGCCCGCGGCGGCTTCGGCAACCGCGATGGCAAAGAGGGCTTCGGCACCGACAGCAGCGAGGGAATTACGGCCGTGGCCATGAACGCCCGTACCGACGCCCCCGACAGTGAGCAGCCCGGCGACAACATGCGCACCGCCGATGAAGGCGCCGACCAGCGCCGCAACCAGGACCTGCCCAGCCCCGACGACGAGCGGGAGGAAGACGGTAGCCGCCCCCACCGCGGCCCCGTGAATGAGCTCGAAGCCGATGACCTGCGCAAAGGCCCCGACGAGATGAAAGACGCCGACTCGCATGTGGGCATGGGCCAGATGGCTCCCAAAGACCTTAAGCCCATTACGGGCACCGACACCAACGCCGAGCAAAATGACCCCGGTGCTAAAGATTCCGGCCTCGACCTCGGCTTTTAAGCGAGTTGTGCGTTGGAAATCAGTAGTTGCTAGTTCGCTTATGGCTACTGGTTTTCAATTCAAAATTCACAAATTATACTTAAATCAACCTTACTTTTTCAACATCATGGCAGACCACAAATCAGGCAAGCAGGGCGAATCGCACCAGGGCGGCCCTAGCGTAGCTCAGCAAGGCGCCGGCACCGGCGAAAGCAACGACACTCAGCGCGACGAAAAAACCGAGAAGCGTCTGAAAGAAGACGCACAGGATGCTCCCGTAACGCACCCCAACCGCTAGTAGCTTTCGGCTCCTCTCCTTTTTATACGCGCACTAATTCCTTTTCCCATGGCTACCCACCACACTGAGCAGAATAAAGAGTCGCAAACCAATAAAAACGAGGCTGGCCTACCCGAGCAGACCAAAGCCGACGCGCTGCCCGCTGGCGACCTCGACGAGGCCACCGAAGAACGTCTGCAAAACGAAGCCGATGATGCAGGCATCATGCACCCCAACCGCGGCCACAACAAGCCCGACAACGGCAAAGGCAGCTACGCCTAGCTTTCGCTAACGCTAAGCGTAAAAAGCCCCGCGCCCTTCCCGGCCGGGGCTTTTTTTGTGCCGTTCGGCCTTATGCTGGCAATGAGGTCACACTCACCCCTAGCCAGCATGAGGCTAACCAGCACCCGCCAGCTTTGTACTTCTCAATTCTATCCTTTAGTAAGATGGCCCGCCGCTTTGCTGCCACCGACCTGCACGGCTGCCTGCGCACCTTTCGCTACCTCGTGGAGCAAGAGCTGTGCCTGCACCCTACCGACCACCTGTACCTACTGGGCGACTACGTAAACAAAGGGCCCGACAGTGCCGGCGTGCTCGACTATTTGATGCAGCTGCAAAACGCTGGCTATCAAGTGCACTGCCTGCGCGGCAACCACGAGCACGAGCTGCTGGCCACCATCCACGGCACGCCCAACGCCAACCACATGTGGAAAACCGAGGCCGAGCAGGCCATGACCCTAGCCAGCTTTGGCGTGGCGCGGGCCGCCGATATCGCCCCGCGCTACGTGCAGTGGCTAGCCGCCCTGCCGCTGACCCTGGAACTGCCCGGCTTCGTGCTCGTGCACGCGGGCTTCGACTTTGCCCTGCCGCCCGCGGCTATGCGCCACGACTTGCACAGTATGCTCTATACCAAAAGCTTCGTGTACGACCCTAGCCGGCTGGGCGGGCGGCGCCTGCTGCACGGGCACGTGCCCACACCAGTGGCCGAGGTGCAGGAAAAGGTAGCCGCCCGCGCTGGCGCCATTGGCCTCGACACGGGCGGCGCTTTTCGGCACAACCCCGAGCTACGCCACCTCGCTGCGCTCGACCTCGACAGCTGGCAGCTGCACTTGGCCGAAAATTGCGAAGCTCCCTACCCTATTGCGAGGCGGCCGGCCTAGCGCTTGTACCAGCCCGCTTTTGCAAAATAGCTGGCCGGGTGGCGGCAGCGGAAAGCTTACCCTGCACTCCGTCGTACTTTTGAGTCTATGCAAGCCACTGCCCCCACCTCCACCGCTGCCGCCGGGCGCGACACCGCCATTTTTGACCTCATTGCGCAGGAGCGCCAGCGCCAAACCCACGGCCTGGAACTGATTGCGTCCGAAAACTATGTCTCCGACCAAGTAATGGAGGCGCAGGGCTCGGTGCTCACTAACAAGTATGCCGAGGGCCTGCCTGGCAAGCGCTATTACGGTGGCTGCGAGATAGTTGACCAGGTAGAGCAGCTAGCCATCGACCGGGTAAAGGAGCTCTTCGGCGTGCAGTGGGCCAATGTGCAGCCTCACTCGGGCGCGCAGGCCAACGCGGCCGTGATGCTCGCCTGCCTGCAACCTGGCGATAAAATTCTGGGCTTCGACCTTAGCCACGGCGGTCACCTCACGCACGGTTCGTCGGTCAATTTTTCGGGCAAGCTGTACCAGCCCAGCTTTTATGGGGTGGAGAAAGAAACCGGCCTCATTGATTGGGATAAGGTAGTGGAAACCGCCCGCCGCGAGCGCCCCAAAATGATTATCTGCGGCGCCTCGGCCTACTCGCGCGACTGGAACTACGCCGCCCTGCGCCGCGCCGCCGACGAGGTGGGCGCCCTGCTGCTGGCTGATATTTCGCACCCTAGTGGCCTCATCGCCAAGGGCTTGCTCAACTCGCCCTTTGAGCACTGCCACATCGTGACCACCACCACGCACAAAACGTTGCGCGGCCCGCGCGGCGGCCTCATCATGCTGGGCCAGGATTTCGACAACCCGTTCGGCCTGAAGACGCCCAAGGGTGAAATCCGCCCTATGTCGGCGCTGCTCGACTCGGGCGTATTCCCCGGCACGCAGGGCGGGCCGCTGGAGCACGTGATTGCTGCCAAGGCCATTGCCTTTGGCGAGGCGCTGGGCGAGGGCTACACCCGCTACGTGCACCAAGTGCAGAAAAACGCGCAGGCGCTGGCCAAGGAATTTTTGAATCGCGGCTACAACATTATCTCCGGTGGCACCGACAACCATTTGATGCTCATTGACCTGCGCTCGAAGGGCCTCACCGGCAAGCTGGCCGAGAATACTTTGGTGCAGGCCGATATCACCATCAACAAGAACATGGTGCCCTTCGATGATAAGTCGCCTTTTGTGACGAGCGGCATCCGCATCGGCTCGGCCGCCGTAACTACCCGCGGCCTGGTCGAAGCCGACATGACGCGCATCGTGGAGCTTATCGACGAGGCCCTCACCCACCACGCCGACCCTAGCCGCCTCACCGGCGTGCGCCACCAGGTAAACGAGTGGCTGCACGCTTACCCACTCTTCCAGACCGCAGATTAAGCGGATTTAACGGATTGCGCGGATACGCCACCTGCGGTGGCTGACTTGGCTAGGCAGTTGGCGCAATTGAAGCGGCTGCGCCGGCTTTGCTTGTTCTTGGCACCTCTGCGCGTCCTTTTTCCTTTTTACCCGCTCTATTCTGCGCTTTAGTTAATTTATCAATCAACAATGCGCACCGCAGACCTCCTGCGGCCGTACCAGTGGCGTAGTCAGCTTGGCGCAGCCAAGCGTAGCTGCGCAATCCGTTTAATCCGTTAAATCTGCGGTCTTGGCCTCTCCCACTCAAAAATTTCAACAGAACCGCGCCGCCGCCGAAGGCGAGGCGGAGATGTCCTTTATCGACCACCTGGAGGCACTGCGCTGGCACATCATCCGGGCAGCCATCGCGGTAGTGGTGTTTTCGCTGGTCGCGTTTTTCAACAAGCAGTTCCTGTTTCACGACTTGATTCTGGGGCCGTCGCGCCCCGACTTCTGGACGTACCGTATGTTTTGCAAGCTGGGGCAACTCTTCAGCGGTGGCACTGCGTGCGACGACCAGGTGCATTTCATCATCCAGAACCGGGAGATGAGCGGCCAGCTGACGATGCACATCAGCACGTCGTTCATTGCGGGTATCTGCCTCACCTTTCCGTACTTATTTTGGGAACTGTGGCGCTTTATCAAGCCTGGCCTTTACCCGCACGAGCGGGCCAACTCGCGCGGTGCCGTGTTCTTCGTGTCCATTCTGTTCTTGCTAGGGCTGCTGTTTGGCTACTACATTGCCGCGCCGCTCAGCATCCAGTTTCTGGCCGACTACAACGTTGACCCGACCATCCAGAACCAGATGGACTTGCAGAGCTACCTCAGCACGCTCACGACCATGACGCTCTCCTGCGCCTTTGTGTTTGAGCTGCCCATGATAGTGTTCTTCCTAGCTAAAGCCGGCCTGGTAACGCCCGAATTGATGACGCTTTACCGCAAGCACGCCATTGTGGTCATCCTCATCGTGGCAGCCATCATCACGCCGCCCGATATTTCGGCCCAGATTATTGTCACCATCCCCATTTTGCTGCTCTACGAGCTCAGCATCCACATTGCCCGCGTGGTGCGCCGCAACAGCACCGCCAAGCTTAACCAGGAACTAGCCGTGCAAAACGCTAATATGGGGAGCTAGCCGGTTCTGGCTAGTCCCTTGTTCTTTGCCAACGCGCCCCGCTCAGCAGCTGCTGAGCGGGGCGCGTTGGCGTGTTGCCTCTTTTGAAAGCGGGCACCTTTTGTGTCTCATCCGCTTTACTTGCGCAGCTCGTAGACGCCGGGCACGCCCGGCACTGGCTCGTAGCGGCCAAACACCAGGGGCAGCAGGTGCTTGAGACGCGGCAGCAGGCTATTCTGGTCGAGCACGTAGGCCGGCGGCTGTGGCCCTAGCGTGCGGCCGATGCGCACCACAGCCGCATACTCATTGAGGTGGCCAAAGTCGGCTTCGGCCAGGGGCCAGTCGAGATAAGGCTTAGCGGCGGGGTGCGCCAGGTAGGCGCGGCGGTCGGTACCCAGCACCAGCAGCGGCCGGCCGGCGGCTAGCCGGCGGTAGGCAGGGTTGGGCTGCGGGGCGAAGGTGCTTTCGGGTGCCAGGTGCAGCAGGCGCGGGAGCCCCGGCACCAGGTCGCGGTAGCGCAGCAGCACCACCAGGCCCAGCACGGCCACAAACAGCAGTTCGGGCAGCCAACCCGCCCGCCCCGGTAGTTGCTGCCACAAGTACAGGCCAAAGTACGAGAGCGGAGGCAGCAGCAGCAGCAGCGAGCCTGGCGCCAGCCCGCGCCCGGTGGCCAGCACTGCCGCCGCCACCAGCAGCCACACCAGCATCAGCTGCCGGAATTTACTCTGAAAGACCAAGCCCAGCGCGGTGCTGCCGGCGCGCAGCAGCCCCAGCGCCAGCAACACCGCGGCGCCGCCCAGCAGCGGCCAGGCCACGGCGGGCGGCAGGCCATCGGCGGCGGCCACGGGCAGGCTGAGGCCGCGCTCGAGGTGCATATCGGTAAAGTTAGGCAGCGCGCCCACGTAGAGAAAGACGGTGGCTACCAGTGCATAAGGCGATAAAAAACCGCACACCAGCAGCAGCGCGCTCCGAAAGGAATTGGCCGCGAAAATGAGCACCGCAAACAGCCCCAGCCCCACGAAGAAGGCTAGCGGCAGGTAGCACAGCGCGGCCAGCCCCACCAAAAAACCGGCCCGAAATAGGCGCCGGTTGTCGTAGCCCTCGCGCGAAGTAGGCAGCAAGGCGCTGAGCGCGAAGATGATAAACGTGTGCCCCAGCAGCAGCGGCGACAGTGTATCGAGGTCGGTGGTGAGGCTAGCCACCAGCAGGTAGGTAAGGCCTGCCAGGTAGCCGCGCTCGGGGTGCACATCGGCCCGGTTGAGCACCGTGTTGAAGCGCAGCGCCTGCACCAGCAGCAGCCCTAGCGCGGCCGCCCGGTATAGTAGCACCGGGCGGCCCCAGGCCAGTTCCAGCACCCCGGCGCCGGTGGCGGCCAGCGGCGCAGTGCCGTCGTAGAGGTCGCGGTAGGGCCAGGCACCGCTGGCTACGCCCTCGCCGAGCAGCAACAGGCGCAGCTCGGCCGCCGACAGTGGCAGGCCTAGCCACAGTAGCGGCAGCCGCAGGGCCAGCACCAGCACAAGCAGCAGTACCAATTGGGCCGGAAGGGAGCTTTTGAAAAAGCGAAGCACGGTAAGAAATGGTTTTTGCCCTGCAAAGGTGCGGGCGAAAAGCCGCTGGCCGTGGCAACCACCGGCACCCAGCCGCCAATGGTCATTCGCCAACTTTGAATACGCGAGCGTGTAGCACCTGGTCGCTCACGGACCGGAAGCCGGCGCTACTGCCTGCCAAGCCACTTAGCTTACTTGCTAGGCCGCGCACGGCGGGCGTTGCCGGGCGGTGTACCTTTGTGGTTTAGCAAGAAGTTATGGAAAGCAAACGACAACAAAAGATGGCTAGCCTGCTGCAGCAGGAGCTGGCCCAGGTGATGCAGCGCGACCTGCCGCACCTGCTCGGTGGCGGGCTGGTGCCCAGCATCAGCACCGTGAAGGTGACGCCCGATCTGGCCGTGGCCCGCGTGTACCTGAGCCTGCTCATTGGCAGCGACGCGCCCGAGCGCCTGGCCGCCATTAAGGAACACACCAAGGAAATTCGCTTTGCGCTGGGCAAGCGCATTCGCAGCCAGGTGCGCGTGGTGCCCGAGCTCACG
Source organism: uncultured Hymenobacter sp. (assembly GCA_964385095.1). Classification (GTDB taxonomy): domain Bacteria; phylum Bacteroidota; class Bacteroidia; order Cytophagales; family Hymenobacteraceae; genus Hymenobacter. The sequence continues at coordinate 110,692 of CAYLNN010000004.1, forward strand.
TTTTTTCACGACGACAGCGCCTCCTACGCGGCCCACATGGACGCGGTGCTCAGCCAGCTCCACATTCCGCCGGCCCCGCCCGAGCAAGCGGACGATGCGGATGACGAAGCGCCGCGCCCACGCCTGTTCAACCCTAAAAACGAGGACTAGGCTTGCCCATAGGGCAACTTCTGCTTCCTAACTCATAACGCCTACCTCCCCTTGTACTACGACCCGATTAAGCGCAGCCTGGGCAACGTCTTCAACCGCTCGCCGTGGCTGCGGCGCTTGTTTTACCACCTGCTCGATTTGCTGCTGCTGCGTACCTGGCACGTGCACCGCGAGCTGCGCCAGTGGGCCAGGGGCCGCATCCGCGAGCCGCTCAATATCCTTGACGCGGGCGCCGGCTACGGCCAGTACAGCTACTGGCTCAGCGGCCTCAGCCGCCAGTGGCACATTTTGGCCGTGGATGTGAAGGACGAGCAGGTGCTGGACTCGAACAACTTTTTCCGGGCCATTGGCCGGCCGCAGGTGCAGTTTGCGGTGCAGGACCTCGTGCTGTATCAGGAGCCTAATTCCTTCGACCTGGCCATTGCGGTGGACGTGATGGAGCACATTCTGGAAGATGTGGAGGTGTTTCGCAATGTGCACGCCTCGCTCAAGGATGGCGGGATGCTGCTCATCTCGACCCCTAGCGACCAGGGCGGCTCCGATGTGCACGCCGACTCGGAAACGAGCTTTATTGAGGAGCACGTGCGCGATGGCTACAATATTCACGAGATTCAGCAGAAGCTGCGCACCGCCGGCTTCGAACGCATCGAGGCCCGCTACAGCTACGGCGAGCCCGGCCAGGTGTCGTGGCGCCTCAGCATGAAGTACCCGATTCTGATGCTCGGCAAGTCGCGCTGGTTTTTCGTGCTCCTGCCTTTCTACTACGCCCTTGTGTTTCCGTTCTGCCTGCTGCTCAACTGGTTCGACGCCCGCAGCACCCACGACTCGGGCACTGGCCTGATAGTAAAAGCCTGGAAGTAACCCAGACCGCAGATTTAACGGATTTAACGGATTGCGCAGATACGCCTGCTAACACAGGCTGGCTAGGCTAGGCTAGCGCATAGAGCCTAATTCTGCGCTACGCGCAGGCCACTTGCCTCCGCTATTTTTACCAGTCGTTAGGCGTTCTGCTTTCTGCTACGTACCACGCCAAAGCCAGCCCCGCCCGCCCAGTCAGCCTGCGCAGCAGGCGTATCCGCGCAATCCGTTAAATCCGTTAAATCTGCGGTCTGTGAATGTTCCTCTGCTGATTGCCCGTCGCTATTTTTTGTCTAAAAAGAAGCGCAACATTATCACCATCATCTCCAACATTTCGATGGTGGGCGTGGCGGTGGGCACGGCGGCACTCATTATTGTGCTCTCGGTATTCAATGGGCTGGAAGACCTGGTGCGCTCGCTCTACGGCAAGTCGGACCCTAGCCTGGTGATTGCCGCGCGCCAGGGCAAGTCGTTTCCCATCGACACGCTGCTGCTCACCAAGGTGCAAACCACGCCCGGCGTGGCCCTGCTCACGGAGGTTATCGAAGACAATGCGCTGCTGCAATACCACGACCGCCAGATGGTGGTGAAAATGCGCGGCCTGTCCGAAAACTACTTCGGTCAGATTCCCATCGATTCCAACCTGCTGGCCGGCGACCACCGCCTGCGCCGCGCCGAGCGCGAGTATGCCCTGGTGGGCGAGGGCGTGCAGCGCGAGCTCGGCGTGGTGCTCGACAACCGGCTGGCTCCCCTGCGCCTGCTGTATCCGCGCCAGGAGCCAGGACGTAAAACCCTGAACATCAACCCCGAAAAGGCATTTAACGAAGAAACCATTCTGGCCGGCGGCGTCTTCCAGATAGAGCAGCACCTCGACGACAGCTACCTGTTTGTGCCCCTCACCTTTGCCCGGCGCCTGCTGGGCTACGGTAACCGTCGCACGGCCCTCTACGTGCGCGTGGGGGCTAGCTTCAAGGCCGATAAGGTGAAGGAAGAATTGCGCAAGCGCCTCGGCCAGGGCTTCACGGTGCTCGACTCCGACGAGCAGCACGTGAGTTTGCTCAAGGCCATCAAGATTGAGAAGCTGTTCGTGTTCATCACCTTCGCCTTCATCCTGCTCATCGCCTCGCTCAACATTTTCTTCTCGCTCTCGATGCTGGTGATTGACAAGCGCAAAGACATTGCGGTGCTGCAAGCCATTGGGGCCACCGAACAGCTGATTCGGCAGTCATTTTTGCTGGTGGGCGCTATTGTGGCCCTGGTGGGCGCCGTGGCGGGCCTGGCGCTAGGCGTCACCATCTGCTGGATACAGCAAACTTTCCACCTCGTGAGCATGGGCATGGCGACGAGCGTGGTCGATTCCTATCCGGTTAAAATGCAGGCCTCGGATATCTTTTTTATCTCGCTAGCTATCATTTCGATAACCTTAGCCGTATCCATTCGCCCCGCCTTGAACGCCGGGCGAATGCAAATTCGGGAGAACCTCTAACCTACCCCGGTCGTAGGCTGCCCCGGGCACCAGCCGCGGTAAAACCAGCCAAAACCTCTCGGGAATACCGGCTGCGCGGGCTAACTTGCACGTTCTCGTGCTCGGCTATGAATGTTTCTACTGCGCAACCTTTTCAATTAGTTTACTCGCTGTTCGCGCACGAGTACCTGGGTCATCTTTTTACGGCGCACGTGGTGCAGCTAGGCCCCGGCGGGCGCCTCACGCTGCAGCACCAAACGATTTCGGCCAAGAATGCCCCCGAATTTGCCGAGGGCCTCGAAAAAGATGACTACGAGCTTATCGCCCTCTGCGACCAGCTTCAGCAAGACGCAGTTATCAAGGAATTCTGGCCCCGCAAAATCACGGCGGCCGATTTTTTTCTCAAAATATACAACCCTGAGAAAGGCGACAAGCCCCTACAGGAGGCAGTGGCCCGCTATGTACAAACCCGGCTAGGCCGCCTACTGGCGGGCCTGCAAGGCAAGCACGTATTCATAATGGGGCGCGATGGCGAGCCCACCTGGCGCGAGCTGCGGCTAGCCCCGGTACCAGCCTCGGTGCTGTTTCACTTCCGGCGCAATGAGGAAAGCACGCACTACTTCCCCACGATTCAGTTTCAGAATCAAAAGCTTGATTTTCAATTCAAAAGCGCTGTGCTCGTGTGCCAGCAGCCTGCCTGGCTGCTGCTCGACGACGTGCTCTACTGCTTCCGCCACGATGTGGACGGCCGCAAGCTGCTGCCGTTTCTGAACAAGAAATTCATCACCGTGCCCCGGGCGGTGGAAAAAAGCTATTTTCAGAAGTTCGTGGCCCCGCTCATGGAGTCGTTTGATGTGCATGCGCGCGGCTTCGACATCCGCACCGAGCGTTACCTGGCCCGCCCGCAGCTCACCTTTTCGGACGTGCCGCCCGGCCCGCCCGCCGGGGCACCCGTGGTGCCCGTGCGCCCGCCCGGGCCGCCCCGGCGCGGCCGTGTGCCCATGCCCAAGCCCGTAGTGATACCGGGCGCCGGCACCGACGAGGCCCCGCTGTTCTTCAACCTTACCTTCCGCTACGGCGCCTACGACCTGCCCCTGACGCCCCCGCGCCCCATGAGCGTGCAGCTGGAAGAAGACGCTGATTCTTATATCTTTCGGCGCCTGCTGCGCTCGGCCAAGGAGGAAGGCGAACGCGCCGACGAGCTGCGCCAGCGCGGCCTGCCGCTCGATGCCGACGGCCACGCCAGCCTGCCCAAAGCCGAAGCCTTCCGCTGGCTGCACGACCACGCGCCCACCCTGGGCGAACTGGGCTTTCAGGTGCAGGGCGGCGCCTCGGCTAGCCAGGACTACTTCATCGGGCCGGTGCGCGTGGAGGTAGGTATTGAGGAGCGCGGCGACTGGTTTGATGTGCGCGGCACGGTGTGGTTTGGCGAGTACGCGGTGCCGTTTATCCGGCTGCGGCCCTACATTTTGCAGCGCCGCCGCGAGTATCGCCTGCCCAACGGCCAAGTCGCGTTCATTCCCGACGAGTGGTTTACCGACTACCTGGAGCTGTTTGCCTTTGCCGAGGAATCCGACGGCCAGCCGCTAGCCCTGCGCCGCCATCACCTCTCGCTGGTCAATGACTTGGAGCAGGATAACCTGGCCACCGTCACGCTCACGCGCCGCCTCGAAAAGCTGCGCGACTTTGCGGCCGTGGAAGACCGGGCGCTGCCGGCGGGCTTCCGGGGCACGCTGCGGCCCTACCAGCAGGCGGGCTACAACTGGCTGCGCTTTGTGCAGGATTACCACCTCGGTGGCTGCCTGGCCGACGACATGGGCCTGGGCAAGAGCGTGCAAACACTCGTCATGTTGCTGGAGCGCCAGGAAAGCCAGGCTAGCCAGGGCGCGGCCTCGCTGCTCGTGCTGCCAACCTCGCTGGTTTACAACTGGATGGCTGAGGCACGCAAGTTTACGCCCAGCCTGCGCCTGCTCGTCTACACCGGCACCTACCGCGACAAGAACGTGGAGCAGTTTGCCGACTACGACATCGTACTCACTAGCTACGGCATCGTGCGCCTCGATACTGACCTGCTGGCCAGCTATCAGTTTGATTACGTGATACTCGACGAGTCGCAGGCCATCAAAAACCCCAGCTCCACTACGGCGCAGGCCGTGCGCAAGCTGCGCGCGCGCCACCGGCTCATCCTCACCGGCACGCCGGTTGAGAACAGCACAATGGACTTGTGGAGCCAGATGACGTTTATCAACCCCGGCCTGCTGGGTACGCAAGCGTTTTTCCGGAAGGAATTTGTTAAGCCCATCGAGAAAAACCAGGACGAGAGCCGCACCAAGAAGCTGCACGCGCTCATCAAGCCCTTCGTGCTGCGCCGCCACAAGGCCCAGGTAGCCAGCGAGCTACCTGCCAAAACCGAGCACCTCAGCTATTGCCCGCTCACCGAGGAGCAGGCCCAGTTTTACGAAGAAACCAAGAGCTTTTACCGCAATAAAATAATGGAGAGCCTGGAGGGCCACGCGCCCACCCCGGCCGGCGGCACCCAGTTGCTGCTGCTCCAGGGCCTCACCCGCCTGCGCCAGATTGCCAACCACCCGCACCTGGCCGACCAGAGCTACGAGGGTGAGTCGGGCAAGATGCGGGAGATTCTGCGCATGATTCGTAGCGTAGTATCAGAAGGCCACAAGGTACTCGTGTTCAGCCAGTTTGTACAGCACCTGACGTTAATACGCGCCGGCCTAGACGAGCGCCAGCTCGAATACGCCTACCTCGACGGCCACACCCGCGACCGCCAGGGCGAAGTGGAGCGCTTCCAGCACAACCCTGACCTGCAAATTTTCCTCATCAGCCTTAAGGCGGGCGGCGTGGGCCTCAACCTCACGGCCGCCGACTACGTCTTCATCCTCGACCCCTGGTGGAACCCGGCCGTGGAAGCCCAGGCCGTGGACCGCGCCCACCGCATCGGCCAGCAGCGGCCAGTGTTCGTGTACAAGTTCATCAGCCAGGGCACGGTAGAGGAGAAAATCCTGGCCTTGCAAAAGCGCAAGCTTCAGTTGGTGAGCGACTTAATAACAACCGACGAGGCTGTGATAAAGTCGCTGACGCGGGAAGACATTGAGGAACTGCTGGGCTAGCGACTGTAACTTCAGCCGTCGCGCTATAAGCAAAGCGCTTGGCGCGGCAGTTTTCATGAAACTATCCTTTGCTGCGGCTGCCCTTACCGGCTCGCTACTGCCGGCTGTTGCCTTGGGGCAGCCTTCGGCTCGCTTGGTGACAGCTAAGCCCGAGTCTAAACAGGCGCGCTACGCTCGGCTCGACCAGTACGCGCAGCACCTGCCCGCAAGTCAGGCCATAACACTGGAAAAGCTAGCGGTCAGCCTAACTGCGCAGGCCCGCACTGATGACGACAAAGCCCGGCTGATTTTCACTTGGCTAGCATATCACATTGCTTATGATGCGACGCTCTCCGTAGGCGATACAACGCATTATTATCGTCGCTGTATGCCTGAGTATGTACTACAAAATCGTAAAGCCGTCTGCCAAGGCTACGCAGATTTGTTTACTGACTTGGCTACTCGTATGAAATTGCCGGCCCGCACCATAACAGGTTATGCCCGCACTAGCGCTGATACGGGCAACTTATTAAGCTTGGGCAATGGCCACGGATGGAATGGCTATCAAATAGCTGGTGTCTGGCACTTGGCTGATGCGACTTGGGGAGCAGGTGGCACTTTAAATACCAATGAGTTTCAGCAACAGTTTGAGCCTTTCTGGTTTGATACGCCACCCGCTCAATTTATTTTTTCTCATTTGCCAGACTCCGCTAGCTGGCAACTACTACCGATACCGGTAACCGTAGCGGCTTACCAAACATGGCCCTATGTAGCGCCAGAATGGTTTTCACTGGCAAGCGGCGAAGGCATGCGTAAAGCATTGCCTACCAGCGCGAAGCCAGCCAATCGTCTACCTCTGATTAAACGTGGCTCCTACGGCGTAAAGCTGATACAGGCTCCCCAATCGGGCGAGTTAGTGGCCAACCAGCCTGTCAAGTTCGTCTTCTCAGTACCTACCGGAGTGGAGATGTCTATTGTAACTGATTCCAGCAGTGTGCCATTGCGGGTAGCAGGTAACTATTGGCAGGCGACTATTACGCCAGTTGCTGGGGCCATCCGGGTATTAGTTCAGCGAAAAGACGATTTTACTACTGCCATAAACCTGCTCACATACACAATAGTGCCACAACCGTTACGCCCTCGACCAGCTAGCCCAGGGCGTGCCCCAAGCCCCAATAAGGAAGTTTACCTGCGTCCATAAGCCAGTCAGTATATCCGCAACCCGTCAATTGTCGTTACTTGCAGGGCAGATGAGCGCCGCGTTGGCGCTCACTGCTCCTCGCTTATGCACAACCGACTACCGGCGGCCCGCTTTTTTACTTATTCTGCTTTTTTACCCCTGGCCGCGCTCGTGCTCGGCGGGGTCGCGCTCAGCAGTTGTGGCGAGCCGGACAAAACCAGCGAGAAAGCAGCCACTGGCAAAGCCGCTAAAACGCCCGCCGCGGCCATCAGTCAGGTGAGCGTGTTTGTGGATGCCTCCACCGGGATGCGCGGCTTCATGCACCCCAATGCGCCGGGTGAGGCGGGCAGCCAGTTTCAGCGCACCATCACGGAGGTGCTAAGCAATATCAACGGCCAGCGCGCCGGGGCGCAGGCTGCGTCGGCCTACTACTTCGTGCAGGAAAGCACACCCAGCAACCCGCGAGCGTTACGGCCCACTACCTACGCCGAACTGAGCAACACCGTCAGCACGGGCATCGAAAAGCCGGCGCTAGGCACGGAAATGCCCACTATGCTGCGCGAAATCCTGAAGCTGCAAAAGGGCAAGCCAGGCGCGGTGAGCGTGGTTATTTCCGATTTTATTTACGCCCCGCCCGACCCCAAGCAGACTTGGAAAGTAAAAACCGACGTGAAGGATGCGCTGAGCGAAGCTTCGGCAAATAATCTGGCCATCAATATTTTCGCGGGTACTTCGGAGTTTCGCGACAAGTTTTTTCCGGGCAACCGCACGCGCTTCCAGGTGCTGAAGGGTAGCCGCCTGCCTTACTATGTGTGGGTGCTAGGCGAGCCCGCCGCCGTGGCCGCCGCTACCCCGCTGCTTAAGCCGCTGATGGGCGCAGGCTACGAGCGGGTAAGCTACAACCTACCCGCCCCGCCAGCGGCCGTGCTCGAGCACTTCGGCAACGTGGGCGAATGGTACGTAGACAAGACTGGCAGCCGCCAGACCCAACCCCTCACGCTGCACGTGGCCAAGGGCCTATCGCGCCAGGAGCCCGCTGAGTTTGTGCTGGCCCTCGACCTCAGCAACGCGCCGGCCAACGAAGCGGCTAGCCTGCCCAAGCAGCTTCAACTCGACGATGCCAGCACCGATGCCACCCTAGCCAAGGTGTGGCTGGCCCGCGACGAGGCCAAGGCTCCGCGCAGCCCCACACTACCTACCTACACCCACCTGGCCAAGGTACACCTCGTGCGCCTGCCCGGCCAGAAGCCCGCCACGCTGCGCCTCGTGCTGCCCCGCACCCAGCCCGCCTGGGTAGCTACTTACACGACCCTCAACGACAGCAACATCGCCGCGCAAGGCCCCAAAACCTTCCTGCTGAGCGAAGTACTGCAAGGTGTGCAGGACTACTACGACCAGCAGCCCGCTGGCCGCGAAGTGTGGGCGCTGCCTGTGCAGCTCCAAGCGGCAGACTAAGCTGACTAAACGGCCCGTTTCTTGCCGCTGGGCCTGGCCAGCCCGTTTCCTTTTCCTTAGAAACCTTTCTTTCCGTTCATGTTTCAGAAGCTCTTCACTACCCTCTACCAGGCGCTGCTGGGCACCGCCGAGCCGTCATCGCTGATTCCGGTTTACCAAAAAAGCATTTTCCCGGGCGTTGGCCTGAGCACACTATTTGGCGTGGCACTGGGGGCGGCCCTACTGTTCTACGTGATTTTCAACCGCGTGCTGACCACGTCTTTCTACAAGACTTCGCACTGGTTTATCATGCTGCTGCTCACGGCTATCGGCTCGGCTATTCTGGCATACTCGCAGGCGAAGTCGGTAGTGTACGCCAGCCTGGATGGCGAAACGCTGGGAGCCGTCGAAAAGTCGGCCTACGACCGCTACGTGCTGGGCTTCTTAGTGGTGAATGCCTTGTACGGGGCCTTATTTTTTGTGCTGTGGTCGTTTGTGGTGAAGCCGCTGTCGGTGAGCGCTCGCACTACGCCCGTGCGCTGGCCCAACTAGCCTAGCGATGCTTTGCCAGCCTGGACAGCCAAGCTGATGCATTGCCCCTGGCTAGGCCTTTGGCTTTAAACAGTAAATAAACGCTTAATAATCAACTATGTCCACGCTGTATATCTTCGGCATTGGTGGCACGGGGTCGCGGGTTATTCGCTCGCTCACGATGCTGCTGGCGGCCGGGGTCGAACTCAAGAACTGCGACCGGGTGGTACCCATCATCATCGACCCCGACGCTACCAACGGCGACAAGCAGCGCACCATCGAACTGCTCAAAACTTACCAGCGCCTGCGCTCGCAGATAAAGCCCGCTGCGCCCGGCGCCAGCACCTACGGCCAGTTCTTCGGGGCCGATATCCAGACGCTGGCCTCGCTGACTAGGCCCGGCGAGCAGCGCGACACGCGGGTAAAAGACACCTTCGAGTACAGCTTCAGCGGCATGGAAGAGCCGCTGCGCGACTACCTGCGCTACACCAACCTGCCGGTCGAAAGCCAGTATCTGGTCGATTTGCTTTTTGACCCTAAGAGCCTGGATGAGAACCTGAAAGTAGGTTTCAAAGGCAGCCCCAACGTGGGCAGCGTGGTGCTGAACCAACTGGTAGACTCGCCCGAGTTTCAGTTTTTCGGCAACGAGTTTCGGGCCGGCGACCGCATTTTCTTCATCAGCTCCATCTTTGGCGGCACGGGCGCGGCGGGCTTCCCACTCCTACTCAAAAACCTGCGCGACCGCGACGCCAAGCTCCCCCACATTGAGCTACTGAATACCGCGCCCATTGGCGCGCTGAGTTTGCTGCCCTACTTCAGCCTGAAGAGTGAAGACAGCAGCGCTATCGATTCCAATACCTTCATCACCAAGACGAAGGCCGCGCTGGCTTACTACCAGAATAACCTCACTGGCCTGAATGCCATGTATTACCTGGGCGACCAGGCCCAGAAGCAAAACGACAACCACGAGGGCGGCATCAGCCAGCAGAACAATGCCCACTTCATCGAAGTGGTGGGCGCGTTGGCCGTGCTCGACTTCCTCGATAAGCCCGCTAGCATTGCCCACGAGGAGCATTTCTACGAGTTTGGGCTGGAGCGCGATGAGAGCGAGTTGCGCTTCGAGTCGTTTGACCGCCGCCAGACGCTGCCGCTGGTGGGCGAGGCGCTCACGCGTTTCCACTTCTTCGCCACGTGGCTGCAACACCACCTGGACGAAACAATGTCGGCTACTTACGCCACCAACCTAGGCCTGAAAAACGCTTGGGACCGCGAGCCTTTTTACCAGGATTTACGCCGGTTTCTATTCGACTACAACTCGCCCGACCGGCAGTTTATCTCCTACACGGCCTGGCTGCGCGAACTGCGCGACAACTCGCGCCGGTTCCGGCCCTTCAACCTGCGCGATGGCTACGACCCGCAAAATCACTGGGACAGCATGATGGACTTGCTGGAACCGGACTTCGACAAAGCGGTGGCTGGTAAAGAACTGAAAAAGAAAGGGTTATTTGGTAAATCCGACGTTATCGACCCCAAACAAATCCGGGTAATGCTGGACAAGCGCCTGAGCCAAGCCGTGGCCAATGACACGGCCAGCTCACCGGCCACGGCCATGCTGCGCACGTTTACGGAGGTGATGGACGAGGTAGTGCACGGCCAGCAACTGCCCTAGCGACAACAAAATGAACGTCATGCTGAACGCAGTGAAGTATCTCGCTCGCTCCGTTGCTGACGATTGAATTTACTAACCAACGCGAGATGCTTCACTGCGTTCAGCATGACGCCCCTAGCCCTAGATGTAGTCGCCGAATTTTCAGGCGGTAAGCAGCAGTAAAACAGCATTCTATGAGTAATATCCTTCAACTCCTCGACCGCGGCAAACCCACGCTACGCGGCTGGCAGGAGTCGGACCGCATTACGGCCGGCGAAGCCGAGAAAATGCAGGACCCCGCCGGCGACAACCCGCGCCGCACGGCTACGGCCATCCCCACGCCCTTCGGGCGGATGCATTTGCTCGAAACGGCCTTCAAGTTTGTGCGCCAGCAGCCGCAGGGCAACTCGCTGTATCACCGCCTGGTAGCCCAGTGCTGGGATATGCTGGAATTGATGTTTTATAATAAGGCCACCGATGCCTACAAGCTCCGCTTCGTGCCCTGGGCCAAGAAGGAGCAGGTAGACCTGCTGGTCCAAAGCCCCGAACCCCGCATCCGGCTATTAGGCAATACGTTGCGCCTGTACCTGGCCGACGCGCACTTCCGCGAGCTGGATACGCTGTACCTGATTTTTGCTGATAGCCGCGATGCCAGCGGGCGCGAAACCCGGCAGCTGCTAGGCGGCACCTCACCCTTCACGCTGGTGTTTGCGCACCCGGCCGTGCCGCGCCTCAATATGCAGCGCAAGGGCGATGGCAACGGCTTTTACTTCGACCAGCAGGTGGTGCCGCTACACCAGCGCAGCGCCGAGTTCCAGAACTATATTTTTGGGTTGTTTGAAGTGCACCCCGAGCTGCGACAGGAGAATTTTGCGCAGTGCATCGCGCAGTTTCTGGCCGCTACCGACAAGGGCCGCGTGCAGGCGCTGGCCGAGGAAAAGCCCGCGCTAGCCACCTTCGAGCAGCACTACGAGCCGCTGCGCGACTCGCTGGGCAACGGCGTGCAGGTGCGCGGCATCACGCTATTTAAGCAGGCCGAGGCGCAGCAGAAAACGACCTCCGACTGGTTTATTCGCTTCAACGAGCGGGTACCGCAGACGGGTAAAGTGCCGCTGGTGCTCATGCCCGGCCTCGACCTGCGCCGCAGTGACTACTTCGGCGGCACGGCCGGCACCGACCAAACGGTTATCCAGTACGGCTACGAAGGCCAGCGCCTCGAAGAGCGCCGCCTCGAAACGCTGGGCGTGCAGTATCCCTTCCTCACCGTCAACGACTTTCTGGAAGACCGGCTGCTTGAAGTGCCCTTCGCGGTGAACACCGACCGCTTCTACTTCGGCCAGGTGCAACCCGAGCCGGGCGCCCGGCCCGAAGACCGGCCGCTCCGCTTTTTGCTACCACTGAAGCGGGCATGGTTTGATTACTTCGAAGCAGCTGACCTTGACAAGCAGCTCCGCCTCACGCTGTTCGACAACCACGTGCAGCTGCGGCTAGCTGTGCCCGTGACCAGCGGCCGCGAGGTGGTGTATGAGCGTAGCTATTACTTCCGCCCCGGCCCTAGCCAGGGCGCCGACGCCCCGGTGGACGCCGTACGTAGCGACTCGCCCAAAACGCCCTACCGCGGCGGCCGCGTGAGCACCCGCCTCGACGTGGGCGTGTTCCCGTTCTACAAGTTTGAGGGCCAGAATGCCCGCGACAACGGCCCGTACTACGTGCAGCTCGCCGACCAGAACGAGGGCGCCGACCTGGCTAAGCTCAACTTTTACCAGGGTGGGCAGGCGCTGCCGGTGCTCGTGCCCGGCGGCACGCGGGGCGTACGCGCCCGCCAGCGCATGGGCCGCAACCCGCGCGGCCCGGCCAGCACCTACTACGAGGTAGTGGGCACGCACTTCGACTATATGGAAGTGGAGTCGCCAGTGAGCGGCCAGCTTTCGGGGCCGGCTACCGGTCTGCTCGTACCGCGCTGGCAGGTGGTAAACCCTGGAGCCCAACGCTATACGTTTGCCGTGGACTTTGGCACCACCAATACCCACGTCTCATTCGCCACGGCCGAGCGGCCCGAGCCGCAGCCTTTCCGCATCGGCACCGAGCGTGAAATGGAGGTGGTGATGCTGAACCGCCCGCTGCCTTCGGCCGATTTTGTGTTGCCCAAGCGCTACGGCCCTGACTCGTTCGGCATGATGCCGCTGGCCGATACCCTGCGCAACCGCGAGTTTGTGCCCGCCTTCATCGGCATTGAGGGCGCCGAGTCGGCCTTCCCCATTCGCACGGCTACGTGCGAGTCGCCGGCCTTCATCAGCGAGGGCAACCCGCTGCTATTCGGCAGCATCAACATCGGCTTCTACCTCAGCCGCGACGGCTTCCTCTACAATCATCCCGAGGACGGCCGCTACCGCACCAACCTCAAGTGGAATACCGAGGGCGGCGAACGCGCCGCGGGTGTCGAGCGCATTCGCGCCTATATCCGTGAGCTATTGTTGCTTATCAAGCACAAAGTGGCGCTGAATGAGGGTGATGTGCGCGCTACGCAAGTGGTGTGGTCGCGCCCGCTGAGCATGAAAACCGTGGCCCGCCGCGACTTCCAGGATATCTGGCAGGGCGAGTTTGAGCGCGTGTTTGGCGAGGAGCCGGGCCAGCGCTTGGCCGACCTCAGCGAGTCGTGGGCGCCGTACCTGTACCTCACCGACCGCCACACCGACGGCGGCATCGTGCCCTCCGAGCGCGACAACGTGGTGAACATCGACATCGGCGGCGGTACTACCGACGTGTTGCTGCTACGCGGCAAAAAACCGGAGGCCACCATCTCGTTCCGCTTTGCTGGCGACGTGCTGTGGGGCGACGGTGCTTTCGGCGGCGCGCGCCAGCAAAACGGCCTGCTCTACTACTACGTGGCCCGCACCGCTAACAAACCCGTAAGCCAGGAAGCCCAGGCCGCCCGCGAGGTAGTGCGCGCCGCGCTGGAAAGCAAAGCCGGCTCGGCCGACGTGGTGAGCTTGCTCTTTAACTTCGATAAGCAGCTGGAATTCAGCCGCGAGCTACGCAGTGCACGCCACCTACGCATTGTGCTGCTGTTGCACTACGCGGCCGTGGTGTACCACGTGGGCCAGGCCTGCCAGGCCCGGCAGCTAGCCGTACCGCGCCACCTGTGCTTCAGCGGCAAGGGCAGCACCTACCTACGCATGCTCGACCTAGACTCGCACCTAGGCACGCTCACCGAAATCGGTAAGCTCATCCTGGAGTTTGCCTCGGGCCAGCCTGCACCGTCCGATTTCCGCCTCACCCTAGTGAGCCAGCCCAAGGAAGCCACCGCCAACGGCGCGGTGCTGTGGAAGCTAGCCGGTGGCGACGCCGCCCAGGCCAAGGCCCCGGCCGAGTTCGTACTGCCCGGCGTGCTCCCCGCCGATGCCCCCGAAGGCCCGCCCCGCGCCTTCACCCTAGCCGAAGCTGAGAACGATATCATTGAGGATGAGGTAATTGCCAACGCCCGCCGCCTGGTGCGCTTCATCACCCACGAATCGACTGAGATTCGCGGCCTGCTTGATGAGCTGAACGTGGAAATCGACCCCGATTTCATTTACAACTTCCTCGATGGCAAGCTTAAGGACAGCCTACGGGCCGGGCTGAATTCACTTCGCGACAGCGGCACCAACGCCGACGACCGCCTGCCCGAAACGCTGTTTTTCTTTCCCTTCCGCGACGCGCTGTTCCAGTTGGGCCGCGAGCTTTTCAAGCGTTATTATGCTTCGCAGTCAAATTGAGCTGGGAGCATTGGTGAGCGGGCTAGCGGTGGTTAGCCTGCTTACTACACCTGCCCGCGCCCAAAACCCGACGGTGGCCCCAGCGGGCACCAACGTGCCAGCGCCCGATGTGCGTGCCCGCATATGGGCCGCCACCGCCCGTTTTGTGTACGGCGACGACCCTGCCCTGGCTAGCCTGCGCCCGCAGCTGCGCCAAACCATAGATAGTGGCAGCGTGAAGACCTTTGGCCGCCACCTAGAGGACGCTGTGAGGCTGGAAAGCAAGAAAATACCGCAACTTCAGCACGTGCTGAAGTTTCAGGGTGACTTCAAAACGCTTAGCGTGAAGAATGAGGCCCCTAGCCAGCTAGCTTCTAGCATTGCTACCCGGCTGCTCGAAAACAAGCCCGAGCGACAAACCCAGCCCGCCTTCGTGCAGCTGCGCCGCACGCTCAATGCCCTGGCCGACCCGAACGCGCCGGTAGCCGCCGCTACGGCGCCCATCACCACCGCCGATACCGCTACGGAGGCAGTTGCCCAACCTGCGGCTGCCACCACCAGCGACTTCATCACCACTTCCACCCCCTCCTCTCCTATGCTTACTTGGGTTCCTTGGGTAGCGCTGGCCTTGTCAATTGTGAGCTTGCTCGTGTCTTTGTTTAAGGGCAATAGCTCGAAGCAGCGGCACCGCAGCCACGGCTCATCGGCGTCTACACTCACCAGCCTGACGGAAGAGATGAAGACGGAAGTGCATCTCATTGTGCAGCGCGAAGTAGGAAAAAAAATGACCGCTGCCCGGCCCGCGCCCGAGGCGCCAGCTAAGCCGCAGGCATCGCCCCGGCCTCAGGCACCCGCCGCAGCTCCAAAAAATGCGCCCGCAGCGGTTCCCAAAGCTGCCCCGCCCGTTCAGCCTAAGGCACCTAGTGCGGCACCCGTTCTGGCAGCACCACCGGTACCACCAGCCGCTAGCCCGGTCCCGGCCGCGCCAGTTGCCCCTATCGCTGCCGAGGACGACGAGCTCTTCAACATCAACTACATCACCCAGGAAGAGCCCGTAGCGGCCGCGCCCACGGCCCCGGCCACCCGCACGCTGTATGCCAACCAGCAGCCCATCGATGGGATTTTTCAGCGCACTATGCTGGCGGAAGCCCCGGCTTCGTACACCATTTTTGAGTTGATTACGTCAGCCGATGCGCCCGACCAGGCGCGATTTGTGGTGGCGGGCAACCCGGCCGGGCACGCCGGCTACATCGGCAGCCACGTTAATATTCTGGGCGGCGCGTGCGAGTATCCGTTTCCCAAGGGCAGCGTGTCGCGCATCGTCACCGACGAGCCGGGCGTGGCCCAGCGCACGGCGGGCGGCGACTGGCAAATCAGCAAAAAGGCGCGGATTCACTTTGAGTAACTTTGTGGCATGGAGGTAGTAGAATGGCTCGCGTTGCTGGTAATTATCGGGTTTCAGGCGCGGGCCTTCTGGCAAGGGCGGCTAGCCAGCGCGCAGCTGGCGGCCGTGTTTCCGGCTAGCTCCACCTTGCGCCTCACACGCCACCAGGATGCGGCTACCGGTCAGCTGGTAGATGTGCTGCTGGCCACCGATGCCACGCCCGATTTTGCTCTCATTGAGCGCGATACCAACGCCTACCTGCTCAAAAACAAAGGCACGGCCGACTTCGATATCCTGCAAAGTATTGCCGAGCGCCGCGCCAACGCCCTCGATGCCGAGGTGCAGGGCAATACCTCGGCCCCGCTCTACATCGGGCTGATGGGCACCTTCCTGGGGGCCATTCTGGGGCTAGCCGGCCTACTGGCGGGTAGTGGCAAGTTCGACGAAGTGGGTATTCAGGGCTTTCTGCGGGGCGTGACGGTGGCCATGATTGGCAGCCTCTGCGGGCTGGGCCTTACGCTGTGGGGCAATGCGCTCTACAAAAGCGCGCACCGCCAGGCCGAGCAGCGCCGCAACGACTATTACACGTTTTTGCAGGTGGAGCTGCTGCCCATTCTGCACTCCGATATGGCTGGCAGCCTGGGCAGCCTCAAGGCCGTGCTCGACGCGTTTAATCAGGAATTTCTGAGCAAGATTTACGAGTTCGGCCCCATCGTGCGGGCCTTGAATGAGAACATCAGCACCCAGAAAGATTTTCTGGAGCAGCTTCAGCAAGTGGGCTACACCCAGATGGCGGACGCCAGCATCCGGGTGTTTGACAAGGTAGCGCAGAGCGCGCACCACTTCGAGAATTTTCTGGCTTACCAGCAGGAGCTGAACGCTATGCTGCAAAACGGCGGCGAGGTAGCCGGCAAAATTACGGCCCTGCTAGGCCGCCTCACCGGTCTCGAAGCTGGCCTCAACCAAGTGCCCACGCTCGTGCAGCAGCACGCTGGCACGGTGCAGGCCCAACTGAGCTTTTTCCGCCAAAACCAGACCGAGCTCGACCGGCTGGCCCGGCAGTCGGAGCAGTTTATGGACACCCAGTACCACGAGCTGTCGGCCGTGATGCGCCAGCGCATGGCTGTGCTCACGCAGGA
The DNA here is from genome assembly GCA_964385095.1 of uncultured Hymenobacter sp. Lineage (GTDB taxonomy): Bacteria > Bacteroidota > Bacteroidia > Cytophagales > Hymenobacteraceae > Hymenobacter. The sequence goes on from CAYLNN010000004.1 coordinate 127,322, forward strand.
GGCCGACCAGGCAGCGCGGGTGCTGGAAGACCATTTTCAGGCGCTGAATAAGGATAATGTATACGAGCGCATTGTGCAGTACCTCAGCCCGTTCAGCGAGCTGCCGGCACAACAGAAGATGCTCAACCAGCTGCAAGAGCGTCAGGCCATGCAAACGGCCCAGGCCATCCAGGGCCTGCAAGCCCGCCTCAACTCCGACAATGCCTTGCAGCAGCAGCTCCTGCACCAAGTCACGCGCACTAATACCGTGCTGGAGCAGCTTACCCAGCGCAGCTGGCTTCAGAAAGCGTTGGGCCTGAACAAGAAATAAGCCCCAGCGGCCCCGCGCATGAACCCCAACCGCCGCGACTTTTTTTGGCCCAGCTACGTGGACCTGATGACGGCCCTATTCCTGGTCATGCTCGTGCTGTTTGTGCTCAGCTACAAGCGCTTTCAGGACAAGAATGCCAGCTTGGAGCAGGCCAAGGCGCGGCTGGAAGTGCAGCTGCAGGAGAAGAAGAAAATTGACGAAATCCGGGCCGCCCTCAAGCGCCTCGAAGACCCGCGCTACTTCGCCTACAACCAGCGCTACAAGCGCTACGAGTTGAATTTCCCGGTCGAGTTTCAGCCCCAGCGCTACGACCTGCCGGCCGAATCGCGCCAGCCGCTCATCCAGGCCGGGCGCTTTTTACTGCGCCAGATGCAGGCCCTCGACCGCGCCGACAACGTGCAGTACCTCGTGGTAGTAGAAGGCCGCGCCGCCAAAAACCCCAACCTGCCCGATTCTGACCCGCGCAACCTCGACGGGGCCGCCGTGCGCCAGCTCAGCTACAACCGCGCCATGGAGGTCATCCGCCTCTGGGAGAGCGCCGGCCTGCGCTTCCCCGCCAATCTGGAGCTGGTGGCCGCCGGCAGCGGCTTCAAGGGCGTGGGCCGCTACACCGGCTTCCGCGAAGAAGCCAAAAACAAGCGCTTCATCATCCAGATTCAGCCCAAAATCGGCTCGCTAGGCAAGTAGCCTGGACTTTTAGTCTGCGAATTATAATGTCATCACGCGCAGACTGAAAGTCCGCGCTACTGCTCAAACGTGTTGGCCAGCAGCTTCTCCTGGCGCATGTACGTTATCTGGTAATCAGCATTAAAGCGCACGCGCACGTTGGTGCGCAGCCGCTGAAACTGCTGCTTCGACACGCGGTAAAGCCGCATGGTTTCGGTAAACGTGGCGGTGCGGGTGCCATCGGCGGCGGGCGCACTCACGCGCAGCGTGCCGGGCTCAATTTGAGCTACGGCCTGCTGGTTTTCGGGGAAAAAGCTACGAGCCAGCTCAGCATCGATGGCGGCGGGCGTCAGGTTTTGCTGAATGTAGAGGCGCTCGACCTGCGGCGCAAAGTGCTGGCTGGCGTGCAGCGGCGGCGCGTGCAGGTCAGCGTAGTAAGACGCCAGCGCCTCGCGCACCTTGGTTGTGGCTGCATCGTCGCCGGCTTCGGGTGCGGCAGCGACGGGCCGGCTGGTAGCCGGCGCGGCCCGAACGGGGGCTGCGGCTACAGGCTCAGGCTGGGTTGCGGTCGCTTCCTCTTCCGCTTCTTCTTCGGGAGCTGCGGAGGAGGGGGCAGCGGCGGCTACGGAAACGGATTTCTTGTTCTTACGCTTTTTTTTGGCGCTCTTTTTAAGCTTCTTCGCTGGCTTGGGCGCGGCCACCTCGGTAGTCGTCGGCTCGGCCGCGGGCAGGCTGGGGCTAGCCAGGCTTTCGTCGGGATGGCTGCTTTGCGTGAAAAAATACGCTAGCCCGCCTACCACGGCCAGGGCCAGCAGCACGACCCACACCCAGCGGCCCAACCCGCCCGATGCTGGCTCGGCGGGCGGCGCACTGGGCCGGGAGGGTGGAGGGCTAGCCACCTCCGCCACTGGCGGCGTGGGGTAAAATGTGGGCGCAGGCGGCTCGGGGTAAAAAGCCGGCGCGGGCGGCGCGGGGTAAGAAGCGGGCGGGGGCGCCGGAGTTGGCGGCGCGGGCACCGCTGCGGGCCGCTGCCGAATCTGCGCCAGCCGCTCCTCAATAAGGCGGCGGGCGGCGGCATCGGCCGTGCTGGCTGGGGCGGGGCTAGCGGGCGCGGGCCGGGCGGCCGGGGGCACCACTGGCGGGCTAGCCGGGGCGGCCGGCGGCTGGTTGAACATATCCAGCAGCGAGGGCAGCTCGGCGTCGTTGCCGCTGGGCGAAAACGGAACCGGTTTGGGGGCGGGCGGCGCGGGCGGGCCCGATGCAGTGGCCTTGGCCCGCAGCTGCGCGCTCAGAGTGGCAAATAGCTCGGGGGTGATGACGCCGGCCGCCAGAGCGGCTTCCAGTTGCTGAAGTTCGGTGGGGGCGCCGGGCGAGGAGCTGGGCGGGCGTTCGTCTGACATACAAAGGGTTTCGGCGGGCGCCGGCTTACTTTTCCTACGCTAGCCCGTACGTGAGAAGCTGGCTGGCCCGCCAAATTACCGCTTCGGTCCTCAATGCGGCGGGAGGCCCGCGCTTCTGTATGCACTTTCTCCTTCGCTTTCCGGTGGCTCAGCCGCCGGCCGTAGTTCTGGCGGGCTTCACCCGCGAGCTGTTCGTGGCCCTGGCCCCGCCGTTCCCAAAATTTCACCTTATTCGCTACGACGGCAGCAATACCGGCGACACCGTCATCATCGAGCTGCAAGTCGGCCCCAAGCGCTGGCGCTGGACCTCGCTCATCACCGCCAACGGGGCATTGCCCGATGGCACACATTATTTTGTGGATGAGGGCCAGGTTTTGCCCACTCCGCTGCGGCAGTGGCGGCATCGCCACCTCATCGAGCCCGCGCCGGGCGGCGGCAGCGTCATTGTGGAGGACATCTACTTCAGCACCGGCCGCCGCTGGCTCGACTGGCTGCTACGGCCCGCCATGTGGGCACAGTTCAAGCTGCGGGGGCCGGTGTACCGTCGTTGGTTCAAGTAGGGCGAACTTTGTAGTGCGCGTCTCTGCTTTTTAGCTCTCATCGCTCAGAAACGCACTCTACTCAACCCGCGCCCTCCGCAACTCTTGCTTATGCCCGCCACCATCGTCCTCAAAAACGGAAAAGACCACTCCCTGCGCCGCCGTCACCCCTGGGTGTTTTCGGGCGCCATTGCCCGCGTGCAGGGCGAACCGCAGGAGGGCGCGGCTGTGCGCGTCGAAACCCAGGCCGGCGAACTGCTGGGCGTGGGCCACTACTCGGGCAGCGGCTCCATTGCGGTGCGGATGCTCGACTTTGGCCCCGAAGCCGCGCTTCCTACCGCTGATTTTTGGGTGAAAAGGCTAGCCAACGCCTATGCGCTGCGCCAGCGGCTAGCCCTCACCGGCACGGCCGATACCAACGTGTTCCGGCTGGTGCACGCCGAGGGCGATGGCCTGCCGGGCCTTATCATCGACGTGTATGGCGACGTGGCCGTGGTGCAGGCGCACAGCGTGGGTATGTACCGCGCCCGCCCCGAAATAGCTAGCGCTCTGCAAGTTGTGTTTGGCGACAAGCTGCGCGCCATCTACGACAAGAGCGCCGAAACTACGCCCGGCCACGCCGTGGGCGACAACAAAAACGGCTACCTTTTTGGTGAAAGCACCGGCCACGAGCACCTCGTGCACGAAAACGGCCACCAGTTTGCCGTGGATTGGGAAACGGGCCAGAAAACCGGCTTTTTTATCGACCAGCGCGACAACCGCGCCTTGCTGGCTCGCTACTCGCCCGGCCGCCGCGTGCTCAATACCTTTTGCTACACCGGCGGCTTCTCGGTCTATGCGCTGGAGGCCGGTGCCGAGCTGGTGCACTCCGTCGATAGTAGCAAGAAAGCCATTGCTTTGACTGAGCGTAATGCCGAGCTATCGAGCCACGCCGACCGCCACGCCGCCTACCCCGACGACGTGCTCACCTTCCTCAAAAGCCACTCGGCCGAGTACGACCTGCTGGTGCTCGACCCGCCCGCGTTTGCCAAGCACCTCAGCGCCCGCCACGCCGCCCTCATGGGCTACAAGCGCCTCAACGCGGCCGGCATTGCGCACCTCGCGCCGGGCGGGTTGCTGTTCACTTTCTCGTGTTCGCAAGTAGTTAGCCCCGAGCTGTTTGAAGGCGCGGTGCTGGCCGCCGCCATCGAGGCCGGGCGGCCGGCGCGCATTCTGCACCGCCTCACCCAGCCCGCCGACCACCCGGTAAGTCTTTTTCACCCCGAAGGCGCTTATCTGAAAGGTTTGGTGCTGGCCGTGGAGTAACCTGTTATTAGTAACGTCCTGCAGAACGAAGCGCAGCAACTCGCTCGTAGCGTTGGGAGAATTACCCTAGCGGCGCGAGCGAGCTGCTTCGCTTCGCTCTGCATGGCCTCGTTTTACTCTAGCACCGTGACGGCCACCGGCCGAATGGGCGTGGGGCGGCGCTGGTCGTCCACGGCCACGAAAGTGAAGAAGTCGGTGACGGCCAACAAGCGCTCTTCCGAGTACATCTGCTCCACAAATAATTCGACCCGTGCTTGCAGGCTGGTGTTGCCCACGCGCACCACGTTGCCGATTAATTCGACTAGGGTACCCCCGGGAATTGGATGGCTAAAATCGACCTTATCGGAAGACACGGTTACCATTTTGAGGCGCTAAAATCGGGTGGCTGTGATGAAAGCTACTTCGTCCATCATGTGCAGGGTGGCCCCGCCAAAAAGCGTGTCGTAGTGGTTGACGGTGTTCGGAAAAACGGCTTTGAAGATGCGCGTTTCGGCGCGGGCAATCTGGTCGGCAAGGGCTAGCGTATGCGTAATTTAGGAGGTTACGGCCCAGCGCCCGACGTGCCTCCCTCCTACCCTAACTCCTTTATGCAGACCTGGCTACGCCCCGCCAGCCGCTGCCCCAGGCAGCCGCTGGCTGCCGGCGTGCCAAACCTGATGCGGAGCCCCAGAGCGCGGAGGAAGCATCAAATGGCGGCCGGCAGGTCTCCTAACTTTGTGCCGGCCGGCCGCCCTTGCTTCTCAGCCAGCCCCGGGGCTAGCCAATGGAAAACTAGGGGCGGTGGCCGCAAATGGCACTTACAGTAGCGCGTCTGTGCGGGAGTTTCACCTGCTTCCCTTTTCATTCTGACCCGCCGCGAAGCCCGCCAAAAACCGTCCACTGGTTGATTTTTTACAATCGAAGCAGCTGTAAACCGCTGCGAAGGCAGGGTGGCGAGCGGCGGCGGGCGGTATTTTCGCCCGCGCTGGGCAACTTCTACCCCGGCCGCAGCGGTTACGAGCCTAGTGTTTACGAAAAAGAAAACTTCGCCCTCGCGCCAGCCAGTGGCCATCGTGGGGGCTGGCGTGGCGGGGCTAGCCGCCGCCGCCCGGCTAGCCGTGGCCGGGCACCCGGTTACGGTATTCGAGGCTAGCCCGTCGTTTGGGGGCAAGATGCACCAGTTTGACTTGCCCGGCGGCTACCGCTTCGACGCGGGCCCGTCGCTGTTCACGCTGCCGCAGCTCGTGGATGACGTCTTCCGGCTAGCCCACCGCGACCCGGCCGCGTACTTCCGCTACGAGCGCCTCGACCCCATTACCAACTATTTTTTTGCCGACGGCACGCGCCTCGCGGCCTGGGCCGACCCTAGCCAGTTTGCCGCCGAGGTCGAGCGGAAGCTCGGCGTGCCGGCCGCGCAGGTTACGCAGTTTCTGGCGCGCAGCGGCCGGGCCTACGACGCCACGGCGGGCACCTTTTTGCACAAGTCGCTGCACAAAGCTGGCACCTACCTAAGTTCCGAAACCCTGAAAGCCGTAGCGGCCCTGCCCTCGCTGGGCCTCACGGGCACCATGCACGCGCGCCACGAAAAAGCCTTCGGCAGCGACCCACGCCTAGTGCAACTCTTTGACCGCTACGCTACTTACAACGGCTCCGACCCGTACCAGGCGCCGGCCACGCTCTCGCTCATTCCGCACCTGGAGCACGGCATTGGGGCGTTTTATCCTGAGGGCGGCATCTACGCCATTGCCAGCAGCCTGCACCGGCTGGCCGAAGAATTTGGGGTGAAATTCCGCTTCAACGAGCCCGTACGGGAGATTCTCACGGCGGAGGGCCTCGTTACGGGCCTGCGCACTGACCTCGACATCTACGACTTTGGGGTGGTGGTAAGCAACATGGACGTGGTGCCGACCTACCGCCGCCTGCTGCCCAGCCAGCCCGCGCCCGAGCGCACGCTGGGGCAGCCGCGCTCGTCGTCGGCGCTTATTTTCTATTGGGGCATCGGGCGCGATTTTGCCGAGCTGGATGTCCACAACATCTTTTTTTCCAAGGACTACAAAGCTGAGTTTGACGCCATTTTTCAAACAAAAACCGTAGCCGAAGACGTAACGGTGTACGTCAATATCACTTCCAAAAAAACACCCACTGACGCCCCCGCTGGCCACGAAAATTGGTTTGTGATGGTAAACGTGCCCCACGACCAGGGCCAGAACTGGGCGGCCCTCACGCAGCACACCCGCCGCGTGGTGCTAGCCAAGCTCAGCCAGGCGTTGGGCACTGATATTGAGCCGCTTATCAAGGCGGAGAAAATCTGGACGCCGCCCGGCATCGCGGCCGATACTTCGTCGTTTGGCGGGGCGCTGTACGGTAGCTCCAGCAACAATGCCCTGGCGGCTTTCCTGCGGCACCCTAACTTTTCGGGCCGGCTGGCTGGACTGTACTTTTGCGGCGGCTCGGTGCATCCGGGCGGCGGCATTCCGCTGTGTTTACTTTCGGCCAAAATTGTCGCCGAACTCATTGATTCTTAAGTTAGGAGTTAAAAATCGCGCATTATGAGCCGGCGTATTTACTACGCCACAGGGCAACTCCTAACTCGTGATTCCTACCTCCTAACTCCTTTACCTATGGAGTTTTCAACTTTACCCGCGCCGCCGGCGCCTACCGGGCGGCTGCGGCTGGCTCAGGGGCTGGTGCTGCTGTTTCACTTCACTGGCTTTATTGGGCTGGCCTTCAGCCAGGACAAGTCGTTTTACCTCCAGTACACGCCCCTCACGCTGCTGCTGACGGTGGGGCTACTGCTGCTTTTTCAGCCGGAGCGCAATCTGTCGTTCTGGCTGTTGGCGATGCAGATTTTTTTGCTGGGCATGGTGGCCGAGGTGGTTGGCACTAATACGGGGCTGCTATTTGGGCACTACACATACGGCGCCACGCTAGGGCCCCAGTATATGCACACGCCCTGGATGATTGGCGCCAACTGGCTGCTGGTAACGTACTTGGGTGGCATACTGGCGGCCTACCTGCCGATACCGCGGTTTGGCCGCATCGTGGTAGGCGCCATCCTGATGGTGGGCCTCGACCTGTGCCTGGAGCCCATTGCGGGCCGCTACGATTTTTGGCACTGGAACGGCGACGTAATCCCGATGCGCAACTTTCGCGATTGGTTTTTGCTGGCGCTTTTCCTGCAATTGCTGTTCGTGCGCACGCCGTTTCCCAAGCGCAACCCGCTGGCGCCATTTGTGTACCTGGTGCTGTTATTCTTCTTTTTTGGCCTGAGCTTACTCACCCCTTAGCCACGAAATTTTCCTGGCTGGCCCTGTGTTTATGCCAGTGGGGCACCTGGGGCGCCGGCGAGCACAGTATGCTTAGCTAACACGCTTTCAGGCAATTATTTATTGATTTTCTCTTTTGCGACGCCCTGTCGCCGGCTTGTGCAGCTGGTTGGCGGGGCGGCTTTTTTTATGAAGAATATTCTCTTTTTTGGCGATAGCCTTACGGCCGGCTACGGCTTGCCAGCGGCTGATAGCTTCCCGGCCCGCATTCAGGAAAAACTGACTACTGCCGGTTTGGCCTTCCGCGTTCACAACTACGGGGTAAGCGGCGAAACCAGCGCCGGTGGGCGCCAGCGCCTGGCCAGCGTGCTAGCCCGCCAGGCCCCCGACATCTTCGTGCTGGCCCTGGGGGCCAACGATGGCCTGCGCGGCATTGCCGTGCGCGAAACAGTGGCTAACCTGCGCACTATCCTACACGAGGTGCGGCGGCAGTTTCCGCAGGCGCACCTCGTGCTGGCGGGCCTGGATTTTCCGTTTGATTTGAGCCCGCTAGGCCTCCCTGGCCTGGGGCGCTATGCTCAGGATTTCAGCGCCTTGTTTCGCACGCTGGCCGAGGCCGAAGGGGTAGCCTTCGTGCCCTCGCTGCTAGCCGGCGTGCTAGGCCGCCCCGAGCTAAACCTGCCCGACCGCGTGCACCCCAATGCCGCCGGCCAACGCCTGCTGGCGGCCAACGTTTGGGCCGTGCTCGAGCCTTTGCTGCAAGTGGCAGCCTAGCCAGCGGCCCAGCACGCAAAAAAGCCCGGTTGCAGCTAGCTGCAACCGGGCTTTTTACTAGTACCAGAGACGGGACTCGAACCCGTACGTCCGTGAAGACAAGGGATTTTAAGTCCCTCGTGGCTACCATTACACCACTCTGGCTCAGGCAGTTAACTACCTAATTCGCTACTTGCAATAGCTATTAAAACAGAAAAGACGTTGCAAGCAAGCAACGTCTTTTCTGTTTTGGAGCGGGAGACGAGGTTCGAACTCGCGACCTCGACCTTGGCAAGGTCGCGCTCTACCAACTGAGCTACTCTCGCTTGAGGTTTGTTTCGCCGTTGTGGCGATTGGTGGTACAAAGGTAGGCAAAAGCTGGTAGTACGCAAGTGCAGGCCACCATTTTTTCGCGCAGCGATAGCTTGTAGCTTCATTTTCAAGCTAAAAAAATTTTAGCTGGCCGGCGCGGAAGCCTGCTTCCACTTTTTTATGGGTTCCCAAAATCCAGCCGGCGCGGCCTTACCGTAGGTGAGCCAGGTTTTAACCTCTACCATTTTTCTTTATTTCCCTTTACCCATGAAACTCTCTTTTGCAACCCTCGCTATTGTAGCACTGCTTGGCACGGCCGGCGTTCAAACGGCTGCGGCCCAGAAAGCTAAAACCGTAATGGTAGGTGGGGCGCCGATGTACCCCACGAAAAACATCGTGGAAAATGCCGTTAACTCGAAAGACCACACCACGCTGGTAGCCGCTGTGAAGGCCGCTGGTTTGGTTGAAACGCTGTCGGGCCCCGGTCCTTTTACCGTATTTGCCCCTACCAACGAGGCTTTCAGCGCCCTGCCCGCTGGCACGGTAGAAACGCTGGTGAAGCCCGAAAACAAGGCTACCCTCACCAAAATCCTGACCTACCACGTGGTATCGGGCAGAATGACGTCGGCTGACCTGGCCAAGGCTATCAAAGCTGGCGGCGGCAAAGCCACGCTAACCACGGTGCAGGGTGAAACCCTCACGGCCATGATGAAAGGCAAGAAAATCGAAGTGAAAGACGAAAAAGGCGGCGTTGCCATGGTAACTATTGCCGACGTAATGCAGAGCAACGGTGTGATTCACGTAATCAACAAGGTGCTGATGCCCTAAGTACGCGCTAGCTCGCTAGCCCTATCAAAAGCCGGTTGCCCACGTGGGCAACCGGCTTTTTTGGTTTTGCAGCAAGATTGTACGGAAAGGTGACAGGCAGTAACTTGGCGCCATTTAAAATTATACTTCCCTGCTTTCCCACCCAATCCATGATTCTTTCTACTCGGTATTGTTTTTATGCCTTTTTAACAACCCTAAGCAGCCTTTTGCTTAGCCAGCCAGCTAGCGCACAAAAGCTTCGGGAAACAAAATACGAAAAAGGCTTTCTTACTAAAGGACAAAAAACCGGCACCTGGGAATACTACGGCTATACCCCCTCGGGCGAGAAAGTGGTGCTGCAGCGCTACGATTATGACGGCCGCCAGCTGCTGTATTTTCGGCCGGGGCCGGATATTATGTGCCACGCCGAGGTAAGCCCCGGCAAATGGAGCTACGTGCGGCCCGACCAGCCGCCGCTGTTCATCGGCAGCGATGCCGCCCTGGCCGAGTTTACGCGCCAACTCAACTACCCGGCTGCGGCCCAGGCGCGCAATATTCAGGGCAAAGTAGTGGTTGCCTTTCAGATAGATACGCTCGGGCACCTCAGCAACTACCACTTGGTACAGCGCATTGGGGGCGGCTGCGATGAAGAAGCCTTGCGCGTGGCCCGCACCGTGCCTGAGCAGTGGGTACCCGCCCGCCTGGGGCGCCGCGCCGTGGCCGTAGAGTATGAATTGCCACTCAATTTTCGGCTAGCTCAGCCTTAAATGGGTGGCGGCCGTATGTTGGCGCCATGAAAACTGCTTTTCTTACGCCCTGGCTGAGCCTGGGCTTGGCTGTGCTGCTGGCCGGCTGCGACTCGACCCCACGCGAGCGTCAGGAAATAGTGCGCCAGGAAATGACCAAGCTCGACACGGCTGCCCACAATACGGGCCGCACGCTACGCCGCCTGGGTCGCCAAACGGCCCGCTTCGACTCAGCCAACCAAGCGCGCCGGGCAGTGCCGCTGGCTTCTACCAAGCAAAAAGCAATGGACCAGGCGCTACTCGGCAGCTACGCCGACGAGGTAGCTAGCCTCACACCGGCCACCATTGCCGGGGCCTACGGGACGCTGCTGCGCGCCACCCGCGCGCGCAAGGTCGACTGGCAGGCCCGCGACTGGGATTATGCCCAGGACACTTACCGGCGCCTGAACGCGCAGCTAGCCCGCATCCGGCTCGACTTGCCGGCTCGTGATGAGCTGCGCATCCGGGCGTGGCAAGCCGAGTTTACGGCGTTGCGGGCCAAGCGCACGGCCCGCGACCTGCGCGCCGCCACTAAAAAGTAGGGGGCGTTGTTTAAGCAGCAGGTCCACCCGCGCCTGCCCCAAATCTTCATGTGGAGCAGTGCTATTTTGCGGTGGCAAGCTGGCTTTCGCCTTTTATGACTACTGACTCGACGCCTCCTAAGTCGGAGAATATCATTGTATTGGACTCGTACTACGAGCCGCTGGCGGCGCATTTGGCGCGCACTCAGCTGGAGGCCGCCGGTATTCCGTGCTTCCTCACCAATGAAAACCTGGTATCGCTCAACCGCATGTACAGCCCGGTGGCGGGCGGCGTGCGGCTGCACGTGTACCAGCGCGATGCTGCCCGGGCGGCCGAGGTGCTGCGCCCACCCGTGGTGATGCAGGCCGTGCGCGGCGGCCAAGCCGAGCCCGCCGCCAGCCCCGCCGATGCCATTGCCTGCCCCCGCTGCGGCTCGGCCGAAGTAGCCACCGATGCGGCCGCCGAGCCGGGAGCCGCCCACTGGTTTGTGGCGCTGCTGTCGCGGCTGCGGCGCTACCCCTTGCAAGGCCGGGCGCACCACTGCTTTCACTGCGGCCTGAATTTTTGAGCAGGGGCTAGCCCCAACTTTTGCGGGACCAAGCGGCTTTATGCGGGTATGGAAAAACATCCGCAAGCAGTCGCCCTCATCACGGGGGCCAACAAGGGGCTAGGCCTCGAAATAGCCCGTCAGCTAGGCCAGCAGGGCCTCACGGTGGTGCTGGCCGCGCGCGCGGGCAAAGCGAGCGCCCCCGCAGCCGAGCTGCGCGCCCAGGGTCTTGATGCCCATGACCTGACCCTGGACGTGACGAGCGCGCAGGATATTGCGACCCTACCTACTTTCTTCGAAACGCAGTTTGGCCGCCTCGATGTGCTGGTGAACAATGCCGGCGTGCAGCTCGACCATGGCCCCGACGTGAGCCCCGACACCCTGCGCCAGACCTACGAGGCCAACGTTATTGGGCCCTACGCTATTACGCAGGCGCTGCTGCCGCTGCTGCGGCAGGCCCCGGCCGGGCGCATTGTCAACCAAAGCAGCATCCTGGGCTCGCTCACGGCCATCAGCCAGGGGCAGGGTGGCAGCTGGGCCACGCCGGGCTACACCTCGTCGAAGGCCGCGCTGAATATGCTGACCGTGGTGCTAGCCCAGCACTTGGCCGACACCCCCATCAAGGTCAACGCTGCCCACCCGGGTTGGGTGAAAACCGACCTGGGCGGCGACAATGCCCCGCTCAGCGTGGCCGAAGGCGCCCAAACGGCCGTGCGGCTAGCCCTGCTGCCCGCCGATGGCCCCACCGGCGGCTACTTTCACAACGATGAGCACCTGGCCTGGTAGCCGGTTTGCAACGAATGCCGCAAAAAAGGCCTCTTACCTTTATGAACAGGGTTAGAGGCCTTTTTTATGCGCTGCTGCTGCTGGGGGCCGGCCGCGCCTACGGCCAAACCCGGGCCGGCGATGGGCTAAACGCTGCTTATTACGACGGCCGCGAATTTGAGAGGCTGGTGGTGAGCCGCCGCGATGCCGCTATCGATTTTGACTGGCACGGCGCCCGCCCGGTGGCCGGCCTAAAGCCCGAAGACTTTTCGGTGCGCTGGACCGGCTGGCTGGTCCCGCCGACTACGGGCCGCTACGTGCTTCACATCAGTGTAGACGATGGCATCCGGCTGTGGCTGAATGAGCAGCTGCTGCTCGACGACTGGCGCGGCCACGCCCTAAGTTACTACCAGGTGGAGGTGGACCTAAAAGCCGGCGAGCCCTATACCCTGCGGGTAGACTACTGCCAATATTCCCTCGCTACGCAGGCCCGGCTAGCCTGGCTAGCCCCCCCGGCGCCCACCCCGCCCAACCCGCGACGCAGGCGCCGGGAGGGCATGGCCGCCAGCAAGCCCGAGCCCGTCGTGATTCCGACGCGCTATTTGTTTAGTCGTTTCCCTGGCGCGGCCCCAGCGCCACCGGCTGCACCCCTGGCAAGCCAGCCGGCGGCACCGCCCGCGCCACCCGCCGCCCCGGCCCCAACCCCCGTGATGCCCACTAAGGCAGCGCTAGTATTGCTGCCTCCTAGCCCAACCTCAAAACCCCGTCCGGTGAGCTACTTACGTACTACATCGGCGGCGCCGCGGCCGGCGCCTCAGCTACTTACCCGCCCCCCGGCGCCCGACTCGGGGCGGGTGGTGGCGCTGGCTACCCAGCTAGCCAGTGGGCAGGCCCTCACGCTACGCGCCCTGTATTTTGAGCAAGGCAAAGCCGAGCTGCTGCCACTCGTGCAGGCTAGCCTCGACACCCTGGCGCAGGCCCTGCGGCGCCGCCCCGCCCTGCGCCTCGAAGTGCAGGGGCACACCGACAACCAGGGCGACCCGGCTGTTAATCAACTGCTTTCGCGGCGGCGGGCCGAGAGTGTGTGCCAGTACCTGGCCAGCCACGGGGTAGCAGCCAATCGGCTGCGCGCCGTGGGCTACGGCGGCAGCCACCCCGTGGCCGACAACCGCCAGCCCGACCAACGCCCGCGCAACCGCCGCGTGGTGCTGCGGCCACTGGGCCACTAGGGCGGCCAGCCCCGGCGCTTAGCGGGCGGCCGTGGTGCGGCGGGTGCGGGGGCGCAGCGGCGTGAGGGCCTTGGGGCGCGGGGCAGGGCGGCGCACCGTCACGGGCACGGGGGCTTTGGCGAGGCGACCGCGCTCGAGCAGCCAAGTGTGCAGGTGCTCCAAGCCCTCGGGCGAGAAGGCAGCCTGGCGCTCGCCGGCCACGATGGGCCACTGGCTAGGGTCAGCCTGAAATAAATGGTTGGCGCCCCCTAGCCGGTGGGCCTGCACTACCTGGCCCGACTGCCGCAAGCCCTTCTGCAACAAGGACATATTGCGGCCGGCGGCCACCTGCAAATCGGCCGTGCCATTGAGCAGCAGCACCGGGCAACGCACCAAGGCTAACCGATTGGCCGGGTCGAAATCGAAGAAATAGCGCGACCACGGCGAGGTCAGCTGCACGGCGCGGGCGCGGGCCATTGGCTCGTCGAGGGCGGTGTTGCTGCTGCGCAGGAGCGTAATAATTTTGGCTCTGGCGGTGGCCGTGTTGGGTGTCTGGCGCACGGTCTCGACCAAGCGGTCAAACAAACCCTGGGCGGCTTTCACCTGGGCGCCGTCGGCCCCGATGAGGCGCATAATCTCGCCTTGCTGGCGGCGCAGCACATCGCGCCCCGGCTGCCCGTAAGCAGCCAGCGAGGCCACAAAGGCGGGGGCCTCCAGCGGCTCGGCGGCGGCTAGCAGGGCCACGTTGCCGCCCTCGCCATGCCCCAGCAGGCCCACCTGCTGCGGGGCAATGAGGTGTTGGTCGCGCAAAAAGACGAGCGCCGCGCGGGCGTCGGTCACGAAATCGGCGGTGGTAGCGCGGGCAAAATCGCCGCCCGATTTACCCACGCCCCGGTCGTCGTAGCGCAGCACGGCAATGCCGTGGCGGGTAAGGTAGTCGGCCAGGATGCCAAATACGCGGTAGCCCTGCCAGTCGGCGTCGCGGTCCTGCGGGCCCGAATCGGACACCAGGGCCACGGCCGCAAATGGCCCTTCGCCGCTCGGAATGGTGAGTGTACCGCTGAGCTTCACCTTCGCCACGGGGTTGTAAAACGTCACGTCCGACTCGCGGTAGGGCGGCGTGAGGCGCAGCTTCTTGGTAGCTTGAGCGGCGGCTGGGGCCGTGCCGCGCGCCAGGGTCAACGCAGTTTTGAGGCCCGGCTGCTGCCACGTACCCACCAGCTTGTCGCCGCCGGCCGTCACTTTGCCCTCAAAATGACTGCCCGCCTGCTCGATGCGCAGCACCAGATTGTCGTCCTTCAACTCAACCTCGACCGGCATGCGGCTGATGCGCTGCTGCGGCACATCAAGGGCGGCGTAGTAGGTGCCGTTGCTGAGCGGCACAATGGTTATCATGAGCGTGAGCGTGCCGCCGGGCACTTGCAGCGGACCCTGCCACTGGCCATTGAGGCGGGGCGGCTCATTAGCCGGTGGTTGGCTAGGGTAGGCATAGCCGAAAAACCCAACGAGCGTAAACAGCGCAAGGAAAAGTAATAATTTTTGCATAAAGTGTAATTCTAACGGGACTAAGCTTTGCCTATGGTAAAATCATTGCAAAATACCGGTAAAGCGGCATTTTGCTTCGAAAAGCAGGAAGGAAAATTACCGCTGGCTGGCTGCTGTGGCTAAATTTTATGCTAATTGCTAGCTCTTCAAATTGGCGGAGTATCCTGGAGAATAACGGGCGCGACGCCCTGCCACGGCCAGCCATGCTACGTGGTTTTACGTAAGCTGAAACATTCTTTATTCAGCCTTTTCCACTATGCCTACCCGCACCAAGCCCGTTGCTCCGCCCAAGCGGCCCACTGCCAAGGAGATGAAGGAGCACGCCCAAAAGCTCCCCTACCCGGCCAAGCAGGCCGACATGAAATTTCAGCCCCAGACCAGTCTGGCGGCTTACCGCGCCGCTGGCAAGCTAGCGGACAAAGTGGCCCTCATCACCGGTGCCGACTCGGGCATTGGCCGGGCCGTGGCCATCGCGTTTGCCAAAGAAGGCGCCGATGTGGCCATCTTGTTCAATGAAAACCAGGTAGATGCTCAGGAAACTCAGCGCCTCGTGGAAGCCGAGGGCCGCAAGTGCCAGGTGTTGCAGCTCGATGTGCGCGACCGTGAGCAGGCGTTTCAGGCCGTGCGGCTGGTGCGCCAGGAATTGGGCGGGCTGAATATCCTCGTCAACAACGCCGCCTTCCAGATGGCGCAGGAAAAGTTTGAGGACATTCCGGAGGCTCAGATTCGGCGGGCCTTCGACACCAACATCATGGGCTATATGTGGATGGCGCAGGCCGCCATTCCGCACCTGCAAAGCGGCGACTGCATCATCAACACGGGCAGCATTGTGGGCATTGTGGGCATCCCGATTCTGGTTGATTACGCCTGCACCAAGGCCGGCATTCACGCCCTTACCAAATCGCTGGCCCTGTACCTGGGCGAGCGCAACATTCGGGTGAACTGCGTGGTGCCAGGGCCGGTCTGGACGCCCAACATCGTGGGCACTATGCCCATGAACGAGATTGAGAAGTTTGGCCACGAGGTGGCGCTCAAGCGCCCCGGCCAGCCCGAGGAGCTAGCCCCCGCCTACGTGCTGCTAGCCTCGCAGGATGGCTCGTTCATGACCGGCGCGCTCGTGCATGTGACCGGCGGCAAGCTGAGCAGCGATGAATAAGTAATCTTCTGAGAATCGCTAAACTTCTGGCTGGATTTACCGTTCAGGTTGAAGTAATTCTGAAGCGCCACAGGGCCGTAGAATTACTTCAACCTGATTTTTTTGGTATGACTTCCCAGGAATTGCTCCCTTCGGCGCATGTTTCGGCGGCAACCCGCGCCGCTCTTACGCAGCGTTTGGCCGAAACGGGTGCGGCGTACACCCCCCAGTTTTTAGCTCCCGAGACCTACCAGCTACTGGAGGCCGTGGCCGCCCGGCTGCTGCCCCAGCCCGAGCGCGAGGTGCCCATTCCGCTAGCCCCGTCCGTTGACCAGCGCCTAGCCGAAGGCCGCGCCGATGGCTGGCGCTACGACGCCCTGCCCCCCGACCGCGAGGCGTATCGCCTGGGCCTGGGCGGCGTGCAGGAAATAGCCCACCATCTTTTTAAAGCTGATTTTAAACAGCTTACCCCTAGCCAGCAGGATGCGGCCCTGGCGGCCCTAGCCAGCGGCACTCCGCCCGGCGACATATGGCAGACGCTGAATGCCGACCGCTTTTTTGAGGAGCTACTGGCCGAGCTCACCGAAACCTACTATGCCCACCCCTGGGCCCAGGACGAAATCGGCTACGTAGGCTATGCCGACTTGCCGGCCTGGACTAAAATCGGCCTCAACGAAAAAGAAGCTCGCGAAAGCTCGCGCTAGCCCCGCTGTTTTCAGCAACTTATCTACATTATACTTTATCTCATGCCCGACGAAGAAATCGCCGAGGAAGGCATTATCAGCCCAACCGAGCCCGCTATACAAGACCCGCTGCTGCGCGAGCTGATTGCCGAAAACGATACGCTGGCCGCTAGCACACCCCAGGAGCAGCCCCAGCCAATTCCTACTTCGACCGAAGCCGTCGATTGCATCGTGATTGGCCTAGGGGCGGGCGGCGCGCCGCTGCTGGCCCGGCTAGCCCAGGCGGGCCTGAAAGTAGTGGCCCTGGAGGCTGGCCCCTGGCACAACCCCGAAAAAGAATTCGCTACCGACGAAAGGGCCCAAGACTTCCTGTTCTGGAACGACGAGCGTCTGGCCGCGGGCGGCGACCCGCTGGCGATGGGCAAAAACAACTCGGGCACCGGCGTGGGCGGCTCTACGCTGCACTACACGGCTTATACGCCCCGTCCCTTACCCGATGATTTGCACGTTAAAAAAGACTTCGGTAAGGGCGAGGACTGGCCGCTGACCTACGACGACCTGGCACCTTACTTTGAAGAGGTTGAGCAATTCCTCGGCGTGTCGGGCCCCACACCCTACCCCTGGGGCCCTAGGCGGCCCAAAGGCTACGCGCTAGCCCCGTTGCCGCTCAATAGCGCCGCCCAGCTGATGGTGCGCGGCGCCGAAAAAGTCGGTATTAAGACTTCGCCGGCGGCCAATGCGGCGCTCTCGGCCCGTTACTACCAGGAAGGCCTGGGCTGGCGCGAGGCCTGCACCAACCGCGGCTTTTGCCAAGCGGGCTGCTCCAACGGCGCCAAGTCGAGCATGGATGTCACCTACATTCCCCTGGCGGTGAAGTATGGGGCTGATATTCGGCCCAATAGCTTCGTGACGGAGATTGAGCGCGACGCCCGCGGCCACGTGGCGGCGGTGGTATACACCCAGAATGGGCAGCCGCATCGGCTAGCCTGCCAGAATTTGTTTCTCTGCGGTGGCTCGGTCGAAACCCCGCGCCTGCTGCTGCTCAACGAGCTAGCCCTCACCAGCGGCCAAGTGGGCCGCAACCTGATGGCCCACCCCGGCTTGCAGGTTTGGGGCACCTTCCCCGACGAAGTGCGCCCTACCAAAGGCATTCCCGGTGGCCTCATCTCGCAGGATACGCACCGGCCCGCCGACGCCGACTTTGCGGGTGGCTACCTACTGCAAAGCATTGGCGTAATGCCGGTTACGTTTGCGGGCCAGGTGGCTCGCGGCCGAAAAATGTGGGGCCAGCAGCTGCGCGACTACATGCGGCAGTTCAACCACATTGCGGGCATCAATATCTTGGGTGACTGCTTGCCTCACACCACTAATTTCCTGGAGCTGAGCGACGAAAAAGATGCCCGCCAGCTCCCCAAGCCGCGCCTGCACTTTACGGCCCAGGAAAACGAGCACCGGATGAACGCCCACGCCGAGAAGAAGATGCGCGCCATTTGGGAAGCCGCTGGCGCCACCGACATCTGGGCGTTTCAGCGCTACGCGCACGTCATTGGCACGGCCCGCATGGGCCTGAGCGGCGACGATGCCGTGGTAGACCGCGACGGCCGGGCTTTCGACGTGCCGAACCTCTACATCTGTGATAACTCGGTGTTTCCGAGCGCCTTGAGCGTCAATCCGGCCCTCACCATTATGGCCCTAAGCCTGCGCACGGCCGACCGATTTCTGGAAAAAGAGCGGCGGCGCGACAAATAAAATAGTGCACAGTGGCTAGTAGGCAGTGAATGGAATCAGCGTTTATTGCCCCTACTCATCGCCTACTACTTACTGATAACTAATTGTTTATGAAATCCTTCCTCACCGCAATAAAGCAAAATTTCGGCAGCGGCAACTACGAGGGTGATGAGTTCGGCGGGGCGCAGGGGCACAATGGCAACGGCTTGCCCACGGGGCTACCCAACAACTTTATGTTTGCCACCGGCATCGAGTGCAGCTACCCCACCATCGACCACGGCAAAACTCGCCGCGACCTGCTGGCCGAATGTGACCACTACAACCGCTACAAGGAAGACTTAGGCCTAGTTAAGGAGCTAGGACTAAAAGTATTGCGCTACGGCTTGCCCTACTATAACATTCAGCTTAGCCACGATAAATACGACTGGGAATTTTCAGACCTGGCCATGGCCGAGATGAAGCGGCTAGGCATCACGCCCATTCTGGACCTCATGCACTTTGGGGTGCCCGACTGGCTGGGTAATTTTCAAAATCCTGAGCTGCCGGTACATTTCGCCGCCTACTGCGAGGAAGTGGCCAAGCGCTACCCCTGGGTACGCCACTACACGCCGGTAAATGAGATTTACGTGACGGCTCGCTCAAGCGGCAAAGACGGAGTGTGGAACGAGCAGTTGAAGAGCGATAGAGGCTTCGTAACTGCCCTCAAGCACTGCGTGGCAGCCAGCATCATGGGTACCCAGAAGATTGCCAAGCACCGTCCCGACTGTGTAATTGTACAGAGCGAATCGGCTGAGTTCATGCACGAAATGCGCGCCGAGCGCACGCCCGCCATCCAGATGGAGAACAAGCTGCGCTTTGCTTCACTGGACCTACTCTATGCCCATCAGCCCGACGGCGAGGTACTTAACTACTTCTACGACAATGGCATGACGCGCAAGGAGTACGATTGGTTTATGGCCGGCGAGCCTCCCGGATACCAGATAATGGGCAACGACTACTATGGTCGCAACGAGAAAATGCTGCTACCCAACGGTGAAGTGTGCACCAGCATGGACGTGCTGGGCTGGGCTACCATTACCCACGACTACTACCAGCGCTACAAAAAGCCGGTAATGCACACCGAAACCAACGTGTTTGATGCCAAGGAGGCGCCCACCTGGCTCTGGAAGCAGTGGGCTAACATCCTGCGCATCCGCAGGGAAGGCGTGCCGGTGTTGGGTTTCACGTGGTATTCGCTCATTGACCAGATAGACTGGGAAACTGGGCTAGCCGAGAAAAAAGGCACTGTCAATGCCTGCGGCCTGTTTGACCTCGACCGCAAGCCGCGCGAAGTAGCCGAGGCGTACAAGATGCTGTTGCAGGAATACGGCCAGATTACCATCGTGCCCCATGGCGAGCTGTTTGAGGTGACTGAGAAGCCCGCTACGCTCAAAGTTGAAGTGTAGGCCTAGCCGTTGACACAGAAAAACCCGCCCTTCACCAAGTGGCCCGGAACTTATTCCGGGCCACTTTCTTGCATTAACACCTTAGCAAACAGTATGCTATGACCAAATAATATCCTGCTCACTAATTGCTTCGCCAACCTACCGGAACTAGTTGCTACCTGCCGCAACTTGCGTAACTTGCGAGCGTGTCCTTCCTACCCAATGTTTTGCGTATTGCTCTAACTCTATGAAATTTACCGTTTCGCTACTGCTGCTAGGCCTGCTGCTAACCGGCCGGCTCGCTGTGGCCCAACGCATCAGCATTAGCGGGCAGGTGGTAGAAGCTGCTACGGGCGAGCCAGTGCCGTTTGCGTCCATTTTCGTGCCGCGCTCCAGCATCGGCGTCACGGCCGACATGGATGGCAAATTTAAGCTCGCCGTGGAGGGTGCCGACTCACTGGCGGCCTCCTCGCTTGGCTTTCTTACGTTGCGCAAAAAGCTCACTGCCGCCTCGCCCCAAACCGTGTTATTTCGCCTCAAAAAAGGCGGCGGAGTGGCCCTAGGCGAAGTGTTTGTGTCGTCGCGCCAGCCCGAAAACCCGGCCTTCCGCATTCTGCGCGAAGTGCAGAAGCACAAGCCCCAGAACGAGCGCACTGCGCTCACCTCGGCCGAGTTCGACGCCTACAACCGCATTGAGGTTAGCCTTTCCGACATCCCGAAGGCCCTTGCCAACCGCAAGGTGGTGAAGGATATGCGCGCCCTGGCCGCCCGCCACGGCTCGGCCGCCGCCGCCGAGGCTGATGCCCCGCTGCCGCTATTTGCCTCGGAGGTTGGCTCAAAGGTGTACGTAAAATACGGCCCGCCCCTGCACCGGCGCGAGGACATTCTACACAAGCAGATGCGCGGCGCTGGCCCCCGGGAAGGCTCGGTGCTGAGCCAGATGCTAGGGTCAAATTTTCAGAATTTCGACTTCTATCCCAACTGGCAAAATATTCTGGGTAAGGATTTTATCTCACCCATTTCGGCGGGTGGGCGCCTCACCTACGACTATACCCTGCAAGATTCGCTGCTGGTGGGCCAGGATATGTGCTATAAGATTGCGGTGGCCCCCAAGCGCGACCACGACCTAGCGTTTTCGGGTACCATCTGGATTACGAAGGACAACTATGCGCTGCGCCGCATTGATGTAATAGCCAGCGAACACGCCAACCTCAATTTCGTGACCGACCTGCGCATTCAGCAAGAGCTGACGCCCCCCGCGCAGGGGCCGGGGCTAGCCGCCCGCACCCGCCTGGTAGTGGCCGTGCGCCCCGGCGAGAAGCAGGCGGCCATGCGCGTGCGCTTTACCACCATAAACTCGGGCTTCCAGCGCAACACGCAACACCCGGGCAGCTTCTACGACCAGCCCATTGTATCGACGGTGATGGAGCCGGGCACCGACAACGCCACCAGCGGGCTCATCAGCGGCTTGCTGCCGAGCGGGGCCACCGAGGGGTATTTTGATAAGAACCGGCCCGATACGCTGAGTTTGAGCGAGCGCCAGACGTTTGCCGTGCTCGACTCGGCCCGCGAGCTACCAGCCGTGCGCAGCACCCTGGACTGGATTGACTTATTTATCAACGGCTACCGACGCGTGGGCAACCGGGGCCTGATTGAGCTGGGACCGATTATCAACACTTTCGCCTTCAACAACTTCGAGGGTGCACGTTTTCGGGTTGGCTTCCGCACCACGCCCATGTTCAGCCGCAACTGGGTGTACCAGCCCTACGTGGCCTACGGCACCAGCGATGGCCGCTTCAAGTATGGCCTGCGGGCCAACTACATTGCCGAGCGGCGGCACTGGACGGTCTTTACCGGCGAATACCGGCACGATGTGGAGCAATACGCGCTGCTCGACAACGACTTTTTGCCCGATAACAACCTCTTCACGGCGGCCTCGCGCTGGGGGCGCTTCCGCGAGGGATTGCCCATTATGCGCGATTTGTCGCTGCTGAGCGTGCAGCGCGACTTGTTTCACGGCTTCACCCAAACCGTGACGTTGCGCTACCAGAATAGCGTGCCGCAGTTTCAGGTGCGCACGCAGCCGCGGCCGGGGGGCGACCCTGCCATGCTGACGCCCGATAAGCTGCGCCAGACCGAGCTAGTGCTGGAATCGCGCTACGCGCCCGATGAGAACCTAGTGCAGGCCGAAAACCGCCGCCGGGCCATCGGCCTCAAGCGCTGGCCGGTGTTTACGCTGCGCTACACCTTCGGCACCATCGATTGGTTTAATGGCAACAACACGTACCACAAGTACAACCTGCTCGTGACCCACAGCCTGTCGGCCGGGCACTTTGGGCGGCTCAACTACCGGGTGGAGGGCAGCTACATCCCGTCGGAGGTATCGTACCTGCTGCTAAAAACGCCGCTTGGCAACCAAACGCCGTTCTACAATATCAACTCGTTTAACCTACTCAACTACTTTGAGTTCGTAACCGACCGCTCGGTATCGCTACGCCTCGACCACCATTTTGAGGGCATTATTCTGAACGCCATTCCGGGCATCCGGCGCTTCAACTGGCGCCTAGTGGCCACCGCCAACTTCCTCTACGGGGGCCTCACCGATGCCAATAAGCTGTCGCCGGTCGACCGGCGGGGCAATCAGTTTCTGCTGCCTTCGCTAGGCCACTCGCCCTACATCGAGGCGGGCTACGGCGTTGAAAACATCTTCAAGTTTTTGCGAGTCGATTTCATCCACCGCGTCACCTACCGCAACGAGCCGCCCACGCGCGGCGGCATCAAGCCCCCCAACTTTGGAATAAAAGTGGGCGCACAATTCCGACTGTAAATGGCTAGCCCCCGACACGTGCTTCGGCCCATAAACAATAGGGGCGCCCGGGTTTTCCGGGCGCCCCTATTGTTTACCAATCCCCCTTAAACACTGCCCGACTAATAACACCCTAGCCAACCAGGCAAGCATAAAAAATGCCTGCCGCTGAGCGAGGCAAGCATTTTCAAATAATCTATGTAGCCACGAGCAGATTCGAACTGCTATCAAGCGTTTAGGAAACGCCTATTCTATCCCTTGAACTACGCAGCCAGGCCCCAAAGTTACGCTGCCGCCGCGAAGCAGCTACATCTTATAGGCGAGCACAATGCCAAACGAGAGCGCCGTCAGGATGAGACCCACCATGAAAATGGAGTAGCTCACGCGCAGCAGCTTGTACTTGCGGTCGAGCACCTCGCCGAGGTAGTACACGTCGGTTACCATATTATTGTAAAGCGTATCTTTCTGGCGCATCAGCTCCCGCATTCCTTCCTGAAAATTCTGAAGGCTGAGTTTAGTGAACTGTCCGAAAAAGAGCAGGTTAACCCGGCGGTTGGTCGCTATCTCGGGGTTTTTCTTGAGCCATTTAAAGCTTGTCACGTCGGGCTGAGCCGAGAGAATGGCCGTCGTAACCGACCCAAGCGCCGTGATGAGCAGCACGGCCATCGGCACGGCCAAAATGGGGTTGCGTGTAAAGCTGGCGCTGCCCGTAGAGGCTAGCACCGACGACTTGGCCCCCAGGTAAGTGATTATGATTGAAAGAATTACCGCATTGAGCTGAATCATCATGCCCGCTTTTTTATCGGCCATGTCGGAGAGCTTCATGTGGTTGGAATACATGGTGCGAAACATCGTTTCGATGCCGCGCTTGGGCTCGGCTAGGGTGCCGGTTTGCTTTTCGGCCTGCTTCTTGGCCTTTTTCTCGGCCTTTTTGAGGTAGTCGCGTTGGTCCTCGATGTTGGCCTTCAGGCACTTTTTATAGCGCTCCTTGCCAACTTCCGACTGGTATTTGTGGGCCAGCATGAAGTTGAGCTGCAACTCAGCCCAGTCGGTTGTCGAGTACGACTTGTCAAGGGCTAATTCCCACTCGTTGCGAATAAGCTCGGCGCGGGCCCGAAAATCATCGGCCGCCAGGTTGCTCATGTCAGCATCGACCAAGGTTTTTTCCAACTCGGTATTGGCCTTTTCGCTGCGGTGCGTAGCCCGGATGAGGTTCTTTATCACCTCAATACGCGCTGGGTCGTAGTTTTTTTCTTTGAGCCAGTTTTCGGCGCGGACCATGCTTTTGTACTCGTGGCCATCATACGTATCGAGGTAGCCGGTGTCATGAAACCAAGCGGCTAGCAGCAGCTCTTCGGTTTGGGCGGGGGCTAGCTTAGCGTCGGCGGCTAGGTTGCGCGCCTGCTTCACCACGTAGGCCGTGTGGGCTAGGGTGTGGTAGGTGAGGCGCGGGTCGAGCTCGGTCGTGAGCTTGGGTTCGAGGTAGGCCTGGGCGGCCTGCACTAGGGCCGACGGCTCGGGCTTAGGTGCCTTAGCGGGCTTATCAGCCTTATCGGGCGCGGCGACTGGGGTATCGGCGGGGGTAGCAGCCGGCAGGTCGGCAGAGGCGGGGAGAGTAGTAGTGGCCATAATTCAACGCAAGAAACAACCGCCGGCTGGCGTTGGGTTCGGCCCGGGGGCGGGCTTTCAACGGGGGCTAGCGGGTGCAGGTTAGCCAGCGAGCTCAACCGCAGGTGGCGGCTTTGCGTAGCTGCGGCAACCTACGCCGCCAAACCGGGTTCATTTTTGCTTCATCGGTGGGTGCCCCTGGGCCCTGCCGATGGGTATAGCCCTACGGGGCAGCCTGAAGGCAAGGGATTTGCCCCAATTTCTTGCACTTTCCATATAGCACCGGCTGCTATTCGTAATTTTGTATCTATGACGCTTTTTTTCCGCCTTTTATTCTGCTTAAGCCTGCTTGCCACCTTGCCCTTCACTGCCGCCGCGCAGCTGGAAGAACTGGGCGAGGCGGGCGAGTCTGATTTCAACCCCCCGCCCGGCTACAAGCCCAATTACCGGGGCAAGGCCCTGGGTTGGGAAAAAAACCTGCCGCCCGATTCGAGCCGCCTGCGCTACTCGGTTTTTTTGATTGGCGACGTGGGCAGTCCCATTCCGATTGAGAAGGGCGGCGAGCCGTCGCTCAACTTCATGCGCAAGCAAATGCTGCAGGCCGGCAGCAAAAGCGCGGTGGTTTTTTTGGGCGATAATATCTACAACCAGGGCATGCCGCCCGAGGGTGCCTACGACCGCAAGATTGCCGAGGGCCGCCTCAACACCCAGCTCAACATCCTGAAGGGCTACCAGGGCGAGAAGTACATGACGCCCGGCAACCACGACTGGATTCAGGGCTACAAGGGTGGGCTAGCCCAGGTAAACCGCGAGCAGGCCTACGCCGAGCACTACCTGGCCCAGGACTCGACCCAGTTTTCGTACACCGGCGACTTTCTGGTGCCGCGCGATGGCTGCCCCGGGCCCTACGAAATCCGGCTGCGCGACGACTTAGTGATGATTGCGCTGAACTCGCAGTGGTTTATCACTGACCAGGCCAACCGGCCGTTTGGCGATGCCTGCGGAGCCGACACGGAGGAGGAAGTGTACAGCCAGCTGGAGGAGGTTATCAAGCGCAACCAGGACAAGCACATCCTGATTGTGACGCACCACCCGCTGTTTTCGGACGGTATTCACGGCGGCTACTTCACGTTTGCCGACCACGTGTTTCCGCTCAGCATCGTGCAGAAATACGCGTTTCTGCCGCTGCCTGTCATTGGTTCCATCTACCCGCTGGCCCGCAAGTACGGCGGCATCTCGCAGGATTTGGCGTATCCGGCTTACCAAAATTATAAGAAGAGCCTGCTCGATATCTTCAGCAAATACCCCAACGTGGTGTATGCCAACGGCCACGAGCACAACCTGCAATACTTTGAGGACGCCGCTAGCAAGGCGCACTTTATCACGAGTGGCTCGGGCTGCAAAACCCAGCACGTAAAACCCGGCGACGGCGGCGACGCCCTGTTTTCGGACAAGGAAAAGGGTTTCGCCAGGCTCAACTACTACAACGACGGCCAGGTGTGGGTGGAGTATTTTATTCCCAACGATGCCGACCACGGCCAGACGGCCCGCCGCGCCTACCGCCAGCGGGTGTATGCCGACCTGGGCCGCGGCGCCGTGGCCAGCGCTACCAAGGGCCCCGGCGGCCCGGTAGCCGGCAACCCCAAGCAAAGCAAGGACGACCTCGAAGACGCTGCTGCCAAGGCTAGCGGCCAGCCGGTGGGCGCCCCCGCCGTGAGCCCCAACGTGCGCCGCCCCGACTACAAGGATAGCACCGTGACGGTGGCCGTGAACCCGACCTACAACCAGCACGGCCGCTTCCACAACTGGCTGCTCGGCGACCACTACCGCAAGGAGTGGGCCACGCCGGTTACGTTTCCGCTGCTCGACATCAAGACCGCCGAAGGTGGGCTGATACCCTACAAAACCGGCGGCGGCAAGCAAACGGCCTCGCTGAAAGTGCGCAACGAGGATGGCTACTACTTCACGGTGCGCGGCATCGACAAGGACCCCGCCGCCGTGCTGCCCGAGCAGTTGCGCACGGGCCTAGCCAAGGCCGTACTGCAAGACCAGATATCGGCTCAGCACCCCTACGCTTCGTTTGTGCTACCCCCGCTGGCGGCGGCGGCAGGTATTTTGCACACTACCCCGCACTACGTCTTCATTCCGAATGACCCGGCGCTGGGCCAGTACCAGGCCAAATTTGCTAACACCCCGGCCGCACTCGAAGAAGACGCCAAGGGCAGCCAGGACCAAGACGCTGGCCTGGCCTACGCTAAGAAGCTGGTGAGCACCGACAAGATGCTCGAAGAGCTACTGCAAGACAACGACAACCAGGTAGACCAGTCGGCTTTTGCCCGCTCGCGCCTGTTTGATATGTGGATTGGCGACTGGGACCGCCACGAGGACCAGTGGCGCTGGGCCCAGCGCAAAACCAAGGACGGTGACAAGGTTTTTACCGCCGTGCCCGAAGACCGCGACATTGCCTTTTTTAAGGGCGATGGCGTGCTGCCCTCGCTGATTTCGCGCAAGTTTGCGGTGCGCAACTTCCAGAACTTTGGCTCGGACTACGGCGACTACAAGGGCCTTAACCAAACGGGCCTCAGCAACGACCGCCTGTACTTGAGTGGCGTGAGCCGCGAAGAATGGGTGAAGCAGGCCGAGATTATGAAAGCCCAACTCACCGACGAGGTGATTGAGAAGGCTTTCCGCGACAAGTGGCCTAGCCAGATTTATGCCGGACACGGCGCCGAAATAGTGGCCAAGCTCAAGAGCCGCCGCGACCTGCTGCCCGACGTGGCCCGCAAGTACTCGGATGTGATGAGCGACATTGTGGAAGTGCGCGGCTCGCAGAAGCGCGAAAAGTTTACCGTGACGCGCCTGCCCGACCACAAGACGCGGGTAGTGATGCAGAAAATCAGCAAGAAGGGTGCCCTAACCAAGGTGCTGTACGACCGCACCTTTGACCGGGTAACCGACGAGATTCGCCTCTACGGCATTAGCGGGCAGGACGTGTATGACCTGCGCGGCGACGAGCGCCAGGGCCACAAAATCCGCGTTATCGGCGGCACGGGGCGCGACACCATCATTGATAACTCGCGGGTGGCGGGCATGCGGCACCGCACCCAGGTTTACGACGCCGACACCGGCAACGTCATCCAGAACCGCCTCGGCGAGGCTCGCCTGCGCCTGGAGCCCGGCGTGGATGTGAGCCGCTATGACCACCCGCACCGCTTCGACCTCAAGGACTACCGCCTCAATTACACCGGCCCGGCGCTGTTCTTCGGCTACAACATCGACGATGGCTTGCTGCTGGGCGGTGGCGTCACGCACCGGCGCTACGCCTTCCGGCGCGAGCCCTACGGCTCGGAGCAGAGCCTGACGGCCAACGTGGCGCCGGCCCGCAGCGGGGCGTTCAACCTGCGCTACATGGGGCACTTCATCAGCGTATTCGGCGGCAGAACCAACCTGCGCGTGGCCGCCCAGTACTACGGCCCGCAGCTGCTCTACAACTTCTTCGGCATCGGCAACAACTCGCAGAACTACGCCAGCGACGACGACGACCGCGCCACCAACCGTTCGATTAACAGTGCTTACCGCATTCGCTTCGACCGCTTCTACGTGGCCCCCACATTTGAGCGCCCGCTGTTCACTTTTGGTAAAATCGGCTTTGGGCCGCAGTTCGACCGCTTCCGGGTAGACCGCAACCAGATTGGCTCAGTCATTCGCGACAGCATTACGGCTAAGGGAGCCGATTTTGAAAACCGCCGCTTCGGTATTCGCAACTCCGACTTTCAGGTTAATAACTACCTGGGCGGCCTGCTGTACCTCGACTTTGGTGCGCAATCAACGCCCAAAGACCCGCGCATCGGCATTCAGTGGCACAACGAGTTTCAATACAATTTCCAACTCGATAAAAACGGCCTGCAATACGGCCGCTTCGCTACTGAGCTTAAGGCCTACCTCACGCCCAATTTCCCATTCCGCATCACCTACGCGGGCCGGGTGGGCTGGGCGCATAACATTGGCGACTACCGCTTTTACCAGGCCAACACGCTGGGCGGTACTACCAACCTGCGCGGCTACCGCCGCACCCGCTTTGCGGGCCGCGACGCCCTCTACGCCAACTTTGAGGCGCGCCTGCACTTGTTCAAATTCAACGCCTACCTCTTTCCCGGCACTTTCGGCGTGCTGGGGCTAGCCGACGCGGGCCGCGTGTATTCGGGCATCGACACGCGTAGCGGCATCTCGGCCTTCCACACCGGCTTCGGCGGCGGCGCCTTCGTCAACATTCTCGACGCCACGGTTATCAACGTCACTTACTCAGTAGGCGAAGAAAAGCTGGTGTATGTAGGGTTTGATTTCTTGTTCTAAGCGGCGCTGCCCCCCGCTAAACCTATAATGCTGCAAAAGGCCTGACACTCGTAATAGTGTCGGGCCTTTTGCTTTTTCGGGGGTTGAGTAGGACGCCGAAACAACCGCGGCAGATAGTTGGCAGCCAGGCCAAAGCGCCTAGGCCAACCGTTCGTTCTTACCCGCGTATAGCCGTCATCCACTTTCCTTTTCCATCCCATGAGCCAGAACCAGCAAGACATCGCCAATGACGGCAGCAATGCCACCCGCCCCGAAAACGCCCACGGTGCCGGTGCTCAGCAGCAGGGCAACGCCCCGCAAACCACCGACGGCAGCACTGGCACCAGCCAGGGCCAGCACGGCGGCAACCACGGCGGCCAGTCTACGGCTAGCGCCAAGGGCAGCAGCCACCGTGGCGATGAAGCCAACGCTGACTCGGAGAACACCGGCGGCGGCTCGGATAAAGAGCACAAAGACCAACCCAAGAACACTACCGAGGAAAAGACGGATTACGGCACCGGCAACGCTGCCCCTAGCGCCGCCAACGACGGCGGCAAAATTGGCGATGCCAACAACCCCGCCTAGCTTACCTGACCGGTAGACCAACCCAAAAAAGCCTCGCAGTACACACTGCGGGGCTTTTTTGAGTTGGCTGGCGACCACCAGCCACCAGGCTCGGCTATACCCTTTTGGGAGGGTGACCGTTGAAATGCGGAAACAATTCTCTTTTCGTTTCCTTTTCCACCCTCCCATGAACAAGCCCATTACCCGTGTGCAGCACGGCTTTACCGACTACTCCTACATTCCGCTGGTGGCGAGTGCCCCGCACCTGGTAGGCTTCACCCACAACCGCCCGGCTACTACCCTATGCTACGTGCTTAGCAGCAGCATTCTGGCTTCGTCGCTGGTAACGCGCGCCGAGTGGGGCGCCTATAAAGTGATGCCTTATCAGGCCCATTTGGTGCTTGATGTCGTAGGCGGCCTTACGGCGCTCACGGCCCCCTGGCTGTTTGGCTTTGCCGAAGACCGCCGGGCCCGCAATACCTTCTTAGCGGCGGGCATATTTGGGCTGCTGGCCGGGCTGCTCTCCAAGCCCGAAGAAATGCCGGCTCACTAGCGCTTCCCTAGCCTACACGTTAGCTATAAGGAAAGCCCACCGTGCTTAGTGAAGCGGTGGGCTTTCACGGGGACTGGCCGTTTTAATCGCTAGCCCGCCGCTGCTGCTTGATACCCTTTCGAAACGACTGCACGTAAGCCCAACCGCTTTCACCGATTATTTACTTTCTGGTTGGCCTATGCGGCGCTCGGTACGATTATTTCTGGGAATCAACACTTGGCTGGCGGTGCTGGCTAGGGTGCTAGGTGCCCGCGCCCAGGAGGTGCCCCGCATTTTTCCGGCGCCGGCCCCCACGGCCATCGACTCGGCCCGCGGCGCACCCGACTTGCGTGATAAACAGCAGTTTGCTAACCCCTCGGTGCTGGGCATGGGGCCTAGCAAAGGCATCATTATTCGCTACGAGCGCATGCCCACCTTTCGGGTGCGGGCCACGGGCGAGGTGCCGGGCGTGGCCAACTACGAAACGGACGCCACCAAAAACGCTCGCCTCACCATCAAAGGCTACATCCCGGCCTGGAACCGGCCGCACCTCAAAATCATCGTGGGCCTGAACTACGACCGCGAGGAATTTCAATTCCGGACGGTGCCCAACAACTATGAGCTATTTGATAACATTGAAAATAAGGGACTCAAAAGCACCGGCGCGCAGGTAGCCATCATCCGGCCCGTCGATGCCGTGCACTGGTACCTAGCCAGGGTGAAAGGCGAGCTGGCCGGCGACTACAACTCGGGCGGCGACCTGAGCCGCACCAACTACCTGCGCTACTCGGCCGAGGCTTTTTATGGCTGGAAGCGCAGCCCGCGCTTTTCGTGGGGCGTGGGCTTTCAGTACGGCTACACGTTTGGGCGGCTCAGCTTTTACCCGGCCATTATCTACAACCGCACCTTCAACGACCGCTGGGGCATTGAGGCGCTGTTTCCGGCCCGCGTTACGGCGCGCTACAATGCCTCCGAGCGTTCTATTTTCTACGCTGGCTACTCGGTCGATGGCTTCAACTACATCGTGAACCTGCGCCAGCCCTTGCCTCGCCCCGACCGTCTGACGCTCAATACCCTGGAGCTGCGCGAAACGGAGGTTAAGTTTCGGGGCCGCTGGGAGCGCGAGCTGTTGTCCTTCCTTTGGCTAGGTGCCGAGGCTGGCTACCGCTACAACTACGCCTTCGACGCCTTCGACCGCACCAATGCCGACCGCGAACGCATCATTCGTACCCGGCTGGGGGGCGCGCCCTATATAAGCCTCGAGCTATTTGCGGTGCCCCCACGCAAGCTGCTCGAAAAAGCCGGCGTGCGCCGCTAGGGTAGCTATTGGCCCGAGGGCTGACCTACCCGCTTTTCGCGGAGCGCGGCCGGCTAGCGGCTACTGCGCCGCATTTCCTGGCGGCGCATGGGCATTTTGTCCACCGTGTCAAAGAGGCTGGCTAGGGCTAGCGGCTGGGTTTCGGTGCGCTTTACACCGCCATCTTTCCCAATAAGCACGAGGCGAAAGCCGGTCAGCGGCTGGCCTAGCTGCTGCGTCCAGCACTGGCGGTCGGCTGGCGAGAGGTGGTCGTACAACACCTCAACAACGTCAAAATCGCGGGCAGCCAGGCCTTTTGCTTCGGCGGCCAGCAGGGTTTGCTGGCGCTGAAAACCAGCCTGGCTAGCGGTGGGCGCCCCCAGCAGCAGCAGCCGGCGCTGCCAGCGACTAGCCCGCAGGGTGTGCGCCAGGTCGGGCGCGGAAGCAGGTTGGGCGGCTAGTAGCGTAAGCAGACCCAGC
Source organism: uncultured Hymenobacter sp. (assembly GCA_964385095.1). Taxonomy (GTDB): domain Bacteria; phylum Bacteroidota; class Bacteroidia; order Cytophagales; family Hymenobacteraceae; genus Hymenobacter. The sequence continues at coordinate 158,620 of CAYLNN010000004.1, forward strand.
GCGGCCAGGCCGCGGAATAGCCGATTGGCAGCCATCATTTTCAAACCGGAAAGGGTGAAAGCTGCTTACGCTAACCGAGGCCGGCGCGGCTAACCGGCGCTTTGAGTCAAATTGAGGCAGCCCGGCGGCCATTTCCGCGTATAGACTTCCTTTGCGCATTCACTCCTTTTCTTTCGCACGATGAGCGACACCCCCACGGACTACGCATTCGGCATGATTGGCCTCGGCACGATGGGCCGCAACCTGCTGCTGAACATGGCCGACCACGGCTTCGCAGTGGCTGGCTACGACAAAAACCAGAAGCAGGTAGACCTGCTAGGCCAGGAAGGCCAGGGCAAGCCGGTGAAAGGCTTCACCAACCCGGCCGATTTTGTGCAGAGCATCAAAACGCCCCGCGCCATTATGATGCTGGTGCCCGCCGGCGCCATCGTGGACAGCGTGATTGCCGAAATGTCGCCCCTGCTAGCCCCCGGCGACATCCTCATCGACGGTGGCAACTCGTATTACCTCGATACCGAGCGCCGCGACAAGGAGCTTGACGCCAAAGGCTTGCACTTCTTTGGCATGGGCGTGAGCGGTGGCGAAGAAGGCGCCCGCTTCGGCCCCAGCATGATGCCCGGCGGCGACAAAGACGCCTACAAAACTATGCAGCCGGTGTTCGAGGCCATTGCCGCCAAAGCCGATGGTGCGCCCTGCGTGGCCTGGATGGGCCCCGGCGCAGCGGGCCACTTCGTGAAAATGGTGCACAACGGTATCGAGTACGGCCTGATGGAGCTGATTGCCGAAACCTACGGCATCCTCAAAACCGGGCTGGGCCTGGATAATGCGGCTATCGGCCAGGTATTTGCCAAATGGAATGAGGGCCGCTTGCAGTCTTTCCTGCTCGATATTACTAAGGATATCTTCGCCTTCAAAAACCCCGACAGCGACCACCTGCTGCTCGACGACATCAAGGACGAGGCTCGCGCTAAGGGCACCGGCAAGTGGACTTCGCAGGTAGCTATGGACTTACAGGCCCCGCTACCCACCGTGGACTCGGCCGTGTCGATGCGCGACTTGTCGAAGTACAAGCAGCTGCGCGAGCAGCTAGCCGCGCAGTACGGCCCCGCCGCCGGCCAGCTACCCGGCAGCCCGGAAGAAATTCTGGCGCAGCTCGAAAACGCCTTCTACTTCAGCATGATAATGGCCTACGCCCAAGGCATGCACATACTGGCTAGGGCCTCCGAGGAGTTTAAGTACGATTTGCAGCTAGCCACGATTGCCAAAATCTGGCGCGGCGGCTGCATCATCCGCTCTACCTTCCTCAATGACATTTACAACGCTTACGAGGGCAACAACCAGCTCGCTCACCTGCTGCTCGACGGCCAGGTGCAGCAGCTAGTGCAGGGCAGTGCGGGCGGCGCGCGGGCCATCATCGCGGCGGCCGTAACGGCTGGCTTGCCAGTGCCGGCCTTCACCTCGGCGCTAGGGTATTTCGACGCGTTCCGCACGGGGCGCCTGCCCTCTAATCTCATTCAGGCGCAGCGCGATTACTTTGGCGCCCACACCTACGAGCTCATTGGCAAGGAAGGCGTTTTCCACACCCAGTGGACGGGTATGCGCAGCAAGTCGGAAGCCCCGGCCGGCCCGGAGGCCAACGAAAAACCCGCTACCCCGCCGGTGGCCGGCAACAAGCAAACGGACGAGGAGCCCACTACCACCCAAGCCTAAATGAATACGCAGCTCAAAAAGCAACCGACGGTCTTCGTCATCTTCGGCGGCACCGGCGACCTCAACTCGCGCAAGCTGGCCCCGGCCCTCTACAATCTCTACCTCGAAGGCTGGCTGCCCGAGCATTTTGCCCTGCTGGGTACGGGCCGCACCAAGCTCTCCGATGAGGAGTTTCAGGAGCGGATGCTCAAGGATATCAACGAGTTTTCGCGCACTGGCAAGGTCGATAAGGAAAAGTGGGAAGGCTTTGGGCCTCACGTGCGCTACCAAGCCGCCGATGTGCAAAACGCCGCGACTTACAAAGACTTCGCTAGGATTATCAAGAGCCTAGAGAAAGAATGGCAGACGCCTGCCAACGTTATTTATTACCTGGCGGTGGCCCCCAACTTCTTCCCCATTATCGCGGAGAACCTGGCGAAGGCCGGCCTCACCGAAGACCCCGAGCGCACGCGCATCGTGATTGAGAAGCCGTTTGGCCACGACCTCGAATCGGCCAAGGAGCTAAACGAACTGCTGGGCCGCATCTTCCAGGAAAAGCAGATTTACCGCATCGACCATTACCTGGGTAAGGAAACGGTGCAGAATATCATGGCTTTCCGCTTCGCGAACGCCATCATGGAGCCGCTCTGGAACCGCGAGCACATCGAGCACGTGCAGATTTCGGTGACTGAAAACCTGGGCGTAGGTGAGCGCACCGGCTACTACGACGGCTCAGGCGCCCTGCGCGACATGATTCAAAACCACCTGCTGCAACTGCTGTGCATTGTAGCAATGGAGCCGCCCATTCGCTTCACGGCCGAAGAAGTGCGCGACCGCAAGGTGGATGTGCTGCGCGCCATGCGCCGTTTCACGCCCGAAACCGTGCGCGAGCAGGCCGTGCGCGGCCAGTACAGCTCGGGTTGGCTGGAGGGCCAGGAGGTGCCCGGCTACCGCGAGGAACCCGGCGCGAATCCGCAGTCGAACACCGAAACCTTCGCAGCCGTGAAGTTTTTTGTGGACAACTGGCGCTGGCAGGGCGTGCCGTTTTACCTGCGCACCGGCAAGCGCCTGCACCGCTCGGCCTCGGTTATCACCATCCAGTTCAAGGATGTGCCGCATTTTATTTTCTCGCCCGAAACGGCTGAAACGATGCGCCAAAACCGGCTCATTATCAGCATTCAACCCGAGATGAGCATCCGGCTGCAAGTGCAGGCCAAGCGCCCCGGCGTGGACATGATGCTGAACACCGTGGACATGGTGTTCGACTACAAAGGCACCTACCAAAACCAAGCCCCCGAGGCCTACGAAACGCTGCTGCTTGATGTGATGCTGGGCGACCAGACGCTTTTTATGCGCGCCGACCAGGTGGAAGAAGCCTGGGATTTGGTGATGCCGATTCTGACCTCGTGGCAGAGCCGCATCAGCCAGAATTTCCCCAACTACTCGGCCGACTCCTGGGGCCCGGAGTATGCCGAGGCGCTCATCGCCAAAGACGGCTTCCACTGGTTTACGCTCCCGCTCAATGGAAAGAAGTAGCTTCAACCTGCACGTTTTTGCCGACGCCGACGCGGTGCTGGCAGCCTTGGCCGACTTTTTTGTAGACCAGGCTAGCCAGGCCGTGGCGGCACGGGGCCGCTTCGTGGTGGCGCTTTCGGGCGGCAGCTCGCCTAAGAAATTGTACGAACTGCTCGCCTCGCCCGCCTACCGCGAGCGCGTGGCGTGGGACAAAGCGTACTTCTTTTTCGGCGACGAGCGCAACGTGCCCCAGACCTCGCCCGACAGCAACTATTTGATGGCCAAAAAGGCCTTGTTCGACCCGCTGGCCATCCGGCCGGCGCAGGTCTTTGCCGTCGATACCCGGCTAGCCCCCGCCGAGGCTGCTGCCCAGTACGGCGTGGCCGTGGAGGAGTTTTTCAGAGAAGACCCCGCCCATTTCGACCTCGTGCTGCTGGGCCTGGGCGATAATGCGCACACGGCCTCGCTCTTCCCCAACACGCCCGTGCTGCACGACCAAACCGTGAGCGTGCAGGAAGTATGGCTGCCCGTAGAGCAGGTTTTCCGCATCACGTTTACGGCGCCGCTCATCAACCAGGCGCGGGCCGTGGCCTTCTTGGTCTACGGTGCCGGCAAGGCGGAGGCCGTACACCAGATTTTGGAGCTACCGCGCGACGTTGACCGGTATCCGGCCCAGCTTATCGAGCTAGTGGGCCAGCCCGTTGAGTGGTTTCTGGACGAAGCCGCCGCCGCGCAGGTGAACCATTAAACTGCAATTGATAAACGTCCGTCCTGCGGAGTTTGCCGAAATATCTTGGTCGTACTATTTAGAGTTAGCAACCCTAGTGATTCGAAAAAGATGCTTCGGCAAGCTCCGCAGGACGGACGTTTCTGTTGCTTGCTGTTTGCTACGGCAGCTCCTCAAACTCCGTCGCCGGGCGGGCCGCCTCGCCGGGCCTAAGCACCTGCGCCACGCCGCCCTGAATAACGACGGCCGCCTTGGCTAGCCCGATAAACAAGCCGTGCTCGACGATACCGGGAATAGTTTTGAGCTGCTTGGCTAGCCCCTCAGCATCCGGAATCTGACCGAAATGGCAATCAACCAGAAAGTTGCGCTGGTCGGAATAGACGGGGTTAGCGGGGGCATCCTTGTGTATGCGCAGCACGGGCGCACCACCCAGCGCCGCCACCGCATCGAGCACCCAGGGCAGGGCGAAGGGCACGACCTCGAGCGGCAGCGGAAAGCGACCTAGCACCGGCACCACTTTGCTGGAATCGGCAATGACGAGCAAATAGCGCGAGGCCGTTTCAATGGTTTTTTCGCGCAGTAGCGCCCCACCGCCGCCTTTTATGAGGCGCAGTTGGCCGTCGAGCTCGTCGGCGCCATCCACGGCCAGGTCGAAGGTGAGCCCCCGGCGCGGCTCGATGAGCGGAATGCCAACTTCCCGCGCTAGGGCCTCGCTGGCCAGCGAAGTAGCCGTACCCTGCACGTTCAGACCTGCTTGCACCCGCTCGCCCAACTGCCGGATAAAGTGCGCCGACGTGGTGCCGGTGCCCAGGCCCAGCACCATACCATCGCGCACCCAGCGCACGGCGACGGCGGCGGCTTGTTGTTTTTCGAGTTCCTGGGGCGTGAGGGCGGGCATAGACATTTGACGTGGATGAATGAAAACCGGGGCAATGTTACGGCAGCGCGGCGGCTAGCCAGTGTGGGGCGCCCGCCGCGGGCAGCCGTAATTTTACGCCATGCCCACGCCTACCCCTCCCGCCCTACCCACCACCTCCCCCACCGCAGTGACGCCGCCCGCCGTGGCGGCCGCGCCCGAAGTGGCAGTGGCTAGCCCCGCCCCCTCGGCCTCGGCCTGGGGGCTGCTGGTGGTGCTCTCGCTCATCTGGGGCACCTCCTTTATTCTGATGAAGAAGGGCCTGGTGGTGTTTTCGGCCCTGGAGCTGGGCGCGGCGCGCGTGAGTGTGGCGGCCTTGCTGCTGCTGCCGTTTGCGCTGCGCGAGATGGCACGCGTCGAGCGCAGCCGGCTCAAGTGGCTGGCGCTCAGTGGCACGGTGGGCACACTTATTCCGGCTTTTTTATTCGCCTATGCCGAAACGCGGTTGGCCTCGGGGCTGGCGGGCGTGCTCAATGCGCTCACGGCGGTGTTTGCGCTGCTGGTGGGCGCGCTGCTGTTTGGGCAGCGCCTCACGGGGCTGCGGGTGCTGGGCATTGCGCTGGGTTTGCTGGGCACGGTGGTGCTGATGCTGCTGGGCGGCAGCGGTGCCGACGGCGGCCCGGCGGGCGCCGCCGGCTCGGCCTGGTACGGCGGCTATATTGTGCTGGCCACCATTGGCTACGGCCTCAGTGTGAACGTGATAAAGCACCGGCTGCACGGCCTCACACCGGTGGCCGTTACCTCGCTGCTACTGGCCCTTATTGGGGGGCCGGCGCTGGCTTATCTGCTGCTAGGCACTGGTTTCGCGCACAAGCTCGCCACGGTGCCGGGCGCGTGGCCGGCCTTCGGCTACATTGCCTTGCTGGCCACCATGAGCACGGCCGTGGCCACGGTGCTGTTTAATATGCTTATTCAGCGCTCCACTACGCTGTTTGCCTCCTCCAGCACCTACCTTATTCCGATTGTGGCGCTGGGCTGGGGCGCGCTCGATGGCGAGGCGTTCAACCTGTGGCACGCGGCGGGCATGGCCATTATTCTGGCCGGGGTAGCCGTTATTCACCGGGCCCGGTAACTACCTTTCGCTGGGGCGTCGCGGCGAAGCAGGCGAAAGCAGGGTATCCGGCGCGGACCGGCCTTTCTGAGAAACAAGCCCCTAACGAACCCTTAATTCGCAGACCTAGGCTAGTTCCGGCAGTTACGTTGCCGGGCGTAGGCCCTACTCGGCAACGCGGCCGCCGCACCGCCGTTTGTTTAACACATGAACTTACTGCTGGGCTTTCTTCGCTATTTGCTGGCTGCTTTGGGGATGCTGGCCCTGCTTATTACGCTGCTCTCGGTGCTGCCCACGGCCGTGTGGTGGGTGCAGGCGCTGGGCTTCGCCAGGCTGCAACTGCTGGGGGTGCTGGTGCTGGCCGGGGCCGGGCTGCTGGTGCTGGGGTGGCCGCGGCACCCACGGCGGCTGCGGCTGGGGCTGGCTGCGGGCGCGCTGGCCATAGTGGCGCAGGTTAGCTACTTGTGGCCTTATCTGCCTTTTGCGCCCAAAGCCGTGGCCGATGCCACCCCGGCCCAGGTGCAGGACGCGGCGGGGCGGGTGCGGGTACTGGTTATCAACGTGCTGATATCGAACCGGCAGGATGCTCGCCTGCGGCAACTCATACAGGACACCAATCCCGATGTAGTGCTGGCGCTGGAGCCCGACGACTGGTGGGCGCGGGCCCTGCGCCCGCTGCACGCGGCCTACCCCTACCGCCTCGAAATGCCCCGTGCCGATGCCTATGGCCTGATACTGTACTCGCGCCTGCCGCTGCTGCATCCGCAGACCCAGAACCTGGAGCAGCCCGGCGTGCCGTCCGTCATCACGGGGATGCAGTTGGCCGATGGGCGCACGTTCACGTTTTTCGGCATTCATCCTACCCCACCAATTCCTGACAACTACCCCGACGGCCTGGGCCTGCGCAACGTGGTGCTGCAAAAAGTGGCCCGCCTGCTGCGCCAAACGCCGGGCCCCACCATTGTGGCGGGCGATTTCAACGATGTATCGTGGTCGAAAACTACGCACCAGCTCGTAGCTGGCGGAGTGCACGACGCTAGCCTTGGCCGGGGCTTCTACCCTACCTTCAGCGCCAAGCGGCCGCCGCTGCTGCGCTGGCCGCTCGACCATTTTTTCGTCACGCCCCAGTTGCGGGTTGTGTCGCTGACGCGCCCGCCGGGCGTAGGCTCCGACCATTTTCCGCTGTTGGCCGAGCTGGCGCTGGCTCGGGAATAGCTAGTGGCCTAGCGGGCGCTAGGCCAGCGGCTTCTACAACCGCAGCCGAAACCGCTACCCTCCCCCATGTAGTAGCGCCAGTAGCCCGGTAATGCCTAGCAACCACACCCAGGTAGTGGCTTCGTGATAGGGGGTGAAGTTACCGAGGCTCACACTCTAAGCAAAGTGAGCAAAAGCGGGCGTACGAAAGAAAAACTAACGCATTAATGCCGGTATTTCACAATGACTTTCGCCTGTCGAGCAGTCACCAGCCGCCTTTTTAGCGGTGCTAGCTCAGCGCTACCTTACCCAGCTTCGAGTGCTTGTAGCCGTAGCCGAAGTAGATGGCTAGCCCGATGAGCAGCCAAATCAGGAACATCGTCCAGTTGTTGATGCCGAGTTGAGTCATCAGGTAGAGGTTGGTGAGCAAGCCCAGCACCGGCAGCAGCGAGAGCTTTTTCTGGAACGTGACCACTACCAGGGCTAGCGAGGCCAGGATGAACACCATCGTCGGAATCTGGTGGGCAAAGCCGCCGGTGACCTTACCCGTCAGCTCATCGGTAACCAGCCAGCTGTGCTGACCGCTGGCATCGAGCCAGAACTCGTGATTGCCGACGGCGTTGTAGGTCTTTATCAAGTAAATGGCGGCTACCAGAATGAGCGGCACGAGCCAGCGGCCGTTGAGGTAGGGCACCCGGAAGCGAGCGTCGGACTTGCCATAGGGGTCGATGATGAGGATGCCGCCGCACACCAGCGCAAAGGCGAACAGCGTGCCGATGCTCGTTAAATCGACCACCAGGTCCATGTTCAGAAACAAGGCCGGTACGCCCACGAAAATACCCGTGACGATGGTGCTGAACGAAGGTGTATGGAACTTAGGATGCACCTTAGCAAACACCGGCGGCAGCAGGCCATCGCGGCTCATCGTGAGCCAGATGCGCGGCTGGCCCAGCTGAAACACCAGCAGCACCGAGGCCATCGCAAACACGGCGCTCACGGCCACTAGGGCCGAGAGCTTCGACAGGCCTACTTTGGCAAACACAAACGAGAGCGGGTCGCCCACACCCAGCTCCTTGTAGCTTACCATCCCGGTGAGTACCAGCGTGATAATAACGTAGAGCACCGTGCAAATGATGAGCGCAAACATCATGGCCTTGGGCAGGTCGCGCTGGGGGTTTTTGCACTCCTCGGCAGTGGTAGAGATGGCGTCGAAGCCGATGTAGGCGAAAAATACGGCCGATACGCCCTTGAGCACGCCGCCGATACCATTCGGCGCGAAGGGCGACCAGTTGGCGGGCTTCACGTAGAACGCGCCCACCACAATCACCACTGCCACAATTATCAACTTCAACACGACCAGCAGGTTGCTGGCGTTTTTACTTTCCTTGATGCCCACGTACACCAGCGCCGTAATGGCCACCGTAATGAGGAAGGCTGGCAAATCGACTACCAGCCGGAAGCCGTTGAATAGCTCGGGCGCCTGGGCCCAGGCGTAGTAGGCTTCGAGCTGGGCGGGGCTGGCGGCGGCGAGCGGCTGGCCGCTTTGCATCAGGCTCATAACGGCCTGATAGCCAGCATGAGCACTTTGGGTGCCCATGGTGAGCCAGCGCGGAATATGCAGCCCCACACTGTCGAGCAGGCCGGTGAAATAGTCGCTCCACGAGATGGCCACCACGATGTTGCCCACCGCGTATTCCATGATGAGCGCCCAGCCGATAATCCAGGCCGCTAGCTCGCCAAACGAGGTGTAGGCGTAGGTATAGGCTGAGCCGCTAACCGGGATGGTGGCCGCAAACTGCGCGTAGCACAACGCCGAAAACGCGCAGGCCACCGCCGTAAACACAAACAGCAGCGACACCGCCGGACCACCATTCAGGCTGGCCTGGCCAATGGTAGAAAAAATGCCGGCCCCGATAATGGCCGCAATGCCCAGGCCCGTGAGGTCGCGCACGGTGAGGTGGCGGGCCAGGCCGCCGGCGGCCCCACCGTGGCCGTCGGCATCGGCGGGCGGGTTGGCAAGGATGGCCGCGATGGTTTTGCGGCGAAAGAGCGAGGAATTGGTGGGGGGCATTCGGCCAGGGGAAGATTGGGCGCGCAAACTAGTAAACGGCCAAGTTACGGCGGGGCCGTGTGCAATTGCCGCCAGCCCGGCATCGGGGACGGACACCACCTGCTCTTTCTGAGTTATGACTCAACGCCCTACCATGCTTCGCATCGCTAGCCCCTGCTCCGCAAGCTGGGCTGCCATGACGCCCGCCGGCCCCGCCCGCCACTGCGCCGCCTGCCAGAAAACGGTCGTCGATTTTACCCAGAAGACCGACGCCGAAATCCTGGCAGCCCTGCGCCACGCGGCGGGCACAACCTGCGGCCGCCTGCGCCCCGACCAACTGGCCCGGCCGCTGGTGGCTCCCAAGGCGGCCCCGCGCTGGCGCACCTGGCTAGGGGCCGCGCTGGCTGTAGGTAGTACCGTAAATACAAGCAAGGCAATTAGCCAGGGCGAGACCTCGCTCAGTGTCTTTGCTAGCCCCTTTATGGCCAGCCATGTCATTATTTCCAAGCAAACAGCGCCCCTAGCCACGACTTTCAATAAAGCCTTGTTTTTGTCGGGCACGGTAGTAGACGCTTCTACAGGCGAGCATTTGCCAGGCGTGCTGATTCGGATAAAAGGCAACCAGCAGGAAGTGGCTACCGATGCAAATGGCAATTTCTCATTGCCGTTAGGCACTGACAGCAAACGGATTACCCTGGTGGCTGCCTATGTAGGATACGAAACAGCAGTCAAAACCATCAAGCTCAAACCCTCTACCGAGCCACTACGGCTAAGGTTAAAGATGTCGCACACTGTGCTAGGCGAAATAGCTTACGTAAGGCCAACTGACAGTCTTTTAGAGCGGTTAACTTCTTTCTTTTCCTGAACCTGAAAGCTTTGGCTACCCAAACTTTTCAGTCCCGAAAAGCCTTGTATCGGGGTATGATGCGCCTACCCCTAGCCTTATTCTTTTCGCTGTTTTTAGCGGCTTGCTCTTCTTTTAAGCCGGTGCCGACCACCCGCTTCAACCCCACCGCCACCCGCGCCGAGCTGCCCCACGAGGAGGCGGTGCACCCCAAAAACTCGCTGGAGTGGTGGTACCTCACCGGCCACCTGCGCGACCAGGCCAGCGGCGAGGAATTTGGCATTGAGTACGTCTTTTTTCACTTCAACCTGAAGGATGGCAAGGACGATTACCAGATGGTGAACGTGGCTATTACCGACCCCCAGGGCCAGAAATTCAACTACGACTACAAGCTGGGCAAGCTGCCGCGCCTGCTCACCGACTCGCTGCCGCTGCGCCTGCGTGACCGCAAGGAAGGGCAGGTTTGGAAGTTTGATGGCCAGGAGGGCAAGTACCAGTTCCAGGCCGCGCTTACCGGCAAAAACAACGCTGGCTACGCCCTCGACCTGAGCACTACGCCTACCAAGCCGGTGCTGCTGCACGGTGGCACGGGCTACGAAAACTACGGGCAGGGCATCACGGCGGGCTACTACTCGTACCCGCGGCTAGCCACCACCGGCACGCTCACGGTGGGCGGCAAAACCCACCAGGTAACCGGCGAGCTGTGGTACGACCGCCAGTGGAACTGCTCGGCCATCGTGACCAAGGGTGTGGGCTGGGACTGGCTCAGCATCCAGCTCGACCAGCCCCGCGAGGAGCTGATGCTGAACACCCTGCGCAATACCGAAACCAACGAAGCACTTAACAACGGCTCGTTTTTTAGCGCCAGCAACGAGAACGTGCACCTCACCGGCACCGACTTTACGCTCACGCCCCTCACCTACTGGACCAGCCCCAAGTCGAAGAAAAAGTATCCCGCCAAATGGCGCGTGCAGGTGCCTAGCCAGGGCTACGACCTGGTAGTGGAGCCCCTGGTGCCGCAGCAAGAGCTGGCGCTGCGCTTCTTCCACGCCTTCACCATGTATTATTGGGAAGGCATGTGCAAAGTAACCGGCACCCACCGCGGCCAGCCCGTAACGGGCAAGGCGTATGTGGAGATTACGAATAGGTAATTACCTGAACTGCGGTTTAGTCGGATTTTAAGACTGATTCCACTGCTCACCCTGAATGACGGACACTAAAAAAGGCTACCCTTCGGTAGCCTTTTTTAGTGCGGTGCATTGGATGGCCTAGCGAAGGCTGCCCTCGAAATCCGACCAATCCGCGGTTCAAACAAACGTGCCCGCCAGCAGCGCCGCGCCAACTATTACCACGCTCGGCACCTTTTCCCAGAGTAGCAGCAAAAATGTGAGGCCCACCAGCAGCGGGTTCAGGGGCAGGCCCACGCTGTGGGCGCTGGCCCAGGGGCCGGGCAGGGCCAGTAGGCGGTCGGGCAGCGGGTGGTAGAGCAGCAGCGCAGCGGCGCACACCAGGCCAGCGCTTACGGCATTTACGCCTTCTAAGGACGCCTTTACTACGCGGTACTGGCGCAGGCTGTCCCAGAAGCGGATAACAAAGAATATCAGAAAAGTGCCGGGCAAAAAGATGCCCACCGCACCCACCACGGCCCCTAGCAGCTGCGACCCGGCGCCGCCCACCGGCCGCATGGCCAGGGCGCCGATGTAGCTGGCAAACGCAAAGTTGGGCCCCGGCAACGCCTGCACCAACCCCAGCCCAGACAAAAACTCGGGCCCCGTGAGGTAGCGCTTATACTCCACAAACTCGGCGAAGAGCAGCGGCGCCAGCACCTGCCCGCCGCCAAAAACCAGCGAGCCGTTGCGATAGAAATTCTCGAACAGCCGCACCGGCAGCAGCTGCGTGTAGTGCCCCAGCAGGGCCGCCACCAGAAACACCCCTAGCCAGAGCGCGCCATTGGCCCACTCGACCCGAATGGGCTGCTTGTTTTGCACAATGGCGTGCTTGCGGTAGCGCAGCGTGGTGACGGCGCCGCCCGCCAGCAGCAGCAGCGGCAGCACGCCCGGCCGCTGGAAAAAGTACGCCACCATGGCCGCCACCACCAGCAGGGCCACCGACGTTTTGGTATGAATGACTTTTTCGGCAATGCGGTACGCCGAAAACGCCACGAAACCCACCGCCACTGGCTGCACAAATTGCACCAGCCGGGCCGTAAAAGCCGTATCGAAATGCGTGAGCAGCAGGCCGGCTAGGGTCATAATAACCACCGCGGGCAGACACCAGACGAAGAGCGTGAGGTACGCCAGGTTAGGTCCCCCTAGCCGGAAGCCGATGGCCGTCATGGTCTGGGTAGAGGTGGGGCCGGGCAGCAGCGCGCACAGCGCTTGCAATTCGAGCAGCTCGGCGGCGGTGAGGTAGCGTCGCTTGTTTATCAGCAGCCGGAACATCATGGCCAGGTGTGCCTGCGGCCCCCCGAACGCCGTGCACGCCAGCGCCGCCACATCCTTGAGAAAGATGAAGTTGCGGGTCCGGCGCATGCGGCGGCCGGCCCGGCGCAGCGGCACCAGGGGCACAGACAAATCGGGGCGAGCGGACAATTGGTCGGACACGGGCAGCAGCGTAACTACGCCGAAGATAAAGACGCTCTTGCCAACGCCCACCGGCCGTGGCTAGGGGTAAGGCAAAAAAAGAAGCGGCCCGCCCGGGTGGGCCAGCCGCTTCGAGTAGCTTCAGACAGCTGAAGCACGAAGGCTTACTTCTTCTTGAGGCCCAACTCGATGAGGCGCTCGTTTAAGAACTCGCCGGCCGTGATGTCAACTTCCTTTTTGGGGTTGTCCTCGGTCACGAGGTGCGGCAGGGCGGCCAGGCTCATTTCGGAGCGCGGGTGCATGAAGAATGGGATGCTGTAGCGCGAGGTATTCATTTTCTCGCGGGGCGGGTTCACCACGCGGTGAATGGTACTCTTGAGCACGCCGTTGGTGAGGCGCTGGAGCATGTCGCCCACGTTCACCA
>CAYLNN010000005.1:0-159334 GCA_964385095.1 uncultured Hymenobacter sp.
GCGGCTTCGAAAGCCGCAGCCAAGGCAAGGCCTACATTGCCGATAAGCGCCAGGCTTACACCACCAACATGTACCACAAGCCCGCCGACCAGTTCGACCCTAGCTGGGACCTAGGCGGCGTGGCCCAGGATGCGCAATTATATTTCCGCGTGGGCCAGCGCCTAGCCGGCGAAACCACGTTTCCGCAGTGGCGAGCCGGCTCCGAGTTTAAGGCGGCGCGCTCGAAATAATTACGACACGCTAGCCAACTATTTACCCGCAGTTGCTGCCTATTTCCCACCCATGAAAAAATACCTATCGATTATCCTGCTTGCCTTAGTGGCAGTAATAGCCCCGGCCAAAAGCGCCTTTGCCCAGACGGGCCCGGTTATGCTGAATCACATTGCGCTGTACGTTGTGGATTTGCAGAAAAGTGCTGACTTCTACAAAAACGCGCTGCAATTACCCGAGATACCCGAGCCTTTTAAGGATGGTAAGCACGTGTGGCTGCGCATCGGGCCGCACAGCCAGCTGCATATTATTCAGGGTAATAAAGCGCAGGACCACGACATTAACACCCACTTGGCATTCAGTGTAAAAGACCTGTCGAAATTCATGGCGCACCTCGATAAACTAGGTGTGCGCTACGGCAGCTGGAAATCGGAACCGGGCAAAACGACACCGCGCCCCGACGGCGTAAAGCAGATTTATTTGCAGGACCCCGATAATTTCTGGCTGGAAGTAAACGACGATAAATTCTAGGTAATAATTAATTAAAAGAACGTCCTGCTGAGCTTGCCGAAGCATTTCTACCGAACGACCCTAGCGGTGTGGTAGAGATGCTTCGGTAAGCTCAGCAGGACGTTCTTTTAATTAATTGACCGACAATTAACTTATTGCAGCACCTTACAAATCAGAATAATCGGCCGGGTGCAAAAACGTAATGTCGATGTGCGACACATTATTCTGATACTCGGGTAGGCTGGATAATTCCTTCCATTCGGGGTCGGCGCCGAAAGCCTTCCAGTGAGCTTCGCGTTCCGCTTTATTAGCGAAAGAGGTCATGTACATGAGGTTGGGCATTTTCGCACCGAATAGCACCTCGCTGTAGAAAATAGGGTTGAAGCCCAAACGGTCGAATAATTTAGTTTCACCGCCCGCATTAAACATCCGTACTTTATTGCGGAATATTTTTTCGCTAGCCCCCTCGTAGCTGCGCAGCTCATACACGCGCTCACTTTTGGGCGTGGCTAGCTTGGGCGCAGTCAACGATTTCATTTCGTCAAAAGCCTTGAGCAGAATGGTTTCCTGCCGGGTGTAAGCGGGGTTAGTGTAGGCCGTATTTTCGTAGGAGCCACCCGCCGCCAGCAGTTTAGCAGACGTTTCCTGGTCAATTTTCTCCCACTGTTTCAGGGACGTAAACGGCGTAAATACATACACGCGCCGGTCGGCGGCGGTGTCGTTGCCAATGGGTTTAAAGACGCCGATGGTGGCAATGCCCGCCGCGTGCAGCGTGGGCAAATATTGCCGCTGCAAAAAGCTGTCAATTACGGCTTCCTGGCGGTTGGTTTTCAGGTGGTATACCTTGAGGGCGAAGTAGGTGGGGCGCTCGGCAGCCGGCGTGGCCGCGCTGCTCGCACTGGCTAGCCAAGTGCCCAGGCCGGCCGCGAGGATGGACGCAAAAAATCGTTTTTTCATTGGGTAGGAAAAGGAATAAAGCAAACGTAACTACGTAGGGACGAGCCCGCAGGAACACCCTACGCATAGGACGGCACCTTGGCTACAGGCGCGGGTCTATGGGCTCGCTTTCGAGGGCTAGCACGCCAAATACGCACTGGTGCACCAGGCGCAACGGCTGGCCGGCCACGAAGCGTTCGAGTCCTTCGACTCCGAGCGCAAACTCGCGCAGGGCCAGGTTGCGCTTGGCTTTTACGTTGCGCTGGCGTAGGCGCCCGAGGTTACCGTCGAGCAGGTAATCGGGGCCGTAGATGATGCGCAGGTACTCGCGTCCGCGGCACTTAAGGGCCGGCTGGATGAGCGTGCGGCCAGTTTTGGGTATGAAGTCGTAGGGCTTCACCACCATGCCTTCGCCCCCACCGGCGGTGAGGGCTAGCCACCAGTCGGTAGCCGCTTCGATTTCGGCGGGGTTGGTGAGGTCGACCACGCGGTAGGGCGTAGCGCGCAGCAGGCCGGGGTCGGCGAGGCTCAGGGCACGCAGGGTTTCCATGTGCCAGGCGTGGTCGCGGTCGAAGTAGGTGTGGCCCTGGGTGGCAAGCAGGTGGAAGGGCGCCAGCTTGAGGTCGTCGAGCGACTGCACGGGCCAGCAGTAGCGGCGGTAGGCATCGGCGTAGTCGGTGGCGGCGGTGCGGCGGGCGGTGGTGCGGGCCAGCAGCGCATCGGCGCCGGCTAGCCCCCTGGCGGTGGCAGCGGCCAGGGCCGTTTCGGCCTGGGGCAGGGCGGCGGTGGCAGCGGCCGCCACGGCGGCGTACTGGCTCTTGACCAATTCCTGAGCCTTGGCCGACCACGGCAGCAGCTCGGCGTCAAGGCACACCCAGTCGGTGGCAAACTTCTCCCAGAAGCCGGCCGCCGTGAGGGCATCGCGCAGACGGGTGAGGAAGGCGGTTTCCAGCGCCTCGTCGGTGAAGAAATTGCGGCCGGTGCGGGTGTAGCATTTGCCTATCCCCTCGCCCACCACCCCTAGCCGGCGCTGGATGGCTGCTTCGTCGCGGCCCATCACCACCACTACGCGGCTGCCCATGTGCTTTTCCTCGCACACCACGCGCTCCACGCCCTGGCGCTGGTAGTAGGCGAAGGCTTCGGCGGGGTGTTCGAGCAGGTCGGGCAGCTCCGAGGTTTCGGTGGGCGACATGGTGGGCGGCAGGTAGAGCAGCCACTTGGGGTTGAGGGCGAAGCGCGACATCACCTCCAGGGCAGCCACGGCGTTTTCCTCGCGCACGGTCACGGTGTTCAGCAAGCGCGTGTTGATGAGCTGCTTGCCGGTCACGTCGCGAATGTCGAGCAGGTCGTCGTGCTGTTGCTGCAAGGTCGCGCCCGGCACTGGCTCGGCTAGGGTGGCCGCGTCGGCCGGCTGGGCGCCGGGCTGGTGCGGGTTGTAGTGCAGCGGGCGGCTGGGCTCGGCGTAGACCTGGTGGGCGGGCACCGTCACGAGTGCCCGCTCGGGGTAGCGCAGGGCCGTGAGGCGGCCGCCAAACACGCAGCCCGTGTCAATGTCGATGGTGTTGTTGAGCCATTCGGGATCGGGCACCGGCGTGTGGCCGTATACCACCATGGCCTTGCCGCGGTACTCGCTGGCCCAGTGGTAGCGCACGGGCAAGCCAAATTCGTCGGTTTCGCCGGTGGTTTCGCCAAACAGCGCGAAGCTGCGCACTGCCCCCGAGCCGCGGCCCTGCATTTCCTCGGTGAGGCCGGCGTGGGCCACTACCAGCCGCCCGCCGTCGAGCACGTAGTGGCTCACCAGCTTGTCCAGAAACAGCCGCACCTGCTCTTTGAAAGCGGGCGTTTCGGTTTCGAGCTGGGCCAGGGTTTCGGCCAGGCCGTGGGTGTGCGACACGTTTTTACCGTTGAGGTGGCGCAGCAGCTTGATATCGTGGTTGCCGGGCACGCAGAGCGCTGTGCCGTCGCGCACCATGCTCATTACCAGGCGCAATACCTGCGGGGAGGCGGGGCCGCGGTCCACGAGGTCACCCAGGAAAATGACTTTTCGGCTAGGGTCGGCTTCGCTATCGGCCCGGACTACCCGCACGCCCAAATCGCGGGCGTCGTGCACTGGCTCTTCTTCTACCGCGTACCCTAGCTGGCCCAGCAACTCGCACAGCTCGCGGTAGCAGCCGTGCACGTCGCCAATGATGTCGAAGGGGCCGGTTTCCTGCTGGCGGTTGTTGTGCAGCGGGTCGCGCACTATGGCCTGCACGGCGTCGATTTCCTCCACCCCACGCAGGTGGAAGATGTGCCGAAACCCTTCAGGCTTGAGCGTACGCAGACTTTGGCGCAGCAGGCGGCGGTGGTTGGCAATAACGTGGGGCTTGAGGCCGACGCGGTCGGGCCGCTGGCGGTTGCGGTCGGCGGCCACGCTCTCCGGCACGTCGAGCACGATGGCCACCGGCAGGCAGTGGTACTGCCGGGCTAGCGTCACGAAGGCCTTGCGGTCTTCGGCACGCACGTTGGTAGCATCGACCACCGTGAGGCGGCCGCGCTTTAGGCGCTTGGCCACCCAGTAGTGCAGCAGGTCGAAGGCATCGTTGGTAGCGTCCAAGCTGTTTTCATCATCCGACACCAGTCCTCGGCAGGTATCCGACGACACTATTTCGGTGGGCTTGAACAGGCGCCGCGCAAACGTAGACTTGCCCGCGCCCGTGCTGCCAATGAGCAGCACCAGCGAGAGTTCGGGAAGCTTCAGGGTATCTTGGGGCATGTATTGTACTTAAAAAAATAACGTTTTGCCGAGAAAGCCTTGGCGCACCTATATTATTCTAACTCATTCACGGTGAGTATCATGACGCTAAAATTCAATCTAAATACAACCTACTCTAAATTAGTGTAGTGTGAAAATTGACATAGATTGTCATCATCTGACTATGAGAAAGCTTTTTCTTTACTGCGCGCTAGCCATCTGTTTCTCTACAGCTTGTAGAACTCAATTTATTAAATCAAAAGATACTGCCCAATTATTCCCGACAAGCAATAAAACCTTATTTGGAGTGAAAGGGTCGAACTATAAAGGTACCGTTTTCACCAAAGAATATCCTTTTCAAAAATTATTTATTTTTGACGTTGATTCATCAAGAAGATTCACACCTACGGCAGAAGAAATAAAGATTGTTGAGAACTTACTACACCATAAATTAACTACTAAGAAATCTCAATCAAACAAGCTGCTCGTAGACCCATTCATTCGAAGGCATTTAGTTCAATATTTCAGACAATATGTTGGTTTTATAGATAAAAGAGGCAACAAAATAGTCCATATCAATTTCCATTGGAATATATGTAATTATTGACAAAATCAATAATTACATATATTTTAATGACAGCAGAATCAATTATAATTCTGACTATTCATTGGTCATGGATGGAGGCAGTTATTACTGGGGGATAAATGCTGATATTACGCAGCAAAAATTAACGGATTTAGCAGTAAATGGTGTTGGTTAGTAATAAATCTACTGCACCTTAATCCGCAGCACCCGGCGCGAATGGGCGCTGAAATACCCTAGCGCGCCGCCCGAGAAATTCGCTTTGAGGTTGGCGAGGTTGGCGCCAGTGGTGAGAATCAGATTGAGAATGCGAAAATACTCGTAGGCGCTAGGGTCCAGGCTTTGCATTTCGTCCTGCAGGTTATCGCCCGCAACTTACGACTGCCCTACCCTAGTCAAGCGTGCCTTTTTATCTTTGGCTGTGGCGCTTTTTATTCAAGTACCCGGTTCTAGTGCGGATTTTACTACTTAGTTTTCTTTTCCTTTTTACCAGTAGTACCACGGGCTGGTCCACCACGCGAGCCGATAGTTTGCTGACGGCCCTGAACCAGGCCCTAGCCCAACGCCCGCACTACGAAGCGCAACGCCAACACCGCATCGACTCGCTGAAAGTTGCTTACGCGGCCCACAAAGGCGCCCCGGAGGCGCGGTTCCAACTAGGGCTGCGTATCTATGACGAGTACAAAGCTTACAAGTATGATTCGGCTTTTGCGTACTGTCAACGCATAAACCGCCTGGCTAGCCAGCTTGGCGACCCAAGCCACGCGGCAATTGCCCAGCTCAAGCTGGCTTTTATCCTGCTCTCGTCGGGCATGTTCACCGAAACCTTCGCCACCCTGGCGCAGCTTTCGCCCCACCGGCTCAATCCTGCCGACCAACCAGAGTACTATTTTCTGCTGGCCCGCGCCTACAGCGACCTGGGCACGTTTGACCAGGATGAGTACTACCGGCCAGCCGCCTACGCCAAGTCGCTAGCCTACGCCGACACGGCCGCGCGGTTTTGCCGCGCCGGTTCCTACCAGTGCCTCGCCGTGCAGGGTTTTATTGCGCAAAAACATCAAGACCTAGCCGCGGGCATCCGCTATTACCAAGCTGTGCGGCAGCTGCCTGGCCTCACTTTAGGCCAGCTAGCCGTGAGCGCCAGCACGCTGGCTAGCCTCTACGAGCAGCATAACCAGCCCGAAGCAGCCTTCGAGCTGCTACTGGAGGCCGCCATTGCCGATGTGCAGTCGGCTACCAAGGAGACGCTGGCCATTTTCCGGGTGTCTGAATATTGCTACCGCCGAGGCGACTTGGCCAATGCCTATATCTTCATTAGAGAAGCTCGCGAAGAAGCCGCTTTTTACAAAGCCCGGCAGCGGCAGGTCGAGCTGAGCCACCTATCGTTTGTTGTTGAAGGTCAAAAAATTAGCATCATCGAGCAGCAGCGCCAAGTGCTGCGGCGCAATGCCTGGGGGCTAGCGGGCCTGGCGGCGTTTGGGGCGGTGTGCGCACTGATTATTTTGGTGCAGCTGCGCCGGCTACAGCGGGCCGACAAGCTGGTGCTGGCGGCCAACCAGGAGTTGCGAGTGGCCATAGAGCAGTTGCACCAGCTCAACGCCGGACTGCACGAGGCCAACCGTATTAAGGACGAGTACATCGGCTATTATCTCAGCTCCAATTCGCAGTACATCGACAAGCTCGAAGAACTGAAACGCTCGCTACTGGCGCTGCTAGCCAGCAAACAGTACACGAGCCTGCAGAAAGTCCTCGATGGCCTCAATATCAAGCAGGAGCGCAATGCCTTATTCAAGAGCTTCGACCAGATATTTCTACAGCTGTTTCCTGGTTTCGTGGCCGCGTTCAACACCCTGTTTCGGGAGGAAGACCAGGTACACCCCACTGGCGACCACCTGCTGACAGCCGAGCTGCGCATTTTCGCACTCGTGCGGCTCGGCATCGACGACAGCGAGCGCATTAGCCGGCTGCTGGGCTACTCCATCAATACTATCTACACCTACAAAACGCGGGTCAAAAGCCGCTCGCTAGTGCCCAACGAGGAGTTCGAAACCCGCGTTCGTGCCCTGGACGCGGCCTAATTGCTAGGCTTGCTGGTGGTTTCACTCGTTATATCGGGTTCATATTTGGGGTGCTTTTTGCAATGCTTACTGCTTGTTATAAAGATACATAGCTAGCGGCGGCAGTTATATTTTTCATACTTGGCCTTAATTAATTTCTGGGGCGCCGAGCTGAGCCTTCCTTTACCGAATGGTAAGTCAGCATGCCGACTGTTATGCTGGCTTTTGTTTTACAACCCATCCTATTTTTTACACTGCCAACTCTGCGCACAACCGCGCAAGCTACCCTAGCGGCTTCCTCTAACGAAACGATAGCCATAGACTAGGTCGGGGTAGCGAGGGCCAACCAGTAGCAGGTTATTTATGAGTACCATGAGTTATTTCTCCTCTAGCACCTGGCTGCCGGTGCTAGCCCTCGGGCTGCTAGCAGCGCCTAGCCAGGCCCAGCAGGCCGACTTTACCCCCACCTGGAGCAAGGGCGTGGTGTGGTACCAGATTTTTCCCGAGCGCTTCCGCAACGGTGACCCGCACAACGACCCCAAGGCTATCGACCAGCGCGGCGCTTACCCTTTCAATGACTCGTCGGCGTTTCAGGTGCACCCCTGGGGCAGTGACTGGTACGAGCTACAGCCCTACGAGCGCCAGAATGGCCAAAATATCGGCTACAACATTCAGCGCCGCCGCTACGGGGGCGACCTGCAGGGCATACTCGACAAGCTCGACTACTTGCAGCGGCTAGGGGTAAACGCGTTGTACCTGACCCCGATTTTCTGGTCGCCCTCTTCGCACAAGTACGACGCCCTGTGCTACCACCACGTCGACCCTACCTTCGGCCCCGACCCCGAAGGCGATAAGAAGCTGCTAGCCACCGAAAACCCGCTGAAAGCCGAAACCTGGGTGTGGACCAAGGCCGACCTGCTCGCCCTCAAGCTCATCGACGAGGTGCACAAGCGCAAGATGCACCTCATCTTCGACGGCGTATTCAACCATATGGGGGCCCGCAGCTTCGCCTTTCAGGATGTGGAGAAAAACCAGCAGGCCTCGCCCTACGCCGACTGGTTTGTAGTGAAAAGCTGGCGCGATGCGCAGAAAGGAACCAAGTTTGACTACAGCGGCTGGTTTGGGGTGAAGACCCTGCCCGAGTTTAAGGAAGACAGCACCGGCCTAGTGGCCGGTCCCCGCGAGTACATTTTCAACGCCACCCGGCGCTGGATGAACCCTATGAATAAGGGCGCGGCCCACGGCATCGACGGCTGGCGCCTCGACGTAGCGTACGACGTGGGCCACCCTTTCTGGAAAAAATGGCGCAAGCTGGTGCGCAGCCTCAACCCCCAAGCTTACCTGACGGCCGAGTTGGTGTACCCGATTGACAAAACCCGGCCCTACCTGCGCGGCGACGAGTTTGACGCCACCATGAACTACAACTTCGCCTTTGCCGTGCACGACTTTTTTGTGCAGGAAAAGAAGGCGAGCACCGTCACGCAATTCGATAAACAGTTGCGCGAGCTGCGTGAAGCTTTCGGCCCCGGCGTGGCCCTGAACATGCAAAACTTGGTGGATAGCCACGACGCCACCCGTATTGCCAGCGCGGTAGCCAACCCCGACGGCAAGAAAATGGCCGACTGGGGCGACTACTTCAACTGGAGCCAGAAGGGCAACAACCCCAGCTACAACGCCCGTAAGCCTACGGCCGAGCAGCGGCAAAAGCAGAAGCAGATTGCCGCCTTTCAGGTACTGTACCTGGGTTCGCCCATGTTTTTTTACGGTGACGAGGCCGGCCTGTGGGGCTCCAACGACCCCGATTGCCGCAAGCCCATGCTGTGGGCAGGCCAGGCCTACACACCCGAAACTCACAACCCCGACCAGAGCCTGCACCCGGCCGACCAGGTAGCCTTCGACCCCGACCTGTTTGCCTGGTACCAGAAGTATATCGGCCTGCGCCAGCGCTCGGCGGCCATCCGGCTAGGCAGCTTTACTACGGTGGCTACTGACGACACCCGGCAGCTATACGCCTTCCGCCGCAGCCTCGGCAAAGAAGATGTGCTGGTGGTATTCAACCGGGGCAGCCAGCCAGCTACGTTTACCCACGCCGTGCTAGCCAGCCGCAAGTACCAGGATGCCTTTACGCAGGCCCCAGCGCCAAGGCAGTTAGCAGTGCCGGCTCACGGCGTGCTGGTGCTGCGGTCGCAGTAAGCACGCTCAGGGCTAGCCATGAAGAGAGGCTACTTAGGCAGTATCGCACTGCCTAAGTAGCCTCTCTTCAATCTATACCAACTGCCCAAGGAGCGTAGACTATTGGACTTTAATCCGCAATACCCGCCGCGAATGGGCGCTGAAATACCCTAGCGCGCCGCCCGAGAAATTCGATTTGGGGTTGGCGGGGGTAGTGCTGGGGGCGCCGCCGACGGTCAGAATCTGGTTGAGGGTGCGGAAATACTCGTAGACGTTGGCGTCGATGTTTTGCATCTCGACCTGGAGGCTGTCGCCCGAAACGAGCTTGTTGACGCTATTGGGGTCGGTGCTGCTATTGCTGAAGCTACGCAGGGTTTGGGTGATGTGCTTGCCGTCGGTAAACTGGTCGTTTTGCACGAAGATGGCGTTGTTGAGGCGGCCGTTGCGGTACTGGCGGAAGAGGTAACTATTGCCTAACCCTACGGGGTCAGTGTAGTCCACCACGGCCTGGATGTTGTTGCCCACGGGGCTGAGCTGGGTGCTCAGCTTCTCGAAGGGCACCACCGGCGACGGCAGCGTCGAAACAGCCACGTTAGAACTGCCGCCAGTTTCGACCCGCAGCGTGTAGGTACGGCCGGGCACGCCCTTGATGGTAGCACCCGTGTACTGGCCGGGCGAGGCCTCGCGCAGGGTTTCAGTGCTGCCCGCGTTGTCGGCTAGGGTGACGGTGGCCCCGGTAACGGGCGTGAAGGTATTAGAATCGGTGTAGTTGGCCGAGGTGCTGAGGCTGACCTGGCAGGGGCGATTATCATCCACCAGGTTGCCCTCGATAACGAGCTGCGAAGACGAGGTTTTCAGGTCGAGGTTGACGACCTTTTCGCAGCCTGTGCTAGCTAGCAGCAGGGCAAGGAGGGCTAACGGAAGTAGCCCGTTGAGGCGCCACCGAGAGCCGGCTGCCACTGCTTTGCAGCCTCGCAATGACAGGCGATTAGCCACTAAATACTTATTAAACTGGCGCATGCCTTAAAAGCTAAAATTGTACGTGGCCGAGGGCACCATCCGAAACAGGGCAGTTTGCACGGCTTGGGTTTTGGACGCGTCGTTGGGGTCAGGCTGGAAGCGGATGCTGTAGGGGTTTTGGCGGCCCAGCACGTTATAAACCGAGAACGACCAGCTGCTGTGGAAGCGCTTGCCTTCCTGGCCGGGCTTCTCGTAGGTGGCGCCCAGGTCGAGGCGCTGGTAGTAGGGCAGGCGGTCGGCGTTGCGCTGGCCGTAGAGGCTCACCACCTGGCCGTCCACCGCGTACTTACCCACCGGGAAGGTGGCTGCGTTGCCGGTGCTGGTCAGGAACGTACCCGAGAACGTCCACTTCTTATTAAGCTGATAAATAGCCACCACCGACAAATCGTGCGGCCGGTCCTGGCGGGCATTAAACCACGCGCCACCGTTGATTTCGGTAAACTGGCGCTGGCTTTTGCTCAGCGTGTAGCCCACCCAGCCAGTGAAGCGGCCCACGTCTTTGCGCAGCAAAAACTCGATGCCGTAGGCGCGCCCGATGCCGTAGAGCAGGCTAGCTTCCACGTCGAAATTGCCACGCAGCTGCGTGCCGTCGCGGTAGTCAATCTGGTTGCCGAGCGACTTATAATAGCCTTCCACGGTGAGCGAATAGGTCTTATTGGCACCCAGGGTGCGGTAGTAACCGGCCGACACCTGGTCGGAGGTTTCGGGCTTCACGTTGAAGGTGGTGGGCACGTAGAGGTCGGTAGGCAGCGAGGTACTGCTGTTGCTGAGTAGGTGCAGGTTCTGCACGTTGCGAGCGTAGCCGGCCTTGAGCTGGCTAGCCTCGTTGAGCTGGAAGCTGGCCGCAAAGCGCGGCTCGAGGCGCACGTAGGTTTTCAAAAACTGACCCTTACTAGTGTAGGGCGAGGCCGTGAGCACGGTGCCCGCCGCGTCGTAGGTCGAGTAGGTGCCGGGGCCGAGCAGACTGAAACCCGACAGCCGCAGGCCGGTGGTGAAGTTGAGGCGCGGCGTAGCCTGCCACTCATGTGAGGCGTAGGCAGCAGTTTCGAGCGAGTAGTTGGTGCGGTCGGCTGTGCCATTCACCGACGAGCTGGCATCGGCCACCACGTAGCCCGGCGTGATGGTGTGGTAAATGGCCTGGGCCCCAAAGCGAAAGGTCTGGGTAGCGCTGGGCGTAAATTCCACGTCCTCCTTCAGGTTCAAATCTTGAATTTTCGAGATAATGCTGAAATTCTGCGCGTTGGAGAGGATATCAATCTCGTAGTCGTACTTACTGTAAATGAGCGAGGTATTGGAAAACACCCGGTCGCTGAACAGGTGGTTGAGGCGTAGCGTGGCCGTGCGGTTGCCGTAGTACTGCCCGAAGGTATTGGCAAGGCCTAGCGCGTCGCGCCCCAAGTAAGCACTGAAATAAAGCCGGTTGCGGTCGTTGAGCGCGTAATTAGCCTTAGCATTGACGTCGTAGAAATAAAGGCTAGAATTTTTGGTGGTTTCGTTTTTCGCGAATTTCAAAAACACGTCGGCATAGGTGCGCCGGGCCGTCACCAAAAATGAGCCTTTGTCCTTCACAATCGGTCCTTCGAGGGCTAGCCGGCTGGCAATGAGCCCGATGCCGCCGCTGCCGTGTAGCTGCTGGTTGTTGCCGTCCTTCATCTTGATATCGACCACTGACGACAAGCGCCCGCCGTACTGCGCCGGCATGCCGCCCTTAAACACAGTCAGGTCCTTGATGGCGTCGGAGTTGAAAGTCGAGAAGAACCCGAGCAAGTGCGAGGCGTTGTAGACGGGCGCCTCGTCGAGCAAAATCAGGTTCTGGTCTACAGCCCCGCCGCGCACCGAGAAGCCGCTGCTCCCCTCCCCGGCCGACTTAATGCCCGGCAGCAAGGTCAGTGTTTTAATCACGTCCTTCTCGCCAAACAGCACCGGCACCTTGGCTATCTGCTTGAGGTCGAGGGTTTCGACGCCCATCTGCGCCTTGCTGATGTTAGCGTCGGCGCTGCGGCCGGTCACCACCACTTCGTTCAGGTCGTTGCCGCTGGGCTTGAGCTTAAAATCGATGCGCTGGCTAGCCCCGATAGTGAGCGCGCGCGGCTGGGTAGCGAAGCCTACGAAGCTGGCTTCCAGCGTATACGCTCCGGCCGGCACCGTGAGCGTGTAGAAGCCGTAGGCATTGGCACTGGTACCCACGCCGGGTAGTTCGCGCACCCGCACGGTGGCGCCGGTAAGGTTTTCGCCCGAGGTGGCATCCTGCACGGTGCCGCTGATGGTGAAGCGAGATTGGGCTAGGGCCGGGTGCCAATGCAGTAGAAGCAGCACCAGCAGCCACGCCCCCAGCGGGTAAATACGTTTTTGCATAGAAAAGGCCCCGAAGTGGGCCAGGCAGTAATTGGGAAGGCTAAAAGTACGACCGGCAGGGCGCGGCAATGGTACTTTTTGGGCGCACGCCCTATCTTGAGGCCCTAGTGGGCAGCCGCGGCATCTCTTTTATGTCATTTTTATGTCATTATTGTTTTCGGCGTTGTCCTACTTTTCTCATCTCTCCTATAATGGCTTGGATAGCAATGTACCTGCTCCCTCCAGATATTGAACTGCTCAATAACTGGTTGAATCAAGAAAGTGAAGTTGCCTTTTTAGCTGCAGATGGCCCAGATAAATGGATTGCGCAAAGCACTCGAACTATCAGCCGTGACATTGGCACTCAGGTTGCAATGAGGGGGCACAGCTTTCTTCGGCCTGATTATGTTGAATATAATCTTTGGCACGTGCCTTCTGGCCCCTTACCGCTATTAACCCAAGGCTTAACAGCCGGTCTCATCGAAGACCCTTGGCATGGCTGGACAGAACTGCAAGGTGGTCAGAACCCACGAACTCCGTATTTCGGGGCCGGCCATCCAGGTATCATTCACTTGGAATTGAAATTATACCCAGGCGAGGAAATACCCATGTCAAATTTTGGCTGGATTGGCAACCATTACAGAATGATTGGCAGCGGTGCCGATAAGTCAACCGAGGCTTTCTGGAAGAAATTAAGAAGCGTCATCAAAAAAATGGCGACGCAGATTCCTAGGGCAAATCATACAGGGGGAAAGAATGAAATATTTGCCTTTCCTGCTGCTTACCAAGAGATAAAGAATGGTCGCTCCTGCGCCATTAATCCATAGCGCAGCTAATTATTCCCCACGGGCAAACACCGCCAACTGCGAGGGCGCTCCCACCCCACTTACTTCCTCCCCTATACTCACCAGCCGCACGGCATAGCCGTGGCGCTCGGCCACGCCGCTAGCCCAGGCCGCAAACTCGGCGCGGGTCCACTCGAAGCGGTGGTCGGCGTGGCGGAAGTTGCCGGCCGACAGCGTTTCGTACACTTGGTTGTACTCCGCGTTAGGCGTCGTGACGAACACGTGCGCCGGCCGCGCCTGGCCAAATACCACGGCTTCGAGAGCGGCCAGGCGGCTAGGGTCGAGGTGCTCGATAACCTCCACCAGCGCCGCCGCATCGAAGCCGGTCAGGCGCTCATCCTTATACAAGAGCGAGCCCTGAATGAGGTCGAGGCGGGCGCGTTGGCGCGGGGGCATCTCGGCCAGGTGTAGGCGCTGGGCGGCGCGGGCTAGCGCCTGGTGCGCTACATCCATACCTAGGATGTAGTCGATTTTATGCTGCCGTAACAGGAGGCGCAAGAGTTTGCCCTCGCCGCAGCCCAGGTCGAGCACGCGCTTGGGGGCTAGCTCATAGATTTCCTGGGCCACTTGTTGGAGGCGCTGGTCGTGGAGCGACAGCTTAGGCTCCGGGGCAGGGCTAGCCGCGGCGATGGGCGATGAAGTGCTAGTTTCATCGGTCTCCGGGGCCGTTGGCTCCGGCAATTCCTCCTCGGTGCCTTCCAGCAGCCTAGCCAGCGCGGGGTTTACATACAGCGCTTTATACCGCAGGTACCGGCGCGTAATAAAGCTGCGCTCGGGGTGGCGGGGGAGCCAGTCGCCGCCGCGGTGCAGCAGCTTTTCGGCCTCGTTCTGGTCTACGTAGTAGTGCTTGTCGTTGTCGAGCACGGGCAGCAGCACGTAGAGGTGCGTGAGCACATCTTGCAGGCGCAGGTCCTCGTGGCGCAGGTGCAGGGTGTAGTAGCCGCTATCGCCCCAGGTGGGCTGCGTGGGGTCGAGCGGGGAAGTTGCTACTTCCACCTGGTACCCTAGCGGCTCGAAGAGGCGGCGCGGCCAGTCGGGGCCGGGCGCCGAGACTACGGCCACGGTCACGGCTAGCGGCAGGGCTTTGGCGGGGAGCGCGGGGCGGTCTTTGCAGGTGCCGTTCATGGCCGTGCCGAAGGCTTTGCTCAGCGCTACGCTCAGGAAGGACGAGGCCACGTAGGGCCGGTCGTTCACATATTCCTGCAACGAAAAGCCTTCGCCGGGCGCGCCGCCACGGCCGCGCACCAGCCCGATGGGGTCGAGGTCGAGCAGCAGCGCGGCGGTGCAGCGCTCGGCGCTGGCCTCAGGGTAAAATACGTGGGCCTGTCCGCCGGTAATTTCCACGCTTTGCAGGCGCGCCGGGTTTTTATGGAGCAAATACCCGAGGTCGGTAGCGGGCTGGTGGGTGGTCGAAATCGTGAGCAGCATGGCAGAAAGCGCGGAGCAGAAGCCCGAAAGTAGCACGCCCACGGGACTCAGGGCTAGCCCCTGGCCCTACTCAGAGGGCAGGACGCGGGGAAATTTTTCAGGGCCTAAGTGCCGTGCATTTACTGTAGTGCTACTGTAGCCCGGCGTTTTGCCGAGCGTGTACCTTTCCTAGTGATTGCCTTAGCGCAGTAACGTTATGTGAGTTTAAGAATCATATGGGACCGTTTACCTGGCTCCTGAGGTGCCGTGCATCATCATCCAGGGGACGGGTTTTGCTAACAGCGACCAGCTACGCTAGCTCATGAACCAGGCCTAAGCCCATTATATCAACGAAGCCAGGCACTAACCAAGTGCTATCGGCTGGATTGCCGACTCGCGGGGCCAAGGGGCAATAAAGTCGGCCGACCAGGAGTGACTGCACGCCGAATCGAACCCCCGCACCTACGCGGTGGGCGTGCGCTACATTGCCATCGTGGAGGCAGAAAGTGTGTTTGGCAAGATTTCGGCGCAGCAGTACATCACCAACGTGATGCGCAGCAAGGACTACGCGTTTCATACCCACACCTTGCCCTCGCTCGAAGCAGCTGGCCTAGCTGCAGGAAGTATTACCCAACACCCCCGAACAGTAACCCCATGCGCCAGGAATTAAAACTGGCTGCAGCAATTTTCGCTGAAAAGTGCTGGCTAGCCCTTCGCTAACGAGGCGGCGTAACAAAGCGTAATGCTGGCAACCTCCGGCCTCAGCAGCTAGCCTTACAGCAGCAAGTAGCTGAGCTACTTGCTGCTTTTTTACTGTTGAACATCCCAGTACCTAAGCCCAACTATAGTGCGCGACACCAAACACTTAGCCGCCTATCGGCAGCCAACGCCTTCTCAATGGGCTACGTAAACGGCCCGCGCGGCAGTTTGTGGCGCCTCGCTTTTGCACTCATTCATCCCGCACGCTTGAGCTTACCTCAGCCCCTTTCTCACCACTCCTCAAGCAACCCCTGATTACCCCCGCTTTTGATGCGTCATTCGGCTGAAGGCGTTGTGGAGGCCTTTGTGAGAACTTCTCCATCATGTAGCAGCGGTGCCTAGCAGCTACTTATGAAATGGAGAGGCAGGGCGGCGGGGTCATCAGAGCAGCGGGCGGGCCATTTTCGTGGTGCAGGCACAGGTCAGCAAGGAGGGCCGCTCATCAGGGCTGTAATACTCGCAGCTTTTTACTTATCTACCAACACACTATCTACTGGTGAATACTAAATTAGTGCCCCTCGCCTTGGGCGGCTTGGCCATCGGCACCACAGAGTTTGTCATGATGGGCTTGCTGCCCAGCATTGCCAGCGATTTCCGCATCTCGATTCCCGAAGTCGGCTATGTCATTTCGGCTTATGCGCTAGGGGTCGTTATTGGGGCGCCGCTGCTTACGGTGCTCGGCCGGAGCCTGGCGCCCAAGCGGCTCCTGGTCATGCTGATGCTTTTGTTCACGTTTTTTAATACGCTCTCGGCTTTTGCACCTAACAACATGGTGCTATTTCTGACTAGGCTCCTGTCGGGTCTGCCGCATGGCGCCTTCTTCGGGGTTGGGTCGGTGGTAGCGAGCCGGCTAGCCGAGAAGGGCAAGCAGGCGCAGGCCATCTCGACTATGTTTGCCGGCCTCACTATTGCGAATTTGCTAACCGTGCCGCTGGGCACGTACCTCGGGCAGCACTACTCCTGGCGCTACGCCCTGGGCGGGGTGGGCGCTACCGGCCTGCTCACGCTGCTGGCCATTCATTTTTTCCTACCAACGTTGCCCGTAGAGCAAGCCGGCGATTTTAAGGCCGAACTGGCCTTGTTTAAACGCGCCGAAACCTGGCTCATCATCTTGCTTACGGCCATTGGCACGGGCGGCATGTTTAGCTGGGTGAGCTACATCGCCCCGCTGATGACGGGCGTGTCACGTTTTCCGGCCACCTACGTACCGTATATCATGATGCTCGTGGGGTTGGGTATGTTTGTGGGCAACGTAGTGGGCGGCAAGCTGGCTGACCGCTTTTCGCCTCGGCAGGCCGCCCTTAGCTTGCTGCTGGCAATGGCTGGCACGCTGCTAGCCATCTACTTCGTATCAACCAACCAAGTGCTGTCACTGTTGCTGACGTTTTTGGCGGGCAGTTGCGCGCTAGCCCTAGCGGCCCCCATCCAAATTTTGATGATTCAGTCTTCCAAAGGTGCCGAGATGCTGGGGGCCTCCATCACGCAGGCCGCCTTCAACATGGGCAATGCACTAGGTGCGTTTTTGGGCGGAGTGCCCCTGGCCCTAGGCTACGGCTATACCTACCCAGCCCTAGTGGGTGTGGGTCTGGCTCTGCTCGGTGCAGGCTTCGCCTATATGCTGGTTCAGCGGGCGCGCAAGCAGCCGGTGGCACCGCCAATGCCTGTGGTGGCTGGCGGCTAGGCCTGCCTACTTTGTGCGGCGCAACGCCTGGTTTTACGTCGCTCGCTGGGCCTAAGCGCACGTTTAATTTGGGCTTGGCTGAAGCAATTGGGGGTACTGCTTCAGGCTGCTTCCAGTAGGGGCAAGCTATTCTTACGGCCAAGGCGGGGCAGCAGGCCCGGCCGCTTGCCGGGCAGCTAGCGTACGCTGCTACGTAGCAGCCGTGCTAAGAGTGGTGAGCCGACGTATGCAACAGCCAGGCAGCACCTTATCTTACAAACACTGCCGCTAGTTGAAGCCGTGCCTGAGGCGGCTGGTGCTTACCTTCGCTAGCCTAACTTCTTCTCGACCAACTTCCTTTTCCCACCCCCTAGCCGCATGAAATTTCGCGCGCCCCACCTGCTGCTCCTGTTTTTCTATTTGGCCCTGGCCCAAGCTGGTTTTGCCCAGCAGCTAGGGGCCTTCGATGGCCAGCAGGACGTGGGCACCACCGGCTTGCCCGGCACCGCTAGCTACCTGCCCGGCACCCAGCAATACGTGGTAACGGGCGCCGGCGCCAATATCTGGGCCGACCGCGACGCGTTTCACTACGTCTATAAAAAGCTCACCGGCGACTTCATCGTCTACGCCCGGGCTGGCCTGGTAGGCTGGCGCGGCGCCGAAACCCACCGCAAAATGGGCTGGATGGTGCGCCAAAGCCTGGAAGCCAACTCGCCGCAGGTGAGCGCCGCCGAGCACGGCGATGGCCTCACCTCGCTGCAATACCGCAAAACCGCCGGCGCCACCACCGAAGAAACCCGCGCCACCATCACCCAGGCCGATATCATTCAATTGGAGCGCGTCGGCACCACCTTCACCATGCGGGTGGCGCAGTTTGGCCAGCCTTTCGAAGTGGTGCAGGTAGCCAACGTAGACCTGGGCCAGGAGGTGTACGTGGGCCTGTTTGTATGCGCCCACAACGCCGATGTGACCGAAACGGCCGTTTTCCGCGATGTGCGCCTGACAACGCCCGCGCCCGCTAGCCTCGTGGCCTACAAGCAGTACCTGGGCAGCCACCTCGAATTGCTCGACGTAGCCTCCGGCAACCGCGAAATTATTTATACGGCGCCCAACTCCATTCAGGCGCCCAACTGGCGGCCCGATGGCAAGAGCCTGATTTACAATAGCGACGGCCTGATGTATAACTTCGACCTGGCTACCCGGCAGCCGGCCGTGCTGCCCACCGGCGACGTTAAGAATAATAACAACGACCACGTGCTGTCCTTCGGCGGCAACATGCTGGGCCTGAGCAGCGGCGTCGATAAGCTCGGGGGCTCCATTGTGTATACGGTGCCGGCTAGCGGCGGCACGCCCCGTCAGATTACGCCGCGCGGCCCCTCTTACTTGCACAGCTGGTCGCCCGATGGCAAGAGCCTGCTCTTCACCGGCCAGCGCAACGACGAGTTTGATATCTACCGCGTGCCGGCCAAGGGCGGCAAGGAAGTGCGCCTCACCACCGCCAAAGGCCTCGACGACGGTGCCGAGTACACCCCCGATGGCCAGTACATCTACTTCAACTCGGCCCGCACCGGCACCATGCAAATCTGGCGCATGAAGGCCGACGGCAGCCAGCAGGAAGCCGTCACCACCGGCGAGTTCAACGACTGGTTTCCGCACATCTCGCCCGATGGCAAGTGGCTGGTCTTCGTCTCCTTTCTCAAGGATGAGGTGCCCGCCGGCGACCACCCCTTCTACAAGCACGTGTACCTGCGGATGATGCCCCTAGCCGGCGGCCAGCCCAAAGTCATCGCCTACGTCTACGGTGGCCAGGGCACGATAAACACGCCCTCGTGGTCACCCGACAGCAAGCGCGTGGCCTTCATCAGCAACAGCGGCCCGCTGAAGTAACTGCTTATTTTATATTCTAAAGGTCATGCAGAGCGCAGCGAAGCATCTCGCGTGCTGACGTTTGCAGGCGTTTGCACGCGAGATGCTTCGCTGCGCTCTGCATGACCGTTTTTGAAGCTTTTATACGTTTAATAAGCTCTTACCTACGCCCGGCTCACTTTCTCCAGCAGCGCCTTGGTTTTGCGGATGCCGTCTTCTTCGCTCAGCTTTTCGCCTTCGTATTCGATGCCCACGTAGCCTTTAAAGCCTGATTCCTTGATGATGCGGAACATCTTGTAGTAATCAGTTTCAACGCAGTTGCCGGCAGCGTCAAACTCAAACGTTTTGGCGCTCACACCTTTGGCTACGGGCATCCACTCCTTCACGGCCTTGTACTTGTCATACGATTCGAGACAAGTACCCTGGTAAAGCTCCCCCGTATCGCGCCGGATGCAGAAGTTGCCGAAGTCGGGCAGAATGCCCACGCTCTTTTTATCGACCTGCCGAATGGTTTTCAGGAGCCACTGACCGTCAGAGGTATAGCTGCCGTGGTTTTCTACTATCACGTTGATGCCCGCTTTTTGGGCGTACTCGTTCAGGCGGCTCAGGCCATCGATGGCGGCGAGCTGCACCTCGGTCGCCGAGCCCTTGCCGAAGGCGTTGACCCGCACCGTGAGGCAGCCCAGGTACTTGGCGGCATCGACCCATTTGTAGTGGTTCTCAACGGCTTTGCGGCGCTCGGCCTCGTTGGGCGCGCCGAGGTCACCCTCGCCGTCTATCATGATGAGGTGGTTGCGCACGCCATTGTCGTGGCAGCGCTGCAAGAGGTCGCTCAGGTACTTGGTATCCTGCGCTTTGTCTTTGAAAAACTGGTTAACGTACTCCACCACGCTGATACCATACTCTTTTTTAGCAATGGCCGGGAAGTCGAGGTTATCGATTTTCTTGCTGAACAAGGCTTTGTGCAGCGACCACTCGGCCAGCGAAATCTCGAAAAACGGCTGGGCAGCCAGTTCGTGGGCGATGGCGGGCGGGGCCAGGGCCGCCGTAGCGGCCACGGTAGCCGCCTGTTTGAGAAAATGACGGCGCGAAGTAGTCATGGGCAGGTGGGTGGGAAAAGGATGCTAGCCAGGCTGATACCGCTCGGCCCGCCGAAAGTAACACACCTGGCTGTAATGGGGAAGCCGGCCGCGCCCGAACTTTGCGGCCCTAGCGCCGGCCCGCGCCCGGCTACCTTCCTCCCAGCGTACTTTTCCCGTGTCCGAATTACCCACTCCCGCCGCGTCGGCGCAGCCTTCCCTCACCGACTTCGCCAGCTTCTACCTCTACGGCCTCACAAATAATCCGTACCAGCAGTCTACGGACCTCGGCAAGTTTGGGCAGCTCTACAACCTCGTTATCGGGGAGCACGGCGGGGTGGGGCTAGCCAGCTCGTTTCATCCCTACCAGCTCGTGAATCAGGCCGGCGTGACAGTCTGGTATGCCGCCTACGCCCAGCTCTACGCGCAGCCCAACCGCGCCTCGCTCTTCGAGGCTATGGCCGATGAGCAGGCGCGCTTTGTAGTGGCGCCACCCGCCTCCTTCAGCGAGTTTCACGTGTGGCCCGACACCCGGCTAACGAGCGTGGAGAACCCGGTTTTCAGCCACTATATCCCGTTTGTGCTGCCCTTCTTGGTGCGCAAAGGCCCGGCCGCCCTGCGTTGGGATGCCGAGCTAGCCGCCGCCGAAGGCGACCGCGCCCGCTTCGGCCAGTACCTCGATGCCGTGAACAAGGCCATCCGTTTTGTGCAGCCCGCGCCGGGGTTTGTGCTAGGCTTCGGCGAGTTTGATGAGCACCAGCCTAGCCAGCTCATCGAGCGGTTTATGGACATACGCCCCACCTTGCTCACGCGCTAGGCCCGACTAAACCTATAACAGCTACAACGTCCGCGCGGCGGCTTGCGCCGGACCTACCGCTACCCTAGCGCCGGCCAAAAACTCGCCGTACCAGCGGCCCGAGTCTTTCACAATACGCTCCTGGGTTTCGTAATCGACGTGCACTAGGCCGAAGCGCGGGCGGTAACCCTCGGCCCATTCGAAGTTGTCGGTGAAGCTCCAGGGGAAGTAGCCATTGACCCGGATGCCCTCGCGGCGGGCGCGCAGCACTTGCCCAATAACCGCCTGGAAGTAGGCTAGCCGCGCCGCATCGGGCACGCGGTTGCCCACCGGCTGGTCGGCAAAGGCCGCGCCCGACTCGGTAATGTACAATTCGGGCGCGCCGGAATAGGCGGCGTATTTTTTTAGCATTTCGTAAATCGACTCTGGGAATACCTCCCAGCCCATTTCGGTGGTGGGTGCCCCGCGCTTGGCGGCCGGCACCAGCGCCGCCCCGATGAGCGGCAGCCAAGGTGCGGCGCGCACCACTTCGCGGGTATAGTTCTGGATGCCCCAAAAGTCGAAGTCGAATTTTAGGCGCTCCGCATCGCCGGGTTTTTGGTAGCGGCGCAGCAGCCAGCCAAGCGTGGGCAGCTCGGCCGTGGGGTAGCCTAGCCCCAGCGTAGGTTCTACAAAAAGTCGGTTGAGCACGGCATCGACGCGGCGAGCGGCGGCTTCGCTAGGGCCGTGTCCCGGCCGAGCGGGCGTGACGTACGAACACGAAAACGTGGTGCCGATGCGCGCCGTACCCGGCAAGGCCGCCCGCAACGCGCGGCCGCCCTCGGCCTGGGCCAGCGTGGCGTGGTGGGCCGCCGCCAGAAATGCCGGCAGGCTGCGCCGACCCGGCGCGTGCACTCCTAGCAAATGGCCAGCGCCTACAAATACCATCGGCTCGTTGAGCACCATCCAGTGCTGCACGCGGTCGCCGAGGCGGCGGGCTAGCACCTGGGCGTAGTCGGCTAGCCAGTCGGTCACGGCGCGGTTGGTCCAGCCGCCGCGCTGCTGCAAGGCTAGCGGCAAATCCCAGTGATACACCGTGAGCCAGGGGCGCAGGTCGCGTTCCAGGCAGGCGTCCACGAGGCGGTCGTAGAAATCTAGCCCCCGCCGATTGATGGCCCCCACGCCCTCGGGCAGCACCCGCGGCCACGACGCCGAGAAGCGAAAATCAGTCAGCCCCAGGCCCTGGGCCAGGTCGAGGTCCTGCTCGTAGCGCGTAAAGAAATCGGTACTTACCCGTGCGTGTTCGCCGCGCGCAATGGCCCGCGGCCGGCGCGTAAACTCATCCCAAATGCTTGGGCCCTTGCCTTGCTGCTGCCAGGCGCCCTCTACCTGATAGGCCGCGCAGGCCGCCCCCCAGTGAAAATCAGGCCCAAAATCGGCCCGCGAATAGCTGCTGGGCGTGGTATCAGGGAAAAAAGCCGGGGGTAGTGCCAGCGGGCGCTGAACAGTGAGGATAGTGTCGTCGGGCATCAAAGCAGAACCAGCCACCGGCCGGAATAAGTCACAAGAATACAGAAATATGCGGCCGCCGGCTAGCCGGAGCGGCCAGCGACACGGCTAGCCACTGGGGCTAGCCCATAATGCGCGCCGCTTGCCGTGGCCGCGGCACCCCTAGCTGCTCGGCCAGCAGCTGGTCGAGGATGGCGCCGGTGCGGTCGGGGTAGTCTACGGGCACGGGCCAGCCACGGTGCAGCCAGTCGTCGATGCGGTCGAGGTGCTTGTCTTTGAGGCCACGCACCACGGGCACGCCCATGTCGGCCAGGGCCGCGGCGTTGCACTGCTGCTCGTACTGCTGCTTCATCGGGATGACGAGCAGCTTTTTGCCCAGGTACAGCGCCTCGGCGGGCGTTTCGAAGCCCGCGCCGCACAGCACCCCCCTAGCCCGGGCCAGGCTTTGCAGAAAATCGCCGCCGCTTACCGGCCACACGCGCACGTTGCCGTAGTCGGCGGGCTGCTGGCTGTGCTTCGAAAACACCTCCCACTGCACCGTGCGGCTGAGGTAGCGCAGGCGCTTAACCAGCGTTTCTTCGTCGAAGGCCGGCAGGTACACCGTGTAGTGTCCTTCATCGGTGGGCGCCAGCTCGCGCACCTGCCGCCGAATAACGGGCGTGCTGATGCCAGGCGCATATTCCTGAAAGTGAAAGCCATACTGCGCCGAGCTCGGGGCATAATGCCGCAGCACGGCCCGGCCGGCCGGGTCCTCGTCTTTGGGCCGGGGCGCGGCGGGGTGCAGCACGGCACTCTGGTGGCTCAGGGCCACGCAAGGGCGGTGCCGCAGCCGGCAGGCCCAAGCCGACACGGGTTCAAAGTCGTTGAGCACCAAGTCGTAGCTTTCCACCGGCAGGTGCCGAATATCGTGCACAAACCCCGCCGAGTTGAACTGCCGAAAGGTCTTCACAAAGTTGATACCGCCCTTCTTCCCAAACAGAAAGCCCATGCCGCCCACCCGGTAGCGGATGGGAAAAGGCAGCGGCAGGTCGGCGGGAGGGCCGCTCACCAGCAGGTCGAGCTGGCCGCCTAGGGCCGCCACGCGGGCTTGCAGCAGCGGTACTATATCGAGGGCGCGCATCAGGTGGCCGTTGCCGGTGCCCTGAATGGCGTAGAGAATGTTCATGCGTTATTTCAACTTAAACTCGGCCAGCAGGCTTTCGAGCAGCGCGGCGGGCGCGGCGTCGGCGGCGAGGTCTTCGGCCTCCGGCAGGTCGCTCGCCTCGCCGGGCTGGGGCAGCATGCGCGGGTCGTCGGCGTAGCGGTAGAGGGCCCAGCCGGCGTCGGCGGTGTATTCGAGGGCGGTCAGGTTTTCGACCCAATCGCCCGAGTTGAGGTAAGTGATAGCGCCCTGGGGCGTGGCTAGGGTCTTGATTTCGGGCTGGTGAATGTGGCCGCACGCCACGTAGCGGTAGCCCTGGTCGGCGGCGATGGTGGCAGCCGTTTGCTCAAAGTCGCTGATGAGGCTCACGGCGCTTTTCACCCGGTCCTTCACAGCTTTAGAAAGCGCCACCTTGGGCCGGCCTAGCTTGTGCAAGCCAAAATTCACCAGCCGATTGAGCAGAATGAGCAGGTCGTAGCCCTTGCCGCCGAGGTGGGCCAGCCAGCGCGAATGCTGCATGGTCACGTCAAACACGTCGCCGTGAAACAGCCAGGTGCGGCCGTGAGGCAGGTCGAGCACCAGCTTATTATCGAGCTGAAAGTGCCCGAGCTTGAGGCCGGCAAACTTGCGCAGCAGCTCGTCGTGGTTGCCGGTGAGGTAGTAGATGCGGGTGCCCTTGGCCGCTAGCCCCGCCAGGTAGCGCACTACCCGCATGTGCGACGGCGGCCAGTAATTTTTAGAAAACTGCCAGATATCGACAATGTCGCCATTGAGCACCAGCACCTGCGGCCGGATGCTTTTAAGGTAGCGCAGCAGTTCGGGAGCGTGGCAGCCGTAGGTGCCCAGGTGCACATCGCTGACCACGGCCACGCCGAGGCGGCGCTTTTTGGGCCGGCGCGGGGTAGCCGGCAGGGCGGGCTCGGTAAGCTCCCTCATGCGGCCGATGGATACGAGAGGCCCGGGAAGCTAGAGCGCACGCGAGCCTTGGGGCGCCGGGGCTTCGTGGGCGGCCCAACCGGAAAGGCGCCGGCCGCGCTGCCCAGCGCCGAGCGCAGGCTGCGCCGCAGCGGCCACCCGAGCACCAGCCACCAGCCCATGGCTAGCAGCCACACCAGCCCCGCGCCGGAGGGCTGCCAGTCCAATAACAAGCGCTTGACTTCCGCGAGTTTTAGCATACCCCAAAGCTCCTTCGGGCATATAAAGTCAGCGTTACGAGCGCGTTACACTTACGTCACTATTTGGCTCTGGGGCGGGTATTTGCGGCACAGCGCGGTAGGTTTGGCGTGCATTGCCGTTCTTTGTATCGTCGCTATTTAATTTCCATTCAGGATTATTTATCTTCTCTGCAAAATGCAATTTACTTCTACGCTACGCACCGGGTTAGTCTTCGCTTTTCTGGGGGCTGCTACCGCGGCCCACGCCCAAAGCCCTAATGGCCCCGCTCGCAAGCGCTACCTCTTTGCCCAAAAAAACCCCGAGTGCCCGGTGGTAGCCAACGTCACGAAGAATACCGACGAGGATGCCGACATCACGGGCACCTATACCCACGTTTGCTACCGCTCGAATGAAGAGATGCAGGCCGAAATAACCGAGCTGCGCAAGATTCACGACTGGGCCGACTCGACCTACCAGCGCCGGCTAGGGGCCCTGCCGGCAGGCGGAGCGCTCGTGCTCGATATTCGCCGCCAAGGGGCCAAAAACGCCGACCCCTCGCTGCTCACGCTATCGGCGCGCACCAAGGATGGCAAGGAGGTTTTCACGGGCACGCCCAAGGCGGGCACCGGCCGCTTCTACGGCCGCGACCTCTACCAAAACCACCAGGTAGTACCCTTCATCAAGCTCGACCCGGCCGCTGGCCCGCTCACGCTCATCATCACGGATACGCGCCTGCGTCAGCAGTTCGAGTACCAGCTCACGCCGCAGTAAGGACTAGCGGGCTACTCTACTTCTAGTAAGGAACGTCATGCTCATCTGGCGTCCGCTTGTCGAAGCACCTTGCCTGCGCCGCCAGGGTCACTACTCCTAACGATGCGGTAGAGATGCTTCGACAAGCGGACGCCAGATGAGCATGACGTTCTATTATTTTGCTACGACTTGTGCAGCTGGGCCCACTGCACGGCTATCATCGTTTTGGCGTCCTGCATCTTTTCCTGGGCTAGCGCTTCGCGCGAAAGCCGCACCATTTCTATTTGCTCGTGCTCATCGGCTAGCCCCCCGCCTGGGCCAGTTTGCTTACTAACCTCGGCGTAGTACACCACAATGGTTTCGGCGCTGGTGCCGGGCGAGGGCCACATAGTCACGATTTCAGTTAACTGGTCGATGTCGTAGCCCAGCTCTTCCTGAATTTCGCGGCGCACGGCCGTTTCAGGGCTTTCGCCTTTGTCAATCATGCCGGCGGCTATTTCGAGCAGTTCGCGCTCGGCACCCACCCGAAACTGCCGGGTAAGCACGTACTGCTGGCGCTCGGTATCGAAGACCAGGGCCGCCACGGCGTGGCCGGGGGCAAACTGCTCGCGGGGCAATTCTTCGCCGTCCTGCGTTTTAAGGGTGAGCTTGTTGAGCTTAAAATGGCCGTCGTAGGCACGCTCGCGGTGAACTATCTGCATGGCTTGGAGATTTAAGCGGTACCTTTGCCGCCGAAGGCAGCCTGGCAATCGGACCAGCTGCCCGCCGTAAGTATACGGCCGCTAGCCCGCCGCGTCGTGGTTTGTGCGTGAGGCGCGGGTTTTTCCCTCCTATTTTCTTAGTACTTGCGCAGGCAGCCGATGGCCTCCGCCCCGGCCACCACCCACCGGGCGGGTGGCTCCCACCTTCATGACCTTTAACGACCTCAACCTGATTGAGCCCATCCTGCGCGCCCTAAGCGAGGAAGGCTACACCACCCCTACGCCCATCCAGCAGCAAGCCATTCCGCAGGTGCTCGAAGGCCACGACCTGCTCGGCGTGGCCCAAACCGGCACCGGCAAAACGGCTGCC
Organism: uncultured Hymenobacter sp.; assembly: GCA_964385095.1. GTDB lineage: Bacteria > Bacteroidota > Bacteroidia > Cytophagales > Hymenobacteraceae > Hymenobacter. The sequence goes on from CAYLNN010000005.1 coordinate 26,574, forward strand.
TTCTCGGTGCCGATTCTGCAGATTCTGCACCAAACCGCCCAAACGCAGAAAGCCGCCCAAGGCCCCCGTGGCCGCGTGCGCTGCCTCGTGCTCACGCCTACCCGCGAGCTAGCCATCCAAATTGGCGAGAGCTTTAAGGCCTACGGCCGCCACCTGCCGCAGCTGCGCTCCACCGTCATCTTCGGCGGCGTGGGCCAAAACCCGCAGGTGCAGGCGCTGCAGCGCGGCGTCGAAATTTTGGTGGCTACGCCCGGCCGCCTGCTCGACCTCATGAACCAGGGCTACGTGAATCTGCAGCACCTCGAAGTATTCGTGCTCGACGAGGCCGACCGCATGCTCGACATGGGCTTCATCCACGACATCAAGCGCATCCTGCCCAAGCTGCCGGCTGGCCGCCAGAGCCTGTTCTTCTCGGCTACCATGCCGAACGTTATCAAGGAGCTTTCGGCCACCATCCTGCGCCCCAACCCGGTGCAGGTGGCCGTCACGCCCGTGTCGAGCACCGCTGATACGGTAACCCAGTCGGTGTTCCTGGTCGATAAAAACGACAAGCCCGCCCTGCTCCGCCACGTGCTCAAGGACCCCGCCATCAAGCGCGTGCTGGTCTTCACCCGCACCAAGCACGGCGCCAACAAGGTGACCGAAACCCTGGAGAAAGCTCAGATTACGGCTGAGGCCATTCACGGCAACAAGAGCCAGAACCACCGCCAGCGCGCGCTCAGTAACTTCAAGGCCGGCACTACCCGCGTACTCGTTGCCACCGATATCGCCGCCCGCGGCATCGACGTGGATGAGCTGACCCACGTTATCAACTACGAAGTACCCAACGAGCCCGAAACCTACGTGCACCGCATCGGCCGCACCGGCCGCGCCGGGGCCTTCGGCACGGCGTTTACATTTGTAGAAGAGGAAGAGCGTGCGTATCTGCAAGATATTCAGAAGCTTATTCGCAAGCAGATTGATGTAGACAAGGAGCACCCCTACTCAACCAACAGCGTAGCCCCGGTATCGCTGAATGGCAACGAGCGTATTATCCGGCCCAAAGGCCCGGCTGGCCGCCCACCCCGCGATGGGCGTGGGGGCAGTGGCGGAGGCCAAGGCCGCAGCGGTGCCCCGCGTTCCAGCGGTTCTGCTTCGGGTGGTGGCCGCAGCGAGCACCGCGGCGGTGGTCGCCCGCAGTCATCGGGTGGTGGCGAGCGCTCGGGCGCTTCGAGCGGCGGGCAGCGCAGCAGCCGGCCTTTCCAGGCGGGCCGTAGCGGTGGTGGCGAAGGCGGCCGCCGGTCGAGCTAGGCTAGCTACATACTTAGCCGCCGCTAAAGTCTGATGCTGAGCGGCGGACCCAGTATTCCGGTAGTTGCGCTTCCAGCGAAGCGGAGCTACCGGAATATTTTTGCCCTAAGGAAACAAAAACTGCTTGGGAAAGCTTCTCTGGGTGGCTATTCGCCACTACTTTAACGCTGTTTTCCTGGCTCCCTAGCATCATGACTTCCCGCGTTTCCCTTCCGCTAATTCAGGCCCTGCGCGACACGGCCCGCCGTCTGGCTTCTGAGGCGCCCTACCAGTGGGGCCACATGGGCAGCTGCAACTGCGGCCACCTCGCCCAAACAATCACCAGCCTCACCAAGGCTGAAATCCATACTCAGGCCCTGCAGCGCTACGGCGACTGGGAGCGCCAACTCGTGGACTATTGCCCCACCAGCGGCCTGCCCTTCGACCAAACCATTGATGAGATGCTGGCCCTAGGCTTCTCGCGTGAAGACCTCACCCACCTCGAAAAGCTGGGCGACCCGGCCGTGCGTCACACCATCCCGTTTGAGCGTCGCAATGCCCTGCGCCACAATCAGCGTGACGATGTCGTGCTCTACCTGCGCGCCTGGGCCGACCTGCTTGAGCAGAAACTGGTAGCTAGCCTACCCATGCCCGCCCTAGCTGAGCTTGCCCTGGCGGAAGCGTAGAAGCCATTCGTTTTATAATATCTCCCAAGCCAAAGCCCCGGCCACGCACGCTGCGTAGTCGGGGCTTTGGCTTGGGGCTTTTATACTACTACTGCGGCTGTTGGGCCGCCGTGGCAGTGGTTAGTAAGTAACGTTGCTACGCTGGGCTTCGCGGTAGCCCTCGGTGCGGTGCTCACGCTTATAGGCGGCATCGGCGCTAGGGTCTTTCTCCGCGTCGGGGGCCGTCGTGCAGGCAGCGGTCAAGAACAGGGCCGCGCTGGCGGCCAGCAGCAGGGAGTAGGTGCGCAAGCTTTTCATGCTGCGAAGGTAAGGCCCGGCAGTCTAAAGCTGAAAGCACCTGGGCGCAATTTATTGCTGCAACATTGCTGCTGCCAGCTAGGGAGCCGTCTAGAACCGGGCTGCTACCACCCTTAATTCAAGCTCCATACCCCAATTTACATTTGCTAACCAGCTCTTTTTGTACCACCTGGTCAGCTAGCAACCCCTAGTAAAGCAGGCCTTTTAATTATACTAGGTAAATTAAAAATCCAATAAAAATAGTTGCCCCTAGCAAGCCCTTTACTCCTATGCAGCCCGGCAATTACTTACCCAACAGCCTGGGTCAGGACCACCTGAAGCCCGAACCTGGCCCAGGTCGTTCTTGCGTTTTTACAAGTTTTGGCGTTGGCAACCAACTTAGCACGCTACCAGACGCCAATCATGCTCAAATTGCTTCGAATGAACTAGAACTAAAAAAATAAATCGTCGATTTCAACAAGGACCGAAAAATGGCTTTTCTTATCTTTACTCAGTTACTTATAAAGTTCTGAAAGCAAGATTTTTATCCATTTAAAACTTACTGACGCAAAACCACTGTAAAACAACTTTAGAAACTTTAACTTATTCCGGTTTTATCACCCTTGCGCCCTACGCGGTGACTGTTCGCTGCCAGCCGTATTTCACAGGGCTTATACAGCCGAAACTGTTTGTATTATCCCAACGCACTTAGAAACAAAGCCTATTAGCTTTCCGCCCTTCCTATTGACCAAGATAGGCAGCGAGGACACAACCTGACCGGCGCTAGCTTCATTAGCAAGTGTTACTAAAGAAGCTACTAAGCCACAAAGATTCGCCGCTACGAAGCAGCGAGCGGTGCCGGGACAGACAACTTATCTGAAAAATTTGTTTATCTAAAAATGAATACTTACTAAATAGCCTAATCACCGCATCGAATTACTCCGGCTGATAATCGGCAAAAGAGCCGTCCCGATAAAAAATAACGATGCGCCGAATAGCCTTGCCTGACTCGGATAGAAAGGGCAGCATGGCGGCTTCAAGGTCGGAACGGGCGGGCAGGGCAGCTGCTACCGCGGGTGGGGTGGGCATCGTCGCGGAGGCCTCAGTGGGGCGCAGCGGGCTAGCACCCGGCACGGTAGCGGAACGACTACCTTGCGGCGCTGGCGCGGGCACAAACCGCGCTGCCCGAAACGGCCCGGGCACTGCTGGCACTGCCTCGGGCCCGACCTCGGGAGAAAGGCGGGGGCTGGGCGCGGGCGCCAATGGCAGCGTGGGGGCTAGCGGCGCCGCGGCTACCGGCTGCGGGGCGCTGAAGGGACGCGGCCGCGCTTCCTGAGGCCGCGCAGGCGTAGTGATGGGCGTTATTTCGGCGGGTAACGGCGCAGCGGAAGCCACAGGCGCACCGCTGGCAGGCGCTGAGAGTTCGGCCTCGGCTGGGGGCGCGGCTGCAGGAGCGCCGCTAGCAGGCGCTGAGAGCTCGGCCTCGGCTGTGGGCTCGCTGGTGGGTGAGAGGGTAGCTAGCTCACTAATGGGGGCCGTAGCGGGCGGCGGGGCGACAGCAGGGCTAGTGCCAGTAGCCAGCATCTCGCCGGTGCCAAACAGGAGCCAAGCCAGGGAGATATCAGGAAAGGCGCTGCCAATGCGTTGGGCTACTTCCAAGCTGGGCTTATTACGCTCGCTCAAGATGTGGCTCATGACTGGCCGCCCAACCCCAATGAGGTCAGCAAACTGCGTTGGGGTGAGCTGCTTGTGCTCCAGAAGCTGGCGAATGCGCGTTACCATAGCCTATCAATTATTTTACAAATGTGCGAAAAAATCCATAGATTTCAGGTGACTCTATCAAGACCAGTCAGTTCACAAAAGTAATACACAAGGAAACAGGTATTATTCACACTTGTACAAAAGTCGATTATCCGAAATACCATCCTGCTTTGTTACAAATGTTATTACAATTGTAACAACTAGGAAGTGGCCCGTTTGCTACCTGAAGCAGTGTAGCGGACGCAAAAAAAGCGGCCCCGCCACCGGGGTGGCAGGGCCGCTTTGGGAAAGTTTGCAAGGGTCGCTTCGGCTATTCGCCGGGGCTAGCCAGGCTAGTTGAAGTACTCTTTTGCGAGTGCTTTATCGTGGCCGTAGATGTCGTCGCGGAAGTGCGCGTGGCCGTTGGCATCGGCCCACGACGTTAGGTAAACCAGGTACACGGGCAGCTTTTCTTTGAGCGTAACGTACTTCTCGCGGCGTTGCGCAATAGTGTCCTCAATGGCGGGCCGGCTCCAGTTGGGGTTCTCGCGCAGCAAGTAAGTGGCGAGTTCAATCGGCCGCTCGACCCGCACGCAACCGTGACTGAAGCTGCGCTTGGTTTGCGAAAACAGCTCGTCGTGGGGAGTATCGTGGAGGTAGATGTCGTTGGAGTTGGGGAAGATAAACTTCACGTCGCCCAGGTCATTTTTGGGACCGGGACGGCGGCGCAGGGTGTACTTAAAATTGGCCTGCGTCACATTGGCCCAGTCGATGCTCGAAGGGTCTACTACGGTCGCTTTGCGGCCGTAGCCTTTCACCACTTCCATGTCGAGGCGGTCGAGCGTGCCCTGCGCATTAGCCACTAGCCGCGGGCGCATTTCCTTATCAATGATGCTAAACGGCACGTTCCAGTAAGGTGCCAGCACCACGTATTCCAGCTTGTCGGAAAACACCGGCGTGGCGGTAAGAGCCTTGCCCACGATGACGCGCATGGTAAGCGCCTCCTTGCCCTGTTCGAATACCCGCAGTCGATACTCGGGGATGTTTACGATGAGGTAATCGGGCTCAAATTTTTTGGGTAGCCAGCGCCAGCGCTCCATGTTTAGGATAACCTGGTCGATGCGCGCCTGAATAGGTACGTTGAGTTGACGCAGAGTTTCGCCGCTCACCAAGCCGGTAGGGGGCAAGCCCAAATCAGTTTGAAAACTTTTTACGGCGGCCACCAACGTGGGGTCATATTTATTATCGGCCGTAGCGGCGGGCGCGCTCGTCACGTTGTTCACGGGCGTGGCCGTGGCCGCTACGGTAGCGGGCGTTTGGCCGGTGGCCTCGCCCCCTAGCAGGCGCTGGCGCAGCAGGCCCACCACGGGCAGCATATCGCCGGGCTTGAGGTGGGTGGTGCCGGGCAGCGTGGGCCAGCCACCGGCCGACTGCCGGGCGCGCAGCAGGGCCAGGGCTTTCTTAAGGTTATCGTACTCGGGGTGCAGCGGGGCAAAGTCGTAGTACGGGTATGTGCTTTCACGCTCGCGCAAAATGGTCATCAGCGCGTGGTCGAGCTTGATTTTATTACGCTTTACTTTCCAAGCGTCGTTCTTGGTATCGCGGGGGTTAGCCACGCCACGGTAGTAGTCCGAAGCCCAGGCAAAATAGCTGGCCGAGAGGGTTACATCGAGCTTGCGTTCGAGCTGGTTACGGCGCGCAGTATCCTGGCCCACGCTTTTGAGCTGGGCTAGCAAATCGGTTATCTCCTTGGTATCATAACGCTTGGGGTCCAAGCCATCATCCTTTGCTTTAGTTACCACATTGAGGAAGGTGGTAGCCTGTGGCACGAGTTGATGCTCCTTAAACCACCCTAGCCGAAACTGACGTTCACGGTAAAATTTGCGAGCCCAGCGCTCCTGCGCCTTAAAGCGGGCGTCGGCCTGCATGGTCCGAATCACGAACACGCTGTCGAGCCGTGGCTCGGGACCAGTGTTGTTATCGGTAACAGCCGTGCCGGTTTTGGAGCTGGCTTGGCTGGTCTGGTCGCTCTGGCCGTTGCACGACGTGAGGAGCGCGGGCACGCTGAGCAAGCCCAGAAACAGGGCCATCGAGAGAAAATGTAGTCGAAGCTTTAAACGCATTAGAAAGGAAAAACTGGGTGGCCAGATGCCCGCGGGACCGAAGCCTGCGCAGCGCCAAAGCCGAACCAAGATGACGAAGAAACTGCTCATTGTACTGAGCCGCTACCAGGCAGGTTGTGCCGGCGCATTCTACGACCACGCAAATAACGCGCCTAAGGTACCAGAAAGGTTCGGCCAAACCGGCGGGCGCCCCGTACTTTTTAGGGCAGCTGACTTCTCGGCACGCGCGGCCTTTCGCAACGCCGTTGGCCCTAGCCGTGTAGGCTAGGGCCAACGGCGTTGCCAGGACTTACCCGACCGGAGTCTGGTGGGCTGGCTTTAGCCTATTGGCTTCTGTCAGCCTCCTTGGTCAACGCGCTTGTTCTGCCACCAATATCTTTTAGTACATATTATTAAACAATTTTTAATTCTAATGCCTTCTTTCTCTTCTGCTGCCCCACCCGCCGACCCGCATAGCTACGCGCAAGGCCCGGCCCTGTGCCATTTGCAACTCCAGCTGGCAGTCGACTTCGCGCAGCAAACGCTGACTGGTGCGGCCACCTGGCTGCTGGCCGAGCCGCTGGCTACCGCGGCCACGCTCATACTCGACACCCGCGACCTGACCATCGACAGCGTGCACGCCGGACCAGCGGCCAGCGCCGCGCTGGTGCCCTACTCGCTGGCCCCACCCGATGCTCTGCTAGGCCAAGCCCTGCGTCTGGAGCTGCCGGCCGGGGCTGGTGCGGTACGCATTGCCTACCGCACCAGCCCCGGCGCGGCGGCTCTGCAATGGCTGGCCCCGGCCCAAACAGCGGGCGAGCACCCGTTTCTATTTACGCAGTCGCAGGCCATTCTGGCGCGCACCTGGCTACCGTGCCCCGACTCGCCGGGCCGGCGCTTCAGCTACGAGGCCACAGTTGAAGTGCTCGGGCCCGAGCGCGGCCAGTTGCTGGCTTTGATGAGTGCGACTGACAACCCGCAGGCCACCGCGCCCGACGGCCGCTACCACTTCCGACAACCGCAACTAGTGCCGGCCTACCTACTGGCGCTGGCCGTGGGTCGGCTCAACTTTGCGCCGCTGGATGCGCGCACTGGCCTCTACGCCGAGCCGGCTACCCTAGCCCGAGCCCAGACCGAATTTGGGGCGATGAGCGAGATGGTCGATGCCGCCGAACAATTGTATGGCCCATACCGCTGGCATCGCTACGATTTACTTGTGTTACCAAGAAGTTTTCCATTTGGAGGAATGGAAAATCCTTGTTTAACATTTGTAACACCTACTATTCTGACCGGTGACCGCAGCCTGACCAGCCTCGTGGCCCACGAGCTAGCTCACTCTTGGAGCGGCAACCTCGTTACCAATGCCACCTGGGACGATTTTTGGCTGAACGAAGGCTTCACAGTTTATTTCGAGCGCCGCATTATGGAGCAACTCTACGGCCGGCCTTATGCCGATATGTTGCAAGTGCTGGGTGAAGCCGACCTACGCCACACGCTACAGGAGCTGGGGCCGGCTAGCCCGGCCACTCACCTGCGCCAGCACCTGGCGAGCCGTGACCCCGACGAGGGCCTTACTGACATTGCCTATGAGAAAGGCTGCCTGCTTTTGCTGACGCTGGAACAGCTAGTGGGCCGCCCGCGCCTCGATGCCTTTATTACGGAGTACTTCACTCGGTTTGCCTTTCAAGGCATGACCACCGACCGCTTCGCTGCCTACCTTACCCAAACGCTACTCTCGCCCGCCGAGGCTAGCCAGCTCGACCTACCGGCTTGGCTCGATGGGCCCGGCCTGCCGCCCGGCGCGCCCGTGGCGCGGTCGGCGCGCTTCGCTGCCGTCGAGGAGGCGCTGGCCCGGCTGGCGGCCGGCGCCTCCCCTACCGACTTGCAACCTATAACTACGGAGTGGAGCAGCCAGGAGTGGGAGCACTTTTTGCGCGGCCTGCCCCCTACCCTAGCCGCTGCCAACCTGGGCCGGCTCGACGACGTTTTTCACTTCACTACTTCCGGCAATGCCGAGCTGCTGGCCGCCTGGTTTCCGCTAGCCCTGCGGGCGGGCTACGCGCCGGCCGATGCGCCGCTCGAGAATTTCCTGCGGCACGTGGGGCGGCGTAAGTTTCTGGTGCCGCTTTACCGGGCGCTGCTGGCCGCACCGGGCGGCCGGGTGCGGGCGCAGGAAATTTACCGACTGGCCCGGCCCAACTATCACTCGGTGGCCACGAGTACCCTCGATGAGCTGATGAAGTGATGGGGTAATAGGTAATGGAGTAAGTAAAGGGCAGGTAGAGGGCGGGGCGGTGGTAGGGTGAAAGAGGGATAAGGCTACGGGCCCTGACCGCTCTTGCCAGAATTTCATTTCCTTCAATTACACTGCCTCCCCCTCCCAATCACCTCCTCACCCCATTACCCCATCACTTAGAACTACCTTTGCCTTCTTCCAATCAGACCAGCCAGTACCGTTGAAAAATATTATTCCGCGCGGCAAGCTCATCGCCATTGGGGGCAATGAGGACAAGGGCACCTACCCCACCGTGCGCAGCAAGCGCCAATACTACCTGAATTTTTTTGAGTTGGGCATCCTCAAGCGCGTCGTGTCCGAGTCGGGCAAGACCGACCCACGCATCGAGGTCGTGACCACCGCTTCCATGATTCCGCAGGAAGTGGGCCCAATTTACATCGCCTCGTTTGCGATGCTCAATTGCCACAACGTAGGCATCATGGATATACGCACGCCGCAGGATGCGCGGCAGCCCGAGTACCTGGCCCGCCTGCTGGCTGCCGATGTAGTCATGTTTTCGGGCGGCAACCAGTCGCGGCTGCGCGAGATGTTTGGCGAAAGTGATTTCCTCGATGCCATGACCCGCCGCTACTACGCCGAGTCCAACTTCGTGATTGCCGGCACTAGCGCCGGTGCCATGGCCATGTCGCAGCACATGATACGCGGCGGCTCGGTGCCCGACGCCCTGCTGAAAGGCGCCGTGAAGATGGGCATCGGCCTGAGCCTCTCCCCGCCCGCCATCATCGACTCGCACTTCGTGAAGCGCGGGCGCTTCGGCCGCCTCATCGAGGCGGTGGCGCTCTACCCCAAGCTCATCGGCATTGGGCTGGGCGAGGACACTGGTGTGCTCATCACCGAGGGCCACCTGGTCGAAACCATCGGCTCGAACCTCGTCATCATTCTCGACGGCCACGACATTGCCCACAACAACGTGGCCGCCGCCAAGAAGGGCACCACGCTCTCCATCGAGAACTTTAAGATGCACGTGCTGGCGAAGGGCAACGTGTACTGCATGACCGAGCGCAAGTTCTACGTGAGCAAGGAAGCCGTAGCAAACGCCGCCTGCTAGCCACTCTGTACTATCTAGGTCGCAAAAACGGTCAGCCTGTTGTCAGGCTGACCGTTTTTTGTGGCTGCTAGGCTGCTTAGCCTATCTTTGTGAGCACCTTAGTAAATTGCAAGTTGCTCCTCCCCTGCCGCATTGCGGCTGGCCCGGTACATTCCTTCCGAATTAAAGGGCAGAGTGATATTGCCGGCCGCGTCAACGGCGATGAGGCCGCCCTCGCCGCCCACGGGGGCCAGCTTGTCGTGCACTACCACGCGGCAGGCCTCGGCCAGGCTCAGGCCCTTATACTCCATAAGGCAGGCCACGTCGTAGCCCACCACGGCCCGGATAAAATACTCGCCGTGCCCGGTGCAGCTGATGGCGCAGCGCTCGTCGGCCCAGGTGCCCGCCCCGATGAGCGGCGTGTCGCCGATGCGCGAGTAGCGCTTGTTGGTCATGCCGCCGGTGCTGGTGGCGGCGGCCAGGTGGCCGCGCACGTCGCGAGCGACGGCGCCCACAGTACCTTTTTTCCAGTTGGGGTCCGGAGCTGGGGCGGGGCTAGCGGCGTGGTCGAGCTGCATGCGGCCGGCCGCGATGGCCTCCTGCAACTGGTCGAAACGCTGCTGGGTGAAAAAATACTCGGCTGGCTGCATCGGCAGGCCGTGCTCGCGGGCCAGCTCATCGGCACCGGGGTAGGCTAGCAGCACGTGCTCGGTCTGCTCCATCACGAGGCGCGCGGCCCGAATGGGATTTTGCACCTGGCGCACGCCGGCCACGGCCCCGGCCCGGCGGCTAGCCCCATCCATGAGGGCGGCGTCCATTTCGTGGTGGCCGTCGTGGGTGAATACCGCCCCGCGGCCAGCATTGAAGAGCGGGCAGTCTTCGAGCGAGCGCACGGTGGCCTCCACGGCATCGAGGGCGGGCGCGCCCTGAGCTAGCAGCGTCGTGCCGGTGGCTAGCGCCGCCGCAAGGGCCGCGCGGTAGTCGGCTTCGAGGGCGGGCGTGAGGGTAGCGCGGGCAATAGTGCCAGCCCCGCCGTGTAAGGCAAGAGAAAACATAAGTGAAGTTGCTAATCAAGTGGGTTTCTGGCGCAAGAACGGCACTTTCCGGGCTAATTATTGGTTTATAGAGAGCTCCACGCAAGTAGCTAACTCTTACACAGCAGGTTGTCGATGATAAGGAACGCTATTTTTTTTAGCTAAATTCTCGGTAACTACCTGAAAAACGCCCGCCTCGGGCTACGCAAACCGGATGCTAACCCGGCCTTCCTCAGTTTTTTTTCGTAGGTTTGGTCCTACGTTTTCAACATTTTAAATTTCCCCTTTCCGATGGCATACGACGTAACCGGCCGCCTGCACGAAATCTTTGACGAACAGCAGGTAAGCGAAAAATTCCGCAAGCGCGAGTTCGTCCTGGAAGTGCAAGACGGCCAGTATCCCCAGCAAATTAAGTTTCAGCTGACCCAGGACAAAACTAGCGTTATTGACCCCTACAAAACGGGCGATGAGGTGAAGGTGACGTTTGACCTGCGCGGCCGCGGCTTCAACAAAAACGGCCAGATGCTGTACTTCACCAACCTCGAAGCTTGGCGCGTAGAGCCGGCCTCGGGCGGCGCCCCTGCCGGCGGTGGTGGCTCGTCGTACGGCCAGCAGCAGCCCGCTGCCCGCCCGGCCGCTCAAAACCAGAATCCTAACCTGCGCGCGCAGCCCACGGCCCAGCCCATCGCGGGCGACGACGACAACGACCTGCCCTTCTAGACCGCAGGTTTGACGAATGAAACGGATTGCGCAGATACGCCCGCCAGTGGCGGGCTGACTGCTTTTCGTTTCGAGGCGGTGCGGGTTTCATAATTTGCTTTACTGCTACAGATTGTGCCGCTTCCTTTATCGGAAGCGGCACATTTGCGTTCTGGGCTACGTTAAAGCAGCATGAACTTACGCGCACTTATCAGGCAGGGCGAGGGCGAGCGGCTCGAATTCAAGAAAAAGACCACCCACCCTACGCGCATTGCGCGCACGCTGGCCTCGCTGGCCAATACCCACGGCGGCCAGGTGCTGGTGGGCATTGATGACGACGGCCGCGTGGTGGGTGTGCGCGATGCCGAAGAGGAAATGTTTGTGCTGCGCGATGCGGCCGCTCATTACATCGACCCACCCCTAGCGCTGCAATTTCGGGAAATTGAAACCGAGGATGACCTTATTGTGCTGGTTGTCACGATAGCCGAAAGCTCAACCAAGCCCCACCGCGCCCAAATTGCTCCTGGCGAGTGGCGCGGCTACGTGCGCGTGCGCGACGAAAGCGTGCAAACCAGCACCCTCACTGAAAAGGTGCTAGCCCACCGGCAGCCCGAGGAGCGCCTCGAAAAGCTGCCGCTTAATAAAGACGAGCTGCGCGTGCTCGACTACCTAAAAACCACCCAGCCGCGCATCACGGTGGCGCAATACACCAAGCTCATCAACGTAAGCCGCCGCCGCGCCTACCGCACGCTCATCAAGTTGGTGCTGCATGGTTACCTCCGCTACCACGACAAAGAAAAAGAGCCCTACTACACCCTCTGACCGCAAATTTAACGGATTTAACGGATTGCACAGATACGCCCGCTGCGCGGGCTGACTAGGCTAGCTACTAGAATGGCTGTAGCAAGTAGTCAGCCCGCGCAGCGGGCGTATCTGTGCAATCCGTTAAATCCGTTAAATCTGCGGTCTAGTCTTGCTTGCGGGCGCGGGCTACTTTTTTCTCGTCCTTCTCGGCTTTTTTTTCTTTCATCGACTTAGTGGGCTCTTTCTTTTTCTCTTTGCGGGCGTCTTGGGCTTTAGCCATGAGTGAAAATGGTTGGGGGGTGGAAAGTAATAATTGGGCGGCGCGGCAAATTAACGTGCCAGGGCCGCCCGATGTTGTGCCGCTAGCCGGCCATTGCCGACGCTAAAAGCGGCCAGTAGCGCTCGCGCAAAATGCGCAGGTGATGCTGCTCGTGCCCGGCAATAATAAACAGCACCGCCCGCACCGAGGTTGCCCCGCCGTTGGCCCGGCCAGCGCGGTCGAGCTGCCCGCCATTCAACCCGCTGAAGAAGGCCAGCGTGGCGGCGCGCACGGCGTGATACTCGGTTAGCAAATCACTCATCGGGCGGTCGTTGGCTTCGCTATTCGCGGCAAACTCATTCTCATCAAAGCCGGGCAGCTCCTGGGCATCAGCGCGGGCAAAGCGCAGGGCGCGGTACGCAAAAATGCGCTCCGAATCGGCCAGGTGCATGAGCACTTCCTTGGGCGTCCACTTACCCGGCGCGTAGCGCAGCAGCGCCTGCGCCTCGGTGAGGCCCGCCAGCTCGCGGTGCACTTCGGCCGCCTGCTGGCGCAACTGGGCTAGCGGGTCAGCATCGGCGGGCACCAGGTCGATATAAGCTTGCGTATAAGGCAGATACGTGCCGGGGGCCGGACGGGCTAGTGTAAGAGCAGAGGTTGCAGGCATAGCCGCAAAGGTAGCCGCCCGCCGCAGATACTGGAATTTCCAACGAGCTGCCCCCTTGGGGCGCCGCGTAAGCGCTCGCTCCCCTAGCCGCCAGCGGGCCGGGCGCGGCGTACGCGCCGCCACCTCCGCCGGCACTAGCTCCCTGGTACCGAAAGCCCAACGCAAAAAATCGGGCATAATGGTGCCCCAGGTATCGGGGTGGTGGTGGCCACCGGGCACTTCCACATAGCGGGCGGCCTGGGCCGGCAAGCCCTGCGCGGCCAGGGCTGCCAGCAGGTCCAGGGTGTCATCAATGGCGTCGATAATGCCATTGTTGTTGCGGTCGCTGGTTTCGTCGTCGGTGCCGGTTTGCAGCCAGAATTGCTGGCCGGGGCTAGCCCGGCGGGCGTGCACCAGGCCGTGCATCAGGCGGTCGGCCTCGGTGTAACCGTCGTGCAGCCCCCTTCCCCGCCACCAGAACGAGCCGCTGAAGATGCCCGCTCTCAGAAAGGCTCCGGGATGGTGCCAGGCCAGGTCGAAGGCCATGAGGCCCCCTAGCGACATGCCCGCCACCGCCACCTCGGCCGGGTTGGCGCTGGCGTGGTAATGCGCCTGCACGTAGGGCAGCAACTCATTGAGTATAAAGTCGGTGTAGCGGCCGGCGCGGCTGCCGCGGCCCAGGTAGTCGGGGCGGGCGGCCACGCCGTATTCCTGCAAGCGGTCGGCGGCGTGGATGGCCACCAGCACCAACGGCCGCACCTCGCCCTGCCGAAACAGCCGGTTGAGCGTGGCTGGCAGGTGCAGCCGCGCCAAGTCCTGGCCATCATTAAGATACAGCACCGGGTAGGGCTGGGTGGCGTGCATTGAAAAGCCGGGCGGCAACACCACATCGAGCCGCACCACGCGCCCCAGCGCCACCGAAAACAAGTACTCGTCGCGCCGCACCACTACGGTGTTGCCGCGCGGCGACTGAAACCGAAAAACTGCCATGACCCGCAAATAAACGCACCTGGCTTCATTCAGCCCGGCCAACGACTGGCTTGGCCGTTCGGATTTTCTGCTTAGTTTGCGGCCGGTTCGGGCGGGCACGTCATTCCCACCGAACCCCGCATTTTGCACGAAGAATACCGCCGCTTACACTCCCAGCACCTGGGTGTGGACCTGGAAATGCTGGTTGTGGGCGACTATGGCTACCCGCTCGTCATCTTCCCCACTTCCAATGGCCGCTACTACGAGGCCAAAGATTTTCTGCTGATTGACTCGGTGCGCTGGTTTGTGGAAAACCGCCTAATCAAGCTTTTCTGCATCGATAGCGGCGACAAGTGGAGTTGGTACGCCAAGCACCTTCACCCCGGCACCCGCGTGCACAACCACGGGCTCTACGACCGTATGGTAAGCGAGGAGCTAGTGCCCCACATTCAGCAGGAATGCCAGGTAGACAAGGTTGGCGTAGCGGGCTGTTCGCTAGGGGGTTACCAGGCCCTCAACTTCGCCTTCCGGCACCCTAGCCAGGTCGCGCACCTGTTTTCGATGGGCGCCGCTTTCGACATCAAGATGTTTCTGGATGGGCACTACGACGAGCAGGCGTACTTCCACAATCCGCCCGATTACATGCCCAATGCGCAGGACGATAACTTCTACAAAATGAATATTATTCTGGGCACTGCCGAAGACGACTTCTGCAAGCCCGGTAATTATCAGATGTCGGAAATCCTCTCACGCAAGGGCATTGCGCACCGCCTCGATGTGCGTAGTGGCACTCACGACTGGCCCGTGTGGCGCGATATGTTCCCCGAATACGTCTCCACTATCTTTTAGGCGCCGCTTCGCGTACACGCAACGGGTTCACACTCACTTATTCCTAACACCTTAGCTAGCCATAGCTCCTACACCATGAAAAAAATCGGCATCTTGTTCGGCCAGGAAAATACGTTTCCGCAGGCGTTTGTAGACCGCGTTAATCAGAAAGCCGTTGAGGGCATCACCGCCGAGTTTGTGCGCATTGAGGAAGTTGAGCAGGCCGTGGCCACCGACTACGCGGTTATCATCGACCGTATTTCGCAGGATGTGCCCTTTTACCGCGCCTACCTCAAAAACGCTGCCCTTACCGGTACGGCCGTGATTAACAACCCGTTCTGGTGGAGTGCCGACGAAAAATTCTTCAATAATGCCCTCGCCGTGCAGCTAGGGGTGCCGGTGCCCAAAACCCTGCTGCTGCCCAGCAAGGCCCGCCCCGACGATACCAGCGAGAACTCATTCCGCAACCTGGCCATGTTTGACTGGCACAAGGCGTTTGAAAAAATCGGCTTTCCGGCCTTCATGAAGCCCCACGCGGGCGGCGGCTGGAAAAGCGTATATAAAGTAGATAACCCCGACGAGGCCTGGCGCGCCTACGACGAGACTGGCCAGCTGGTAATGCTGTATCAGGAAGCGGTTGATTTCACCGATTATTTCCGCTGCTACTGCCTGGGCGGCAAAGACGTGCTCATTATGCCCTACGAGCCGCGTAATGCCCCGCACCAGCGCTACCAGACCGAGATGAAAACCCAAGGCGAGGCCGGCGAAAAGCTCCTCGCTACTATTAAGGATTACACCCTGCGCCTGTGCCAGGGCCTGGGCTACGATTTCAACACAGTAGAATTTGCCGTACGCGAGGGCATTCCGATTGCCATCGACTTCGGCAACCCGGCGCCCGATGCGGATATTAATTCGGTGGGGCCCGAAAATTTTGAGTGGGTAGTGGAGCACGCAGCCAACCTCGCCATCGAGCGTGCGCAGGCCCAGCAGCCCGGCCAAGACAACCTCACCTGGGGCTCGTTTGTGCAGAAAGCGGCCCGCCAAACGGCCATTGCCAACACCGATGGCGTAGTTGAAATAGGCGGCGCGCTGCACCAGACCAACGACCTGGGTGCTAACCCGCCCGCACCGGCCAAAAAAGCAGCGGCGCCTAAGAAATCGGCAGCGCCCGCGCCCGTCGCGCCCGAAGGTGAGGTGCCCACACCTACCGCCAAAAGCAAATCGGCCAAAGACGCCACTGCGCCCAACGCAGCCGCCAAACCAAAGAAGCCGGCGGCTAAAAAATAATTCCCGCTAGGGTCGGGTTCGTACGCAGGGGCGGCCATCGCGATGTGGTGGCCGCCCCTTTTTATGTGCTCTTCTCCGGCTGGCCAGCATCCTCTCCCCTCATTTTCAGTTGCTACCTGCTTATGCCACGGCCCGTTTTCACGCTCGGAATAGAAGAAGAATTTCAAACCATCGACCCGGTCACGCGCGACCTTCGCTCGCACATGTCCAAGATTGTGGAGGACGGCAAAATAACGCTGCACGAGCAAGTGAAGGCCGAAATGCACGAGTCGGTAGTGGAAGTAGGTACTAATATTTGTAAAAATATCGGCGAGGCCCGCGAGGAGGTTGTGCACCTACGGCGCCAGGTTATTGAGCTGGCCGACCGCGTAGGGCTCAAAATTGCGGCCGCGGGCACGCACCCTTTTTCGCGCTGGCAAGACCAGCCCATCACGCCCGATGCCCGCTACGATAAAATAGTGGAGGAATTGCAGGAGGCCGCCCGCTCGAACCTCGTTTTTGGGATGCACGTGCACATCGGCATCGAAAACCGCGACCTGGGCGTGTACATGATGAACGCCCTGCGGTATTTTCTGCCGCACTTGTTTGCACTGAGCACCAACTCGCCATTTTGGGAAGGCCGCGAAACCGGCTATAAGTCCTTTCGTACCAAGGTGTTTGAGCGATTTCCGCGCACAGGTATTCCTGGCTATTTTAATAGCGCATCGGATTATGACGAGTTTATTGCGCTCCTCATAAAAACCGGCTGCATTGATAATGGAAAGAAAATCTGGTGGGATTTACGCCTGCATCCTTTTTTCGACACTATCGAATACCGCATCTGCGACATGATGATGCGAGCCGACGAAACCATTGCCGTTGCCGCCGTAATGCAAGCCTTGGTAGCAAAGATTTACAAGCTCAAGTGTCAGAATTTAAATTTTCGCCTCTACCGCAGCGCGCTCATCAAGGAGAATAAATGGCGGGCCGCTCGGTATGGCATCGCTGGAAATTTAATTGATTTTGGCTCGCAGGAAGAAAAACCCGCCCGCCAGCTAATTCTGGAGCTCCTCGATTTTATCGATGATGTACTTGATGAGCTTGGCAGCCGCCATGAGGTAGAATACGTGCTCAAGATGCTCGAAATGGGTACCGGTGCCGACCGCCAACTGGCTGTTTTTCACCAAACCGGCGACCTTACCCAGGTAGTTGATTACATCTTAAAGGAAACCACCTACGGCCTATAGCTTGTTAAAGAAAGCAGCTGGCTAGTACGTTTTTTACTGGCCCTTTTGCTATTCCGTCATTTTAAATAAATCTTAGTAAACGATGAGTCAGTTTAAGGTTGCTATTTTAGATATGTACGATAACGCACCTAACGAAGGGATGCGTTGTATTCGACAATTGTTGCGCCGGGCCGAAGTCGAAAACCAGGTCAATTTTGCAGTCGATACTTATAATATTCGGGCTGCTAATGAGGTGCCGGACCTAACGTACGATATTTATATTTCCAGCGGTGGGCCTGGCAGCCCTTTGCAATCTGAGGAGCCTTGGGAGGATTCCTATTTCGGCTTTATCGACCAGTTATTTGCCCATAACAAGCAGGCTGAGCAAAAGAAGCACTTGCTCTTAATTTGTCATTCCTTCCAGTTGGTAAGTCGTCACTTCGGATTGGGAACGGTAGGCAAACGCAAGTCAACGTCTTTCGGCGTATTACCCGTGCACCTGACCGATGCGGGCCTGGCCGACCCCATTTTCTCCCTTCTGCCTGAGCCTTTTTTTGCAGTAGATTCGCGTGACTACCAATTAGTTGATTTAGACATGGCCCGGATGGCCGAGCTGGACATCGAAGTTCTTTGCTTGGAAAAAGAACGGCCGCACGTACCACTTGCGCGGGCTATTATGGGACTGCGCTTTTCTCCTGAAATTATTGGCACGCAATTTCATCCTGAAGCTGACGGCGAAGGCATGCTGCGCTATATGCTGACCGACGAGCGCAAGCAACAGGTAATTACGGCGTATGGCGAGGATAAATACGAGGAAATGGTAAGCCTACTAGCCTCACCCGATACTATTGAGTTGACGGAGGGCATTATTATTCCCACCTTTTTACGGCGGGCGCTGGCCTCGCTAAGTGAGCCAGCCTTTAGCTGATTTTTACAGCGCCCTTTTATTCAGCATACTTCTAGCGCTAGCTAACGCATGATTCCTGCTCCCCGCCAATTGTTTAATGCTGCTTTCAGTCCTGAAAGCTACCAGGTGATGCTAGCCGATATCGACCAGCAGTTGCCCTATCAACTTGATTTTCGGGTGGCCGAAACCCCGGTATTTGTGCCCAGAGCGCTGCGGGATAAATTAATTCAGGCTGGCCAGGATATTATTCGGGTTATTCAACAGCCCGACTTCAAGCAGCGCACGGAAGGGGCGCTTCCGGCTAGCCAGCGAGTACCGAACGAGGATGCGCACGCCGAATTTTTAACCTTTGATTTTGCAGTGTGTCGCAATGCTGTGGGCGAGCTTGAGCCCCAGCTCATTGAAATGCAAGGCTTTCCGTCGCTCTATGCTTTTCAGGCTTATTTGCCAGGAGTATTTTCGGCCCACTACCCTATCGACGCGAGCGTTACGCCGTTCATCGATGTACCAGACGAGGCGGCTTATCATGCAAACTTGAAGAGCTTGATTCTGGCGGACGAAAATCCCGAGAATGTTATTTTGCTGGAATTATTTCCCGACAAGCAAAAGACCCGAATAGATTTTGCTTTGTCAAAAAAGAACTGGGGCATTGAAATTATTTCATTACCAGACGTACGCAAGCGCGGCCGGCAACTTTTCTACGAAAAGGATGGCCGCGAAATTCGTATTAAGCGCATCTACAATCGGGTTATTTTTGATGAGCTAGCCCGCTACCCCGACTTACACCCCGCATTTAATTTAATTGACGACGTTGATGTAACCTGGGTTGGCCATCCCAATTGGTTTTTCCGCATCAGCAAATACACGCTACCCCTGATAAAAAGCCAGTTTGCCCCACCCAGCTATTATTTGCAGGAGTTAACTGCCTATCCGGCTGACTTAGAAAACTACGTTTTGAAGCCCCTTTTTTCTTTTGCGGGCGCGGGCGTACGGCTGCATATCACAGCAGCTGACCTGGACGCTTTACCCGATAAGGAGAATTATCTATTACAGCGCAAAGTGGCTTACGAGCCAGTGGTTCAGGCACCTGACGGGCTCGTGAAATGTGAGATTCGTCTGCTATATACCTGGCCGCACTCCGAGCCGCAACCGGCACTGGTAGCAGGGCTAGCCCGCCTGAGCCGTGGCGAGATGATAGGAGTCGATTTCAATAAAAATAAAGATTGGGTAGGCGGCACCACTCCTTTGTTTGAAAAGTAGTCTGTGGAGACATTGAGGCTGAAGCCAACTAAGCTGGTAAGCGTACGTATCAGCTGGTTCTTACCTCAAATTTCACCTCTCGCTTAATGTCTACCCTTGCCAACCGCGGCGTTCAGATTTCCAAGAATGCTATTTTCAGCCTGTTCTTAGGGCGTGCTACCAAGCTTCTGGGTAAGCCATTCAAAGTATTTACCATCCTTAATGAGGCTGCCGACAAACTTGCGGATGAAAGCAGCAAGGATAATAAATTCAAGCAGCTATTTGATGCTGCTCTGACACTGGTGCACATGGTTCGCGACTACGTGAAAGGAGATTATCGAGAAATTCAAACCAGCACGATTATCTCTGGTATCGCCGTTCTCCTGTACGTAATCAGCCCTTTTGACCTAGTACCTGATTTTATCCCGGTTCTGGGTTTTCTGGATGATTTAGCAATAATCAGCTGGTTTATAGGCAAGTTTAAGAAAGAGCTTGACCATTATCGGGCTTGGGAAGCAACTACGACTGGCCATATTACGGCGCCGGCGCAGGGTGATACCAATTTGCCCGCAGTTGCTGAGCTGGGTCACTCCTAGATTGTCTTTTACATTATCGCTAAAGTAGCTTGTTCGGATGATTTTCGAGCAAGCTATTTTTAATTGTTTGGGTTATCTTCATCACAAGCCTAGCGCGAGTATATGCCCGCTTTTGCCGTGTCTTTTCGCTTGCCACAGTCTTTTACGGAAGACTTTATGGCAATTATTCCGCAGCACCGCACGTTTATCAATCAACTGTTGGCTGAGCATATTATTGAGGCCTACGCTATCAGCGCCAATCGCAGCCGGGGCTGGGCTATTATTACTTCGGATGATGAAGAGGCGGCGCACACCGTTGTGAAGCAATTTCCGCTCTACCCCTATCTCCGCAGCATCGAGATTGATGAGCTATTTATTTTTGACAGCGCTGCCGCGCGCTTTCCTCATATTAGCTTGAATTAATCATCTTTATTCAGTAATTTATTCGTGCGCCAGTCTTTTCTTCTCCCAGGTATATTTTTTATTAGCCTGACATGCTGGGGGATTTCAACGCCCTCGGCGGCGCCCATTACCACTACTCAGCTAATAAGCCGGCTTACTGCATCTATTCAAAACCTGAGCTCTATTCGCTGCAATGCGGAGGCCCGGGAGCGAATAGGCAATAAGACGACTCCCGATTATACGGCCATGAAAATCGCGTATAATCCTTACCGCGTTTATCTGAAAAACCGGAAGGGCGTGGAAGTTTTATACGTTAAGGGCCAGAACGACAACGATGCTTGGGTATACCCGGCGGCGTTTCCATACGTGACCCTCAGCCTCGACCCTACCGGCTCATTGATGCGCAAAGACCAGCACCACACGGTTTTGCAGGCTGGCTTTGGTATGATTGCCGACCTGCTCAACGGACCCGATGGGCGCGCCGACAACGTATTTACCCGCTCGTTTCGCTATGCGGGCGACAGCACGGCGCAGGGGCAGCCGTGCTATATCCTGCGCTCTGACTATCCACAATTTCGCTACGTAGCCTACCGGGTTGGCAAAAACGAAAGTATCGCATCGGTAGCTGCACGCTTCGGCTGCGGTGAATACCGGATTGTGGAGCGCAACGACCTAAGCATAGACAGCAAGCTAACCGAAGGCCAGTTACTGCAGGTACCTAATGCCTACGGCCGGCGGGTAATTATGGTCGTGAACGCCAAGACGTATCTCCCGGCTTCCGTGACGGTGTATGACGACCGAGGACTTTACGAGAAATATAATTTTCTCGATGTAGTAGCCAACCAGCCTATTCCCGTCGCCGAATTCAGCAAGGATTACAAAGGCTACAAGTTTTAGCTAGGGCTAGCCTTGCTTTTTAGCGGCGCATAGTTTTCTCGATGGTGTCCCACATTTCGGGTGTCAGGGCTTCGAGCTTATTGAACTCGCCGGCCCCATTGAGCCATTCGCCACCGTCGATAGTCACCACTTCGCCATTGACGTACGCCGAAAAATCGGATACTAGATAGGCGGCCAGGTTGGCTAGCTCCTGGTACTGCCCCACTCGCTTGAGCGGCACGCTGGCGGCGGGGTCGAGCTGGCTGGCCAGGGGCTCGGGAAACAGCCGGCTCCAGGCGCCTTCGGTCGGGAAAGGTCCGGGCGCAATGGCGTTGGAGCGAATGCCGTACTTGGCCCACTCCACGGCCAGCGAGCGGGTTATGGCCAGCACGCCGGCCTTGGCGGCGGCGGAAGGCACCACGTAGGCCGAACCCACGGAGGCATAGGTAGTCACAATATTGAGGATGGTGCCGGGCTGCTTATCGGCTATCCAACGCTTGCCCACGGCCAGGGTGCAGTTGTAGGAGCCGCGCAGCACAATGTCCACAATCACGTCGAACGCCTTGTGGCTAAGCCGCTCGGTGGGGCTGATGAAGTTGCCGGCCGCATTGTTGAGCAGTACATCGACGCGGCCAAACTCGGCGTAGGTGTGCGCCAGCATGGCTTCCACTTCGTCGTACTTGCGCACGTCGCAGGCCAGGGCTAGCACACGGCCACCCGTTTGCTGGAGCAGTTCAGCCGCTGTTTGCTCCAGTACGGCGAGTTTGCGGCTCGTAATAGTGACGTTGGCCCCTAATTGCAGGAAATAAGTCGTCATGGCCCGACCCAGGCCCGTGCCCCCACCCGTTACAATAATGGTTTTGCCGGCTAGGGCATTATCGCGCAGCATGGGTTGGGTATAGGGGTTGGTCATCATAAGGCGGGAAGGCCGGCGGACTACCGGCGACTAGGGCCCCGAAGGTAAGTAATAGCGGGTTTACTGCACAGCTTTCCCTGATTTATGTGCAACTTGCACCCTTTTAGCATAGCTTACTAGTATTCGATAATAATCTTTATGTCTGTTACCTCTATTGCAAGTAGCTTTGGTCCTCCCGCCACCGTAGCTGTGCTGGGCTGCGGCTGGTTGGGCTTGCCCCTGGCCCAGCACTTGCTGGCGCAGGGCCACCGGGTGCTGGGCACTACTACCTCGGCCGAGCAGCTGCCCGTACTGGCTGCGGCTGGTATTGAGGCGCAGCTGCTTCAGCTAGGGGCCGATTTTACGGCCAGCGACGAACAACGCCTTACCACAATGCTGAGCCAAGCTACCAGCCTGGTACTCAACGTGCCGCCGCGTGCCGCCGTGGCGGGCGGCTACCCACAGCTGCTGCGCCCGGTGCACCGGGCCGTGGCCGCGGCCCGTGTGCAGGCCGTCCTGTTTGTTTCGACCACCGGCGTATACCCCAACGAGCCCCGGCCGATGCATGAAACCGACGCCATCAGCACCCGTGATGCGGCCTCCGATGTGCTGCGTACGGAGGGCCATTTTGTGCCGCGCTACGGCCAGTGGCAGAGCACGGTAGTGCGGCTAGGGGGCCTCTTTGGCCCGGGGCGGCCGCCGGGGCGCTTTTTGGCGGGGCGCCGCAATTTGCCCCAGGGCGATGCCCCAATCAATTTGTTGCACCTCACCGATGCCGTGGGGGTACTGAGTACGATTCTGGAACAGAACATCTGGGGCCACACGCTTAATGTGTGCGCGCAAATGCACCCGCTACGGCGCGATTTTTACCCGGCGGCAGCTCAATATCTGGGGCTGGAGCCCCCCGTTTTTTTGCCCGGCGATGGTGGGGGCAAAATCATCGATTCGAGCCGCCTGCGGGCGCTGGTGCCTTATACCTTTCAGCACGACGACCCGCTGGCTGCCCTGCCCTACTGCTAGGGTGGCCTAGCCCCGCCAGCCGGGGTTACCTTTGTGCTATGTCCGCATCCAGCCCTCGCCTTTCTGAATTGCCCGCGCGGCCGGCCCCCGTGGTGGTGCTGGGAGGCGGGGCCGCCGGTTTTTTTGGGGCCATCGCCTGCGCCGAGGCCAATCCTGACCAGCTGGTGTATTTGCTCGAAAAGAGCCCTAAGCTGCTGGGTAAAGTGCGCATTTCGGGCGGGGGGCGCTGCAACGTTACGCACGCCTGCGAGTCGGCAGCGCAGCTGGTGCAGCACTACCCGCGCGGCGGCCGGCAGCTTAAAGAGGCATTTCGACAGTTTGGCGTGGCCGATACCGTTGCCTGGTTTAAGGCGCGGGGCGTTGACTTGAAAACGGAGGCTGATGGCCGCATGTTTCCAACCACCGACAGCAGCGAAACCATCGCCCGCGCACTCGAAGACGCCGCCCGCCGCGCCGGGGTGCGCGTGCTCACGCGCACGGCTGCCGAAGAAATCACTGTCTTGCCTGAGGGTGGCTTTAGTCTGAAAATCAGCGGGGAAGGCAGTGCCGCACTAGGCCCCTTGCTGCTGGCCAGCCGCCTGCTCGTTGCCACGGGCGGCAACCCAAAATCGGTGGCCTACGACTGGCTCCGGGCACTGGGCCACACCGTTGCCGAACCGGTGCCGTCGCTGTTTACATTCAACGTGCCGGCCTCGCCCCTGCGCGAATTGCCCGGCGTGAGCGTACCCCACGCCCGCGTGGTGCTAGCCGGCGAAAAGCTGCAGTACGAAGGCCCTTTGCTGGTTACGCACTGGGGCGTGAGCGGACCAGCTGTGCTCAAGCTTTCGGCCTGGGGCGCGCGGCGCTTGCACGAGTTAGGCTACCACGGCACGGCCCTAATCAGCTGGGTACCTGCGCACACCGACGAAACGCTACGTTCCTGGACCCAAAGCTTCCGCCTCGAAAATGGCAAAAAGCAGGTGGCGGCCCACCCGCAGTTTGGCTTACCTACCCGGCTGTGGCGTACCCTAGCGGCGGAGTCCGGCATCGGGCCCGAAACCCGGTGGAATGAAGTGCCCGCCAAAGCGCAAAGCCGCTTGCTTGAGTTGCTTTTGCGCACACCGTTGCAGGTGCAGGGCAAAACCACGCACAAAGACGAGTTTGTGACCTGCGGCGGCATTCCATTAAGCGAAGTGAGCCTGACTACCTTGGAAAGCCGCCGCGTGCCGGGCCTTTACTTCTCTGGAGAAGTACTTGATATCGACGGCATTACGGGCGGATTCAATTTTCAGGCGGCCTGGACAACGGGGTTTCTGGCGGGCCGGGCAATGGCCGGCGCCCGCCAATTGGTAGGCTAGCCGCAGGGCAAGAGGCATAAAATTGGGGCATCTTAGGGCCAACTGTAACCCTGCGGGCAGTTGGCTAGTAAACTCCCTCACCTTTCCAACTTACATTTCCTTTTCCAATCATGGAAGCCAAAACCACCCAAACCGCCCTCAACGCTCTCATTACCGTCCTCAAAGATGGCCAGAAAGGCTACGCCGACGCCATGACCGACGTGAAGGACCAGCATCTGAAAGACTTGTTTAAGAAGTACTCGGCCCAGCGCGCTAGCTACGTGACCGAGATTGAAGACCAAATGTTCAAGCTTGACCTGAAGCCCGATACCAACGAAGGTTCTTCAATTGTTGGCACCATCCACCACGCTTGGATTGACTTGAAATCAGCCGTAACCGGCCATGATAATCACGCTATTCTCGCCGAGTGCGAGCGCGGTGAAGACGTAGCCAAGAAGGCCTATGAAGAAGCCGCCAAAATTCAAGACTTGCCCGGCGACCTGAAATCGATTATCGAAAAACAGTCGCAAGGTGTACTCGCTGCTCACAACGAAATCCGCGACTTGCGTGATTCGTCCAAATAGACCGCGGATTTAACTAATTGTGGAGATACGCCCACTACGTGAGCTGACTACGCAATTGGTAAAATGAAAAAGGCTACTCAAAAGAGTAGCCTTTTTCATTTTGTTACTCATTTAACTCAATTTCATCTGATATCCTTCGGCATAGTATATCTGCTAAGTTAAAACAGAAAAGGCTGCTTGCAAGAGCAGCCTTTTCTGTTTTAACTACCCTCGCATTGCGTAGTCAGCCCACGCAGTGGGCGTATCCCCGCAATCAGTTAAATCCGTTAAATCTGCGGTCTATTCGCCCGAGTCGCGCTTGCCTTTGTAGCCGCCACCGTAGCTGCTGCCACCCTGGCCACCTTTGTAGCCACCACGCTGGTAACCACCACCCTGGCTGCCGCCACGGTCGCCGCCGTAGGAGCTGCCGCCTTCGCGGCGGTCGCCGCCTTTGTAGCCACCGCCGTAGCTGCTGCCACCTTCCCGACGGTCGCCGTAGCTACCACCGCGGTTGCCACCGCCGTAGGGCGGGCGGCCGCCTTCGCGGCGGTCGCCACCGCCGAAGCCGCCGCGACGCTCACCCCCACCGAAGCCACCTTCGCGGCGCTCGGGGCGGTTGGTACCTTCTTCCTTGGCAGCGGCGTCCTGCACCGGCGTAGCGATGCTGAACGTAACCGGCTGCCCTTGGATGGTGCTGCGGCCCAGCTGGCTCACAATTTCCTCGGCAAATTCGTTGGGTACTTCCACGAAGCTGAACTTGTCATAGAGGGCGATATCGCCTACTTTATTGCCGGGCAGGTTGGTGCTCTCGCCAATCAAATCAACTACATCGCGGGGGTGCAGACGGTCCTTCTTGCCCATGCTGATGAAAAGGCGCGTGTAGCCGGGGCGGCTAGCTCCTTTCTCGCGGCTGGCATCGAGGCTCTGCTCATTGCGCTTGTCCTCTTTCATGGTCATCTTGAGCAGCGCAGCAGCGATGTCAAGCGAGGTAATTTCCTCGCTCTGGTCGAGCAGGCGTTGCACGCGGCCAATGTACTTGTCCAGGTTGCCCTTCTCCACAACCTCCTTAATCTGGTTGAGGAACAACGTCGTCTTCACCTCTGACACGTCGGCAAACGACGGCACCTGGGCTAGCTTGATATCAGCCTTGGTGAAGCGCATAATGTCGCGCAGCTTGTAGATATCGCGGCCACTCACGAAGGTGAAAGCGCGGCCATTCTTGCCAGCGCGGCCCGTGCGGCCGATGCGGTGCACGTAATACTCCTCGTCGGCGGGCAGGTCGTAGTTGAATACGGCTTCTACGTTGTCTACATCGATACCGCGGGCGGCCACGTCAGTAGCCACCAGAATTTCGAGCGTGTTTTTGCGGAATTTATCGAGCGTGTTCTGGCGCTGGGCCTGGCTCATGTCGCCGTGCAAACCATCGGCAAAGTAGCCTTTGGCTTGCAGGTCAGCCACGATTTCGTCCACCATGCGCTTCGTATTAGCGAAAATGATGGTCGATTTCAGATTGTACATGTCCATGATGCGGGTCAGGACATCCTTTTTCTGCGGGCCGCGCACCTCAAAGTAGCTCTGCTCGATGTTGGACACCGTCATCTGCTGGTGGTTGACCTTCACTACCTGCGGGTCGCGCTGGTACTTCTTGGTCATGTCCATAATCGGCTTGCTCATCGTAGCCGAGAAGAACACCGTCTGGCGGTTCTCGGGCATCTTGCTGAGCACAAACTCGATATCCTCGCGAAAGCCCATGTCGAGCATTTCATCGGCTTCGTCGAGGATGATTTTGGTGGCCTTGTCGAGCTTCAGCGTACCGCGCTCAATGTGGTCCATTACGCGGCCAGGAGTGCCGATTACAATCTGCACGCCGCGCTCTAGGGCGCGGAACTGCCGGTCGTAGGACGAGCCACCGTAGATGGGCACTACAGCGAGGCCTTTTTTGTACTTACCCAGTTTCTGGATTTCGCCCGAAACCTGCACGGCAAGCTCACGGGTGGGGCAGAGTACAATTACTTGTACGTCGCGGCTTTCGCCGTCTATACCTTCAATAGCGGGAATTGAGAAGGCAGCCGTTTTGCCGGTGCCGGTTTGGGCCTGGCCAATAACGTCTTTGCCTGACAGCATAACGGGAATAGCCGCCGCCTGGATGGGCGAAGCTTCCTCGTAGCCCATCTCAGTGATGGCGCGCTGTACTTCGGGGGAGAGATTAAGCTCGTCAAAGCGGATTTTAGCTTTGTCGATGACCTTAGCGGGGGTATTTTCTACTTGTTCGGTATCCATATCGGAACGGAATAGGTTGCTGGGCTACCTGGTTTTCCAAAACCTGGGCAGCTTGTGGGGAATGAGACTACGCTCTGAAAACAGCCGGCTCAACAGCGGCGGCGCTTCTTCCCCCTCAACCTTCCTACTAACGACAAGGCGGAAAAAATACGACCGATAAAACGGGAAACTACTCGGCAGCCAATTACTTACTCTGGGCCACCCCGGCCACTCAATGGGGCCGTTCTCAAATGCGGGTGCAAAGGTACGGATTTTATTTGGAAAAGACTAATTATACGAGTAAGAATCGTTGCCATGCTGATGACGCAAGCACCTCACCGGGTCGTTAGCATTGGTAAGCAACCCTAGTAGGATACTCCCTTCGGCAGCATAGCAGACGGTGAGGCAGGAAAAGCTTGCGCAAAAAAAGCGCCCTCCCGCGTGGGAAGGCGCTTTCTGCTAGCACGAAAGGTGCGCCTACTACTAGAGCAGCGACACTTTAACGGCGTTCGGGCCTTTGCGGCCTTGGGCTTCTTCGTACTGAACTTTGTCTTTCTCTTGTAGCGACTTGGCGTCTACTAGGTCGGTGACGTGGACGAAGATGTCTTGGCCAGTCTCGTCGTTTTTGATGAAACCAAAGCCTTTGGTCTCATTGAAGAATTTTACCGTTCCGGTCGGCATAATAAAAAAAATTTGGAGTGTCGCCAAAGCCCGGCGGAAAGCTGGGGACCTTGGATGCTAACACACCGGAGCGGACCGGAACAGCACCACAGGGCCTTGGGTTGCGCCAAAGATAGACAAAATCCCCGAACTTCGTTTATCTTCTAAAAAACTTATGGATACGCCCCTAGCTCCTCCCCACGCTTATACTCACCTCTTTACCGTGGAGGCCGGCGACATCGACCAGCTTGGCCATGCCAATAACGTGGCCTACGTACGCTGGGTGCAGGATGTGGCCGCCGCCCACTGGCACCACTTGTACCCGCCCGCGGCCGAGCTGCTGCCCCAGGTGTGGGTGGTGCAGGAGCACCACGTGCGCTACCTGCGCTCGGCCTACGCCGGCGACGAGCTGCGCGTGAGCACCTGGGTAGCCGACGTGAAAGGCGCCAGCTCCAAGCGTCTGACCCGCATTGAGCGCGTGGCCGACGGCCAGCTCCTCTGCGCCGCCGAAACGCAGTGGGTGCTGCTGGACGGGGCTAGCGGCCGGCCGGTGCGGGTGCCGGGGGAGGTGGCGGCGCGGTTGATGCCTGAGGTTGAAATTTAGTTTATCAACTCCATGGCAGATAGTCGCCAAATAGAGAATAAGCAAAAAACAGTTGCCAAAAGCAAAGAAATTCTCACCAATTCTCTCGGCAGCTCCGGTTGATTCCCTTTAATAAAACCCAGCAATCTTGCAAACCAGCTGCCTGTAATTAAGATAATCATAAAGCTTGCAAATGCGATTGCAAAAATTAGGGGAAGCAAAATAGGTGCTGCCATCATAGCCTGGCCTAGTATGATTAGTTTCATAAGGCTATGCTAGAGCTTGGTTTATTTGGTTCTGTGTCGTTCCACAATCAAGACAGACAAAGACATTTATTACGCAACAATCCGCTGAGTCATAATTATCCCCCATTGAGTCGATAGTTGCGTAGCAAGTCATTAGCTGCTTGCATTTTGCACAAGCAGGGCATTCTACTCGCTCCCCAGTGGCTAGCCCTCCAAGCTTAGGCCTAGTGCCCGCGACCTCATTCCACTTGTAACCGATTGCGGCTTTTGCTTCTTTAGTTTCTGGAGATGTTATTAGTTTAGTTTCTGGTATGAGTGCCATATTCTAAAAAATTAATGTCTGCCCTATTCCGCGTCTGCCAGCTCTGGCAAAACGTATCAATTAACGAAAGAATATCTGAAGCTGGCGCTGGGCTACCCGCAGCCAGCTGACCCCACGGGCAAACGCATGTGCAAGCCCAATTATTTCAAGAGTGTTCTGGCCATCCCCTTCCTCAACAACGCGGCGGGCTAGAGGAAGGAACGCATTGTCGGCGCCTTATAGCAACTACTTATCAAGGCCCCAGCGGGCCGGTAACCGTCTGACTAAGCGAGGTAGCCAGGAGGCTTACCGCCTACGTTGCCCGGAAGAGGCCGCCTATTTTTACGCGGCTATTCGCTAGCTATACCGTTCGCTTCAGCGGAAATTCTTACCTAATCTGCGCAAGGTTTTCGTAACAATGCCGTAGCTTTGCACCGTGCTTCAACCAAAAAATCTGTTGACGAAGCGCGGCATCCTGCTCAGCGAGGAGCCGCGGGCGGACCGGAAGGTCTTCGCCACCACTGATTTTTCTGATTTTGCCTTTGGCATTTCCGGTATTTTTTCTACTTGTTGCCCCGCCACCGTTTCGGATTCCGAAACGGTTTTTTTATGCCCGTTGCGTTCGGCGGTCGCCACACTGTCGGTCCACCTGCCCGTCGGGGGTAGAAGTCGGTAAGCCTTCCTTTTGTCCGTTTTAACCAGTCAACCTCACTTTTCCGCTACTTAGGTATGACCCGTAAAGACCTGCTCGACATCGCTTCCCTCCGCCGGGAGGAAATCGAGTTTTTGCTCGACCAATCCACGTCGTTTAAGAAGCTGTTCACCCGTTCGGTGAAGAAAATTCCCGCCCTCGAGGGTAAGTCTGTGCTCATGCTGTTCTACGAGGCCAGCACCCGCACGCACTCCTCCTTTGAGGTCGCGGCCAAACGCCTCTCGGCGGAAGTCACGAATTTCGACGTCGCCCACTCTTCCATCACCAAGGGCGAGTCGGTGCGCGAAACGATTGAAACGCTCCAGGCCATGCGCACCGACTACATCGTGGTGCGCCACAGTCACTCCGGCCTGCCCGGCATGATTGCCCGCCAAACCACGGCCTCGGTTATCAATGCCGGCGACGGGGCGCACGAGCACCCCACCCAGGCCCTACTGGACGCCTTCACCATCAAGGAAAAATTTCCTGACCCCAGGGGTAAAAAAGTCCTCATCATCGGCGATATTCTCCACTCGCGCGTGGCGCGCTCGACCAGCACGCTGCTGCAAAAGCTGGGCGTCGAGGTGGCGTACCTTGGTCCTGGCTCGCTGGTGCCCAAGTACGTTCCGGCCAGCATCCGCCGCTTCACCGACTACGAGGCGGCTATGGCCTGGGCGCCCGACGTGGTGTACCTGCTCCGCGTGCAGATGGAGCGCCAGGACGTGCAGTTCTTCCCCAGCGTGCGCGAATACCACCGCGTGTACGGCATCACCAATACCCGGCTGGCCGAAATCAGCGACCGCGGCCTCTACATTATGCACCCCGGCCCCGTGAACCGGGGCGTGGAGCTCTGCGACGCCGTGATGGACTACGAGCGCAGCCTCATCACCAACCAGGTCGAAAACGGCATCTCCGTTCGCATGGCCGTGCTCGACTGGCTCAGCCCAGGCGGGGAGTTTCCGCGGCAGGAAGCGTATACCGCTCCCCAGCGGGCTAGCTCGCCGGTGATTATGCCCTGAACGCCGGGCCCGGCAGCCAACCCGGCGCATTAGTTTATCTCTCCCATCCCCCTAGCGGTTTACAGAAATTATTACTTCATGCTTCTCCTTCAAAATGCCCGCATCGCCTCCGAAAATTCACCCGTGCTTGTCGAGCGTGATGTTCTGATTATCGAAGGAATAATTCAGGACATCGGCAAAAGCCTGGCCCTTCCCGAGGGCGCTCGGGTTATCGACGCGCGCGGCCGGGTGCTGCTGCCGGGCATGTTCGATGCCCACGTCCATTTTCGCGCCCCCGGCTTCGAGAATAAGGAAACTATCACGACGGGCAGCGAGGCGGCCATCAACGGCGGCGTGACCGGCGTGGTGATGATGCCCAACACCCGCCCGGCCCTCGACTCGGCCACCACCGTGGCCACCGCCCTGGAAAACGCCAAGGACCGCTCCCGCATTCCGGTGTACACCTCTGGCTGCGTCACCAAAAACCGCGAAGGCAAGGAGTTGGCCGAAATCGAGGGGATGCGCGGGCTAGGGGTCAAAATGCTCACCGACGACGGCGATACCACCAACGACCCGGCGGTGCTACTTCGGGCGATGCAGTACGCCACCGAGTTTGGGATGTTTTTTGCCAGCCACTGCGAGGTACCGGAACTGGCCGGGCCGCGCGCCCTCAACGAAGGCGTGATGAGCTACCGGCTCGGCATCAAGGGCTCGCCGGCCTGCGCCGAGGAAATTATCATCGACCGCGATATCCGGCTAGCCCGGGCGGCGGGCGCGCACGTGCACATCCAGCACGTGTCGAGCAAGCTCGGCATGGAAACCATCCGCTGGTGGAAATCGCGCGGCGATGTGAAGGTGACGGCGGAAGTGGCCCCGCACCACCTGCTGTTCACCGACGAGCACATCGGCGACTACGACACGAATTACAAGATGAACCCGCCGCTGCGCACGCAGGCCGATTGCGACGCGCTGCTCGAAGGGCTCATCGAGGGCGTGTTCGACCTCATTGCCACCGACCACGCGCCGCACACGCCGTTCGAGAAAGCCCAGGATTTCATCAGCGCGCCCAACGGCATCACCGGCCTGGATACGGCCCTGGTTTCACTGCACCATTTCTTCGTGGCGCCCGGCAAATTTGGCTGGGACCTGGTAGTGAAGCGCTACTCGGCCGAGCCCCGCCGCCTGATGGGCCTGCCGGCCGCCGCCATCGAAGTTGGCCAGCCCGCCAACTGCGTCCTGTTTGACACCGAAGCGGAAACGACCTTCACGCGGGACTTTATGAAATCTAAATCCCAGAACACGCCTTTCATCGACCAGACGTTGAAAGGCCGGGTAGACCTCGTGGTTTTAGGCCCGGAAATTCTGCTGGAGCGCTAGGCCTTCGCTGCGCCAAACCTTCAAGTAGCCCGGAATTCGCCCCGAATTCCGGGCTACTTATTTTGCGGCAGTCTTTATTTATAAGGCTCAACAAATTCACAAAGGCTAGTCTGCTAACCGCTTAGCCTCTGACGCGCAGCTAGGGGCGCTGGGCAGTCGGCTTTCTGCGCGGTGCGTGCGGCTGGCCCTAGCCAGCTACCGGGCAAAACGCATAAGCCAGTGCACCAACACTTAACAGCAAATAGTGGCGGCGTTTTCAGTGAATGGGAGGTTGCGGCGCGATACCTTGTATGGTAAAGGCAGTAGCATCACTGCCCGCTATAAAACGGGCGGCCAAAGCCCGTTGAGAATTAAATTAATTAGAACCTCTGCGTTTACTAAGTAATGCCTGCCCCCTTTCGCATCTATTCCGCCTCGGCCGGCTCCGGCAAGACCTATCAATTAACGAAAGAATACCTGAAGCTGGCGCTGGGCTACCCGCAGCCGGCCGACCCCACGGGCGAGCGCGTGTACAAGCCCGATTATTTCAAAAGTATTCTGGCTATTACCTTCACCAACGACGCGGCGGGCGAGATGAAGGAACGCATTGTGGGTGCGCTGCGCCGCTTCACACAAGCTACTGAGGGTAAGCCCGATGCCTTGCTGGCGGAAGTAGCCGCCGAGCTAGCCCAGGAAAAGCAGCTGCCCCCGCACCTGCAGACGCCGGCCGAGTGGCAGCGCGAAGTGCGGCTGCGGGCCACGGCCACGTTTCGGCTGGTGCTGTATCACTACGCCGACTTTGCGGTGAGCACCATCGACTCGTTTGTGCAGCGCATCGTCACGGCGTTCACGCGCGAGCTAGGGTTGCCCGCCACGTTTGAGGTGGAGCTGGATACCGATAGTGTGCTGCGCTCGGCGGTGGCCGCGCTCATCGACAAGGTGAACCGCGATGCCGATAGCAAGCTGCTGAGCCAGACCCTGGCCGACTACGCCCTGGGCCAGGCCGAGCAGGGCCGCAACTGGAATAAATTGCCTGATGAACTGCTGGATTTTGGCCGGGCGCTCTTTAACGAGAGCGTGCACGAAGCCGTGGCACAGCTAGGGCAGAAAACGATGGCCGATTTTCGGGCGCTCGACCAGGAAATCCGCACGCAACAGCGGGCGGCTGAGGATGCCGTGCAAGCCCAGGCCGACCGCGCGCTAGCCGTGCTGGCCGCCGCCGGCATAGAGGCCGAACACCTGGCTAGCGGCAGCAGCGGCATCTACGGGCATTTCACCAAATGGGAGCGCTGGCTGAGCCCACCCGAAAAAGACGCGCTATTTCCGACGGCAACGGCGCGCAAAACCATTGAGAGCGGCAAATGGTGGAGCGAGAAAGGGAAGAAAGCCGGCCTAGTACCCGCCATCGAGGCGGCGCAACCGGAGCTGACCGAAGCTTTTAGTGAGCTACTAGACCTGCGCGAAAAGCACTTACCGGGCTACGTTTTGCTGGGTGCCGTGCAGCCGTTTTTATTCCACGCCTCGCTGCTGAGCGAATTAAATAAACTGGTGGAGCAAATCAGCCGCGAGCGCAACGTGGTGTTAATTTCGGAATTTAACCGCCGCATTGCGGCCATTGTGCTCAACGAGCCGGTACCATTTATTTATGAGCGGCTGGGCGAGAAATACCGGCACTTATTAATTGATGAGTTTCAGGATACGTCGGTTTTGCAGTGGAATAATTTATTGCCGCTGGTAGAAAATGCGGTGGGTAATGGCGGCCTCTCGCTAGCCGTGGGCGATGCCAAGCAGGCTATTTACCGCTGGCGCGGCGGTGAACTGGAGCAGATTCTGCGCCTGTACCAAAACGACACGGGCGCGCTGATAGCCCGCGCCCGCGATGCCGATATGCAGCGCTTGCTAACCGAGCGCTACTACACCTTGCAGCAGAATCTGGAGCCGCACTCGCTAGCTATTAATTATCGCAGCGAGCCGGCACTAATTAAGTTTAATAATAATTTCTTCAGCTACGTGCGCGAGCGCAGCGGCGAGCACGAAGTAGTACAGGGTATTTTTGAGCCGGGTTTTCGGCAGGAAGTACCGGGCCGCAAAGGCGAATTATTTGACGGGGAATTTGACAACCTGCCCGGCCACGTCGAATTACTCTTTACGAAGGACGACGCCCCGGCCCGGCGCTACGACCCCGCCACGGGCCAGTACCGCGCGGAGCCACTGGCCGGCTACGCAGCCGAGGCCGTGCTCGACTACGCCGAAAGCAGCTGCTACCTGGCCTTGCAGCTGGTAGAGCAGGCCCTGGCCGACGGCTACCACCTGCGCGACGTGGCCGTGCTGTGCCGCACCCGCTGGCAGAGCCGCCTGCTGGCTAAGTTCTTGAAAGAGCGCGGCTTTCCAATTATCTCGGCCGACTCGCTAGCCCTGCAATTTGCCGAGGTGGTGAACCTGCTGGTGGCCGTGATGCGCGTGCTGCACCAAAGCCACGACACGCTGGCCCGGGCCGAGGCGCTGCTGCTGCTCGATAAGGTGGTGCGCCGGCTAGCCCCCACCCCGGAGCGCGCCCGCCACATTGCACAAATTGCCAATGATGTCAAGAGCGGCGAGCCGTTTTTTGACGAGTTGCGCAGCCTGGGCTTTAACGTGGAGGAAGACAAAACCGGTAACCTGGGCCTGTATGAATTAACTGAAAAATTAATTGGGGTTTTTGGTTTGCTAGGGGCTAATGCGGAGAGCGACTACCTGTTTCGCTTCCTGGATTTAACGCTCGAATTCAGCCTTAAATACGGTAATAATCTAGGCAATTTTCTTACCCATTGGGACGAGCGTAAGGGCTCGCTCAGCATTAATGCGCCGGGCGGGGCCGATGCCATCACCATCACCACGGTGCACAAGGCCAAGGGCTTGGCGTACGGCATCGTTATTGTGCCGTTTGCCGACTGGGGGCTGGTGCCGCGCACCGATACGCTGCTCTGGGGGCGCCTCGGGGCAACCGAGAAGCCCTTGCCCGAGCTGCCCGACGTGGCCGTGGTGCGCCTCAACAAGACGCTTACCTACACGCCCTTGGCCGAGCAGGACGCCGACGAGCGCGAAAAAACCCTGCTCGATGGCCTGAATACCTTGTACGTGGCCTTTACGCGCCCCCGGCACCGGCTCTACATCCTCAGCAAGGCGCCGGCCGAGCCCAAGAAGACCACCGGCGAGCTGCCGCTGAGTGCCGCCCCGGCGCCCGAGCCCGCCGCCGCGCAGGGCCCCGCCCGCGACGTGGCCGACCTGCTGGCCGGCTACCTGCGCCACCTGGGCCGCTGGCAGGCCGAAGCCACCAGCTTTGTGCTGAACCAGGGCGCGCTGGCTAGCCCCAAAACCAGCGCGCCGGCCCCGGCCCGCAGCAATCTGGCGCTGCGCAACCTGGCTTCCACGCCCTGGGAGGAACGCCTAAAGCTGCGGCGCCACGCCACTACGATATTCGATTTTGACGAGCAGACGCAGCTCGGCGAGCTGAACCGCAAGCTTCATTACGCCCTTCGCCGGCTGCTTTCGGCCCCCGAACTGGGGCGCATGCTGCGCCAGCTCGTGGCCGAAGGCATTATCAACCAGCAGGAGCGGCCGGCCTTGGAAGCCCGCTTGCAGGCTATTCTGGCCGATGAGCGGCTAGCCCCCTATTTTGCCGAAAACCTGGCCGTAGAAACCGAGCGCGAGATAGTAATTGGCGGCCGCACCCAGCGCGCCTACAAGCCCGACCGCCTGGTATTCGGCCCGGGGGCTAGCCGGGCCGGGCAAACGGTGACGATGCTGGATTTTAAATTGCCCCCACCGCAGGATATGCATAAAATCCGACTGCGCGACTACGGCAAATTATTCCGCGAGCTGGGCTATGAGCACGTGCGCGGCCTGATTTATTACTTTGAGTCGGGCGAGGTTGTGGAAGTGTAGCTAGTGCCCAGGCAATTAAGGGCAGGTACGCCGGCCGCACCTTACGCCTGGGCAATGGTCGGCGGCCGGCGGGCGTTACCTACTACCCCCGGCATAGCGCCGGGGCGGGGTCGTACTATTGCGGCTGCCAACGCCCGGGCGCAACACGCACCCGGCTGCCACCGTCTTATACCCGGCGACGGCTTTTCGCGTCCCGCTTATTCTTTGCTGATGTTTCCCAACCACCTTGCTACCTGGCCGCGCCTCGCGCTGGCTGCTTCTCTCCTTTCCACTGCTGGCTGCCGCGTGGCTCAATCGCCCGCCACCACGGCCGTAACCCCGGCCACTGCCCCGCCCACCACGGCGGCGGCCACCCTACCCACGCCGGCCGCTACGGCCACCATTCCCGAGGTGGCAGCCCCCGCTAGCCCCGCCCCGCCCGCCGGCCCCACCGTAGCCGAGGCCGCCCAGGCCCAGTGGTACCTGCGCGACCCGCAGCTCGATAAAACGCCCGGCACCGGCACCACCCGCGCCTACGCCGAGCTGCTGAAGGGCCGCACCGCCACGGCTGTGGTAGTGGCGGTTATTGACTCGGGCATCGACACGGCGCACGTGGATTTGAAGCCGGTGCTATGGCGCAACCGCGGCGAGATTGCGGGCAATGGCATTGACGACGACAAAAACGGCTACGTGGACGACGTACACGGCTGGAATTTTATCGGCGGGGCCGACGGCCGCAATATCTCGGTTGAAACCCTGGAATCGACGCGTATTGTGGCTAAGTACGGGCCGCGCTTTGCGGGCAAAACCAGCGCCCAGATTAAGGCCGCCGACCGCGCCGATTACGCACTGTATCTGAAGGCTAAAAAAGCCTACGACGCCAAGCGCAAGGAGCTGACCAGTGGGGTAGCGCAGGCCGAGCAGGTGACCGGCCCCCTTGGCCAAATGACCGGCATGCTGAAGGAAAAGCTCGGGGTTGAAAAGCTCGACACGGCCACTATGCGCCGGGCCGCCGCCCAAATCGCCGACCCCGATTTTAAAGGCCTGCTCACCTCGCTTTACCAGAATATGAAGCAAGGCGGCATCGGCGATACCGACGCTCTCATCACGGAGCTTAACAGCGAGGTGAAGGACCAGCGTGAGCAGCTTGAATTCAGTATGAATACCAAGTTCAACGCCCGCGCCGACATTGTGAAGGATAACCCCGAAGACATAACGCAGCGCAACTATGGCAACAACGACGTGACCGGCCCCGACCCGTTGCACGGCACGCACGTGGCCGGCATTATTGCGGCGGTACGCAACAATAATATTGGCATCCAAGGTATTGCCGACGCCCCGGTGCAGGTTATGAGCGTGCGCGCCGTGCCCAACGGCGACGAGCGCGACAAGGACGTGGCCAACGCTATTCGCTACGCGGTGGACAATGGCGCACAGATTATTAACATGAGCTTCGGCAAAGAATTTTCGCCCCAGCGCCCGGCTGTGGAAGCCGCTTACAAATACGCCGCTAGCAAGAACGTACTGCTGGTGCACGCTGCTGGCAATGAAGACGATAACCTGGACCTGGTACCACACTACCCGGCCGCCTTTTACCTCGATGGCTCGACGCCGAGCAACCTGCTCACCATTGGGGCTAGCGGCCCTACCAACGACGAGAACCTGCCCGCTAGCTTCTCCAACTTCTCCAAGCGCCAGGTCGATGTCTTTGCCCCCGGCGTAGGCATCTTCTCAACCCTGCCGGGTAGCAAGTACGGCTCGGAAAGCGGCACCAGCATGGCGGCCCCCGTTACGGCTGGCGTGGCGGCGGTGCTCAAGGCGTACTTCCCCAACCTCACCGCCGCCGACCTCAAGCGCATCATCCGGGAGTCGGCCCAGGTGCACCATACCCAGGTATTGATGCCCGGTGGAGATGGTAAAAAGGTCGATTTTGCCACGCTTTCTGCCACTGGGGGCATTGTTGACTTGTACACTGCTCTGCAACTAGCCATGCGCCAGGAGGCCGCCCGCAAACAATAAAGCTTCGGCGAAAGCTGGCCTTTTTGCGTAGTACTCTTCATGCTTGCTCAACTATCTATTTTGGCCCGCCTACGGCAGCTACAGAATACCACTACCCCAGAGGCCCAGGCCACGGACACTATTAGCACTTCTTTGTCCGGGCACCCCTCCCTTGCCGATGCGCCCGCGCCGCACGCCGCCCCCCACTCGTGGCTGCGCGACGAGCTACGCAACGCCGTGTACCTAGTTTTGGGTGTGGCTTCGGCGGCGCTGGGACTGGAGTCGTTCATGCTACCCAACGGGCTCTTTGATGGGGGGGTAACCGGCATTTCGCTGCTGGCGGCACGCCTACTGCCCGGCGACCCGCCCCTGTCGCTGCTGCTGGTGCTGCTCAACCTGCCCTTTGTGTGGCTAGGGTACCGGCAGCTCGGGCGGGGCTTTGCGCTGCGGGCACTGTTGGCCATTATTGCCCTGGCCGTGGTGCTGGAAACAGTGCACTTCCCGGTTGTGACTCAGGATAAAATGCTGATTGCTGTCTTCGGGGGCTTTTTCCTCGGGGCGGGTATCGGATTGGCCATGCGCGGTGGCGGCGTGCTCGACGGCACCGAGATTCTGGCCGTGTACCTGAGCCGCAAGGCTAGCCTCAGCGTGGGCGATTTTGTGTTGGTGCTCAACATCTTAATCTTTATCGTGGTAGCTGTCTTGCTCGACGTGCCCACGGCGCTCTACTCCATTCTCACGTACCTGGCGGCCTCTAAAACCATTGAGTTTGTGGTAAACGGCATCGAGGAATACACTGGCGTCACCATTATTTCGGAGCACAGCGATGCTATCCGGCGCGCGCTCACTGAGCGCCTGGGCCGGGGCGTCACGGTGTATGCCGGGCACCGGGGCTACGGCTCACGTGGCGAGCAGCCTAGCCCCATCGATATTGTATTCACGGTAGTCACGCGCCTGGAGGTTAGCCAAGTAACGGCCGAAGTCAACCACCTCGACCCGCGCGCCTTCATCATTATGCACAGCGTAAACGATGCCAAAGGCGGTATGGTGAAAAAGCGGGCACTGCACTAAGCCCGCATCTTAACAACTAAAAAGAACGGCGGCCCGCAAAAGCGTGGGTCGCCGTTCTTTTTGGCTAGTAACTTTGCGCTATGTCTGCTCCCAGCGCTTCGCTCACTCTCACCGGCCTCTTTATCTACCCTGTTAAGTCGCTCGGCGGCATTAGTGTATCGGCGGCCGAGCTTACGCCGCAGGGCCTGCGCCACGACCGCCGCTGGCTGATAGTAGACGAGCGCAACCGCTTTCTGACGCAGCGCGAGCACGCCGAAATGGCACTGCTGGCCGTGGAGGCGGCCCACAACGGCTTTTTGCTCCGCCACCGCCAGCGGCCCGAGCTGCTGCCCCTCTACATTCCGTTTGAGGCGCAGCCCGATAAAACACTGTTTGTCACCATCTGGGATGACCTGGTTTTTGCCTGGCGCGGCGCACCCGAGGCCGACGAGTGGCTAACCACCGCGCTAGGTCAGCCTTGCAAGCTGGTGTACATGTCGGACATGGCCCGGCGCGAAGTGGAGCCCGACAAGCCCGAGCTCAACCCCGCCGGCACGCTCGTCAGCTTTGCCGATGGCTACCCCTACCTGCTAGCCACCGAGGAGTCTTTGGCCAAGCTCAATACCCAGCTGGCCGAGCCAGTACCTATGAACCGCTTCCGGCCCAACCTGGTAGTGAGCGGCGCGCCCGCCGACGCCGAGCTAGGCTGGGCCGATTTTCAGATTGCGGGGCTAGCCTTCCGGTCGGTGCGCGGCTGCGGGCGGTGCGTAGTTACGACCATCGACCAGGCTACGGCCGAAAAAAACCCGGCCAGCGAGCCCCTACGCACCCTAGCCACCTACCGCAAGCCCGCCAGCAAGGTGCTGTTTGGCCAAAACGTGACGGGGCCCGCCACCGGCCGCGTGCAGGTTGGTGATACTGTGGCACTTCTAAAGTAAAAACACGGGCTGGGAGCTAAAATCAGGTTTACAGCCTTCCTAGCTGATACTTTTTACCGCCCCATCTACCCCGTGGACCTCGCCTTCGTACTGGATTTTTTGCGCCGCCTGGCGGCCAACAACAACACGGCCTGGATGCAGGCGCACCGCGCCGATTACCTGCGCGCCCGCGACACCTTCGCCGCGCTCGTTGCGGAGGTGCTGCACCGCGCTACCCCCGCCCTGCCCGAGCTAGCGGGCCTCACGCCGGCGCAGGCCATGTTTCGGCTGCATAAGAATGACCGCAGCCAAACCGACCCCGAGCCCTACAAGCGCCGCCTGGGCGCGGGCCTGGTGCCGGGTGGGCGCCACGCGTTGCGCGCCGGCTATTTCCTGGCCCTGATGCCGGGGGGCGGCTCGTGGGTGCGGGCGGGGCGCTTCACGCCTACCCCGCCCGAGCTGGCGGCCATCCGGC
Organism: uncultured Hymenobacter sp.; assembly: GCA_964385095.1. Classification (GTDB taxonomy): domain Bacteria; phylum Bacteroidota; class Bacteroidia; order Cytophagales; family Hymenobacteraceae; genus Hymenobacter. The sequence goes on from CAYLNN010000005.1 coordinate 66,930, forward strand.
AGGAAATTCACTACGACAGCGTGGGTTTTCACCGGGTGGTGGAGGCCCCGGAAATCCGGCGGCATTTCCCCGCTGGCCTCGACCTGAGCGCGCCCCAGCTTACGCGCCCGCCGCGCGGCTACGAAGCCAGCGACCCCGACCTAGCGTTTCTTAAACTGAAGAGCTTCGGCCTGAACAGCTACTTTACCGATGCCGAGGTGCTAGCCCCCGACTTCATCGACCAGGCTGTGGCCCGCCTGGTGGCGGCCCGGCCGTGGGTGGCTTTTCTGAACCAGGCGCTGCCTGAATAGCGCTAAAAAAGGGTAATTGAGCAGCGTCGCTTGCCGCCCAATTGCCTCCTTTCATGCTATTATCAGGAATTAGAATAGCCCGAACAACTTATTATCGATGCGCTCAATGATGGAGCCCAGGTCTTCGGGATTGCGCACGTAGTCGAGCTCATTCACGTCGATAGTGAGGAGCTTACCCTGCTGGTAGCCGGCAATCCACTGGTCGTAGTGCTCGTTGAGATTCTTGAGGTATTCGATGCTGATGGAGTTCTCGTAGTTGCGGCCGCGCTTCTCAATCTGGCCGATGAGCTTGGGCAAATCGGCGCGCAGGTACAATAATAAGTCGGGCGGGTTCACCAGGCTTATCATGCTCTCAAACAAGGCGTAGTAATTATTATAGTCGCGTTCGGCGAGCAGGCCCGACTGGTGCAGGTTGGCCGCGAAGATGTGCGCATCCTCGTAAATCGTGCGGTCCTGAATAACGCTTTTACCCTCGGCCACCAGCTCCTTGATGCGGCGGGTCTGGCGGAAGCGGCCATTGAGGAAATAAACCTGTAAGTGAAAGGCCCAACGCGGCATATCTGCGTAGAAATCCTTTAAATAGGGGTTGTCATCTACATCTTCCAGAAAAACCTCCCACCGAAAATGCTGGGCCAATTTGTGGGCTAGCGTAGTTTTGCCAGCTCCGATATTGCCAACGATAGCAATGTGCATGCGATAAAAAACTGTGGGCGTACAAATGAAGGACGCCAAAGGTAAGCGCTGCACGCCCCTACTCTCTGCCTCTCCGCCGCTATGAACTCACGCTTCTCTACTGCGTTGGCCACGCGCCTGCTCAGGCTGCCCGATATGCACGGGGCGCTGCTCGCCGACTTCGACCATTTCCCGACCCTCGACCTGCTGCACATTCGCTGGCACGGTCACCTCACGCCCGATACCCTGGTGCAGGGCACCCAGGCGGGCCTGGCGCTGTTTGCGGGCCAGCCGCTGCCGCGCCGCCTGCTCACCAACCACTCGCAGGTAACGGGGGAGTGGGCGGAGGCCCTGCCCTGGCTGCAATACGAGTGGCTGCCCGAGATTGCCGGGCGCGGGGTGCACGCACTAGCCCACGTGCTGGCCAAAAGCAACACCAGCCACTTCGTAAGCTACCAGGGCAGCCAGGAGTTTACGCTGGCCGTGAAGCACGCGATGCGGGCGGCCTCGTTTCGCAACTTGGAGCCCGCCTGGCAGTGGCTTACGCACCGCTAGGGCTACTTATTCACCCGATCCTTCACGCGGCGGGCGCCCTGCAGCGTCCGAAACTCGCCCTGGCACGAGCGCACCGACAGGCGGTCCTCGAGCGGCAGCTCCTGGCGCACGGCTTCGTAGCGGGCGTTGAGGCGGCCGAGCGCCGCGCTGGCCTCGTCCCAGTCGCGGGCGCTCCACTCCCGGCGCTGGTCGCGCGTGGCCTCCAGAAAGCGGCTATACACATCGGGCAGCTGGCTGGCGGGCAGGCGGTTTATATCAATACTTTCGCGCAGGTACTTGGCTAGGGTGGGGTCGGCGCTGGTGGGTAGGCGGCGGGCCGGCGCCGCCGTGCGCGGCACCGAGGCGTGGGGGCGCCCCCCGATGAGGTTGCCCCGGCGCAACAGGCTATCCTGGGTGGTATTTTGGGCGGTAGCGGCCAGCGGCAGCGCGGCCAGCAGCAGGGCCGCCACTGAGCAGCGCCCCGAAAAAACAGGCTTGGTCATGGAAATAATACGAAGGTGAAGCACGCAATGCCGTGCCAACTGGGGGCCAAACACGCCCGTTTAACGACATAGGGGCGCTTTGCGTATGCGTAAGCAGCCCATAAGTCGGTTTTTTGGCCGACCTTCGCCTGCTTCAACGTCGTTTATGCCTTCCCCCTCCGACCCGGCTCAGCCGGCCCTGCCCCTGCACATTCAGCCCGCCACCGAGCAGGATATTCCCACCATCATCGGGCTAGCCGAGGCTACCTGGGAGCCCACCTACCGGTTTATCATCTCGAAGGAGCAGATTGACTATATGTATCGCGTCATTTACACGCCAGCCTCGCTGCGCAAGCAAATGCGCGAGCAGCAGCACCAGTTCCTGCTGGCTTATGTGGATGGGCACCCGAGCGGCTTCGCCTCGTACTCCGAGAAGCCCGAGGGCGTGTACCACCTCAACAAAATCTACGTGCTGCCCTCGCACCAGGGCCAGGGCCTGGGCCAGAACTTGGTAGAAGCAGTGGTGGGCGCCGTGCGCGAAGCCGGCGGCAAAGCGCTGGAACTGAACGTGAACCGCCACAACCCCGCGCTAGCCTTCTACGAGCGCCAGGGCTTTGCCCAGCACCGCGAGGAAGACATCGCCATCGGCCCGTACTGGATGAACGACTACGTGCTGCGCAAGGAGCTTTAATTTTGAGCGAGAACCAGAGGTTTATTCCCGCCCGAAACCGTGGCGTTCACTCGTACTTTTTGTTCTGTACTTCTTGCGCTTCTTGAGCAAAGTGCTGCTTCCTATTTCCTACTTTTCAACTCATTATTCAACCAAAAATGGCCACCAAACTTACGGTACTCTCCAACGGCTCGCTGCGCGTAGAAGGCGAGGATATTCAGCTCGTCGATGCCCAGGGCAATGCCTACGGGCTGGGTGGGCGCGAGCGCATCAGCATCTGCCGCTGCGGGCTAAGCGCACAGAAACCCTTCTGCGACGGCTCGCACAAGGGGCGCTTCGACCACGACGCCACCGCCTTCGACCTGCCCGCTCCCAAGCCAGTGGTGTAGCACAGCTGCACTGCGCCTTATTACGCCCTAAAAAGGCCGTCGTCCTGTTTAGGGCGACGGCCTTTTTTTGTAGGCTGAGCTTTAGCGCTAGCCCGTGGCTAGGGTGGTCAGCTCGGCCACTACCCTAGCGGGGTCTGCTACCTCGATGACAAGGCGCACGTAGCGCTCATCGGCCAGCTCCACCACTATCGTGCGCTGCGGGTACCGCACGTCGAAAAACGTGGGCTTGTGGTCGAAGAAGCCACCGAGGTAAAAGGTGCCGGCCTTGATGAGGCCCGGCACGTGGGTGCCCGGCGCCCGCAGGCCCCAGGCGCGCGCGGCGGCGGGGTCGTGGCGCGCGCTTTTAATATGCGCGCGCGGAATGCGCAGCTCGCTGCGAAAGGCCCAGAGCTTATGCCAGCCTTCGACGGTGAAAACAACGGTATCGGCTTCCTGCTGAACGGTAACTATGCGCGGAGATTGCAAAAGGGAGTAGTCCGGTTATCACTCGCGCGGCTGGGTCATTGCACGGCGGCGGCCGGGCCTGGCTACCTACGCATTACCCGGCCAACTCGCTCACCAGCTCCACGTATTGCTGGCGGGCGTCATCCGGGCTAAGGCCGGCTAGCCGGTGCCAGGCATCGTACTTGGCAATGGCCTTAAAATCGAAGCCCCCCGGGCGCAGGCCGGCCGCATCGCCCTCGGTGGCTTGCTTGTAGAGGGCGTAAAGCTGGAGCAGCACGGTATTGCTGGGCTTGGCGGGTAGCTGCTGGGCGCGCTGGGCGGCGGCTTCAAAATCCTGCGGGGTGGTCATGGGAGCAGAGTAGAAAGAATAAGTTGAATTACAAACGTAGCGCCGGGCAGCCGTTTGACCGCCCGACGCCTTATTTTAGGTTTATTGAGTAGTCAGAAAGCCACGTTGCTAGCCCCCTTGCCCGTTTAGGTTACTGGGCCGGGCCGCAACGCGCAGGGGAAGGCTGCGTAAGGCGTCGCAAAGTAGTTTGCATTTTTGATGAAGCGCCCCGCCCCTGCCCCCGATAGTGCTGCCTTGGTTAAACTTTTTTTGCAGCACAAGCTTACCCTGGCCCTGGCCGAAAGCTGCACCTGCGGCCTGGCCGCTGCCCAGCTAGCCCCCGCCGAAGGCGTGAGCGACGTGCTGCTGGGCTCGGTCGTAACCTACCACGTGCAGGCCAAGCAGAAGCTGCTCGGAGTGAGCCCGGCCACGCTTGCCCTCTACTCGGCCGAGAGCCAGCAAACCACCAACGAGATGGCCATGGGCCTGCACAAGCACCTGCCCCAGGCCGACGTGTGCGTGGCCGTAACGGGCCTGTGCGGCCCCGGTGCCTCGGCCACGCCCGAAAAGCCGGTGGGTACGGTCTTCGTCACCATCCTGCTCGATGGCCAGGCCCACGAGTACCGCGTGCTACTCGATGCGGCCGACAGCAACGTGCTGCGTCAACAGGCCGTGGACTTCATTTACCAGTCGCTAAGCGAGTTGCTGGGGCGGCGTGAGGTGGCGGCCCCCAAGGGCTAAGAGCCCCGCACCGGGCTAGCCGGGTAGCGCGTAGCTTGCGCAGAAATTTAATTTCTCGCTTGCTTCTCACCCTCAGCCCCATGCCCACTCCTACCCGCTCGCTGGTTACCCTTTCGCTACTAGCCCTGGCCAGCCAGGGCGCCCTGGCCCAAAAAACTTACCTGCACTGCGGCCAGCTGCTGGATGTGCGCGCCGGCCGCCTGCTCGGCCAGCAAACCATTGTGGTGGAGAAAGACCGCATTGTGGCCGTGCAGGCGGGCTACACCGCCGGTGGCCCCCAAGACCGGGTCATCAACCTCGAAAACCGCACGGTGCTGCCCGGCCTCATCGACTGCCACGTGCACCTGGAAGCGGTGCCTAGCCGGGGCTCGTTTGCCGAGCAGTTTACCCTGAATCCGGCCGACATCGCCTACCGCGCCGAAGCCAATGCCCTCACTACGCTGCGGGCGGGCTTCACCACCGTGCGCGACTGCGGCGGCTCGGGCGTGAACACGGCGCTGCGCAAGGCTGTGGCGCAGGGGCTGGTGCCGGGGCCGCGCATCTACTCGGCCGGGGTGGCCATTTCGAGCACCGGCGGGCACATGGACCCCACCGATGGCCTCAACGATTTTATGATGGAGAAGCTGAACCCTGGTCCGGCCGAGGGCGTGGCCAACGGCCCCGAGCAGTGCCGCCAGGCCGTGCGCGAGCAGTTTCGGCGCGGGGCCGACCTCATCAAAATTGCCAGCACTGGCGGCGTACTCGACCTGAGCAAAGACGGCACTGGGGCACAGTACACGGAGGAAGAAATCCGGGCTGTGGTGCAAACCGCCCGCGATTTGGGGCTGCCCGTGGCCTGCCACGCCCACGGCGCCGAGGGCATCAAGCGCGCCATTCGGGCGGGGGTCACGAGCATCGACCACGGCTCGCTGATGGATGCGGAGGCCATTCAGCTGATGGCTAAAAACCGCACCTGGTACGTGCCCACGCTCATCGCCGGCAAGTCGGTGGCCGACACCACGCGGCGGCACCCCGGCTACTTCCCGCCCGTTATCGCGGCCAAGGCCCTCAACGTGGGCACCCAGATGCAGGGTACCTTCGGGCGGGCCATCAAGCAGAACGTGCGGGTGGCGTTTGGCACCGACGCGGGCGTGTTTCGCCACGGCCAGAACGCGCTGGAATTTGGCTACATGACCGAAGCTGGCCTGTCGGCCGCCGACGCCCTGCGCACGGCCACCATCAACGCCGCCGAGCTGCTCGGCGACCCGCAAAACCTGGGCACCCTGGAAGTGGGCAAATATGCCGACATTGTGGCCGTGGAGGGCAACCCGCTGCAAACCATTGCTACCCTCACCAAGCCGGTTTTTGTGATGAAAGAAGGCAAAGTGTACGTGGGGCAGTAGCGCGAAGCCGAAGCTTCGCGCTACTGCTACTTCACCACTTCTACCTTCATGGCCACGTCTTCGACGGGCCACTTGTCGCCGGGGTCTACTTTCACTTTGTTGATTTTATCGACGACGTCCTGGCCTTCGATAACCTCACCAAACACGGTGTACTTGCCATCGAGCGATGGCACGCCGCCCCGGGTGGCGTAGGCCTGCACCTGGGCCGGAGTGAGGGGCCGCCCGGCGGCCCCCTTGCTTTGGTAGGGGGCTAGCCGCTGGCCCACCACAAAATAAAAATCGGTGTTGGACGAGAGGTGGCCGGGGTTGATTTCGTCGTCGTAGCGGGCCATGCCCAGCGCGCCCTTTACGTGAAAGTGCTGGGGCCGGATTTCGGCCGGCAGCCGGTAGCGCCGCAGGTGAATGCTGCGCACGCCGCTCGTTTGGCCGCCCTGCACGGCAAAGTCCCTCACCACCCGGTTGAACACCGTTTCGTTGAACACACCGCGCCGGGCCAGCAGCAGAAAATTGGCCTTGTGCACGGGCGTATCATCAAAGAGGTGCACCCGAATGTTGCCTAGCCGGGTCTTAAACAACACCTCCGAGCCGGGGTATTGCCGGCCGTAGGCCAGCAGCGCGGCGGGCGCCGTGCTGTCGGTGAGGACCGCAATGTCGGGCCCTGGCGGCTTGGGCGGGGGCGGCGGGGCAGTGCTAGCGGGCTGGTCGGCGGGGCCGCAGGCGGCCAGCAGGGCTAGCAGCACGGGCGCGGCTGGTTTCAGAATATATCTCACCTGGGTAATCAAGAATAAAGCGGAGCGGGTGTACCGCAGATGCTGCAAATCTGCGGTACACCTACCCTGCTACCACGTGAAGCCGGAGGCTTTGGTTTTTTGTTTTTCGGTGCCGGCGGGGCCTTTCGTTTTCACTTTTACTTTGGGCGCGGCGGGGGCCGGGGCCGGGCTAGCGGCGGGGCTAGCCATGGGCTCGGGTGGGGGGGGCGGCGCGGCTTCCCCGTCGGCGGCTTTTATTTCGTCGTTGGCGGCGGCTTTTTGCTCTTTTTGCTGGGCTAGCAGCAGGTTGTCCTGCGCCAAGGCGTTGCCCTTCCAGGCTTTGAGCTGGGTAGCCAGCTGGTCTTTTTCCTCTTTGCCGAGCTTGGCGGGGGCCATGAGGGTGCCCAGGTCAGGCCGGCCGGCTTCTTGCCAGGCCGTGAGCCACATAGAAGCTACTATGGGCGAAGCACCCTTGAGGCGGAAGGCCACCATGCCGCCCACCGCCTTCTCGTAGGCATCGGCAAAAGCGTCGGAGTAGCGGCGCTGGGTGCGCCCGAAGCGGTGCGAGAACGTGTACTTGGTTTGGGGCGTGAAGCTCTTAGCCGTTTTGGCCTCCAGGTCGTAGGTGGCGGTGAGAAAGCCGTAGCTGCCCTGAATAACGCCCCAAATGGCGGCTAGCGGGTCTTTCAGCACCTTGCCTTCTTCGCCATCGAGCTTGTAGTCTTTGAGAAAGCGCTCGGGCAACTGGCTTTCCCAGAGGGCGTGCAGGCCGGTTTGGCCCGAAAGCTGGCCGTCGTAGTTAACGGTAGTGTGCAGCGGCACAAACGCATCGGCGGTGTAGTGGCTTAGCTCGGCCGAGTACTTGATGATGGCCGTGGTATCGCGCTGCCGGAAGGCCTCCACCAGCCGCTGCTTGGTGTCGAGCACCGTCCAGGGCACGGTGCCGTACTTGCGGAGCGTGTCGGGCGTGAACTTGGCGGCGGCCTCCTCGTAGTCGCGCGGCACCTTGGCGAAGGGGTTATCCTCCGAATAGTGGTCCATGTCGATGAAGTGGCGCGGTGCCTCGGCTTTGTCCTGGCCGCGGCGCTCGTCGGGGGCCGTGCTCAGGCGCACCAGCTCGGCCATGTGCCGAAAGTAAAAGGCCTGCATGCTGGCCGGCAGCTCATACACGGCCACTTGCGTGATAACGCGGTGCCCTAAAAAGCCCCAGGCCCGGGCCGCCGGGGCGGCGGGGCCTAGCAGCAGGGCCGCCAGGCCCAGGCTCAACAGTAGTTTTTTCATCGAATAAAAGGAAGTAGCGAATACACCAACGGCCCCGAAGTTCGGGCGCGCGGCGCATATTTCCCCGTACTGCGAAGGCTGCGCAGCCGCGCCTGGGCGACGGCAACGGCGAGCCTGCCCGCAGATGCTGCGCATCCGCAGCACAGGGCACTTCCGATTTTTTGCCTATCTTAGCTTCGAAGCCGGTAAGGCTTCTGGCTGTAGCGACTGCGAAGCCCGGTTTCCGCAAGGCAACCGGGCTTTTTCGTGCGCCAGGCCGTAGCGCGGCTTAGCCACCGCCGCAGTGCGGTACACAGTACAGCAAAAGAGCCCGGCTGGTGGGGCCGGGCTCTTCGCTGGTGATTAATTGGGTGCGGATTCGCAGAATCCGCGGTACGGGCTTACCAAATGCGGGCGCGGTCGGCCTGGGCGCGCACCATCTTGTTGCCGTCCTTGCAGCCAAAGGCCTCGTAGAACTCAGGCATGTTGGCTAGGGGACCGTTGGTGCGGTACATACCGGGCGAGTGCGGGTCGGTCTGGATTTGCTGGCGCAGCGCCTCGGGGCGCTGGTTGGCGCGCCAGATTTGGGCGTAGCCTAGGAAGAAGCGCTGGCTAGGGCTAAAGCCGTCAATCTTCTGGCCAGCCTTGAACTGCGCCGTTTTCTGGAAGGCCTGGTAGGCGATGGTGAGGCCGCCGATGTCGGCCAGGTTTTCACCCATCGTCAGCTTGCCGTTCACGTGCACCGAGTCGAGCGGCGAGAAGGCGTCGTACTGCTTGCCCACCATGTCGGCCTTGGCCATAAACTTGTCGCCGTCTTCCTTGGTCCACCAGTCGCGCAGGTTGCCTTTGGCATCCGAGCGGCGGCCCTGGTCGTCGAAGCCGTGGGTCATTTCGTGGCCGATTACGGCACCGATGCCGCCGTAGTTCACCGCGTCATCGGCCTTAGGGTCGTAGAACGGCGCCTGCAAGATGCCGGCCGGGAACACGATTTCATTCATGCTCGGGCTGTAGTAGGCGTTCACCGTGGGCGGGGTCATGCCCCACTCGGTGCGGTCGATGGCCTTGCCAAACTTGTCGAAGTTGTCGGCCCGGCGCCACTCAGCGGTCGCAAACAGGTTTTGCAGCGCGCTCTGGCGGGTGATGTTGAGCTTCGAATAATCTTTCCACTTGTCGGGATAACCAATTTTCACCGCGAAGGCGTTGAGCTTTTCGAGGGCCTGCTTCTTGGTGTCAGCGCTCATCCAGTCGGTGGCCATAATGCGCTCGGCGTAGGCCTTGCGCAGGTTTTCGACCATTTCCTTGGCGCGCGCTTTCGCGGCAGGCGAGAAGGCCTCATCCACGTACAATTGGCCGAAAGCCTCCCCTAGCGCACCGTCGGTAGCACGCAACGAGCGTTTCCAGCGGGGCTGCTGCTGCTTGGCCCCGCTCAGCACCTGCGCGAAGCGGAAATTGGCGTCGCCATACGCCTTGGGCAGGGCCGAGGTCACGTCCGACACCAGGTTCCAGCGCAGATATTGCTGCTGGTCGGCAATGGGCGTGTTGGCGAGCAGCGTATTGGCCGTGGCAAAGAATTCGGGCTGGCCGATGAGCACATCCTGGGCACTGCCCAAGCCGGCCTGCTTGAGGCGCAGCGGTAGGTTGAGGTTGGGGTACTCCTGGGCGGCCTGGGCCACGGGCACCTTGTTGTAGTTCTTGAGGCGGTCGCGCAGGGCCACGCGGTCGCGGCTAGCCTGGGCCAGCTTGGTTTCGAGGGCCAGCACGGCGTCGGCGTTGGTCGCGGCCAAGCTAGGGGCATCGCCCAGCAGCTGAAACACCGTAGTCATGTAGGTTTTGTAGGCGGCCCGAATGGCTTTCGAGCGGCCGTCTTCCTTCAGGTAGTAGTCACGGTCGCCGAGGCCTAGCCCGCCCTGGCGCATCTGCACGGCGTATACCGAGCTGTTTTTACCATCCTGGCCCACGCCAAAGCCGTACCAGCCGCTCGACAGCGTCTTGGGGTCGGCCATGTACTTCTGGATGTCGGCCAAGCTCTTGAGGTTGTTAATCTGGTCTAGCTTGGGCTGCAAATATTTGAGGCCCGCCTTCTCGATGCCTACCGTGTCCATGGCAGCAGCGTAGAAGTCGCCTACCTTCTGGGCGTTCGAGCCCGGCTTGGCAGTGCGGTCGGCGGCAGCCTTCATCAGGATGCGTTTTTCTACGGCGATGTTGCGGTCAGCCAGCTCGTTGAAGGCACCCCAGCGGGTTTCGGCGGCTGGCACCGGGTTGTTTTTCAGCCAGTTGCCATTTGCATAGTGGTAGAAGTCCTCGCAGGGCGCCACCGACTGGTCGATGTTGGCAAGGTTGATACCCACGCCTTTCTGGGCGGGCGGCGTAGGCCGGGTGGGCGGCCCGAAGGCGGTCGTAGCGGCTAGGGTGCCGAGGCCCAGGGTAGCCAGCGCCAGCCGCGAAAAAGTAATCGAGGACATAGAAAAGATTGGGTAGGAGGAAAAAGGGAAGGCGAACTTAGCGACAATAGATGTAACCACGGCTTCACAGTTGCATCACGCTGCGGTAAAGGCAAATGCAGGGGTAAAAATTCCCCACAAAAAACCCCGCCTCGGGCAGAAGCGGGGTTTACGTAGCGCGGACTTTTAGTCCGCAAGTGGCTGCGTGCTAGCAATCGCGGCCTAAAAGTCCGCGCTACCCACTACCAGATGCGGGCTTGCTCGGCGGTGGGGCGCGCCATTTTATCGGTCGGCTTGCACCCGAAGGCCTGGTAGAATTCGGGCATATTCATGAGCGGGCCGTTGGTACGGAACTGGCCCGGCGAGTGCGGGTCGGTGAGCACCTGCTGGCGGGCCGCCTCGGGCCGGATGTTGGTGCGCCAGATTTGGCCCCAGGCCAGGAAGAAGCGCTGGTTGGGCGTGAAGCCGTCAATCATTTTGCCTTCCTTGGCCTGCGGCGTTTTCTGGAACGCCTGGTAAGCAATAGTGAGGCCGCCGAGGTCAGCCAGGTTTTCGCCCATCGTCAGCTTGCCGTTCACGTACACCGAGTCGAGCGGCGAGAACTTGTCGTACTGCTTGCCCACCATGTCGGCCTTGGCCATAAACTTGTCGCCATCCTCCTTGGTCCACCAGTCGCGTAGGTTACCCTTTGAGTCGTACTGGCGGCCCTGGTCATCAAAGCCGTGGGTCATTTCGTGGCCGATTACGGCACCAATGCCGCCGTAGTTCACCGCGTCGTCGGCCTTGGGGTCGTAGAAGGGGGGCTGCAAAATACCGGCCGGGAACACAATCTCGTTCATCGGCGGGTTGTAGTAGGCGTTCACGGTGGGCGGGGTCATGCCCCACTCGGTGCGGTCAATCGGCTTGCCAAACTTGCTCAGGTTGTCCTGGTTGGCCCAGGTGCGGGCAGCCAGCACATCCTGCAAATAGCTCTGGCGGTTGATGTTGAGCTTGGAATAGTCTTTCCACTTATCGGGGTAGCCGATTTTCACCACGAAGGCATTGAGCTTCACCAGCGCCTCCTTTTTGGTGGCAGCGCTCATCCAGTCGGTGGCCATAATGCGCTCGGCGTAGGCCTTGCGCAGGTTCTCAATCATTTCCTTGGCGCGCGCCTTAGCAGCGGGCGAGAAGGCTTTGTCCACGTAGAGTTGGCCGAAGGCCTCCCCTAGCGCGCCGTCCGTCGAGCGCAGCATGCGCTTCCAGCGAGGCTGCTGCTGCTTGGCCCCACTTAGCACCTGCGAGAAGCGGAAGGCCTCATCGCCGTAGGCTTTGGGCAACGCCGAAGCCACGCTGCTTACCAAGTGAAAGCGCAGGTACTGCTGCTGGTCGGCGATGGGCTCGGCGGCGAGCATCGTGCTCACTTCCTTCAGGAACGCGGGCTGACCCACAATCACTTCCTTAGCCGTACCGAGGCCGCTTTCCTTCAGCATCAGCGGCAGGTTCAGGTTCGGAAACTCCTTGCTGGCCTGGGCCACGGACATCTTGTTGTAATTGGCCTGCGGGTCGCGCAGGTCCACGGGGCTCTTGCTGGCCTTAGCCAGGCGCGTTTCGATGCGCATTACCGTGGCGGCGTGGGCGGCGGCCTGCGCCTCCGTGTCGCCGAGGCGCTTAAAGGTGTTTACCAGGTAGGTATTGTAAGCGGTGCGGATGCTTTTGGAGCGCGCATCGTCCTTCAGGTAATAATCGCGGTTGGGCAGCGTGAGGCCGCCTTGGTAGAACTGCACCGCGTACTGGGTGCTGATTTTCTCGTCCTGGCCCACGCCCGCGCTAAACCACACGCCCCCGGCCTGCGCCTTGGGGTCGGCCAGAAATTTCTGCATCTCGGGCAGCGTCTTGATGGCCGAGATGCGGTCGAGATACGGCTTGAGGTAGGTCAGGCCGGCCTTTTCGATGGCCATGGTGTCCATGGCGGCGGCGTAGAAATCACCCACTTTCTGGGCATTCGAGCCCTTGGGCGCGGTCGCCGACTTGCGGGCCAGCTCCTCCAAAATGGATTTCTGGGTGGCGTTGTTGTGGTCGGCCAGCTCGTTGAAGCTACCCCAGCGGCTTTCGGCGGCTGGCACCGGGTTGTTTTTCAGCCAGTTGCCCGAGGCGTAGCGATAGAAGTCGTCGCAGGGCGCCACTGTCTTGTCGATGTTGGCGGGGTTGATGCCGGTGCCCTGCTGGGCGGTGGTTTGGGCTAGCGCCGGGCTAGCGGCGGCCAGGCCCAGCGCGGCCACGGCCAAGGCCGCGCCCCGCTGGTAGCGGGAAGTTTTAGACATGAAGAAAAAGTGGATGGGTGGCAGTTCAGGGTTGAGGCCCGCAAGTTAAGCGCCGGCTCCCAACGGCGCGCCGCCGTAGCACTATCCTGAGCCCGGAAAGTACTTTTACTGTTCGCTTGTTGTTCAAGCGGCCCCAACCGGCTGTTTTACCCTATGCCCTTATACAATCGCCGCGCCGCTAGCCCCCCGGCCGAGCCCGAAGCCCCGCTGAGCCTAGGCGCGCTGCTGGCCCAGGTACGCACCGCCCTGCACCACCGCTTTCCTGACAGCTACTGGGTGGTGGCCGAGGTGGCCGAAATGACCCGCCCGCGCCAGCAGGGCGGCCACTGCTACCTCACCCTCACCGAGCCCGCCGGCGCCGAGGCCATGGGCTTTACGGGGCAGGCGCGGGCCACGCTCTGGGGCAGCCGCTACGCCCAGCTAGCCCCCGCCTTTGCCGAGGCCACCGGCCAGGAGCTGCGTCCCGGCCTGCGCCTGCTGCTGCGCGTGAAGGTAACGTTTCACGAGCAATATGGCTTCTCGCTCGATGTGCTGGCCCTCGACCCGAGCTACACCGTGGGCGAGCTGGCCCGCCAGCGGCTGGCCACGCTGCGCAAGCTCCAAGAAAAAGACCTGCTGAAGCGCCAGCAAGCGCTAGCCCTGCCGCTGGGCCCGCAGCGGCTGGCCGTCATCTCCTCGCCCACCGCGGCGGGCTTTCAAGACTTTGTGCGCCAGCTAGAAGAAGCGCCGTATGATTTTGCCCTCACGCTCTTCCCGGCCCTCATGCAGGGCGACGGCGCGCCCGCGAGCATCCGCGACGCGCTCGACCAGATTCGGCCGCGCCGGGGGCAGTTTGAGGTGGTAATTCTGATACGGGGCGGCGGCTCGAAGACAGATTTGCTGGCCTTTGACGAATATGGGCTGGCGGCGGCCGTGGCGGCGTTTCCGCTGCCCGTACTCACCGGCATCGGCCACGAGCGCGACGAGGCGGTGGTGGACCTGGTGGCCCACCGCGCCCTCAAAACGCCCACGGCCGTAGCCGCCTTTCTGGTAGACCGCCTGGCCCGCCTCGAAAGCCTGGTGCTGGAGCTGGCCGACCGCGTGGCCGACCGCAGCCGCCAGCACCTGGCGCGCCACCACGCCCGCCTGCAGCACCTGGCCGACCACTCGCGCGAGGCGGCCCGCGAGCACCTGCGCCACGCCCAGGCCGCGCTGGCCCACCGCAGCCGCCAGGCCGCCCAGGCGCCGCGCCAGCACCTGCACCACCTCGGCCAGCACCTCGCAAGCTTCCGCTACACGCTGCCACAAGCGGCGCGGCGCGCCCTCGGCCACGAGGAGCAGCGCCTGCGCCAACGCTTGCGCAGGGTGCTGCGCCGCTTTGTGCGCCACCACCAGCGCAAGCGCGAGCAATTATTGAAGCAGCAATTCAACGCCCAGCGGGTGTTCGAATTAAAAATAAAACGTGTAGAATTAAAAATTGCGGCGGCGGAAACAGCGGTGCTCCGCCGCGAAAATCAATATTTACGGCGCCTACTTTAATTATTTCCATTACTCCCAGCCACAGGCTTGGAGTAATTTTTAATGTATCATTTTTAATTTTTAATTGATAAAACCGGTGACTTACAACGAAGCCATTCAGGAGTTGGAAACTATCCTCCGCAGCCTCGAAACCGACCAGGTAGATGTGGACGACCTCACGGCCCGCGCCGAGCGCTCGGCCGAATTAATTCGGCTCTGCCGCCACAAACTGCGCCACGCCGAAGCCTCGCTCGACCGCGTGTTCGACTCGCTCGACGAGGAGGAAATACTTGACGAAGAGGAAGAACCCGAGGAAAATAATTCGGAGGAACCAGCCGAAGAAGATACCGACGACGAGCCCGATGACTACCGGCGCGGTGGCCCCGGCCGCCCCACGCAGCCCCGGCTATTTTAAAGGCAGTGCGGGCAATAAATTACCGCAGTAATTTGTTGCCCGCACTGCTTTTATTGGCTTTTTAATTACGTCGCACATGAATTTGCACGCGCTCGCCATCTTCGGTCGTGGTGGGCATCACGTCGATGCGGTCGGCCTCGTCGAAATAAACGGCTAGCCCCCGCACAATGCCCACCGCTAGCCCGCCCATGCGGCGCGGCGACACGTAATTAATCATTACCTCATTTTCGTTCAGGCGCTCGACTTTCAGCACCGGTGGCGAGTTTTCGGGGTGTTCGCGGCGCACCTGGTTGTGCATTTTGTGCTCGGTATTTTCCAGCATTTCGAGCGTGCGCCAATCGGGGTTTACATATTTCTGGTACATATACATTAAATCGGGCACGAGGTACTCGCCGAATTTCTCGTGCAGCTCGCCGGCCGGGATGCCAGTAGCCTCGGCCGCCTGCCCTATCAGGGCGTACATGTGCTCGTCGGGGTATACTTCCTTGTGGCTGAAATCGCCCGATTGCAGCCCGGCTAGCTCTACCAGTTTTACCCAGGTGCTGTGGTCGTACTGAGTTTGAACGTAACGCTTGAGAAGCGTAAAAATAGTGCCGTGCATAAGGAGGAGCTAACGCTTGTAGCTGGTACAACGCGGGCTTCTCCGAAAAGTTAAGCCCCGGCCTGCCAGCTCATAAAAACGCCCGCCTGCCGGGTAGGCAAGCGGGCGCGAAAGCAGTGCTCACTAGTTAGATATTACCGATAACTGTCATAGTATCGAGCGTGGGGCCGACGCTGCCGCCGGTAGGCTCTACGGTCATGGCGAAGGCCTGGGCACTAGCAATGTCCTTCATCTGCTGCAGGCTGTCGCCAGCGGCGGTGTTGGCGGCGAGCACACCGGCATCTACGGGCTTACCCTTGTCGAGGGCCCAGAGCTGGTATTGCTTGCCGGCGGGTAGCGGCGGCAGCTGCTGCACATCTAGATACACCCGGTGGCTAGCCCCATTGTAAAGCACGCGGGCGCGGGCACTGGTGTGGGCCGGCGTGCCGGCCAGGGCCACCATCTTATACTCCTGGGGCGAGCGCAGCACGTGCAGCTGCTCCTGGGTGGAGGTGAGGCGGCGCTCCATTACCTGCGAGGTTTGGGCAAAACGGGCCTGGCTGTTTTGGGCGGCCACCAGGTCGGTGCTCGCCTGCTGCCAGCGGCTGTAAAGCAGCGCATTAACCGCCAGGCTCAGCAGCAGGGCAACCGAGGCCGCGATGGCCCAGCCACTGCGCGAGCCAGCCACCGGCTCGGGCGTATAGGTTTCGGCGGGGCGCGGGTTGGAAGCCGATACGCGCATGGTGGGCGCGGCCGGCGCGGGGATTGAGGCAGCCCCGGGGCTAGCGGCCCCGGCCGAGGCCTCTGCCCCAATTTCGGCCAGCACGCGGCTTAGCACGCGGTCGCGCAGGCCAGCCGGCACCGCCAGGGTATGCGCCTCGGCATACACGCCAAGGCCGGTGAGGAGTTCGTCGAGTTCCTGGCGCACCTGCGGGTGGCGGGCAGCCCAAGCTTCGACCTCGGCCCGGGCGGCGGGGTCTAGCTCGCCCAGCGCGTATTGCTCGAGGCGGCCTGATTCGATATATTCTTGGTA
Source organism: uncultured Hymenobacter sp. (assembly GCA_964385095.1). Taxonomy (GTDB): domain Bacteria; phylum Bacteroidota; class Bacteroidia; order Cytophagales; family Hymenobacteraceae; genus Hymenobacter. Next base: position 83,137 of record CAYLNN010000005.1, read on the forward strand.
GTCTTCCACGGACGTAACTGCTATTAGCGAATAAGTTTGGCTAGTATTTTCAAAGCAGTGCGGGCCCGGGTTTTCACGGTGCCCAGCGGCAGGTTGAGTTCTTCGGCCGCCTCACTTTGGGTGAAGCCGCCGAAATAGAGCAGGTCGATAACCTGGCGCTGTTCGGGCACGAGCTTGCTGGTAATTTCCTGCAGGCCCACGTGCTCGGGGCGAAAAGTATCCGGGGCGGCCTGGCGCTGAGCGGCCGGGCTATCGTCGAGGCCCTGGGTGCGAGAACCTACGCGATGCTGGCGCGAGCGGATTTTATCAATCGCTAAATTTCGACTGATGTTGACCACCCAGGTAAATAAACGGCCTTTGGCATGGTCGTAGCCCGCCATCGAATGCCAGATTTTAACCAGGGCTTCCTGCAAAACGTCGGCGGCTTCGTCCTCATCTTTCACGATGCGGTTGATAACGCCGTAGAGCGCAGCCGAGTAGCGGTCGTAAAACTCGGTCATGGCCGACTGGTCGCGGGCCCTGAGGCGGTCGACCAGCGCCGCCTCGGCGGCCGGGGGAGTAGATATAAGGGGTAGGTCGGACACAGGGGAATGAGAAAAACAAAACCGACGAAGCCAGCCGAAACGTTCGGCAACTGACAGCGAATGTAGGGTAGGTTTGGGTTTTGACCGGTAAGTGAAGACAAGATGAACAGCTGCCCGGCACAACCCACTAGCCCACTGTTCGGTTTGTAAGCACTAGCGGGCTGCCGCCGCCCGGCGTTTTTTTACTTGCTTTCCCTAGTTAATAGCATGGCTATCGCTTCCATAAACCCCTATACTGGCCGCACGCTGCGGCGCTTCGCCGAGTTTTCGTGGGTGAAAACCGAGCGCATTCTGGCCCAGGCGCACCGCGCCGCCGGCGCGTGGCGCACCACCAGCTTTGCCGAGCGTGCCGCCGTGCTGCGCCGGGCCGGGGCACTGCTGCGCGAGCGCCAGGATGCGCTAGCTCACCTCATGGCCCTGGAGATGGGCAAGCCCCTGCGCGACGGCCGCGCCGAGGCCCAAAAGTGCGCCGCCTGCTGCGATTATTATGCCGACCACGCCGCTGGCTTTCTGGCCGATGAGGAAGTAAAAACCGACGCTGGGCGCAGCTTTATCAGCTACGCGCCGCTAGGGGTAGTGCTGGCCGTGATGCCCTGGAACTTCCCCTTGTGGCAGGTGGTGCGCTTTGCGGCACCCGCCCTCATGGCCGGCAACGTAGGCTTGCTCAAGCACGCGCCCAACGTGCCGCAGTGCGCCCTGGCGCTGGAGCAGATTTTTCACGATGCGGGCCTGCCCCCGGCGGCGTTTCGCGCCCTGCTCATTGGCAACGAGCCGGTGGCCCGGCTGCTGGCCGATACGCGGGTGGCGGCCGTCACGCTCACGGGCTCCGAGCGGGCGGGCGTGGCCGTGGGCGCTGCCGCGGGCCAGCACTTGAAAAAGGCGGTGCTGGAGCTGGGGGGCTCCGACCCTTTCCTCGTGCTGGCTGATGCCGACGTGGCCCTGGCCGCCAAAACCGCCGCCCAGGCCCGCCTGATTAATGCCGGCCAAAGCTGCATCGCGGCTAAGCGCTTTATTGTGGAGAAGCCAGTGCAGGCCGAATTTGTGCGCCTGCTAAAAAGCCACCTGGCGCACTTGCGCTACGGCGACCCGCTCGACGAGGCCACCGACTATGGCCCGCTAGCCCGCCCCGACCTGGCCGACGAGCTAAGCCGCCAGGTGGCCGACTCGGTGGCCCAGGGTGCCAGGGTGGCCCTGGCCGGCGGCCAGCCGAAGCCCGGCGCGGCCGAGTTCCGCCCCATGATTCTCACCAACGTGAAGAAAGGGCAGCGCGCCTACGCGGAGGAGTTTTTTGGGCCCGTGGCCCTGGTGCTCACCGCCCGCGACGCCGACCACGCCCTAGCATTGGCTAATGACTCGGAGTTTGGCTTGGGCGCGGCCTTGTGGACGCGCGACCTGGCCCGGGCCGAGCGCCTGGCCCACCAGCTCGAAAGCGGCGCGGTGTTCATCAACGGCATGGTAAAATCGCTGCCCGAGCTGCCGTTTGGCGGCGTCAAGAAATCAGGGCACGGGCGCGAGTTATCTTACGTGGGCATCCGCGAGTTTGTCAATATAAAATCGGTGTGGATTGCCAAGCCCGCCGCGCCCGACCCTACGGAGGTAGAGTAAAATACGTAATTAATTAATAACAAACTCTTTGCGGCCGCTTTGGCATTACCCCGCAAGCAACTTCTGCCCTACCCTAGCAATAGCCCAGCATCCGGTAGGTGACAAAGCCGACTATTTCGTGCAGCAGCGAGCCCCAGCGCGTGAGCACGTCGGTGCTGGGCACCAGCACGTAGCTGAGCGTCGGGATGAAGTCGTGGCTGCGAAAATCGGCCGGAAATGGCACCGGATGCAGCCCCACTTTGGCAAAGCAGGCCAGCGCCCGCCGCTCATGAAAAGCCGACGTGACCAGCACCAGCGACTGCACCTCGGGATGCTGCCGCAACAGCGCCTTGGTATTCAGCGCATTCTCGCGGGTGTTCTGGCTGCGCGGCTCTACCAAAATAGCGCTGGCCGGCACGCCCGACAGCTTCAGCAGCGTGGCCAGCTGCCCGGCTTCGGGCGCCACGCCGGGCTGCTCGCGCAGCGAGGCCAGCCCGCCCGAGATGATGATGCGCCGCACCTTGCCAGCGCGATATAGCCACAGGGCATTGGTGAAGCGGTCGGCGCCCTTATCGAGGTACACCCGGTCGTGGGGGTGCCGGTCGGCTTCGGTGATGCCCGTGAGCAGCACCGCCGCGTCGGCCGGGGCCACGGCGCTGAGCGGCACGGCCGGCAGTTCCCAGGCCCGCAGGGCCGCATCGAGCAGGGCATCGTTGCCGCCTACCAGCAGCACCAGGGCGGCGGCCCCTAGCCAGCGGGTGCGCCAGCGACCAGTGCGGCGGGCCAGCAGGGCGGCGCCCACCAGGGCCAGCAGCCAGGCGCCGGGCTCGAAGGCCACGAGCAGAATCTTCGACAGAAAAAAGAACAAACCGAGCAGGGTGAGGTGAGAAAAGCGGGCGCAAAAAAGCTCGTTGGGCCGCGTCAGGCACGGCTCAACGAGCTTTCTATTGGCAATAATAAGGCGCCGCCGCTTGCCCCAAAGGCCAGGGTTTTACTTGACGGGCATAAAATCGCGCAAGCGTTGCAGCTGGGCATCTACCTGGGCTTCCTCGGTGAGCGCGTCGCACTCGAGCAGGCGGCCCTGGCAGTAGCTCACGAAAAAGGGCGCTACTTTTTCCTGCATCATCTTTTTGGCTACCGGGTTCTCGTCCGAGTTGAGGCGCACGAAAAGAATACCCACGTTTTCGGCTTTGTCAACAAATTTTTCGAAGGGCGGGGCCAGTGCCTGGCACACGGCGCAGTCTTCGGAAGTGAACTTGGCAAAAACCTTGAGGTGGTCGTGGGTGAGGTGGCGCAGGTGGTCGTCGTCGGTATTTACAACGTGCTGGCGGGCTTTTTCGGTCATACTAAAGGTGGGAGCGGGTGGAAACGGCTAGGGGGTAAACTTGGACCGTTGCCCAAAGGTTCGGAGCGCAAAGTTACCACTCAGCGGCGCAGCATCAGCTCGCGGATGTACTTAACCGGGGCCGAGCCGTAGCTCAGAAACTGTTCATTGAAGTTCTTGAGGTTGAAGCTGCTGCCGTCACGTTTTTTCAACTCGTCGCGCAGGGCTATTATCTCGGTGTAGCCCGTGAAGTACGAGCTGAGTTGCACCTGGCTCAGGGTGGCGCGGTGCCACTTATTGCGGGCCTCGGCTTCCTCCTGAAACCCCTCGCGGGTGAGGAGCTGCACCACGTCGGCCTCACCGGCGTGCTGGGTCTGAATAAGGTTATCGACCACCGCGTTGAGCGTCGAGCGCATGTTCCATTTATCCCACAGCAGCCACAGTTCGTCGCTGTTGTTGCCGTAGCCAGCCTCCAGCATCAGGCGCTCCGAGTACACGGCCCAGCCCTCAATCATGGCGCCGTTGCCGAAAATACTCTTCACCAGCGAGGGCGAGCGGTTGGCGTACACGAGCTGCGTGTAGTGCCCCGGAATGGCCTCGTGGATGTTGAGAATCTGCAAGGTATAGTCGTTGTACTCGCGCAGGTAGCTCTCGGCCTGGGCGGCCGTCCAGGTGGGCGGCAGGGGCTCCACGTTGTAGTAGGTGTTGGCTTTTTTATCGTAGGGGCCGGGCGCGCTCACGCTGGCCCCCGCCCCGCTGCCGCGCATGTAGAGCGGCGTTTCGCGCACCACCAGCGGCCGGGTGGGGTCCTGCGTCAGCAAGTCGTGGTCGTTCACGAACTTGGTGAGGGTCGGAATCTGCTGCTTCACGGCCGCCACGAAGCCCTCACGCGGGGCATGCTTCAGGGTCAGCTTGTCGATAACCTGGCGGATGAGGGCTAGCGTGTCTTTGGGCATGGGCTGGCCGGCGCAGTACTTGGGAAAGAGCCGCGCCGCCCGCCGGCCCATGTCGCGCAGCAGGTCGGTTTTGTGCTGCTGGGCTAGCCGAAATACCTCATCGGCCGGGTAGCGCGACTGAATATCGAGGGCAAACTTGCGGTCGAACAGCGCCTTGCCAATGCGGAACGAGCGAAACTCCTTGGTGCCCGTTAGCTGCTTATCCAAAAAATCGAGGTAGCCCCGCACTGCCTGTTGCGCGCCCGCCAGCCGCTGCGTCAGCAGCTGCTTTTCGGCGGCGCTCAGGCCCGACTTCCGCACCGAGTCGGCCAGTGCGGGGCCGAACACGGCCAGGCCGCCTTTGTTCTGCTGCATCCCCAGCTCAAGGTGCTCCTGCGTTGGGTTGCTGATATTGACCTTGGCCGCGGCGTAGTAGGCGCCGGCCCCAGCAATCTTATCGGAGATGTTGCGCAGGCGGCGCTCCAGCTTGTAGTGGCGGCCGTTGAGCAAATCGCCCACGCTGGCGCCCAAGTTGTAGCTAGCGGGGTTCCACTGCCAGCTTTTGAGCGTGTCGGCGTACCAGCGCTGCGAGCGCAGCTCGTTGGTGAGCAGGCGGTAATCGATTTGATTATTGGGCGAGAGGCTATCGAGCGCGAAGCCCCCTAGAGCGCCCAGGTTTTGGGCGACGAAGGCAGCCTCGCGCTGGCGCTGCGCCGCATCGGGAATCACGAGCAGCGAGTCGTATTTATGAAAGCCCTGCGACGACGCGTACTCGGGATTCTGCTTCCACAAATCGAGAATAAACTGGTCTTTGAAGCGGTCGAAGCGCGCATCGGCGGGCGTAGCAGCCGTTTGGCCGGCGGTGGTTTTATCGGCATTGCCGGTGCAGGCCGGCAGGGCCAGCGCCAGCAAGGGAAGGTAGCGGAGTTTCATGCAGTGGGCGAAAGAGCGAAGAATACCCCAAAGGAAAGCCTAGCCACTGAAAAGTTGTAGTAGCTCCCTTTCTCTTCGGTAGTAGCCGTGGCCTCTTTTTTGTTAGCGAGCCGGCTCAGCAGCGGCGAGCGCTAGGGTCATCCTTCACCCGCTTGCCACGCTACCGTGCTACTTTCGCCTACCTGCAACCTTCCGCGACATGCTTACCACTACCGCGTGCCGGCCGCTGCTAGCAAGCCTGGGCTTAGCCCTAGCCCTGCTACCTAGCGTTTCGCACGCCCAGGCTACCAGCCTAGCCGCCCCTAGCACTTCCGTCGCTGCCCCCGACGACCCCACCGCCCAGGCTCAAGCCACGGTGCTGCTGCTTACGCGGCGCGTGGATAGCCTGCGGCTAGCCTACCGCCAGCAGCAGCGCATGTACAGCGACCTGGGAGGCAAGTTTACTAACTTTTTGGCCGGCCAGAAGCTGAGCCAGAGCACGCGCTTTACCCTAGCCAAGAACAACGTACAGGCCACCGCCAACCTGCTACTGGTGTGCCACAGCCGCCTCACGCAGCTGCGCGCCCTCACCCAGGCGCTGCGCAATGCCAACGAGCAAGCGGCCCTGAGCTCGCCTACCGAGAGCAACCCGCTGGGCATTTCGCTGGTGGAGTACACCAAAACGCTGGTCACCAACAAGGCGGTGGATAAGAGCAAGGGCCGTCGCCTCGTGGACCTGGCCGCCCACCTTAGCCAAAGCACCTACGTGTCGGCCCTGCCCACGGTGGGCCCCATGCTCAATGCCGTGGGCGAGCTGCTGAGCAGCGTGCGCGCCAGCAGCCTCAGCAGCGACGGCTTCACGCCTGAGCAGGTTCGGATTATTGAGAATGGCCTGCGGCCGACGCTCCATTTCTTCTCGGCGCTCGATGCGGCCCGGGCCGACAACCAGACCTCGCTACTGACGCTTGACAATGAGCTGATTGTGTTGCAGCACCAGCTCAGCCAGCTTTACCGGCCCTATACCCAACTGGTGGCCTACCAGGAAGATATTGCGGCCTACTACACCGCGCCGCCCGCCGGCCAGCCCGCCACGCCCTCGCTCGACGTGAGCAACACTGGCCGCATGAGCAACTACGTAGCTACCAATCTCACAACCCGCTTCGCCTCGCTCGACCAGGCTTTTACCAGGGCCCAAAACCAGGGCGACATTCTGGACCCCGACGGCTACCTCACGCCCGCCAACAACTCGGCCGAGGCCGCCGTGCAGCTCGCCGCCCAGCTGCAGAGCCTTACCGACCGCCTGCCCGTCATTACGGCGCAGTACAGCGCGGCTATCCGGGCGGCCATCGCCCAGGGCCAGCAGGATGGGTTGATTAAGGCTGACCGGGCCACCAGGGTTATTGCCGACGAAACCGCCCGCGCCAAAGCCGCCGCCGAAACCTACCAGCAGGCGCGGGCCTCGGAGCGGTTTGGCGAAACGCTGGTCAATGTAAAGCCACTGTTCAAGCTGTATTAGGGGGTGACCCAGCAAGTAGCGCGGACTTTTAGTCCGCGCTACTTGCTGGGTCACCATTCAGCCGGCCAAACAATCGGCCACCGCCCCGGCTTATTGCCCTGCACTCCTTTTTCCTTTTCCATGAAATACAATCTGCTAGGCAATACTGGCCTCAAAGTATCCGAGCTGTGCCTGGGCACCATGACGTTTGGCACCAAGGGCGGGCGCTTCGGCGCCATCAGCGGCGTCGACCAGGCGGGGGCCGATGAGCTATTCAAACGCTCGGTTGAGGCGGGTATTAACTTCATCGACACGGCCAACGTGTACACCGAGGGCCAGTCGGAAGAAATTACCGGTCAGGCCATCCGCAACCTCGGCCTAAAGCGCGACGACCTGGTGCTAGCCACCAAGGTGCGCGGCAAAATGGGCGACGGCCCCAACGACGCCGGCCTCACCCGCAAGCACATTATGGCCCAGGCCGAGGCCAGCCTCAAGCGCCTGAACACCGACTACATCGACCTCTACCAGACGCACAGCTTCGACCCGCTCACGCCCTGGGACGAAACCCTGCGCGCCCTCGACGACCTCGTGCGCCAGGGCAAGGTGCGCTACATCGGGGCCAGCAACGTGGCCGCCTGGCAGTTGCAGAAGGCCCTCGATGTGTCGCACTACCAGCACCTCGAAAAGTACGCCTCGCTGCAAGCCTACTATACCCTAGCCGGCCGCGAGCTAGAGCGCGAGCTCGTGCCGCTGCTGCTAGCCGAAAAAGTAGGCCTCATGGTGTGGAGCCCCCTAGCGGGCGGCTTCCTCTCGGGCAAGTACACCCGCGAGAATGAGAAAGGCGACGGCCGCCGCAGCAATTTCGACTTCCCGCCCGTCAATAAGGAGCTGGCGTTCGACATCATTGACAAGCTGAAGCCGATGGCCGAGGCCAAGGGCCGCACGGTGGCGTCGCTAGCCCTGGCCTGGCTGCTGCACCAGCCGGTGGTGAGCACCGTCATCATCGGGGCTAAGAAAATGGAGCAGTTGGAGGATAACCTCACGGCCGTCGATGTGCAATTCACCCCCGAAGAGTTGCTGCAGTTGGATGAGGTGAGCAAGCTCGCGCCCGAGTACCCCGGCTGGATGCTCGACTTCACAAAAGGCGACCGCCAAGCGTAAGCTGGTCGATTGGCCTGGAATTTGGCTACCGAAAAGGGCCCGCAGCAATGCTGCGGGCCCTTTTTCATTTTCTTACCCTAGCGGCTGCTACTTTCGCCCATGCGTTTTTACACTTTACTGCTGCTGCCGGCGCTACTGGCCTGCTCGCAGCCCGCGGCCGACTCCACTGCCACCACCGTTGCCCCCGCCGCCAGCCACCAAGTGCCGGCCGGCGCCTTTCCCGAAACCTTCGAAGCCGGCAGCAAGGGCGCCTACGAAACCGCCGACGCGGCGCTCACCACCGGGCCCTGGCTGTTTACCGAGGCCCTCATCGGCAGCACCGAGCAAGACCACAAGGATGGCGAGCATGCCGCCCGCCTGCGCACGGGCGGCCGCCTCACCATGCAGTTCGACGCGCCGGCCGGGGTACGCAAAATCACGGTGCTCTCGGCGGCCTACGGCAATGATGGCCCTAGCACTTGGGAGCTGTGGGTGAGCCGCGACCGCGGCCGCACTTGGCAGCGCAATGGCCTGCCCCAAACGGCCAGCGGCCCCCGGCTGCGCCCGTCACTTTTCGCGGGCCTAGCCAATGAGCCGCTGCGATTGGAAATCCGCAAAACCGACGCTAGCAAAAACCGCCTCAACCTCGATGACATCAGCATCGAAACGACCAGCGGCGCCGTAACGGCCACGCCCGCCTACCCCGCCGCTAGCCCCGCCCCAGCTACCGACGACTATTTCAAGAACCGGAACAAACCGGCCACCACCCCGGCTAGCCCCACCGCCACTATGCCCGGCCGCCCGGTGCCCGGCACGGCTACCGACAACGACAACCTGCTGCTCGGCAACCCGAGTGGCGCGACGTCGGACCCCACCAACACTACGAACTACCTGCTCACGCACCCGCAGTTTGCCACTGGCTACAACGCCCAGCGCGGCATCCCGGTGTGGACGAGCTGGCACGTGGGGCGTACCGACCTTACCAAAGCTGCGCCGCGCCAGGATGATTTTCGCGCCGACCCGGCCCTGCCTCGGCAATTTTACCAGGTAACGCCCAGAAGCTACGCCGGCTCGGGCTTCGATAAGGGCCACAATTGCCCCAGCGGCGACCGCACCGCTAGCCTCGACGACAACTCGGCTACCTTCTTGATGAGCAACATGGTGCCCCAGGCCTCCCAAAACAACCAACAAACCTGGGCCCACCTTGAAGAATACACCCGCAGCCAGGTCGAAAACGGCCAGGAGGCCTACGTGCTGATGGGCAGCTACGGCCGCGGCGGCACCGGCAAAAATGGCCTGGCCAGTACCCTCGACCAGGGCCGCGTGAGCGTGCCCGCCCGCATCTGGAAAGTAGTGGTGTTCCTGCCCGAGGGCAGCAACGACCTCCAGCGCATCGTGGCCGGCCAGGGCCGCGTACTGGCCATCGACACGCCCAACGACAACAGCATCAGCCCCGAGTGGAATCAGTACCTGACTTCCGTGGATAAGATTGAGGCGGCTACGGGCCTCGATATTCTCAGCGCGCTGCCCGCCGCCACGCAGGTGCAGCTGCAACGGGTAGTGGACAGCGGCCAGGCCCGCTAGCCCTTGCCCGCGGCGGCGGGGCTAGCCAGCAGGCGGCGCAGCGCCGCCAGGCAGCGCGGGGCGAGGTTGTCTTCCGAAAACGCGCCCATCGACTGCGGGTGGTCGCCGGGCACGGGCAGCACCTCGCGGCGCTGGCGGCGGCTAGCAGCGTGGGCCACGGCTAAGGTATCGGCCAGGGTCGTAGCCTGGTCATCGGTACCGGCAATGAACAGCCAGGGGCAGTTTACCTTGGGGGCTACCTGGCTATAGGTGGCCGCCTCGGCGGGCAGGATGATGGGGCGCTCGGGGCGGATGCGCTGGTAATGCGCCACCACGTGTTGCGGGCTAGCCGGGTAAGCTACCGTCACCAGAAAATCGCAGCGGGTGGTGGCCGCCGCCTCCGAGCCCACCAGCGAGCCCATCGAGAAGCCCATGAGCCCCACGCGCTGGCTGGGGCTGCGCCGCCGGGCCTCGGCCAGGGCCGCACGCGCATCGGTGGCAAACTCGGGGTAGTAGAGGTAGTTCTGGTTGATGGCAAACGCGTCGCTGTGCCCGAAGCCCCGGTAGTCGAACAGCAGCACCCGGTAGCCCGCCCCCGCCAGCGTAGCCGCCGTGAAGATGTTCGAGGCCATGTTGCCCGAGTCGCCGCCGGCTACTACTATCGTGGTGTGCTGGTCGGGCGCGCCGGCCGAGGGCTCCACCAGCCAGGCCGCCAGGTGCACGCGGTCGGAGGTAGTGAGCGTGAGGCTCTGGTATTTTAAACCCAGCGTATCGGGCCGGGCCCAGTATTGCGCCAGTGGCTTAATGGCAAAGGCGGGCCCGGCGACCAGCAGTGCCAGGCAAAACAGGAGGATACGAACCACGGGAAGCGCGTTGAAAAGCGAAAAGCCAGAGCACCGCGCCCTGGCTTTTCCATAGACTGCTCCTGGCTATGGGCGTTGCACTAGGGGTGCTTTTTCTGGCTGCCTTAGGGTTTGAGCCGGGCACTCGTGACCACAAACATTGCGTAGCCGGGCCCCATGGCGGTGCAAAACACGGCCTCGCGCGGCTCGGGCTTGCGAACCCGCACGTACAGCGTACGCGGCGTGCGCACCCACAGGGCCGTGTCGAGCTGCGCGGCCAGGTAGATGGGCGCGTAGGCGGCGCGGCCCAGCAGTTGCTCCATCCGGGCCGCGTCCTTCACGTACACTTGCGCGATGCCGCAGTCGCGGTTACGGCCCTGGGTTTCGATTTCAAACTCATCGGCGGCCCTGGGCTCGGGCGCGAGGTCGTCATCCTTTCGGCAGCCGGCGGCGAACAGGCCTAGCAGAAATACGCATTTTTTCATGAGCAGATGAGCAGTAAAAGTTCAGTAATAGAGCCCCCTATCGCCACAACCGTTGCACGCTATTTGCCAAACCGCACCCCGAAAAAGTCGCCTTTGTTCCAACTCGGGCGCTGGCTGGCCTGCGCCACCTGGTAGCCGATGAGGAAGTTGAGGCGCGCGTACTGCGCGCCCGCCTGCCAGTCGAAGGTGCCACCTTCAAAGTTGTCCTGCTGCTTATGGTAGGTCACGGCGCGCCATTTCTGCACGGCTTCGCTGAGGTTGTTTTTGCCATCGGCCGTTTTGTTGCCGTACTTAATGTGCAGCGCCGGCACGCCCTGCACCACAAAGCTGTACTGGTCGCTGCGAATAAACCGATTTTGCGTCGGTTCGGGGTCGGGCTCGATGCTGAGTTTCAGGTAATCGGCCGCCGCCTGCACCGGCTGCATCAAGGACGAGTGGTCGGCCCCGAGCGGCACCACGGCCAGCAGCGGCGCGATGATGGTCGGCATATCAGTATTGATGTCGGCCACCAGGGCGCGCTGGGGCACGGTCGGGTATTTGGCGAAGTAGGACGAGCCAATCAGGCCCATTTCCTCGCCCGTCATCAGCACAAACAGCACCGAGCGCCGGGGCTTGGTTTTCAGCTTCGAATAGAGCTTGCTGATTTCGAGCACGCTAGCCACGCCCGTGGCATTGTCGTGCGCACCGTTGAAAATGGAATCGCCATTAATAGCTGGCCCCACGCCCAGGTGGTCGAGGTGGGCGCTGTGCACCACGTACTCGCCCTTAAGCTTGGCATCGGAACCAGTAATTTTGCCCACCACATTGTAGCTGTCTACATCCTGGTAGCGGCTGCGATAGCGGGCACTCAGGCGGGCCGCCAGGGCTAGCGGCGCCACCTTACCCCCGCGCAAGTCGCTGAATACTTGGCCTGTATCGCGACCAGCCCCGGCAAATAGCTGCTGCAACGTAGCCGGACTGATGCTGCCCACCAGCTGCGCCGAGCCCGGCGCGTAGCTGCGCGACACGCCCACCTGGCCATCGGGCGCCAGCGCGCTCACCTGTCCCTTCGGGTACTCGGGCAGCTTGGTATCGGCGTGGGCCGCGGCTAGCAGCACGCCTACTGCGCCGTGGCGAGCCGCAGTTTCGAGTACCGTGCGCAAGTCGGCAAAGTACTGGCGCTCATTATCAGCAAATTGCCTGGCGGGCTGCCGCGTAATAACGACCACCTTGCCCTTCACGTCGAGCCCGGCGTAGTCGTCGTACTTCAGCTCGGGGGCCGAGATGCCGTAGCCCGCAAACACGAGCGGCGCATTGGCCACGCTCGTTTCGGCTTGGCCGGGGTTGGGGTAAAACGTGATGGCCGGGCCCACAGCCAGCGCCTGCGCCGCGCCGCTAGCCCCCTGGAGGCTCGCGGTGGCCCCCGGCTCCACGAAGGCGCGGCGCAGGCGCACGGCCTGGGTGTAGCTACCCTTATCGCCGGCCGGCTGCACGCCGTTTTGCTTGAGCTGGCTGGTTACGTAGTCCACGGCCAGCTGGTAGCCGGGCGTGCCGGGCAAGCGGCCCCGCAGGTGGTCGTCGGCCAGGTAGCGCACGTGGGCTTCGAGGGCAGCGGGCTGCACGGTGGGCAGCGCCGCCTGGGCAGCCCGGTCGATGGTTTGGGCCAGGGCGCCTTGCGCCAGGAGAAGACTAGCCAAGCAGCTCGCCTTATGCAATAACTTCATCTACAAAAAATAAGAATCAAACCTCAAACTGCCGGCATAAAGTAGCGCGAAGCCTCCGCTTCGCGCTACTGGCTAGCTTTCGGTAAGCTCGGTTCTGAAGCCAGCTAGGCGGCCGGCCACGTCGCGGCCCAGCGCGTAGGCGTGCACTTTGGGGCCGGTGCCAACGCGGTATACCTGCACGCCATCAAGCTCTTGCTTGAGATACATCTGCAAGGCTTTGAAGCGGTTAGCCAGGGCTAGGCTGCCCGTCATGCCCTCATCATTGGTGTGGTTACTGAGGAAGGGAATCAGCTCGACTTTCTCTACTTTGGCACCGGCGGGCTCGCCCAGCACTTGCAGCAGCTGCTGGTCTCTGAGGTCGCCGGTGGGGGCGGCGTAGCTCACGGCCGCCAGCGGCGCGTCGCTCTCGCTGATGAAGTGGAGGCCTTGCGTCAGCTTTTGCAGCTGGGCCAGGGTAGCGTCGTTGGGGTCGGCGGCCGGGGCGGGGCTAGCGGCCGCGTTTTCGGGGGCGGGCAGGCCACTGCCGCCCGGCACCTGGGCCGCAATGGCAGCGGCCAGCTCCTGCATCCGCGCCTCGGGCACCTTGATTTTGGGGTTGGCGAAATTCATATCCGCCACCTTATTCATTGGGATGAGGTGAATGTGGGCGTGCGGCACTTCCAGCCCAATCACGGCCACGCCGATGCGCTTGCAGGGCACGGCGGCTTGCACGGCCTTGGCCACGCGCTGGGCAAACACGTGCAGGGCGGCCAGGGCCTGCGGCGTAAGGTCAAAAATGTAATCAACCTCCTTCTTCGGAATCACCAGCGTGTGGCCTTCTACCAGGGGCGTTATATCGAGAAAAGCCAGGTGGTCAGCATCTTCGGCTACTTTGTAGGCGGGCAGCTCGCCCGCGATGATGCGCGAGAAAATAGAGGGCATAGGAAGGGGCAGTAAGCTTTAGCTGGCCGGACAATGGGCCGGCGCCGGGCAAAGAACGCAAAAAATAAGGCAAGCCCTTTCGGGGCTTGCCTCTTGTGCCGGTGCCGTGTTTTATGGCAGACCTAACGCCTACCACGCTGCCCTAGCGGCCTACTTCGAGAATTTCGAACTGGAGCTTGCCGGCGGGCACTGTGATTTCGGCCATGTCGCCGGCTGATTTACCCAGCAGGCCTTTGCCGATGGGCGACTTTACCGAGATTTTGCCGGCGGCCAGGTTGGCTTCTTCCTCGGCCACCAGCAGGTAGTCGAGCACCATGTTATTTTTCAGGTTTTTCAGCTTCACCTTGCTCTGAATAAGCACTTTCGTGAAGTCCATGTTGGTTTCGTCGAGAACGCGGGCATTGCCCAGCACCTCTTCGAGCTTCGCTATCTTGAGTTCGAGCAGGCCCTGGGCATCCTTGGCAGCGTCGTATTCGGCGTTCTCGCTCAGGTCGCCTTTATCGCGGGCTTCGCGCAGGTCTTCGGCCGCTTTGGCCCGGCCCCGGACTTTGAGGTCCTGGAGTTCGTCTTTCAGCTTTTGCAGGCCCTCGGGGGTGTAATAATTAATAGTAGCCATAAGAAAATGCAGAACTGTTCGCGTAGCGGGTGGGTCAGGTAAAAAAGAAAGAGAACGGCTGGCACATCGGCCAGCCGTTCTCCCCCATTGGTAAGGCAAAGATACACTAAAACCGGCCGGCGCCAAGCTTTGGCGGCTGGCAACCGTGCGGCCAGCCTGCTGAGGCCAGCCAAACCAGTTGGCCTCAGGCCTCCAGCCCCAACGCCTCAATCTTGGCCACCAGCACCTCGTTGATGCGCTGGTAGCTCTGGTGCGTCCAGCCGCCAATGTGGGGCGAGAGCAGCACGTGGGGGGCGGCGCGCAGGTAGTCGTAGGTGGCCTGCTGAGCGGGCGTGAGGGTAGCGAGCTTCTCGTTGTCGAGCACATCGAGCACCGCGCCGCGTATGGCGCCGCTTTGCAGCCTAGCCACCAGGGCGGCCTGATCCACGACCTCGCCCCTAGCCGTATTCACGAAGTAAACGCGGTGCGCGAAGCCAGCCAGAAAGCCCTCATTCACAAACTGATGGTTGGCTTCGGAGTAGGGAAAGTGCAGGCTCAGCACTTCGGCCCGGGCTTGCAGCTCGGCTAGGGGTACCAACTCAGCGTGGCCGTCGGTGGCTACGGTGGGGTCATTGTCATAGGCCAGCACGGTGCAGCCAAACCCCTGCAAGCGCCGGGCAAAGGCGCGGCCCATGTGCCCGTAGCCGATGATGCCCACGGTTTTGGTGCCCAGCTCCTCGCCGCGGTTGGCTTCGCGGTGCCACTCGGCGCGGCGCACCTCGGCATCGGCGCGCACGGTGTGGCGCAGCAGGGCTAGCAGCTGGCCGGTGGCAAACTCGCCCACCGCGTCACGGTTGCCCTCGGGGGCATTCACGAGCACCACGCCGGCCGCCGCCAGGGCTTCCACGTCGATGTTATCGACGCCAGCGCCAGCGCGGGCCACGTAGCGCAAGTGCGGGCCGTGGGCCAGCAGGCTGGCCGTGATGCGCATCTTGCTGCGCACCATCAGGCCCACGTAGGGCCTAGCGGCGAGGGCGGCGGGCACGTCGGCCGGGGTGAGCTTGGGTTGGTAGTCGCCCTCGATGCCGATGCTGGCTAGCATCGGCAATAGGGAGGGGTGCATATCGTCGATTATCAGGCAAAGGGACATAAGGCAAAAAGTTACCGCGCCGGGGCGGTCGTCGTAAATTCGGTAGCCAACAGCCCCAGGGGCTCTACCGAGATGGCTTCGCGCGTGGCGGTAACGTCGTGCTGGGTATCTACGGTGATAGTGCGCAGCGGTAGCGCGCCATCGGTGGCTTGCAGTAGCTGGTACCACCCATACGCCGGGCTGCGGCTGAAATCAGCGACGTTGACCCGCAGCTCGGGTGCATAGAAAACCAAAGTCGATACCCGCCCCTCTACTAGTTGCAGCACGTGGCAGCGGTAGCCCAAAATGGTGGCCGTGGTGGGCAGGCAGGTGAGGCTAGCCGGCGCCGGGCGGCGGGCAGTATCGGCTACCTGCCGGGCTTGCCCCTTGGCAAAGGTGTACAAGGCATTGGTGTCGCCGAGGTACAGCTCGGCTAGCTGCTTGTTGCGGTCGTAGAGCTTGTAGTTGTTGCCCTGAATGTAGAACCAGCTCTTCGGCTTCACGGCGAAGTACAGCGTTTCGCCTGCTAGCGTTTGGTATTCACTCTCATACACAATGCAGCCGCTGAACTCCGCGCCCCGCCCGGCCGGGAGGCCGGCTAGCAAAAGCAGGGCGCAGAGCGGCGGCAGTCTGGTCATGCAGTCAGAAAGCAGTTATGTCAGGGTTAAACGGCACTAGCGCGCCGTTATTCAACTGTCGCACTTTGGCTTGAAATTCTGCTCTAGACAAAGGACCGATAATTTTATTTCGGGCTGCTTCCCGGCTATCAGGGTCCACTACTTTGCTTAATTCGCTCAATGGGACAACATAAACTCGGCTTTCCACAACTGATACCTTGCCTAGCGGAACGATATAGAATTGAGGGCTAGTACTAGCGGCTCGCAGTACAATGCATTTCTTATTGAAACCAGCCTCCGCAATTTTATTATTAATAAGGGCATCAGCTAGGCCCCATTCCTCATCATTGAAATGCAGATACCAAGAATCTTCATCCGATACGCCGTTCAAATAATAATTGCCTGTTACCTGCCGGGTTACCGATTCGTCGCCCCAGAAGCAGCCGGATACGGCCAGTGCAAGCGGTAGCAGCAATAGCCAGCTTACCGCTCGCAGGCAGGGCCTAGCGCTCACTACCAGCCGCCGCTACCAGATTAGTCAGCAGTACAAAATCGCTCACGCCCAATTGTTCGGCGCGCTTGTCGAAAATTTCGGCGGCCATCGTCTCGGTAGACATGCCTAGCGGCTTTAAGGCGTTGCGCAGGGTTTTGCGGCGGGTTGAAAACGCCTGCTTCACCACGCGAAAGAATAACTTCTCGTTGCAGTCCAGTTGCTCGGTGGCGTTGCGGGTGAGGCGCACCACGGCCGACTCGACCTTGGGCGGCGGCACAAACACGTGGGCGGGCACCGTAAACAGGTATTCGATGTCGTAGTAAGCTTGCAGGAGCACGCTCAGGATGCCGTAGGTTTTGGAGCCGGGTGGCTCGGCCAGGCGCTCGGCCACTTCTTTTTGCAGCATGCCCACTACCTCGCGCACCTGCTGGCGGCTGTCGAGCACCTGGAAGAATATCTGGGTGCTGATATTGTAGGGAAAGTTGCCGACAATGGCCAGCGGCTGGCCGGGGAACATCTGCTCCAAATCCTGCCGCAGAAAGTCGGTGGCGTAGATGCGCGGGGCTAGCGCCGGGTAGTGCTGGGTGAGGTAGGCGACCGACTCGGTATCAATCTCAACCACGCTGGTTTGGTACGTCTTGTTTTCGAGCAGGTACTGCGTGAGCACACCCATACCGGGGCCGATTTCGAGCACCTCGTGCACGCCCTCGGGCAGGCGCAGGCTCTCCACAATGCGGCGGGCAATATTGGGGTCGTCCAGAAAATGTTGGCCGAGGTGTTTTTTGGGGCGAACGGCGGGATAGGCCACGGGCGGGAGTCAGTTGAGTAAAGGACAAAGGTCGGGGCTAGTCCATCAGCACGCCGCCGTAGTAGTTAAACGTATCGACCTCCACATTATCGCGCGTGGCGCCGGGCAGGTCGAGGGCAGCCCATTTGGTAGTCGGCGTCAGCAGTTTATACTCGCCGCCTTTCAGGCGCAGGCGCACGGGCAGGTCGAAGCCCGGCACCGAGGCTACCCAGCGGCCCAGCAGCTGGCCTTTTTCGAGGCGCATCTCCAGCACGGGCAGCTCGGCATGTTGCAGGTACTGGGCGAACACTTTGCTAAAATCGTGGCCCGACTCGCGGTTGATGTAGTCGATAACCTGCTGGCCAGTTACGGTTTGGTGGTAGAACGTTTTGCCCAAGCCGCGCAAAATATCGCGCCATTTGGCATCGTCATTTAGCGCTGTGCGCAGCATATTAAGCATGCTCGCACCCTTGTCGTACATATCGCCCGAGCCCTCCTTATTCACCCCGTAGGGGCCAATGATGGGGCCATCGTTCTGGATGTTGCGGCGCTGGCCATGGAGGTACTCTTGCCCCGCCTGCTTGCCGTACTGGGTTTCTACAAACAGGCCTTCCGAGTAGCAGGTGAAGCTTTCGTGCACCCACATATCGGCGATGTCCTTGGTGGTGATGTTGTTGCCAAACCACTCGTGGCCGCTTTCGTGGATGATGATGAAGTCGAACTTATCGCCCCAGCCGGTGTTCGAGCGGTCGCGCCCTAGGTAGCCATTCTGAAATTTGTTGCCGTAGGCCACGGCACTTTGGTGCTCCATGCCCAAATGCGGGGCTTCTACCAGCTTATAGCCATCCTGGTACCACGGGTAGGGCCCAAACCAGTATTCCATGCTCTTGAGCATAGGCTTGACATTGGCCGTGAACTGTTTTTTAGCCTTCTCCAAGTTCTCGGGCAGCACCCAGTAGTCGAGCGTCAGCGGGCCGCTTTCGCCCTGGTACACGTCGCTGAAATGGGCGTAGTTGGCCACGTTCAGGGCCACATCGTAGTTGTTGATGGGGCTAGCCACGGCCCAGTCGTAGCGGGTGTAGCCGCCAGCCAGCTTCTTGGTGCCGCGCAGGCGGCCGTTGCTCACATCTTTGAGGCCCTGCGGCACGGCAATGCTGATGAGCATGCTATCGACCTCATCGGCCTGCTGGTCTTTGCAGGGCCACCAGATGCTGGCGCCCACGCCCTGGCAGGCCGTGGCTACGAAAGGTTGGCCCTGGCTATCCTGCGTAA
Source organism: uncultured Hymenobacter sp. (assembly GCA_964385095.1). GTDB lineage: Bacteria > Bacteroidota > Bacteroidia > Cytophagales > Hymenobacteraceae > Hymenobacter. The sequence continues at coordinate 101,518 of CAYLNN010000005.1, forward strand.
AAACCATGCCGCCGTCCCAGGGCGCTTTTTTAGCCACCGTGGGCTGGCCCGAATACGTTACCGTAAACTCATCGCGCGTGCCTTGCTTGATGGCCTGCGGAAAAGTGACGAATACCGCGTTGGCTTCGCGGGTGAAGGCTAGCGGCCGGCCGCGATACGTCACCTTATCTACCGAGAGGTTGGCAAACAGGTCGAATTGCAGCCGCGTAAAGTCGCGCGTAGCCGTAAAGCGAAATAGGTTGGAGCCATTAATCGACTTGTTGGCCACGTCGAGCTTCACATCGAGGTGGTAGTAGTTGATGTCGTAGCAGGTGCGCTCGGCCGGCTGCCCGCCGCGCAGCGAGTCGGCGCGGGTAAAAGCAGCTTTGGGCTGCATTAGCTGGGCCGAGGCTAGCGACGAGGCACCAAGCAAGGGCAACAGAAACAGGAGCGTTTTGCGAAGTAGCATGGTGCATGTAAAACGAAGTGGCACTCCGTTTCTCAGTGGGGCGGGCCTGACGCTAAAACGGAGTGCCACTCCGTTTTACAATACCTTCACGCCAAAGTTACGCCTCTCCTACCCCGACTATGTCCCTCACACTTGCCCACGCCGCTACCGCGCCGGCCCAGTCTACCCAGGTATTTGTGCTGCCGCTCGGCGCTACCAGCCTCCCCCAGGCTGCCGCTACCGACCTGCCCGCCGCGGCTCGCACCTACGTCGACAGTGCCTTGGCTGCCGAGCGGAAATTCGTCAGCCTCAACCACTTTTCGCACCAGCATTATTTTGTAGTGCTCGAAAAGAAGGCTAGCCCCGACCTCCAGCTCGAAGCCCTGCGCAAGGCTGGCCACCAACTGCAAGCCGCCCTTAAAAAAGAGAAAACGGCCGAAGTTTTTATTCAAAATCTCAGCGAAACTGCTGGCGCCGGGCTAGCCTTGGCCGAGGGCTTGTTCTTGGCCGCCTACGAGTTTGAGGGCTACAAAACGGATGAGAAATCGCGCCAGGCCGCCCCGCTAGCCACCATTACGCTAGTGGGCGACGCCGCCACCGAAGCCCAAGCTACCGAGCTACAGCATGTGCTCGACGGCGTGGCCTTTGCCCGCGACCTCGTCAATATGCCGCTCAACAAGCTCAACGCCCAGCAATTTGCCGACCGCTTGGCCGAGGCTGGCGACCAGGCCGGCTACACCACCGAGATTCTCGATTTTGCCAAAATTGAGAGCCTGCGCATGGGTGGCCTGCTGGCCGTGAACCTCGGCTCGCCCGAGCCGCCCACCTTTAGCATCCTGGAGTGGAAGCCTGAAGGCGCCAAAAATGACAAGCCATACGTGCTAGTAGGCAAAGGGGTGGTCTACGACACCGGCGGCCTCAGCCTCAAGCCCACGCCCAACAGCATGGACATGATGAAGTGCGACATGGCCGGCGGCGCGGCTGTGGGTGGGGTGCTATATGCCCTGGCCAAGAACAACGTGCCGCTGCACGTTATTGGCCTGGTACCGGCCACCGACAACCGCCCCGGCGGGCTAGCCTACGTGCCCGGCGACGTGCTCACCATGCACTCGGGCCTCACAGTCGAAGTGAAGAATACCGACGCCGAAGGCCGCCTGCTGCTGGCTGATGCCCTCAGCTTCGCTAAAAAGTACCACCCCGAATTGGTGATTGACTTAGCCACGCTCACCGGCGCGGCCGTGCGCGCCATCGGCACGGAGGGCGCGGCCGTTATGGGTACCGCTGCTCCCGAAACCACCGCCCAGCTGCTAGCTGCTGCCCACCGCGTACACGAGCGCCTGGTTGAGTTTCCGCTTTGGGACGACTACGCCGACCACATGAAATCGGACATTGCCGACCTTTCGAACCTCGGCAAAGGCGACGCCGGCCATATCTCGGCCGCCAAATTCTTGGAGCGCTTCATTGAGGGCACGCCCTGGCTGCACCTCGACATTGCCGGCCCCGCTTACTTAACTGCCCCTGACGGCTATCGCGGCAAGGGTGGCACTGGCACCGGCGTGCGGCTGTTGTATGAGTTCCTCACCAAGCAGCTGGCCTAAAAATCGTTTGTCATGCCGAGCGCAGCGAAGCATCTCGCAGGGCGCAGTAAATCCTTACGTCAGCAACGGTGCGAGCGAGATGCTTCGCTGCGCTCTGCATGACAGCCTAGTTGCGTACTAACTAATGCCTAAAACCCTTCCCCGCCTCGGCTTTTCGGTAGGCGACCTAGCCGGCATCGGCCCCGAAGTCATTTATAAGACGCTGCGCGATGAGCGCCTGCTCCAGCAGTGTACGCCCGTGGTGTACGGCACAGCTACAGCGCTGTTCGACGATTTTCCGGTTGAGAAAAACGAGGAGCCGCTCACCTTTCGCCAGCTGCGCGACGCGGCCGATATTGCGCCCGGCCGCCTCAACGCCGTGACCTGCTGGGAGGAGGATTTCCACCTCACGCCCGGCCAGCCCTCGCCCGCCAGCGGCCAGGCCGCCCGCGAAAGCCTGCTAGCCGCCGCTCGTGACCTCAAGGCGGGCCTGCTCGATGCCATCGTGACGGCGCCCATCAGCAAGGAAAATACCCAGGCCGACGATTTCCGCTTCCCGGGCCACACCGAATTTCTGGCTAGCTACTTCGGCGCGGCCAACAACCTGATGTTCCTGGTCGATGAGGACCAGCAGCTGCGCGTGGCTACCGCTACTGGGCACATTCCGCTCAAAGATGTATCGGCGCGCCTCACCGGCGATTTACTGCGCACCAAAATCAAACTCTTGCTCAAGTCGTTGCAGCAGGATTTCGGCATTATTAAGCCCAAAATCGCCGTACTGGGCCTCAACCCCCACGCCGGTGAAAATGGCCTGCTGGGCCGCGAGGAAAGTGACGTAGTAACGCCCGTTATCCGGCAGTTTGAGCACGATGGTCACCTCGTTTTCGGTCCCTACCCGGCCGATGGCTACTTCGGCACCGGCCAGTTTCGGCAGTTCGACGCCACGCTTTCGCTCTACCACGACCAGGGGTTGATTCCCTTCAAACTCATGGCTTTTGAGCAGGGCGTAAACTTCACGGCTGGCCTTTCGGTGGTGCGCACCTCGCCCGACCACGGCACAGCCTACGGCATTGCGGGCAAGTTTGTGGCCGATGCGGCATCGTTTAGGGCGGCCGTGTACCTGGCCTGCGACGTGGTGCGCGCCCGCCAACTGGCAGCTGCCGACCCGCGCAAGGCCTAGCCAGTCTCGGCTTAGCTTCAAAAACAAGCTGAGACTGAACCGCTAGCCCCCGATTGGCTTGATAAAGCCAACTTAAACCCGTACCTTTGCCCCCCGTTATTCGGCTAACCGTGAAAAAAGACCCGCAATTTGAATTGCCCATCGCCCGGCTCTCGCTCAAGACGCACCAGTTTGCGTTTGAGCTAGACCGCGCGTTCTTCGAGCAGTTCGACCCCCAAGGCGAGTTTATTGCCGACGGCAACCTGCACGCGAATATCACGCTCATTAAAACGGAGCGTGTCATTACCATAAACTCGCACATTAAGGGCACTGTGCGCCTCACCTGCGACCGCAGCCTTGATGAGTACGACCACCCGCTGGACGTGACCAACACGCTGCTAGTGCGTTACAGCGATGAGGCCAAGGAGCTGGACGACGATGTGCTGCAAATCACGCCCGAAACGCTCTCGCTCGATATTGCTCAGCACTTATACGACTATATCGGCCTGGCGCTGCCGATGAAAAAGCTGCACCCGCGCTTCCAGAACGAAGCCGACGATGACCCCGACGCTACCACTAAGCTCATTTTCTCGACCCGCCCGCAAGGCGAGGGCCCGGACGATGACGAGCCAGCCGACCCGCGTTGGGCGGCCCTCAAAAACCTGAATTAGGACCCTGTGCTAATTCATCATTCCTAATTCCTAACTCTTAATTTCCCCCTACCAAGACCATGGCACATCCTAAGCGCCGGACCTCCTCCGCCACCCGCGACAAGCGTCGCAGCCACTACAAGCTGACCCCTAAGGCCGTGACCATCTGCCCCAACACGGGTGAGCTGCACCTGCGCCACAAAGCTTATGTTGTCGACGGTGATTTGTATCACAATGGCCAGCTAGCCATCAAAAATTACACCTCGGTAGCCGCTCCGGCCACTGCTGGCGACACGGACTCGGACGAAGAATAGCCGAAAGCGTTGTTATTTCGCGGTACCATCGGGCCGGACTGCTCTTTTGAGATTGGCAGTCCGGCCCGGTTTGGTTTCGCGCCCCGCGCTTTTATGGCTGACTCTCTACTTTATCCGCGTTCATGAAAATAGCCCTCGACGCTATGGGCGGCGACTTTGCCCCCCAGGCCGCCGTGGCCGGTGCCGTGCTGGCCGCCCAGCGCCTAGCCGGCAAAGCCCAGGTTGTCCTCATCGGCTCCGAAGCTGAAATCCGCCCCCTGCTGCTTGAGCACGGCCCTAGCGCCACCACGCTCGAAATAGTGCCTGCCTCCCAGGTTATCGAAATGGGTGAGCACCCTACCAAGGCCTTCCAGCAGAAACAGGATAGCAGCATTGCCGTGGGCTACCGCCTGCTGCACAGTGGCGAGGTGGATGCCTTTTGCTCGGCCGGCAACACTGGGGCGATGCTCGTGGGCGCCATGTTCACGGTGAAAACTGTGCCCGGCGTGCTGCGCCCGGCCATTGCCAACTTTGTGCCCAAGTTGGCCGGTGGCTATGGTATTCTAGTTGATGTGGGCGCCAACGCTGACTGCAAGCCCGAAATGCTGGAGCAGTTTGGCGAGCTAGGGTCGCTCTACGCGCACTATGTGCTGGGCATCGAGCGGCCCAAAGTGGGCCTCATGAGCCTGGGTGAAGAGGAAGGCAAGGGCACGGTGACTACCCAGGCGGCGCACCAGCTATTCAAGGTCAACCCGCACGTGCATTTTATCGGCAACATCGAAGGCCGCGACTTGTTCAACGACAAGGCCGACGTAATTGTGTGCGATGGCTACGTGGGCAACGTGATGCTCAAAATGGCCGAGTCGATGTACGACATTATGGTAGCGCGCAACCTTAACGACGAATTCTTTGAGAAAGTAAACTACGAAACCATTGGCGGTTCGCCCATTCTGGGTATCAACGACAACGCCATTATCGGCCACGGGGTAAGCACGCCGCTAGCCATCTGTAACATGCTGATGCAGGGCTACCAGATGGCGCAGTCCGGCATCGTGGACCAAATCAAAGACTCTTTCAAATCCTAGGGCAAAATGCCAGGCTAGCCGCCGGGCTTTTTTGCGTTTGGAACGCACCTTTGCGCTCATGAAGATTACCGCTGCCATCACCGGAGTAGGAGGCTACGTGCCCGACTACGTGCTCACCAACGAGGAGCTTACAACCCTGGTCGATACCACCGACGAATGGATAACTACGCGCACCGGCATTAAGGAGCGCCGCATTCTGAAGGGCAAGGACCAGGGTAGCTCCGTAATGGGCATCAAGGCGGTGCAGCAGTTGCTGGAAAAAACCAGTACCCGCCCCGAAGAGGTCGACCTGCTCATCTGCGCTACCGTAACGCCCGATATGCTTTTTCCGGCTACGGCCAACATCATCTCGAATGGCTGCGGCATTACCAAGGCGTTCAGCTATGATATGAACGCGGCGTGCTCGAGCTTTCTGTATGCCCTAGCCACGGGCGCACAGTTCATTCAGGGCGGGATGTACAAAAAGGTAATCGTGGTGGGTGCCGACAAAATGTCGTCCATCGTGGATTATACCGACCGGGCCAATTGCATTCTCTTCGGCGACGGGGCGGCGGCCGTCCTCTTGGAGCCCAGTACCGAGGGTTATGGCGTGCTCGACCAGGCGCTGTGTGCCGATGGCAGCGGCGAGCCCTACCTGCACCAGAAAGCCGGCGGCAGCCGCCGCCCCCCTTCGGTCGAAACCATTGCCAACAAAGAGCATTTTATCTACCAGGAGGGCGCCACGGTTTTCAAATTTGCCGTGAAAAGCATGGCCGATGTGGCCGCTCAGGTAATGGCCCGCCAGCACCTGAGCCACGACGATATTGCCTGGCTGGTGCCTCACCAAGCCAACAAGCGCATCATCGACGCTACCGCCCACCGCATGGGCGTGGGCCCCGAAAAGGTGATGCTCAATATTCAGCGTTACGGCAACACTACCAGCGCCACCATTCCGCTCTGCCTCTGGGACTTCGAGAAGCAGCTTCACCAGGGCGACAACCTGATTCTGGCAGCCTTTGGCGGCGGTTTTACGTGGGGCGCTATACACGTAAAATGGGCGTACAACTCTTAGTGAAATTATGGATTAAAAATTATGAATTGCCAGTAGGTTGCTTCATAATTCGTTGACTCAATCCATAATTCTCAATTCATAACTCCTAATTAACCAGCAATGGCAACCACCGCCGACTTCCGCAATGGTCTTGTGTTGATGTACAACAACGACCTGCACGTTATCACCGAATTTCAACACGTTAAGCCCGGCAAAGGCCCCGCTTTTGTGCGCACCAAGTTGCGTAATATCAAGACTGGCCGGGTATTAGATAACACCTTCAACGCCGGGGTCAAAGTAGAGACGGCCCGCGTGGAGCAGCGCCCGCACCAGTACCTGTACAAGGACGACTACGGCTACACGTTCATGGACAATGACTCGTTTGAGCAAATTGTGTTGCCCGAGGCAATGGTGCCTTTCGCTGACCTGATGAAGGAAGGCCAGGCCGTGACCATCCTGATGCACGCCGAAACCGAGCAGCCCCTCACCGCCGAACTGCCCACCACCGTGGACCTCATGGTAACTTACACCGAGCCCGGCCTACGCGGCGATACCGCTACCAACACGCTGAAGCCCGCTACGGTCGAGACTGGCGCCCGCATTCAGGTGCCGCTATTCATCGACACCGATACCAAGATTCGCATCAAAACCAGCGACTACTCGTACGTAGAGCGCGTTAAGTAAGTAGTAGCGTGGCCTCTGTGAGTCTGCGCGTGCAGCTTACTGCTCCCTGCGGACTCGCATAGCCCACGCTACTTTATTCTCCGATGTCGAAAGAATCATCCAAAAACCCGCCCAAAAAGGACGCCGCCATGAAAGCCAAAGAACTCCAGGAACTGCTCGACTTCATTGCCAAGTCGGGCCTCAATAAGGTAAATATTGAAACCGAAGAGTTTAAAATCTCGGTGCAGCGCGAGCCCAATACCAAGCAAGTAGTAAGCATGAGCACCGCGCCGATGGCCGCGCCGGCCCCGCAGCCGCAGGCAGCCCCGGCCGCTAGCCCTGCTCCGGCCTCTAGCGCTGTTTCCGCCGCCCCAGCCAGTGAAGCAGCCCCCAGCGCCAGCCACACGGCGCTAAAATCGCCGATGATTGGTACTTTTTACCGCAGCAGTGGCCCCGATGCGCCCGTTTTTGTACAAGTGGGCGACATGGTGGAGAAAGGCCAGGTTATCTGCATCATCGAGGCCATGAAGCTTTTCAACGAGATTGAGGCCGAGCAATCGGGCCGCATCGTGAAGGTGCTCGTGGAGAATGCTACGCCGGTTGAGTACGACCAGCCGCTGTTTCTCATTGAGTAGTTGATTTTACATTCGCTATCCTCTTTCTTTTATCTATCATCCTGAGCTTGCGAAGGACCCTATCACGCTAAAACAAGCCGTTGGATTACGTAAATCCTGACGTTGCCAGCCGTGATAAGGTCCTTCGCAAGCTCAGGATGATAGGTTTTAGGGTAACTGCTTTCGCCCGCCCCTCCTACCCATGTTCAATAAAATCCTGATTGCCAACCGGGGCGAAATTGCCCTACGCGTTATTCGTACCTGCCGCGAAATGGGCATCAAAACGGTGGCCGTGTACTCGACCGCCGACAAGGAAAGCCTGCACGTACGCTTTGCCGACGAGGCTGTGTGCATCGGCCCGCCCGCTAGCCGCGATAGCTACCTCAACATCCCCACGCTTATCGCGGCGGCCGAGATTACCAACGCCGACGCCATTCACCCCGGCTACGGCTTCCTGAGCGAGAATGCCGAATTTTCGCGCATCTGCGCCGAGAACGGCATCAAATTCATCGGTGCGTCGCCCGAGATGATAAACCAGATGGGCGATAAGGCCACGGCTAAGGCGACCATGATTAAAGCTGGCGTACCGGTAGTACCCGGCTCGGTGGGCTTGCTCGAATCGGTGGAGCAGGGCAAAAAAATTGCCAACGAGATTAAATACCCCGTTATCATCAAGGCTACGGCCGGCGGTGGCGGGCGCGGTATGCGCATCATCCACGGCGACGACGAGTTTCAGAAAGCCTGGGACGATGCCCGCACGGAATCCAAGGCGGCCTTCGGCAACGACGGCATGTACCTGGAGAAATTTGTGGTGGAGCCCCGCCACATTGAGGTGCAGATTGTGGGCGACCAGTTTGGCCACGTGTGCCACCTTTCGGAGCGCGACTGCTCCATCCAGCGCCGCCACCAGAAGCTCGTGGAAGAGGCCCCCAGCCCCTTCATGACCGACGACCTGCGCGAGCGCATGGGCGCGGCGGCCATCGCCGGCGCCTCGGCCATTGGCTATGAAGGCGTGGGCACCATTGAGTTCCTGGTCGATGCCAACCGCGACTTCTACTTCATGGAAATGAATACCCGCATCCAGGTAGAGCACCCGGTGACCGAGGAAATTATTAACTATGACCTCATTAAAGAGCAAATCAAGGTAGCGGCGGGCATCCCGATTTCGGGCAAAAACTACTTCCCGAAGATGCACGCCATGGAGTGCCGTATCAATGCCGAGGATCCGCGCAACGGCTTCCGCCCGGCACCGGGCCGCATCACTACGCTACATATCCCCGGCGGCCACGGCGTGCGCGTCGATACCCATGTGTATGCGGGCTACCAGATTCCGCCTAACTACGACTCCATGATTGCCAAGCTCATCACCGTGGCCCAAACCCGCGAGGAGTGCATCGTAAAAATGAAGCGTGCCCTGAGCGAATTTGTAGTGGAAGGCGTGAAAACGACCATTCCCTTTCACCTGGCGTTGATGGACAGCGAGGATTTCAAAGCCGGTAATTTCACGACCAAGTTTTTGGAGTCGTTTGATTTTTCAGTGGTGTAAATAGTTTATAGTATCCATCTTAAGCACTTAAGTTAGCGTTGCGCAAAGTAATTACGCAACGCTAACTTAACTATTTGTAATATATTTCATGCAATTATTAAATAGTGAGTATAATAAGAAAAAAGTGTACGCTTTTTTTAATACTTAAACTACATTCTACTTCATAGAGCTACCCTATCTCTTCTTGAGCTTTTTACTATTTTCATTTGGCTATGTCGAAACCGATTAAAAACCTACTTAAAAAAATATTCCCCATTCCCCTACTACAAGCAGCACAGCTTAAGGTCAATAAAGTACGTATAGCTACTTTAGATGTTGTTCTATTTCCAGAAGAACGAATACCGCATAAGGACTTTTCTATACAGCGTAATGAATACCCATTTCGTCTGTATACTATAAATTCTACACATCTAGTTCCTCGGCTTAAAGAGCAGTTTACGGTAGACAACTACAACTGGACTCAGGATGAATACTTACTTATTTATAAAGACACCTGTATAATTGAACCTCGTTATGGATGGGCAATATCTACTAACAAAAAACTTATTTATGCGTCACTTGGATTTAGCAGAGTTAGCTATTTGGGTAAACCTGAACTCAAATCGAAATTCATCAATAACGCTGATTTAGAAGAATATGAAGAACTGATATCTCTCCGTGACACTGGAGAAGAAAATTATTATCACTTTTATAATGATGTGTTGGCTAAATTATTTTTTTTACAAGACACCCTCAATCTATCAACAGATATACCAATTCTTATAAGTAAATCTTTATACGATAAAAAATATTTTCAGTATTTTTTAAGCCATTCATATTTAGGTCAACGAAAGTGGGTGATACAAGACAAGCAATATATACGCAGCAAACGAACATACTTCTGCAAACCGCTTACGCATACCCCACATTATTATTCTCGCATTTTAGATTTGGTTCGCCCTGAAGACAACACTACACTATCTGCCTCAACAGAACGAAGATTATTTATAACTAGAAATCCCAAACGATTACGATTTATCGAGAACAATAATGAAGTTGAATCTCTATGTAAAGAATTTGGTTTTGAATCAATTGATTTTGATGAGTTATTATTACCTCAGCAAATCCAACTCATGGGCCAAGCCCGTTATGTAGTAGCAATCCATGGGGCTGGCTTAACTAACATGTTATTCCGAGGTAAAAAGCAATTAGGTTTATTAGAAATATTTCCACCATCGGACTATTTTCCTTTTCATTATATTTTGATGGCTAATCAGCTAAATTATCAATACGACGGAATTATCGGTCAGCCTGGAAAACATCCTTTTTCAGGTGGATTCAAAGTAGATATAGATGAACTACGAAACCATCTAGGCTCTTTAGTTCAGTCTTAGCCTTTCTTGATAGACCTACTATTATTTTACACATTGATTGTGCATAGTAAAAAAGTTCTTGTAGCATTTATTTTCCTACTTACTAGCTTAGTAAGCAGTAGTTGTTCCGACGCATGCGACGGCCACATTGAAGGCACAGTTTTGTATTTCCAGGAGGCCCCAAATAATCAGGGCCAATTGGTGTACGCCAATATCGACAATAAGCCTGACTTGGGAATTAATCAAACGCTAACTAGAGAAGATAAAGAGTTTGGCACTTTCGGCAATGTAGTAATTATTGAAGACTCACAAATGCGGTTCAAAGGCCGCCGCAGTATTTGCTTCGATGAATTCCTAAAGCAGCATACGCCGGCCGATATTGACCTGCGGGAAAAAGATATTCCGCGCATCTTGATTACCAAGTAAAAAGAAACCTAGCCGCTGGCGCGGCTAGGGTTTCTTTTTGGCTTATAGCGGGCCGGTGGGGCTAGCGGCGGCCCATGCCGGGGATGCCGCCTTTCATGCCGCCCATCATTTTAGCCATCTGGGCCATGCCGCCTTTGGTCTGGCTCATTTTATTCATGGTGCGCATCATCTTGCGCATGTCCTCAAATTGCTTCATGAGGGCATTTACCTGCTGGATATCGGTGCCCGAGCCGGCGGCCAGGCGGCGGCGGCGCGAGCCGTTGATGAGGTCAGGCTGGGCCCGCTCCTGCTTGGTCATGCTCTTGATAATAGACTCAACAGGCTTGAAAGCATCGTCGTCGATTTCGACGTCCTTCATCATTTTGGCCGCGCCGGGAATCATGCCCACGAGGTCCTTCAGGTTGCCCATCTTCTTGATTTGCTCGAGCTGGCCGAGGAAGTCGTTGAAGTCGAACTGGTTTTTGCGAATCTTGGCGTTGATGCGCTTGGCCTCGTCCTCGTCGAACTGCTGCTGGGCGCGCTCCACGAGCGAGATCACGTCGCCCATGCCCAGGATGCGCTGGGCCATGCGGTCGGGGTAGAAGAGGTCGAGCGCCTCCATTTTCTCGCCCGTAGAGATGAACTTGATGGGCTTCTCGACCACCGCCCGGATGGAGAGGGCCGCGCCGCCGCGGCTGTCACCGTCAAGTTTGGTAAGCACCACGCCGTCGAAGTCGAGACGGTCGTTGAAGGTTTTGGCGGTGTTCACGGCGTCCTGGCCGGTCATCGAGTCCACCACGAACAGCGTTTCGCTGGGGTTGATGGCCTTTTTAACGGCCTCGATTTCACGCATCATCTGCTCGTCCACGGCCAGGCGGCCGGCGGTGTCGATGATGACTACTTTCTTGTTGTTCTTCTTGGCGAAGGCAATGGCATTCTGCGAAATCTCGACCGGATTTTTGTTTTCCGGCTCCGAGTACACTTCTACGCCAATTTGCTCCCCTAGCACTTTGAGCTGGTCGATAGCAGCGGGGCGGTACACGTCGCAGGCTACCAGCAGCACGTTGCGGTTCTGCTTCTTGATAAAGCTGGCCAGCTTGCCGGCGAAAGTCGTTTTGCCCGAGCCTTGCAGGCCCGAGAGCAGCACCACGGCCGGGTCGCCCTTGATGACGATATCCTGCTTTTCGCCGCCCATGAGCTGGGTCAGCTCATCGTAGACGATTTTGACCATGAGCTGGCCCGGCGACACGGTCGTGAGTACGTCGCGGCCCATCGCCTCGTCTTTAATCTTGTCGGTTACCTCCTTGGCAACCTTGTAGTTAACGTCGGCATCAACCAGCGCCCGCCGGATTTCCTTAACGGTCGTGGCAACGTTGATTTCAGAGATAGAGCCCTGACCCTTGAGGGTTTTGATGGCTTTATCGAGCTTGGAGGAGAGGTTATCAAACATAAACCGCAGATTTAACGGATTTAACGGATTGCGCGGATACGCTTGCTGGCGCAAGCTGGCTAGGCTAGTTGGCTGGCCTTGGGAGGCCTTTTATTGGCTAGCGGTATCCTGGGCCTTCAAAGATACAACCGCGGCTGCCAAGGGCTTTGTGTAGCTTTGCCCCTACTAAAGCTGCCGTTTCCCGTGTCCCAATCTGCTCCGCTTCGCCTGCTTGTTATCACCTACTACTGGCCGCCCTCGGGCGGGGCCGGCGTGCAGCGCTGCCTGAAATGGGTGAAGTATTTGCCCTCGCTAGGGGTCGAGCCGACGGTAATAACCGTGGATGCCGACCAGGCTACCTACCCGGTGCGCGACGAAAGCCTGCTGCACGACGTGCCGCCCGGCGTGCGCGTCATCCGCACGGCCACGCTGGAGCCGTTTGGCTCGTACCAGAAGCTGACCGGCCGCGCCGTGCCGCACGGCGGCTTTGCCAACGAGGGAACCCCTAGCCTCACACAGCAGGCCCTGCGCTTCGTACGCGGCAACTTGTTTATCCCCGACCCGCGCCGGGGCTGGAACGCCTACGCACTGGCGGCGGTGGAAAAGCTGCTGGCCCAGGGCGAGCAGTTTGACGCCGTGCTAACGTCGTCGCCGCCGCACTCGACCCAACTTATTGGGCTGGAATTGCAGAAAAAGCACGGCCTACGCTGGCTGGCCGACCTGCGCGACCCCTGGACCGACATTTATTATACCAAGGACCTGCACCGCACCACCGCCGCCGCCTGGCTCGATGCGCGCTACGAAAGCCAGGTGCTGCGCGGCGCCGATAACGTGCTCGTAACCTCGCCCGAAACCGAGCGCCTGTTCCGGCGCAAGCTGCCCGATTTGGCCAAGGGCAAGATAGTGGTGCTGCCCAACGGCTACGATGAGCCTGATTTTCAAGAAGAATCAGCCCCGCCCGCCGATTGCCTGCGCATCACGCACACGGGCACCATCACGGCGCGCTACCGCATTGAAAATCTGCTGCGAGCCGTGGCCGATTGCGCCGCGCGCTACCCGGCCGTGCCGCTGCGGCTGCGCTTCGTGGGGCAGGTCGATGCCGGTATCCGGGCGCAGGTGGCGGCGGCGGGGCTAGCCGGGGCTACAGAATTTATTCCGTTCGTACCACATACGGAGTCGGTGCGCTACTTGCTCACCAGCAGCGCGTTGCTAATGGGCATTCCCGATGTGGCATTAAATAAAGGAATTTTGCCCGGCAAGGTATTCGAGTACCTAGCGGCGCGCAAGCCGGTACTGTGCGTGGGCCCGGCCGGCTCCGATGCCGACGTGGTGCTGCGCGAAACCGGCGCCGGGCTAGCCCTGCCCTACGACGACTACGAGCTGATGCTCACTACGCTAACGGACTTGGCTGAGCGCTGGCAGCGCAGCCCCAACCTCGACCTGCCGGCTAGCCCCGCCGTGGCGCGCTACTCGCGGCGCGGGCAGGCCGCGCAACTGGCCGAGCTGGTGCGGGCCGGGCGCGCCGCCCGGCGGGGCTAGCCCGCGCCGCTAGCGCGGCGGGGCGTATTTTTGTGGTTTCAATTCGCTAGTAGTTTCATGGCCCTCGACCTCAACGGCAAGTCTTTGCTCATCACCGGTGGCACCGGCTCGTTTGGTAAGCAGTTTGTGCGCACCGTATTTAAGCTGTACCCCGGCGTGCGGCGGCTCATCGTTTTCTCGCGCGACGAGCTGAAGCAGTACGAGATGAGCCAGGAGTTTCCGCACAGCCAGTACCCGGCCATCCGGTTTTTTATCGGCGATGTGCGCGATGCCGAGCGCCTGCACCGGGCCTGCGAGGGCGTAGATATCATCATCCACGCCGCCGCTCTCAAGCAGGTGCCCGCCGCCGAATACAACCCGATGGAGTGCATCAAAACCAACATCTTTGGGGCTGAAAATGTGGTAAACGCTGCCCTCGACTGCGGCGTGCAGGACGTGGTGGCCCTGAGCACCGACAAGGCCGCCGCGCCCATCAACCTCTACGGCGCCACCAAGCTGTGCTCGGACAAGCTGTTTGTAGCGGCCAACAACATGAAGGGCAGCCGCGATTTGCGCATGTCGGTGGTGCGCTACGGCAACGTTATCGGCTCGCGCGGCTCGGTGGTGCCGTTCTTTTTGCAGCAGCGCAAAACCGGCGTGCTGCCCATCACCCACCCCGACATGACGCGCTTCAACATCTCGCTGGAGGAGGGCGTGGACCTGGTGCTCTACGCGCTGGAACACTCGTGGGGCGGCGAGATTTTCGTGCCCAAGATTCCGTCGTACAAGATTACGGAAGTAGCCCGCGCCATCGGCCCCGACTGCGAGCAGCAGATTGTGGGCATCCGGCCGGGCGAAAAGCTGCACGAGGAAATGATAACCCAGACCGACGCGCTGAGCACCGTGGAGCTCGAACGTTACTACGTGATACTACCCACCACCTCAGCCGGTTGGAAAGAAGAAGATTTTATCGCCCATTTCCACGGCAAGCGCGTGGCGCCCGACTTTCACTACGACTCGGCCAACAACAGCGAGTGGCTAAGCGCCGAGCAGATACGCGAGGAGATTCGGCTGCACGTCGATGCCAGCTTTGAGGCCTAGCCCGCGGGCCGGCCAGCATCCGCTTCGTTCAATTCCGTGTTAGTAGCCAATTTGGAAACGCGCCCACCTCACCCGCTGCCCTACGGCCGCCAGCACATCACCGACGACGACGTAGCGGCGGTGGTGGCCACGCTGCGCTCCGATTTTCTGACTCAGGGCCCGCGCGTGGCCGAGTTTGAGGAGAAATTTGCCGCCTACGTGGGCGCCCGCTACGCCGTGGCCGTGAGCAACGGCACGGCGGCCCTGCACCTGTGCGCGCTGGCGCTGGGGGTGCAGCCGGGCCAGCGGGTTATTACCACCCCCATCACCTTCGCGGCCTCGGCCAACTGCGTGCGCTACTGCGGCGGTGAGGTGCACTTTGCCGATATTGACCCAGCCACGGGATTAATTGATTTACAACAGGTTCGTCAGTTACTCGAAGCCCATCCGCAAGGATATTTCGCCGGGCTGATTCCGGTTGATTTTGCGGGGCTAGCCGTGGATATGACGGGGGCCCGGGCCCTGGCCGACGAGTTTGGCCTCTGGCTGATTGAGGATGCCTGCCACGCGCCGGGCGGCTTTTTTATTGATAAGCAGGGCGAACCGCACTTCTGCGGCAGTGGGCAGCTGGCCGAGCTGGCCATCTTCAGCTTTCACCCCGTCAAGCACATTGCCACCGGCGAGGGCGGCATGGTCACCACCAACGACGAAGCCCTTTACCACCGCCTGCGCCGGCTGCGCAGCCACGGCATCGAGCGCGAAGGCCCCGGCCTGCTGCGCCAGGACGAGGGCGGCTGGTACATGGAGATGCAGGAGCTGGGTTACAACTACCGCATCTCGGACATCCTGTGCGCGCTGGGTATCAGCCAGCTAGCACGTGCCGATGAGGGGCTAGCCCGCCGCCGCCAACTAGCGGCGCAGTACGATGCGGCCTTTGCCACCGAGCCCAGCGTGACCGTACTAGCCCCTGGCCGCGCGGGCCACGCCTACCATCTGTACGTTATTCAGGTCGAGAATCGGCGGGGTCTGTACGAATTTCTGCGCACCAAAAATATTCTGGCGCAGGTGCACTACGTGCCCGTGCACCGGATGCCCTACTACGAGAAGCTGGGCTGGCAGGCCGGCGATTTTCCGGCGGCCGAAGCCTACTACGCTCGCTGCCTCAGCCTGCCCCTCTACCCCACCCTCACCGACGCCGAGCAGGCCTACGTGGTGGCTTGCGTGCGGGAGTTTTTAGCCCAAAACCCCGCGTGAGTACCGGCGCGCTTTTGGCCGATACGCAAGCGCTAGCCCAGCGCCTGGCGCTGGGCACCGCGCAGTTTGGGCTAGCGTATGGCCTTAACAATGAGGGTGGCCAGCCGGCTATTGTGGCCGTGGCCGAGGTGCTGTCTGCTGCCCAGGCCGCCGGCCTCACGCTGCTTGACACGGCCGCAGCCTACGGCAACAGCGAGGCGCGGCTGGGCAAGCTGGTGAGCGGTAATGCGGCTTTCGAACTGATAACCAAGCTACCCGCCGGCCCGCCGGCCCAGGTAGCGCAGCACCTGGCCGAGTCGCTGGCCCGGCTGCGGCGCCCGCAGCTGTACGGGGTGCTGTTTCACGCTTTTGGGCCCTTGCAAGCCGAGCCGGCCGCGTGGCAGGCGCTGCAAGCGGCGCGGGCGGCCGGGCAGGTGGCGCGCATCGGCGTGTCGCTCTATCACCCGCACGAGGCCGAGTGGCTGCTAGCCCAGGGCTGGGATGCGGACCTCGTGCAGGTGCCCTATAATGTACTGGACCAGCGCTTTGCGGCGGTGCTGCCCCAGCTGGCCGCGCGCGGCGTGGAAGTCCACGTGCGGTCGGCTTTTTTGCAGGGCTTGCTGCTGCGCGAGCCCGACAGTTTGCCCGCTTTTTTTCAGCCGTTAGCCCCGAAGCTCCGGCAGCTACGCACCCTGGCCGCCGAAGCAAACGTGCCGCTGCCGGCCGCGCTGCTGCTGTTTGCGGCCTACGCGCCGGGCGTGGCGCGGGCCGTTATCGGCGTTGATTCGGTGGCCAATCTGCACGAGAACCTGACTGCTGCTAGCTACCTAATCGCCGCCGAGCGCCTGCGCCCGGCCCTGGCCGCCCTGGCCGAACTTACCGACACTTTTATCCTCCCCTACGCATGGCCGCCGCGCCCCTGACTGCCGATTTTTATCGCTCGATGTTCGACCTCACCGGCCAAACGGTGCTACTGACCGGGGGCTACGGGCACCTGGGCCGCGCCATTGCGGCGGGCCTGCTGGCCCACGGCGCGCGCGTGGTGGTGCTGGGCCGCAGCGCCGAGAGCTTCGCGCTAGCCTTCGGTGCCGCGCCCGAAAACTTGCACTTTGTTTTCTGCGACGTATCGGAAACGGCCTCCGTACAGGCGGCTTTCCGCCAGAGCTTCGACCTGTACGGCGCTCCTAGCGTGCTCATCAACAACGCTTTTTACAGCCGTGGGCAGCAGCCCGACGGCTTGCCCGACGCCGATTTTGCCCTCGGCCTTGATGGCTCGGTGGGCACCGCCTACCGCTGCCTGCGCGAGGTGCTGCCCTACCTGCGCGCGGCGGGCGGCGGCAAAATCATCAACGTCGCCTCGATGTACGGCGTGGTGGCGCCCGATTTTGCCGCGTACGCCGACGCGCCGCAGTTTCTCAATCCGCCGCACTACGGCGCGGGCAAGGCGGCCATGATTCAGCTAACCAAATACTTCGCTTCGTACCTGGGGCCGGCCAATATTCAAGTCAACTGCGTATCGCCGGGCGCGTTTCCGTCGGATAGCGTGCGGCAGGATGCGGCCTTCGAGAGCGAGTTGCAGCGGCGTATTCCGCTGGGCCGGGTGGGCGAGCCGCAGGACTTAGCGGGCACTTTTGTTTTCCTCAGCTCGGCGGCGGCCAACTTCGTCACGGGCCACAACCTAGTGGTGGACGGTGGCTGGACCATTCGCTAGCCCCTTTTCCGCAGCCAGCATCTCTATTACGTAACTCCCTATGGTAGTAGCCCTTATCCAGGCCCGGCTAGGGTCGTCGCGGCTGCCAGGCAAGTCGGCGCTGCCGCTACCGCTGGAGGCGGCCGGCGACGCGCGCACCATCCTGGGCCACGTTATCGGCCGGGCCCGGCGGGCGGCCCGGGTCAGCGAGGTGGTGGTGGCTACGACTACCCAATCGCTTGACGATGAGCTGGCCGCGCTGGCCGCCCGGCTGGGCGCGGGCGTCTTTCGCGGCTCGGAGGCGGACGTGCTGGGCCGTTTTGCGGGCGCGCTGGCCGCCGCGGGCCCCGCCGACGCCGTGGTGCGCCTCACGGCCGATAACCCGGCCCTCGACCCGGCCTTTGTGGACGCGGCCGTGGCTCACCACCTCGCCGCCGGGGCCGCCTACACCCACACCACCGGCCTGCCGCTGGGTACCAACGTCGAGGTTATCAGCGCCGCCGCCCTGCGTCGCGCCGCGGCCGCGGCCACGCAGCCCGACGAGCGCGAGCACGTGACGCCCTACCTGCGCCGCCACCCCGAGTTATTCCGCCTCGAAACGCTGCTGCTGGCCGTGCCGCCGGCCGTGGCCGCGTTGCGCCTCACCGTCGATTACCCTAGCGACTACGCCCTGCTCAGCCTGTTTTTTGCGAAGCTGGGTCCCGATTTTTCCCTCACCGACCCCGCCGGCCTGCCCGCGCTGTTGGCCCGCCACCCCTGGCTAGGGGCCATCAACGCGAATAACGTGCAGCGCTAAGCCAGCCCGATAAGTAGCGCGAACTTTGTAGTGAACGCTTTTAGCAACGACACGGCAGTAGCGCGAACTACAAAGTTTGCGCTACGGGGCTATTGGCCGGTCAATCCAACTCAATAGAAGCTTTCAACCCGTATGGCCGAGGTAGAATATCCACTGCGCCGCCTGGTTTTTCGGGCCGATGGCAACGCCACTATTGGCCTGGGGCACCTGGTACGCTTGCTGGCCCTAGCCGATATGCTGCGCGGACTGGCCCCCGGCGTATTTGTGGTGCGCGAACCTACCCCAGCCGTAGCGCAACTCATCACCGATGCGGGCTGGGCCCTCCACTCCGTGCCCACCCAGGCGCTGACCGCCGAAGCCGACACGCTGGCTTTTAGCTTCTTACAACCTACCGATGTACTGGTGCTCGACGGCTACGCCTTCGACCTGGCCTACCAGCAGCGCCTGCGCCAAAGCGGCTGCGGCCTGGTCTACATCGATGACCTGCGTGCCTGGCCGGTGGTGGCCGATGTGCTGATTAACCACTCGCCGGGCGTGGCACCGGCCGATTACCAGGCCCCGTCCGGCGCGCGGCTGCTACTAGGGCCGGCGTTTTCGCTGCTGCGGGCGCCGTTTCTGACGGCCGCCGAGCCGCCGGTGGCCCCTAGCCCCACTGGCAGCGCGCTGGTGTGCTTTGGTGGGGCCGACCCGCTGGGTTTCACGGCGCGCACACTGGCGGCGCTGCTGGCGCTGCCCGCAGTGCGGCGCATTGGCCTGCTGGTGGGCGCGGCTTTCGGGGGTGACGAGGCGCTGCGGGCCACCGCCGCCGCGCATTCGGGGCGGGAAATTACGGTTTACCGCAACCTCGACGCAGCCGGGCTGGTGGACTTGCTGCAAGCCTACAACGTGGCCGTGGTGCCGGCCAGCACAGTACTCATCGAAGCGCTGGCGCTGGGGCGGCCGGCCCTCACCGGCTACTACGCCGACAATCAGCGAGCACTGGCGGGCTACGTGCACGCGCAGGAGCAGGCGTTTTCGGTGGGAAATTTTGCCGACCTTGCGGGCGGGCAGCTAGCCGCGGCGCTCGGGCAGGGGCTGGCCTGGCTGGCTAGCCACCCGCGCCAGCCCTACGCCCCCCAGTTCCGGCCCGATATCCTGCGTCGCGAAATTAAACAGTTGCTTGACCGCTAGCTCTTTTCTATGAATAACGACCTGCTTCGCCCCCTCGGCCCCGACGACCTAGAGCTGGTACGTACCTGGCGCAACTCGCCCGCCGTGGCGCAGTACATGTACACTGCCGACCCCATTTCGGCCGAGCAGCAGCAGGCCTGGTACGCCCGCATCAGCCACGATGCGACGGTGCAGTACTGGCTGATTTACCACCAGGACCGGCCGGTGGGCGTGGCCAACCTGTACGCCATCAGCCAGCGCAACCGCTCGGCCTACTGGGCATTTTACCTGGGTGAGGAAAACCTGCACGGCAGCGGCATCGGTGCCAAGGTGGAGCTGGCCGTGCTCGAATACGTGTTTGAGGAGCTGAAGCTCAATAAGTTGTCCTGCGAGGTATTCGTCACCAACGAAAAAGTGGTGGCCATGCACGAGAAATTCGGCTTCCGCCGCGAGGCGTATTTCCGGCAGCACATTTATAAGGACAAGCAGTTTATCGACGTGGTGGGGCTGGCCATGCTGCGGCGCGAGTGGCAGCAGGTGCGCGACGCGCTGCGCGCCCGCCCGCGGGCCTAGCCGGCGGGCGCGGCCGGCCGGCCGCCGTAACTTTGCGCCATGCCTAGCTTCTCTATCGGTAGCCACCCGATTGGCCCCGACAGCCCGCCGTTTATCATCGCCGAAATGTCGGGCAACCACAACCAGAGCCTCGACCGGGCGCTAGCCCTGGTGGATGCCGCCGCCGCCGCCGGCGTGCACGCCCTCAAGCTCCAGACCTACACCGCCGACACCATCAGCATGGATACCGGCTTCGTGATTCGCGAGGAAGGCCAGTCGCTGTGGGAAGGCAAGGATTTGTATCAGCTTTATAAAGAGGCCTATACGCCCTGGGAGTGGCACGCGCCCATCTTCGAGCGGGCGCGGCAGCACGGGCTGCTGGCCTTCAGCTCGCCGTTTGACGAGTCGGCCGTGGACTTCCTGGAAAGCCTCGACGTGCCGGCCTATAAAATTGCCTCCTTCGAAAACGCCCACTGGCCGCTGCTGCGCCGCGTGGCCGCCACCGGCAAACCCGTGATTGTGAGCACCGGCGCCGCCACGCTCAGCGAAATCGACGAGGCCGTGCGCGTGCTGCGCGCCGCCGGCTGCCAGCAGCTCGTGCTGCTCAAGTGCACCAGCACCTACCCCGCCTCACCGGCCACCACCAACCTGCGCACCATCCCGGTGCTGGCCGAAACGTTTGGCTGCCCGGTGGGCCTGAGCGACCATACGATGGGCGTAGGGGCTAGCGTAGCCGCCGTGGCACTCGGCGCCTGCGTTATTGAGAAACACTTTACGCTACGCCGCGCCGACGGCGGCGTCGATTCGGCGTTCTCGCTGGAGCCCGAGGAATTGAAATTATTGGTCGAGGAAACGGCCCGCGCCCACCAGGCGCTGGGCACAGTGCAGCTCTGCGTGCAGGCCAGCGAGGAAAAAAGCCGGGTCTTCAAACGCAGCATCTACGTGGCCAAGCCGGTAGCGGCGGGCGAAGTATTAACTACTGAAAACCTGCGCATTATTCGCCCCGGCGACGGCCTGCTGCCGCGCCACTGGGACGTGGTGCTGGGCCGCCGCGCCGCCCGCGACCTGGCCCCCGGCAAGCCCCTCACCTGGGATGCGCTGTTGGGTGAGCCCGCACCCGCGCCGCAGCCGTGAGCCCGGTGGTAGCGCGCCTGCGCGACATCTTGCAGCTGCGCTTTTCCGATTTATTTGCCGGGCTGCCAGCTTCGGTGCTGGCCAGCATTTCGCCGGCTAGCCCCCTGCAGCGGCTGGCTAGGGTGGCGGCCTACGCCGGGCTGCGGCTGGTGGGGCATCTGTTTCAGCCCATTCGTAACCCCGAGCAGCTGCGCGGTGCGGTGTGGCTCTACGTGGTGAGCGCCAATAACTTCGAGGCGCTGCGTTTCATCAGGGAAGCGCGGACCGATGCCGTGCTGGTGGCGGGCCAGGGCAAGAATATCGGGCGCTACGGCAGGGTGGTAAACCGGCTGTCGCTGCGCCGTAAAATATTATACTACGGGCAGTACCCGGCGGCGCTGCTGGGTTTGCGCCGGCTGGTGGGCGCGCGAGCCACGCGGTTTTTCGACCTGGTTTTCTACGCGGTGGGCTACTACGAGGTGTACCGGCGGGCGCTGCGCCACTACCGGCCGCGGGCCGTGGTGTTTGCCAACGACCACAACGACGATGCCCGCGCCCTGCTGCTGGCCTGCCGCGCCGAGGGCGTGCCCACCGCCTACGTGCAGCACGCCAGCGTGAGCACCAATTTTCCGCCCCTGAGCTTCGACCTCAGCCTGCTCGAAGGCCAGGATGCGCTGGACAAATACCGCCAGTGCGGCCCCGTGCGCGGGCGCGTCGAGCTAGTAGGCATGCCCAAGGCCGACGCCTTCCTGGGCCAGCGCAACACGGCGCCGCAGGTGCGCCGCGTGGCCGTGGCCTGCAACCTGCTCGACGAGCTGCCCGCCGTGGCCGACACGCTGGCTTACCTGCTGCGCGAGCTGCCGGAGCTGACCTTTACGCTGCGCCCACACCCCGGCGACCGGCGCGATTTCACGGCGCTGCGCGCGGCCCTACCCCCCTTGCAGTGGAGTAATCCGCAGCAGGAAAACGTGTTTGAGTTTTTACAGACCCACGATGCGCTGGTGGCCGCCGATACCAGCACCCACCTCGAAGCCACGCTGCTCAACGTGGCTAGCCTCTACTACCGCTTCACGCCTACGGCCAGCCTGGCCGACTACTACGGCTACGCCGCCCACAGCCTCAGCGAGTGGGCGCACACCCCGGCCGAGTTGGCGGCCGCCCTGCGCCGGCTGGCCCAGCACAAGCCTGGCGACCTATACCGCCGCGCCGCCTACTACAACGCCACCCTCGGCACACCCGAGGAAGGCCACAGCCGTGCGCTGGCCCTGCGCCGGCTGGCCGAGTGGCTAGCTGCCCCGACGGCGGGGGCGTAATTTCGCCTCATGCCCGCCCCTGCCCTAGCCCCCGCCCCGCCCGTCGCCGTTTCGGCCGAGGTGCGCCTGGCGTATGTACTGCGGCATTTCCGGCTAGCCTACCCCGGCGGCCCAACCGTGGCTATCGGCTACGCCGACGCCCAGCCGCAAATAGAAATTGCGGCGGCCAGCGGCAATTTCTTCGCGGAGAATAATCCCTACCCGGCCGCGCCTACCTGGCGCGAATGGCTGGGTAGGGCAATGCCGTTTTTTTTTGATGTTGCACCGCATCAGCCGTTAATTTCATATGCTGAAAATAAGGCTTTTATCGCGGCCGATATTATTTCGGCGGCATTTTATTTATTGAGTGGCTGGCAGGAGTATTTCTCCACCGAGCGCGACCGGCACGGGCGCTTTCCCTACGCGGCGAGCGTGCAAAAGCATTACGATTTTGTGACGCTACCGGTGGTTAATTATTATTTCGACGTTTTAAAAACGGCAGTGGAACACGTGAGCGGACAGCCACTATCACCACGCTGCTGGGGCAGCGAAAAAGCCAGTTTTGCCGCCTTTATCTCGCACGACGTCGATAATTTATACAGCGCCTGGAAAGCGCCAGCTAAGGCGGCGTTGCAGCAGCAAAAACTAGTTTTATTCAGTAAATTAATCTGGCGACACTTTACCCAACCCGACGCTTGGGATAATTTGGAAACCGTAGCGGTAGCGGTGGCTCAATATGGCGGGCGCTCCACGTTTTTTATTCTGCGAAGCCATCAAAAAACATCTAATGGTATTCGAAATGCTGACTATCGTTTAGCATGGCAACTAAAAAGACGCTTACAAAACCTTTGTAACAAAGGCTGTGAGCTTGGAATACATGGCAGTATTGGCACGGCAACCAATGCGGATGCACTTGAAGCAGAAATGCTAGAAGGGTTCTTTAATTCAAATACCCGTTTTCATTATTTGAGTTGGGAACCGCGCCAAACAGTAAAAATGCTCGACGAAATTGATGTCAAAGGCCATACTATTTCTTACGATAGTACGCTAGGATTTGCTGAGCGCTTCGGATTCAGAAACAGCTATTGCCTCCCATTTTATCCTTTCAATTTTACAAGTAGGCAAAAAGCTAAATTTCTCGAAATCCCACTCAACGTGATGGATGCTACGCTGCACCACCCACATTATTTGCAGCTGGCCCCGACGGAAATGATGCCCGCGCTAGCCCCCATTTTTGCCGAAATAAAACGCTTCGGCGGGGTGGCGTCCGTGCTGTGGCACAATGAGAACTTCGACCCGAATAACACGCAAAACGGCCCGCAGCAATTCCACGAGATAATGCGCCACTTGCAGCAATTAGGGGCTGCTTTTCGCACGGGTCACGAAATATGGGAGGAATTTACGGCCGAGTCCGCCGCCCCAAATTCTTAATTTTTAATTCCTAATTCTTAATTTCAACTTGGGTATCGTTCAGCGGCAGGGGCTGCGCAACACGGTTATTTCGTACGTCGGGCTGGGCATCGGCTTCGTCAATACTACGCTGGTGCTGCCGCGGCTGCTGGCGCCGGCGCAACTTGGGCTCACGTCTATTCTGGTGTCGCTGGCCACGATGGGGGCGCTGGTGTCGGCGCTGGGGTTTACGAATACTACGCTGCGGTATTTTCCGTATTTCCGCAACCGCGAAAACGGACACTCGGGGTTTCTAGTGCTGCTGCTTGGGCTGCCGCTAGCGCTGTTTGTAGTGGTGGCGGGGGCGCTGTGGCTGGGCCAGCCGCTGGTGCTGCGCTGGTACGCCCACGATGCCGCCCTGCTAGGCCCGCACTACGGCGTAATGCTGGGGCTGGCACTCTGCATCTTGCTCTATAATTTGCTGGAAGCATATACCAAGTCGCTGTTTCACACGTCGTTCTCGTCGTTTCTGACCGATATTTTGCAGCGCCTGCTCATTGTGGGCTCGGCGGTGCTCTACGGGGCGGGCGTGCTCTCGTTCGAGGGGTTTGTATTGGCGTATCTGGGGAGCTACGCGGCTATTGCGATATTGCTGCTGGGGTACTTGGCGGCCATTGGCGAGCTGCACTTGCGGCCCACGCGGGCGGTGCTGCGGGTGCGGCCGGTGGGCGAGCTGGTGCGCTTCGGCAGCTTTGCGCTGTTGGGTAATATTTCGGGTACGCTGCTGCTCACCATCGACTCGCTGATGCTGGGCTCGCACAGCTTTGCCGACGCCGGCATTTATACCATTGCCCTCAATATCAGCACGGCGCTGGCGGTGCCGTTTCGGGCGCTGTATAAAACGGCCTACCCGCTCATTGCCGAGTATTGGAAGGAGAGCGCGACCGATAAGCTGCTCGATTTCTACCGGCGCTCCACGCGCCTCACCACCGCGCTGGGGGTCTACCTGGCGCTGGGCATCGGGCTCAATCTGCCGTTTATTTATTCGCTCATTCACCGGCCTGAGTACGCGGCGGGCACCGTGGCGGTGCTGCTGCTGCTGGCCGGGCGCCTCACCGACGGCATCACGGGCGTAAACGGCATCATCGTGGTAACCTCGCCGCGCTACCGCTACGATTTGCTGTTCAACGTGGGGCTGGCCGTGGGCATTATCGGGCTCAACGCACTGCTCATTCCGCGGCTAGGGCTCACGGGCGCGGCTTTGTCTAATGCGCTGGCGCTGGTGATTATCAACCTGCTGCGCACCTGGTTTGTGTGGCGCAGCTTCGGCTGGCAGCCGTTCGATAGGCGCATTTTATTCATTCTGGGGCTAGCGGGCGGGGCAGGCCTAGTAGCCTGGGCGCTGCCGGCTCCGGCCAATGTGTGGCTGACGCTGCTGCTGCGCGGCGGCACGCTCACGGTGCTCTACGGGGCTGGGCTGCTGGCCAGCGGCTGGGTGCCCGAGGTGTCGGCCCTGGCGCAGAAATTGTGGAGCCTGCGCCGCACATTTTTTTAATTTTGCCCGCGGTTGATGTAATTAGCCAGCCGGCCGCCGCAATACCGGGTTGGCCGTGCGTATTTCGCCCCTGGCAAAGCGCCCGCGGAACGAAAAAAGGCTATCGGCAATTGGCAGGGCACTGCCCGGGCGCAAGGGTCGTGGCTTACCCTGGTATTTTTTTGGCTCGCGTGAGCGGGCCGTTTTCCTTATGTCTGCTATTTCTACGCCGCCAGCCGCCAGCCTGGCCGAAGCACTGCTGGAGGTGTCGCTCACGGGCCTTATGCTCATGCGCCCGCGCTACGCAGCGGATACGGAAATACTCTGCGATTTTGACCAGTTGCGCCTCAACCCGGCGGCCCAGCGTATGCTGGGCTTGCCCGAATACCCGGCCGAGTCTTTTCTGACGCTTTACCCGGCGGCGACCGAAGTGGGCGTATTTGAATTTTACCGCGCGGCCTTTTTATCGGGCCAGCTGGCCCAACGCCAGAACCTGTACCAGCACGACGGCCTCGATGGCTACTATGTGCTTGCCGCCCAGCCCCACGGGCAGGTGCTAATAGTCAGCTTTACCGACAATAACGACCGCTGGCGCACGGCCACCGAGGAGGCGCTGCGCGCCAGCCAAGCCCGCGAGCTGGCCGCCCGCCAGGAGGCTGAGCGCGAGCGCACCACCCTCAAGCTGACCCTGGAGCAGGCGCCCATTGCCATTGGCATTCTGGACGGCCCCGGGTACGTGGTAACGTTTGCCAACGAGGAAATGGGCCAGCTGTGGGGCCGGCCGCTGGCCCAAGTTATTGGCCGGCCCCACTTTGAGGCGTTGCCCGACCTGGCCGGCCAGGGCTTCGAAGCTATTTTTGCCGAGGTCTACCACACCGGGCAGCCGTACTATTTGCGCGAGCAGTACGCCAACATTGCCCGCGGCGGGCCGGGGCAGCTGGTGCCCGGCTACTTCCACATCACTTACCAGCCGCTGCGCGATGCCCAGGGCGGCATCACGGGCATTATTGCCTCGGCCACCGAGGTTACCGAGCAGGTGCTGGCCCGCCGGCAGGCCGAGCAGCTTACCCACACGCTGGAAGAGCAGGTGCTGGCCCGCACCCAAGAGGCCACGCAGCAAAGCACGTACCTAGAACGCCTGCTGATGGAGGCGCCCGCCGCCATTTGCACTCTGGCCGGCCCCAACCTGGTGTTTGAGCTGGTGAACCCCGGCTACCAGGCCCTGTTTCCGGGGCGCCAGCTGGTGGGCCAGCCCGTGCTAACGGCCCTGCCCGAGATAGCGGGCGGTCCCGTAGAAGCCATGTTGCGCGGCGTGTACGAAACGGGCGTTACTTTCTACGGCAACGAGGTCCTCATGCACTTTGCCCACCCCAGCGATGGGCAGCTCGAAGCCCGGCACTTCAACTTTGTGTACCAGGCCCGCTACGCTACCACCAGCCAGGTTGATGGGCTGGTGGTGTTTGCCTTTGAGGTAACCGAGCAGGTGCGCACCCGCCAGCAAACCGCTACCATGCAGGCCGCCCTGCTGGCCGTGGCCCAGCGCCGCGCCCAGGAGCGCCAGGATTTGTACCAGATTTTTGAGCAAACTCCGGCCGCCATTGTGCTGCTGCGCGAGCCCGACCACCGCATCGACTACTACAACCCAGCCTTCACCGAGCTTTTTCCGCCCGAGGAGTGGCAGGGTCCCATTCAGGGCCATACCCTGAGCGAGGTGTATCCGCGCGTGAAAGTAACGGGCCTGGCGGCGCTGCTCGACCGCGTGTTTGCCACCGGCGAAAGCCAGATGGTTATCGAAATGCCCCTGGCCGAGCTGCAGCCCGGCAGCCCGCGCTACGTCACGTTTTCGTACCAGGCCTACTACGAGGCCGAGCGCATTGTGGGGGTGGCCGCCTTTGTGTACGACGTAACCGAGCAGGTGCTGGCCCGGCACGCCCGCGAGGCCCAGCAGCGCCAGCTGGAGGAGCTGTTAGCCCAGGCGCCGGTGGCCATCTGCGTGTTTGAGGGCCCTAGCTACGTGCTGGAGGTGGTGAACCCGCTGATGGGCGAAATGCTGGGCCGCGACCCTGACCAGATTACGGGGCGACCATTTTTTGAGGCCTTGCCTGAGCTCGATGGCCAGGGCTTGCAGGCGGTGCTTGATGAGGTGCGGCGCACGGGCGTGCCCTACGTGGCGCAATCGCAGCCCTACCGGCTGGCTAGGCACCAGCCCGGCGAGGCAGGCTACTTCGACTTTGTGTACCAGCCCCTGCACCGGGCCGGGGGCCAGGGCGCCGTGGTGTGCGTGGCCACCGAGGTCACGGCCCAGGTTATGGCCCGCCAGCAGGTGCACGGCCTCAACGAGGCCCTGGCGGCCATCAATGCCACCATGCAAACCACCAACGACGAGCTGCAGCACGCCAACCTGCGCCTCACCCGCACCAACGACGACCTCGATACCTTCGTGTATTCGGCCTCGCACGACCTCAAATCGCCCATTACCAATATCGAGGGCCTGCTGCTGGCCCTGCGCCAGCAGCTACCGCCGGCCACCGAGCAGCCCCCGCTGGTGCCGCGCCTACTCGATATGATGGACGGGGCCGTGCGCCGCTTTCAGCAAACGCTGGGGCACCTTACCGACGTTACGCGCCTGCAACAGGCCATGCTCGACCAGCCCACCGAAGCCGTGGACCTGGCCGCCCTGGCCGAAGACGTGCGCCTCGATATGCTGCCCGAACTGACGGCCGCCGACGCTACCCTGCACCTGGACCTGGCGGCGTGCCCCACGGTGTACTTCTCGGCCAAAAACCTGCGCAGCATTCTCTACAACCTGCTCAGCAATGCCGTAAAATACCGCGACCCCGCCCGCCCGCCCGTGGTGACGCTGCGCTGCCGCCCAGCCGCCGCCGGCCAGGTGCTGCTGGAGGTGCAAGACAATGGCCTGGGATTGAGCGAGCGGCAGCAGGGCGAATTATTCCGCCTCTTTCGCCGTTTGCACCACCACGTGTCGGGCTCCGGCGTAGGCCTGTACATGGTGAAGAAAATGGTGGAAAACGCCGGCGGCACCCTAGCGGTGCACAGCCAGCCGGGGGTGGGCTCTACCTTCACCGCGTTGCTGCCCGCGCCCGAACCAGCGCAACCTTAATACTACTCAATTTCCCGCTTGTACTTTATGGAAAAGCTTTCCAGTGTGATGCTGGTAGATGATGACTCTACCAACAATTTTTTGAACGAGCTGCTGCTCAAGAGCCTCAACGTGACCGAGCGCGTTCTGGTGGCTGAGAGTGGGGCCCAGGCCCTGGACATCATTGAGCACTCGGCGGCCCCCGAAGAGCCAGCCCTGATACTGCTCGACGTAAATATGCCCGGCCTCAACGGCATCCAGTTTTTGGAGGCCTACCGCCAGCTGCCTCAGAACCAGCGCAATGCCACAGTCGTCATCATGCTCACCACCACCATGGATGCCCGCGACCTAGGCCGCCTCGATGAGCTAAACATCGCCGGCCTCGTGAGCAAGCCCCTGACCCAGGAAAAGATAGACGGCATCCTGCGGCTGCACTTTCAGCGCAGCCTGCCGTTGCACAGCTAAAAGAGAATAAAAAAACTAAAAATGGGTAACTTAGAAATCTGGCCTGGTAGTCAGATTTCTAAGTTACCCATTTTTAGTTTCTAAACCACTTACTCGGCTGCCTGCCGTAGCTTGCTGTGCTGCTTGCCGTAGCCGAAGTAGATGGCCAGCCCGATGGCCAGCCACACCCCTAGCCGCACCCAGGTTTCCCAGGGCAGGCTCAGCATCATGGTGAGGCAGGTGAGGATGCCCAAAATGGGCACCAGCGGCACCCACGGCGTGCGGAAGCTGCGCGGCGCATCGGGGTTGGTGCGGCGCATGATAATGATACCCAGGCACACCATCACGAAGGCCAGCAGCGTGCCGATGCTCACCATTTCGCCCACTACATCGATGGGCACGAAGCCCGCGAACAGGGCAATGAACACCCCTAGCAGCAGGTTGGATTGCACGGGCGTGCGAAACCTGGGGTGAATTTTAGAGAACGTCGGCGGCAGCAGCCCGTCTTTTGACATGGAGAAAAATACCCGCGACTGCCCAAGCAAATCGACCAGAATAACGGATGTGTAGCCTACCAGAATAGCCACGATAATGGCCCCGCTGAGCCAAGCATAGGGCGTTTTTTCGATGGCAATGGCCACCGGGGCGGCGCTGCCTTTAAACTCGGTGTAATTGGCCACGCCCGTGAGCACGTAGCCAAACAGCACAAACAGAATGGTGCAGACCACGAGCGAGCCCAGAATGCCGATGGGCATGTTGCGCTGCGGGTTCTTGGTTTCCTGCGCCATCGTGGCCACAATGTCGAACCCAATGAATACGAAGAAGATAACGCCGGCGCCGCGCAAGATACCGCTCCAGCCAAACTCGCCAAACTTGCCGGTATTTTCCGGAATGAAGGGGTGGTAGTTGGCCGGGTCAATGTATTTCCAGCCCAGGGCGATGAAAACTAGCACCACCGACACTTTCAGGGCCACTACCAGGGCATTGAACCAGGCCGAGCCCGACGTGCCCCGGATGATAACGGCCGTGATGGCGAGCACCACCAGCATGGCTGGCACGTTGACGTAGCCGTGCACCACCGAGCCATCGGCTAGTTTGGCGGTTTCGAAGGGCGAGAGCACCAGTTGGGCCGGCAGGTGCAGGCCAGCTTTTTCGAGTAGCTTGAGCAGGTACTGCGACCAGCTAATAGCCACTGTGGCGGCCCCCACCGAGTATTCGAGCACGAGGTCCCAGCCGATTATCCAGGCAAATAGCTCGCCCATCGTGGCGTAGGCGTAGGTATAGGCCGAGCCCGCCACCGGCACCATGGCCGCAAACTCGGCGTAGCACAGGGCCGAAAATGCGCAACCCACCGCCGCCACCAGAAACGAAAGCGTGATGGCGGGCCCCGTATGGTTGGCCGCCGCTATCCCGGTGAGGGTAAATAGCCCCGCCCCGATAATTACCCCGATGCCGAGCGCGATAAGACTCACGCCGTTGAGCGTGCGCTTGAGCGTGCCGGTGCCCGATTCGGCAGCTTCTCGCTGCAGGAGTTCCAGTGATTTTTTTAACATAAAATACGATGCAGCGCGGCCTCGCGGCCCGCGCCAAAACGACCCGCCTAGCCAGTGCGCACCCGCGCCCAGCCAGTTGTGGTCAACCCTCTAAAAATTTGAGATACAACTTGTTATTTCGCCGCCGAGCGGCGCCCTTCTGCTACCAACAACAGCCAGCCACGCACGAGCCAGCCCGCGCCGCAGCGCCGGAAAATGAACGGTAGTAATAAGCGGGAAAAGCAGAAAGCGCCACGGGCTTTTATAT
Source organism: uncultured Hymenobacter sp. (assembly GCA_964385095.1). Lineage (GTDB taxonomy): Bacteria > Bacteroidota > Bacteroidia > Cytophagales > Hymenobacteraceae > Hymenobacter. The sequence goes on from CAYLNN010000005.1 coordinate 132,438, forward strand.
GGCCGCCATGGTTTGGCGGCCGGTCGGTTGGCACCGTTCCAGCGGGTGGCTGGGGGTTGCCGGCGCGTCGCAGAGCCTATCTCTCAGCGCCTCTTTATAAAAACAAGCTGGGCTAGCGGGCCTGCTCGACTAGCACAAAGGTAGCGCCGGATGGTGGTTTGGTGCGCCTAGCCGGGCAGCCCGCCCCGCTCCCAGGCGTCGAGCTCTAGTTGCAGGTTGCGGCGGGCGGGCGCGTCGAGCGCTTCTTGTAAAGCGGGGGTGTGGTAGAGGACTGGCGCGGCGAGCATTTTAGCCAGCACCTTGCGGCGGCCGGGGCGATACAGCAGGTCGGGCACCAGCCGATACTCGCGGCGCACCTGGCGGGCGTAGTCCCAGTACGCGGCCTCGGGCGCCCCCAGGATGCTGAGGTCAGCATCCAGAAACAAGAGCAGGTCGGCATCGTCGGGCGGCTGGGGCTGGGTATGGTCTTGGCTTCGCCGGATGAAGTCGGCCACGCGGGCCTGGCGGGCGGGCTCCAGTGTAGTTTCGGCCAGGAAGGCCAGGGCCCACTCGGCACTTTTGGCCTCATTGTCCGCGCGCAGGGCGTTGTACACGGCATCGTGAAACCAGATGGCTAGCCCCACCACCACGGCGTCGTGCTGCGGCAAGGCGGCCACTTGGTTGAACAGATTGACCAGGTGCTGCAAGCCATGATAGTGGCGCTCGGGCGCGCCGTAGGCAGCGAGCAGCCGGGTTAGCTCGGCCTCGCGGTGCGCGTGGCTAGCCAGCAACGGAGTAGTCAGAGCGTGCCACTGGGGGCCGAGGTCAGCGATATTCATGGCGAGAGCAAGGCTAGCGGAGCGCGTAAATGCGTTCGATAATCTCGACTACCTTCAGGCCTTCGAGCGCGTTGGTAGTGGCGAAGCTACGCTTTTGCACGGTTTCTACTACGTTGTCGATGACCTGCACGTGGTTGGCGGCCGAGCCCTGGTAGGGACCGTAGTCGTTGGCCGGGTTGGTGGGCGGTAATATGGGCATTTCGTAGTCCTGCAGGTGGCAGTACTCGACCTTGTCGAGGTACTGCCCCCCTAGCTTGAGCGAGCCGCGGGCGGCCACCACCGTGAGGGAGCTTTCGAGGTTGCGGTCCCACACGGCGGTGCTGTAGCTAAGCGTACCGCTGCCACCGCGCACGAGGTCGAAAGTGACGAGGCCGCTGTCCTCAAACTCGGTAATACCCGCGTGCGTGAAGTCGCGAAAGCGAGCCGTAATATTGGTGATATCGCCAAACACCCAGTAGAGTAAGTCCACGAAGTGGCTGAACTGGGTGAAGAGCGTGCCGCCATCGAGCGCCTGGGTGCCTTTCCAGCCACCGGGCTGGTAGTAGCGCGCATCGCGGTTCCAGAAGCAATTGAGCTGCACCAGAAACACTTCCCCTAGCTGGCCCTCGTCGTGCACCTGCTTGAGCCAAGCGGCGGGCGGCGAGTAGCGGTTTTGCATTACGCCGAAGACCAAGCGGCCGGTTTGCAAGGCCGTGTGCACAATGCTTTCGGCGTCGGTCTTGTGCAGCGCAATGGGTTTTTCGATGACCACGTGCAGCCCGGCGCGCAGGCCGGCCACGGCCTGCGGCGCGTGCAGGCCGTTGGGCGTGGCCACGGTGAGCACGTCGGCAGCGGGGGCGGTTTGCAGGTATTCTTCCAGGGAAAGAAAGAACGGCACACCCGGAAACTCAGCCGCGAGGCTAGCCCGCAGCTCGGCCCGCACGTCGATGAGCGCCGCGAGGCTAGCCCCGGCGTGGCGCGCCACCAGCGCCGCGTGACGGCGGCCAATGTGGCCGAGGCCACAGATAACGAAGCGAATGGACGCGGCCGAAACCGGAGAAGAAATAATCAAAACAGTGAGAAAGCTCTTTAATAGCTCAGGCGGATGTAGCAGCGTAAAGCGCCGTAAAACAGTAGCCCCAGCAGCCATAGCCACAGCGGCAGCAGCCCCAAAAATAGGCTAGCCTTCGGCATAGGCTCGTGGTTGCACCGCAACACGCGCTCCAATGCTACCAGGCTGAAAAGCCCGGCGTACAACAGCAGAAAGAGCAGCGGGATTACGAGCAGAAACGCCGCTTCCCCCTCGTAGCCCCGCGGCGAATTCTTGTGTACCTCGTTCGTAAAGCTTTGCAGTAGGCACCAGTAGCCAGCGGTTACCAGCAATGAAACCCCGGCAATGATGGCGTTGTGCCGGACGTAGGGCAGACAAGCAGCTTTCATGCTGCTTTATCTAACTCGCCCCGCGAAGTAACCCAGCTGCGCCACCACGTACGCTTGCTGGCTCTCCGTCAGCCCCGGGTGCACGGGCAGCGACAGCACCTGCTGGCATAGGCGCTCGGCCACCGGAAACTGCCCTAGCTGGTAGCCCAGGTAGGCGTAGGCCGGCTGCGCGTGCACCGGCAGCGGGTAGTATACGGCGCTCGGCACGCCGTTTTCTTTCAGGTGTGCCTGCAAGGCATCGCGCCGGCCCGCGCCTTCTACTTTGATAGTGTACTGATGAAAAACGTGGCTGCTGCGCACATCGCGCGCAGGAATTTGCAGGCCGGGCAGGCTAGCCAGCGCGGCATCGTAGCGGGCGGCCACGGCTTGGCGGGCGGCTTGGGCGGCGGGTAGGTGGCGCAGCTTCACGTGCAGCAGGGCGGCTTGCAGGGTGTCGAGACGCGAGTTGAGGCCAATGCGTTGGTGCAGGTATTTCTGGCTCTGGCCGTGGTTGGCGAGCTGGCGCAGCAGGGCGGCGCGGGCCTCATTGTGGGTGAAGAGGGCGCCACCATCGCCAAGACAGCCCAGGTTTTTACTCGGAAAGAACGAGGTGGTGCCCACCTCCCCCACCGTGCCGGCGTAGGCCACTTCGCCACTGGCAAAGGTGAAAGTAGCCCCTAGCGCCTGCGCATTATCTTCAATTAAGGCAACCCCAGCGGCCTGGCAAATAGTGGTTAATTCTTCCAAATCAGCGCATTGCCCGAATAAATGCACCGCCACCACGGCCCCGGTGCGCGGCGTGAGCGCTGCCCGCACGGCCGCCGGGTCCACGTTGAAGGTATCGGGCCGCACATCGACTAGTACCGGCTTCAAGCCCAGCAGCGCGGCGGCCTCCAGCGTAGCCACGTAGGTGAAGGCTGGCACAATAACCTCGGTGCCCGGCGGCAACGCCAGGCTCAGCAAAGCCAGCGTGAGGGCGTCGGTGCCATTGGCGCAGGGCACCACGTGCGCGCCGCCCAGGTGCGCGCCCAGCGCGGCGGCGAACTCGCCCACCGCCGGCCCCTGAATGAAGGCGCCCTGCTGCACGGTGCGGCGCCAGGCCTCGTCCAGCTCAGCCTGATACGTCGCGTGCTCGGCGGCCAGGTCGAGCAGGTGAATGGGAAATAAATCGGGCAAAGGAAGGCGAGCGGCAAAATGGACGAGCGCCAAAGATACTGGGCTAGCCAGCGCGTTTAGCGCGGCTCCTGCAATAGCCACAGCAGCTTTAGCAGGTCGAGCGCGCGCAGGCTGGGGCGGGCGCCCAGCAGGTGCCGCCGCAGCGCCGGCGCCAGCGTGGCCAGGGTGGTGCGGGCCGGGCCGGCTAGCCCAGCCGCGCGCAGCCGGGCGGCCGTGCGGGCCAGCCGGGTATCGGCCCCCAGCCCATCGGTGCGCAGTACCTGCGCCAGGTTGCGCACGGCCTGCCGGCTTTTTTCCAGGAAAGTGGCGGCGGGCTCCAGGCCATCGTGCAGCACGGGGTTATCGATATGCTGCCCGCAGATGCCCGCCCCGGCCAATGCCAGCCCGAAGCGCGTGTCTTCGTGGCCGTAGCCACTGAGGCGCTCATCGAGCGGAAACCGGCGCAGCAATTCCTTTTTCAGCAGGGCATTGTTGATGGTGAGCTGCCCGCCGGGGTCGCGCTGGCGCGTGGCGGCCGGGCGCATTTCGCGGGCGCGGCCGTAGTGCCAGCGCAGATACAGCGCGGGGTCGGCGGGCGGCGTGGCCTCATACGTGGTGCCGCCGATGAAAAGCGCGGCGGCCGGGTGCTCGTGCACGGCCCGGGCGTAGCGCCCTATAAATTGCTTATCAGCCAGCAGGCTGTCATTATCAAGCAGCAGCAGCCACTCGTGCCGGGCGCGGGCGGCGAGCTGGTTGCGAATGGCCGCGCGGCCTACATTAAGTGGCAGCTCTTCGTAGTGCACGCCGGGCAGGCTAGCCAGCACCCGGTTTTGCCGCCGGTACTCTTCAACCGATTTATCATCCAGCAGCCTGATTTCGACCGGCCCCGGCCAATCGGCCAGCTGCGCCCGTAGCGCGTGCACCAGTGCGGCCACCTTGCGGTTGAAAACGGGAATCAGGATGGAGAGGCCGGCCGGCATAGCGCACTACGCCGGGGCTAGCGGCGGCCCGAATCGAGCAGTTGCCCGCCCTGGCAGGTGAGCACGCGGTGCGGGTATTTTTCGAGCAGCTGAAAATTGTGAGTAGCCATGAGGATGGCCGTGCCCGCGTGGTTGATTTCCCGAAAAAGCTCCATAATGCCCTCGGCCACCTCGGGGTCGAGGTTGCCGGTGGGCTCGTCGGCCAGCAGCAATACGGGCTCGTTGAGCAAGGCGCGGGCAATCACCACGCGCTGCTGCTCGCCGCCCGAAAGGCGGTACGGCATGCGGTTGCCCACGCCGCTCAGGCCCACCTGGGTCAGGACCTCCTGCACGCGTTGCTGGCGCTTGGCCTTGCCGCGCCAACCGGTGGCGTTGAGTACAAACAGCAGATTTTCGGCCACCGTGCGGTCGCTCAGCAGTTGAAAATCCTGAAATACGATACCCAGCCGACGCCGCAAGTACGGCACCTTGCGGGCGGGCAGCCTAGCCAGGTCGAAGCCCGCCACGGCGCCGCGGCCCACCAGCAGCGGCAAGTCGGCATACAGGGTTTTGAGTAGCGACGACTTGCCCGCGCCGGTGCGCCCCACCAGGTAAGCAAATTCGCTCTTTTCCAGCTCGAAAGACACGTTTTCCAGCACCGCCCGCTCTTCCTGGGTAATAGTGGCGCCGTGCAGCTCAATAATGGCTTCGGTCATTTTTTAGGGACGAATGACTACTTACTACTGCCTATTAATTGACGATTAAAAGCTGAGAACCAGCCCGCAATTGTTCATCATTAGTCCTCACAGCTCCAGCTTGCGCAGCTTCCCGAATTCCAGCTCCGAAATAACGGCGGCCAGCGGCACTTCCTGGCCTTCGAGGCCGTAACGGTGCAAATCTTTGAGCGGCCGGTCGGCCCGGAAATAAGCAATGAGCACGAAATTTTCGTCGCGCAGCTGGATATAATCCGGAATCTTGGCCTTGCCTTTTACTTTGATAATGTACACGGCTTGGGAATGTGGGAAATGTGGGAAACTTGAAAATGCGAGAGATATTTTTAGACGAAACGGCTACGCAAACCGTCCTGCCTTTATTTTCACATTTCCCACATTCTGCACCTTAATTTTTCAGGCGTTTACCTTTTTGTGGTCGGCCAGAAACGTGGCTAGCCCCTTATCCGTCAGCGGGTGGTTGAGCAGGCCGGTGATAACGTTGAGCGGACAGGTAACCACATCAGCGCCCAGCTCGGCGCACTGAATGAGGTGCGGCACGTGGCGCACGCTGGCGGCCAGCACTTCGGTGGCGTAGCCATAGTTGGCAAAAATCTCGATAATCTGGGCAATCAGGCCAAGGCCGTCGGCGCCGATGTCATCGAGGCGGCCCACGAAGGGCGACACGTAGGTAGCGCCCGCCTTAGCCGCCAGCAGGGCCTGCCCAGCCGAGAAAATAAGCGTGCAGTTAGTACGGATACCCTTGTCGCTGAAGTACTTGATGGCTTTCACACCCTCCTTAATCATGGGTACTTTCACCACGATGTTGGGGTGCAGGTCGGCCAGGGCCTCGCCCTCGCGGATGATGCCTTCGAAGTCGGTCGCAATTACCTCGGCCGATACGTCGCCGTCTACAATATCGCAGATGGCCCGGTAGTGCGCCATCACGGCATCGGTACCCCGAATGCCTTCCTTGGCCATCAGGGAGGGGTTAGTGGTAACGCCATCGAGCACGCCGAGGTCCACGGCTTCCTGAATTTCGGCCAGGTTGGCCGTATCAATGAAAAACTTCATCTGGTAGCTGTTGGCTGGCAGCAAGTCACCACGAGCCTTGAGAATAAAACCCGACCGTAGCCAGCAGCGCAGCGCTGGCAGCCAACGGCCAAAAAAATAACCGGCCCAAAGCTACGCGCTGGCTACCTAAACTCGGCAGACGAACGCGGCTTGGGGCCGGCTGGAAACTATGGGAAAAGACAAAAAAAAGCGAGCCAAAATCGCACCGCTCAACCACCTACCCTTGCTGCCTTCCGGCCCTGGGGGAGTTCAGTAGGAGCTGGTCGTTCTGACTCGCCGGCACAAAGATAGACCGCAGATTTAACGGATTTAACGGATTTCGGGGATACGCCCAGCTGTGCTGGGCTGACTAGCTTGGTTAACAGGCTTTTATTTACTGAAAATATTTTTTTAGCGTGGTTGCCTTGCAAGAAAAAGCTGGGCTAGCCGTGCTATTGGGGGCAAAACAGGGGTATTTTTGCACTCTCTTTCACCCGGACCGGTCGGAAAATCTACCGCTAGCCTGCCCAAGCCGCCCCAGCAAGCACACGCCCCCAGCCTAGCCTAGGTAGTCAGCCGGCGCAGCCGGCGTATCCCCGAAATCCGTTAAATCCGTTAAATCTGCGGTCTTATGCAGCAAATCCTCATTCTGGACTTCGGTTCGCAATACACGCAGCTCATTGCCCGCCGCATTCGCGAGCTGCACGTCTTTTGCGAAATTCATCCCTATACCCACGCCTCTCAGCTGGCCGAGCGCATTAGTGCCGGCGACCTGCGGGGCGTCATTCTTTCGGGCTCGCCCTGCTCGGTACGCGATGCCGACTCGCCTAACCCCGACCTGAGCGGCATTCTCGGCCAAGTGCCGGTGCTGGGCATCTGCTACGGCGCGCAGTTGCTAGCCCAGCAGGGCGGCGGCGAGGTGCTGCCGGCCACCATCCGCGAGTATGGCCGGGCGCGGCTGAGCCAGCTCGACGAGACGTCGCCCCTGCTCACCGGCCTGCACCTCGATACGCAGGTGTGGATGTCGCACGGCGACACCATTAAGACCCTGCCCGCCGAGTACGACATCATCGCGAGCACGCCCGAAGTGGCGGTGGCGGCTTACAAACTGCCCGGTCAGAACACCTACGGCATCCAGTTTCACCCCGAGGTGACGCACTCCACGGAGGGCAAGCAGCTGCTCGAAAACTTTGTGGTCAACATCTGCGGCTGCGACCAGAGTTGGACGCCCGAGCACTTCGTGGACTCGATGGTGGCCGCCCTGCAAAACACCGTCGGCCCCGACGACCAGGTGATTCTGGGCCTCTCGGGTGGCGTGGATAGCTCGGTGGCGGCACTGCTGCTGCACCGCGCCATCGGCCCGCGCCTGCACGGCATTTTTGTTGACAACGGCCTGCTGCGGCAGGATGAGTTTGCTTCGGTGCTGAAGGCCTACGAGGGCTTGGGCCTGAACGTGACCGGCGTGCGCGCCGCCCCCGAGTTTTACGCCGCGCTCGAAGGCCTCTCCGACCCCGAGCAGAAGCGCAAGGCCATCGGCCGCACGTTTATCGAAGTATTCGACCGTGAGGCGCAGAAAGTGGACGGCGCGCGCTGGCTGGCCCAGGGCACCATATATCCCGACGTGATTGAGTCGGTATCGGTGCACGGCGGGCCGGCCGTGACCATCAAGAGCCACCACAACGTGGGCGGCCTGCCCGAGAAAATGAACCTCAAAATCGTGGAGCCGCTGCGCATGCTCTTCAAGGATGAGGTGCGCGAGGTGGGCGCCGCGCTGGGCCTGCCCGGCGAGATTTTGAACCGCCACCCCTTCCCCGGCCCCGGCCTGGGCATCCGCATCCTGGGCGACATCACGCCCGAGAAAGTGGACCTGCTCCAGCGCGCCGACGGCGTATTCATCAACCTCCTCAAAGAGCGCGGCCTCTACGAGCAGGTGTGGCAGGCCGGCGCCATGCTGCTGCCCGTGCAGAGCGTGGGCGTGATGGGCGACGAGCGCACCTACGAGCGCGTAGTGGCCCTGCGCGCCGTAACTAGCGTGGATGGCATGACCGCCGACTGGGCGCACCTACCCTACGATTTTCTGGCCGACGTGAGCAACCGCATCATCAACCAGGTGCGCGGTATTAATCGTGTGGTGTACGATATTTCGTCGAAGCCGCCGGCGACGATTGAGTGGGAATAATTATTTTGGATTTCGCTAGCCATGCACATTAGCACGGAGCCTTATTCAGCGACGCGCCAGTTTTTACCGATTGATGGGCAACATATTGTTGCTCATCAATCCGAAACACAGCTGGTAGTTTACCAAGCATACAACCCGGCAATTGCCCGGTTTGCGGTCGAAAACCAGTACCTGGGCGGCTCCAGCTTCAGCTACGGCCGCATGTCGTGGATTAAGCCCAATTTTCTATGGATGATGTACCGTTGCGGCTGGGCCAGCAAGGAAAACCAGGAGCGCGTGCTGGCATTGTGGCTGGATAAAACGGCCTTTGAGAAAATTCTTACTCAAGCTGCGTTCTCCACCTTCGCGGCGGGCAACTACGAGTCGGTAGAGGCTTGGAAACAAGACTTGGCCACCAAAAATGTGCGCCTGCAATGGGACCCTGACCACAGCCCCTACGGCGCTAAGCTCACAAGAAGGGCCTTGCAGCTTGGCCTTAAAAATGAGGCGCTGGAACAGTTTGGCGAGCACCAAGTCACGCGCATTGAAGACATAACTGACTTTGTGCAGCAGCAAAAAATATTCGTGGATAACCGGCAGTTGGAGCAGTTGCAGGTTCCACAGGAACGGGTGTATTCAGTAGCCGATACCGCCTTGGCTCAAAAGATAGCCCTTACTCCCCTAGCCACTTAGCCTCTCCTTATGCGCTGGCACTGCCTCCAACACCTGCCCGATGAAGGCCCCGGCCACGCGGCCGCCTGGCTAGCCACGCATGGCCATACGCTCACGTTCACGCGGCTTTTCGAGCCTACTCCGGCTTTTCCGGCCCTAGCCGAATTTGACGGGCTGCTAATTTTGGGCGGCGCAATGAGCGTGCACGACGAGGCCGAATTTCCCTGGCTAGCCCTGGAAAAAGCCTTTTTGCGCGAGGCATTGCGGGCCGGCAAACTCACGCTGGCCATTTGCCTGGGCGCGCAGCTGGTGGCGCAGGCGCTGGGCGGCGAGGTGCGGCCAAATCCGGAACCGGAAATTGGTTTCTGGACGGTACGCTTCTCGGCTAAAGCGCTCACGCACCCGCTCTTGCGCGGCTGGCCCGATAAGGCCACGGTGCTGCACTGGCACGCCGATACCTTTACGGTGCCGCCGGGCGCGGTGCGCGTGGGCATGTCGGCGGGCTGCGCGGCGCAGGGCTTCGTGTGGGGAGACGGTATTATCGGCCTCCAGTTTCACCCCGAAATGACGGAGGAGATGGTCGAGAAATTAATTAATTTCGAAAACCACGAAACGGTCGAGGAAGCCGAGTTTATTCAAACCGCCACCCAAATTCGCAGCAAATTAAAATCGGTATGGAAAGGCCGAAAATTACTGGAGCAACTACTAGAAAATATGGCAGCGCTGCACAAATCCGAGACCGCAGATTTAACGGATTAAACGGATTGCGCGGATACGCCCGCTGACGCGGGCTGACTAGGCTGACGTTATGCTTCGAAAGGAAGAGCAGTAAGGAGTAGTCAGCCCGCGTCAGCGGGCGTATCCGCGCAATCCGTTTAATCCGTTAAATCTGCGGTCTAGAAGCCTTTTGGCAACTCGATGCCTTTAATTGTTTTATACAGGCTCAGCGCGTGCTGGTCGGTCATGCCGGCCACATAGTCGGTGAGCAATACTATTTGGTCGTAGGCCGAGGCCCCGGCCTGGTGCCCGACGGCGCGAAATTGGTTAGGCAGCAGGTCGAGCAGCTTTTTGGAGCGGTGGTTGTGCTTCGCGTCGAAAATAGCGCCCAGAAATACCTCGAGCAAGCCGCCGAGCACCTCGAAGCCAGCGGCCTCAATTTCGAGCACCGGGCGCGAGCGGTAGAGTTTAGTTACGCTCAGCTGCTGAATTTCCTGCAAAAACTCGTAGCCAGTTAATTCTTTGATTAGTGGCGCATCGTAAGTGCCAGCCAGGATAGCGGGCGCGTGCTGGGCAAAGCGGGTGGCGGTTTCATCGACGAGCTGGCCGATGAGGGTAGCGCGCAGGTAGCCCAGCTCCTCCTGCCAGTCGCGCCAGTGCAGGCCGCTGCTGCCAGCGCCCTTGGGGCGGGCATTGGGCGCGGCGGCGCGCAGGTTGCGCATGAGCTGCAAGCCGCGCTCGTGGTCGATGAGGCCGAGCTTTAAGCCATCCTCAAAGTCAATAATGCGGTAGCAAATGTCGTCGGCCGCCTCAACCAAGAAGGCGAGCGGGTGGCGATGGTAGAAACCGGCCGCCGCGTCCTTAGGCAGCAGGCCCAACTCTTCGGCCACCAGCTTGAAGCGGGGGTTTTCGGCCTGGAAGTGGCCGTATTTCTTCTCGCTAGCCCCGCTTTTTCGTTTATCATCGGCAATAACCGACGGGCGCGGGTACTTGGTAAACGCGCCCAGCGTGGCGTAGGTGAGCCCTAGCCCGGCCGAGCCGCTGCTGAGTGCCGGGTAGGTGTGGGTGAGAATGCGAAAGCCGGCCGCGTTGCCTTCGAAATGCTGCAAATCGGCCTGCTGGGCGGCGCTGAGGCCGGTAATGAAGCGCTCGGCTGCCTGGCTGGCGAAGTAGGCCGAGATGGCATCTTCGCCCGAGTGGCCGAAGGGCGGGTTGCCGATGTCGTGGGCCAGGCAGGCCGCGGCCACGATATCGCCGCAGTCCTGGGCAAAATCGGGCAGCTCGGCGGCCAGGCTAGGGTCGGCTTCGAGCACGCGGCGGGCCGAGAGGCGGCCTAGCGAGCGGCCTACGCAAGCGGTTTCGAGCGAGTGCGTGAGGCGGGTGTGCACGAAGTCGGTTTCGGGCAGCGGCATAACCTGGGTTTTGCGCTGCAAGCGCCGAAAGGCGGAAGAAAACACCACCCGGTCGTAGTCGGCCAGGTAGGGCGAGCGGCCGGGCATGGGCGCCTCGGCGGGGCGGTCGGGGTAGCGGCGGGTGGAAAGCAGGCGGGGCCAGGCAGACATGCAGAAGTGCGGGAAGCGCTTACCTGCCGTTTGGGGCTGGGCAAGCGGCTACTGGTTAAAGGATACTGGGTTTTCTATGGCAAGCTAGAGCTTACCGCACTTGCCCCCGCCCCAGCAGACGCACGGTGGCGTAGGCAATGAGCAAAAACGCCCAGAACACAACCGTAACGCCCCAGGTCTGCCAGTTGTGGAAGGGGTGCAGCAGCCGCTGCAAAATATCGTAGACCAGCGTAAACGGGTTATTGAGAATATCCCAGGAATTGTAGCGCAGGTAGCGCCCGAGGTACACGCCAAACGCGCTCAGGCCTAAGGCTGCCGATACGAAGCCCCAGCCGGCCCAGAAGCCCAGGCGCTGGCGCACCAGCCCGTGCATATCGAGCAGCGAGGCAAAGGCCAGCATCAGCCCGTTCCAGGCGCAGGACATGATGAGCGCCAGGTCGTACCAATACGGCACGCCCGCGTGTGGCACCAGGTGAAAGAGGTCGGTCACGAGGTAGGGCGCATTCGGGAAAAACAGCAGCCACACCGCCCCCACCGGCAGCAGCAGCCGGGCCTGCGGCGGCCGGGCCGCCAGGCTCAGCGCCGCGCTCAGGGCAAACGGGATAGCGGCCAGAAACAGATTCCAGAGCAGAAAAATAAACAGGGGCCGCCCCGTAATGAGCACGCGCGCCGCGATGAGCACGAAGCTCAGCGCCAGCGACAACCCCAGCACAAAAAACAGCGGCAGGCGGCGGCGCAGGGCGGGCAGCGACAAAGGCATGGTCAGGTACATGGGCAAAGGTGAGTGGCTGGTAATACGCAATGGGTGCTTTCCGGGCGCAGCGGCCACGCTTTAGGGCAGTAAACGCCGCGCTGCAACCTTATTGCTCACTGGCCGCTAAAGTAAGCAAAGCCAGCGGGCGGGTTGCTTTTCGGGCCCTCCCCGGCCGGGCGTACCTTTGCGGGCGCCAACCCTGGCTTCCGTTCTCGTATGACTTACCCGTTCCGCGTTGTTGCCCGCTTGCCGTGGCAGCGGCTGCTTGTATTGCCCCTGCTGCTGCTGAGCCTGCTGGCCACCGCCCAGGGCCAGCTTACCCGCTATCGCGCCGGCAAAACCCAGCTCGACCAAGGCCACTACGCCGTGGCCATGCAGGAGTTGGAGCCCCTGGCCCAGCCCATCAACCACTTCGCCCAGGCCCCCGATGCGGCCTATCTCTACGCCGTGGCCGCCACCCGGCTGAGCAAGTGGGCCGAGGCCGAGCAGATGCTCAATCTCCTGCGCAACCAGTACCCCACCTACCCTAGCCTGAGCGAGGCGCTGTACCTGCAAGGCCAGGTGTCGTTTGAGCAGGGCGACTACGACACGGCGCTGCGCACGCTGGGCCAGCTGCCCGCCGCACAGTACGCTGCCCCCCGCGAGGCCATGCAGGCTACTTATTTGGCCAAGCTGAAGGACCGCGCCACCTGGCAGCGCCTCCAAAAGCGCTACCCGCAGAGCAAGCTCATCGGCCGCTTATACGCTGACTATCTGCTGAGTGCGGGTAACCTTGGTGATGCCGACCGCCAGCAGCTCGACGCGCTGGTGGCCCAGTTCAAGCTCGACCCTAGCCGCTACGCCGCCGCGCTGGCCCCTAGCGCGCCCGCCGTGCCCAAAGCTCAGCCCCGCAAGGGCACCTACAGCATTGGCGTGCTGCTACCCTTTGAATTACAAGATAATACCTGGCAAACCCAGCGCCGCAACCAGTTCGTAACTGACCTCTACGCCGGCCTGCGCCTGGCTCAGGACTCGTTGCAACGGGCCGGCCACCCGGTGCAGCTTTTTGCCTACGATACCGGCGCCGATACGCTCACGCTCAAGAGTGTGCTGGCCCTGCCCGAGCTGGCGGGCATGGATATGCTCATCGGGCCGGTGTATAAGTCGGGCGCTAAGCTGCTGGCCCGCTACGCCCGTGAGCACCAGATTATTTGCATCAACCCGCTGTCGCAAGATGGTGATTTGGTGACCGATAACGCGTACCATTACCTCTACTCACCCAGCGCCGCTACCCAGGCGCGAGAGGGCGCGCAGTTTGCGGCCGTGTCGTTTGGCACTGGCCGCCCGGCCGTGCTGCTGCACGAGGACAGCAAAGATGGCAATGACTTCGCCACCGCCTACCAGGCGGCTTACGAGGCGGCGGGCGGCCACATCGCGGCCAACCACGCCTTCCGGCCCGACGACCCGGCTAGCCTGGCGGCGGCCTTCGTGGCCACCGAACTCACTGGTGCCAGCCACGTGGTAGTGGCCTCCGACAACCGCAAAGCCGGTCCGGCAGCCTTTAAAGCGCTGTACGGCGTGCCCGCCGCCACCCGCCCCGCTCTGCTAGCCCCCGGTGCCTGGCTCGACAACCCCAGCCTGGATGTGGGCCAGCTCGCAGGGTCGGGCGCGTACTACTATCACCCTAAATACCTCAACCACAATGGCCTGGGTTACCGGCGCTTTCGCCAGCTCTACCTGGCCAAGCAAAATCTGCCGCCGTCGGTGTTTGCCAGCCAGGGCTTCGAGCTGCTGCTGTTTTTTGGCAATGCCTTGCAACAGTACGGCCCGGCTTTCCAGAGTGGGTTAGCCAGCGCGCCGCCCCAGCCGGGCGCCGTTTTTGAGGGCCCCACCTACCCTAGCGGCGCCCACGACAACCAAACCGTGCCGCTGCTTAAGCTCAGCAACCTGGAGCCGCAGCTACTGCGGTGAGAAGTATCGTGTTTCGTGGTTGATTCTGCGTTTTTCGCTCGGATTAAAAATCAGCCTCGAAAAGCAAATTCCTATCTCCGAAAAACAAAGCAATAATCAAGAAAAGCGAACTATATGACGACTTCCGAATCTCTTTTTGCCCGCGCCCAGGAGCTGATTCCGGGCGGGGTTAACTCCCCGGTGCGGGCCTTCCGCTCGGTGGGTGGCGCGCCCGTGTTTATGCAGTCGGCGCAGGGCGCCTGGCTCACTGATGTAGATGGCAACCAATATGTTGATTTCATCAACTCGTGGGGGCCCATGATACTCGGCCACGCTTTTGCGCCGGTGCAGCAGGCCCTGGCCAACGCCCTGCCCGACTCGTTTTCCTTCGGCGCCCCCACCCGGCGCGAGGTCGAGATGGCCGAACTGCTCATCGAAATGGTGCCCAGCCTGGAAAAAGTCCGGCTCGTAAACTCCGGCACCGAGGCCACTATGTCGGCCATTCGGGTGGCGCGCGGCTACACGGGGCGGCCCAAAATCCTCAAATTTGAAGGCTGCTACCACGGCCACGGCGACTCATTTCTGATTGCGGCCGGCTCGGGAGCCCTCACGCTAGGGGCCCCCGACTCGCCGGGTGTGACGCAGGGCGTGGCCCAGGATACCCTCACAGTGCCCTACAACGACCTGGCCGCCGTGCGGGCCGCCATCGAGGCGAACCCCGAGCAGCTGGCCGCCATCATCATCGAGCCCGTAGTGGGCAACATGGGGCTGGTGGAGCCGGCGCCCGGCTTCCTAGCCGGCCTGCGGGCGCTGTGCACCCAGCACGGTATTGTGCTGATATTTGACGAGGTAATGACGGGCTTTCGCCTCGCCGCCGGCGGAGCCCAGGAGCGCTTCGGCGTGGTGCCGGACCTGACGACCCTTGGCAAAATCATCGGGGGTGGCCTGCCCGTGGGCGCCTACGGCGGCCGCGCCGATATTATGAACCAAGTGGCGCCCGCTGGCAAGGTGTACCAGGCCGGCACGCTTTCGGGCAACCCCTTGGCCACCGCCGCCGGGCTAGCCCAGCTCCGCTACCTGCACGAGCACCCCGAGGTGTACCAGCAGCTCGAAGCTACCAGCACTCGCCTGGCCGATGGCACCCGCCAGATTGCCCGGGAGCTAGGCCTCCATTACACCGTAAACCAGGTGGGGTCGATGTTCAGCTTGTTTTTCACCGCCGAGCCGGTTAACAACCTGGAAGATGCTAAAAAGGCTGATTTACCGGCCTTTGGACGCTACTTCCACGCCATGCTGCAGCGCGGTATTTACCTGGCACCGTCGCAGTTTGAGGCGCTGTTTATTTCCACGGCCATCACCGACGAGCTGGTCGAGAAATACCTCACGGCCTGCCGCGAGTCGCTTATGGAGGCGCACGGCCTGGCGGCGTAATTTTGCCCGCAAGGTTTGACTACGTCGGCCTACGGCTCGCAAGGTTGAACGAGGTTTAGCGAAGGCACTTCCTTACCCGAGCTTAGCGCCGGAGCAAGTTGATTTGCTCCCCGCACACTCTCCGTCAACCTTACGAACCGTAGGCCGACCTAGTCAACCCTTTTTTTATCTTGCGAACCGTAGGCCGACCTAGTCAACCCTCGCGCTCATTCCCTTGCTGCCCATGCGCCGTTCGCTCAGCTTATTTCTGCTCCTGTTCTCGCTGGCTGGCTATGGCCAAACGCCGGCCGAAACCAATAAACAGCTCTTTGACCGCACCATCGATGAGCTGAATTTCCGCACCTTCGAAACGGTGTACGACAAACACTTCACGCGCCAGAAATACCCCGCTAGCTTGCGCACGGCGGCGGCCCGCCGGCAGTTTGCCAGCTTCGACAACAATGCCGAGCTGCAAAAGCTATTTCTCAACTACAACGGCGTGGCCGAGCGCTACAAAACGCGCTTTGGCAACGGCGCGCTCTCGCAGGCCGAGTTTGAGAAGCAGCTCAGCAGCGTGGTGCGCGACCGCAACTTCGAGTTCTTTATTCGCGGCCTGCCGCGCGACGAGCGCTCGGCGCTCATCCGCACCGAGCAGCGCATTATCAAGCAGGCCACGGCCCAGTTCAATGCCAGCGGTGCGGCCCCCAAGCCCACTCCGCAGCCCGAGGAGCCCCTGGCCGTAGCGGCGCCCCTCACCACCAACGGCCCCGCGCCCGGCGATGCCGAGCCCACCGCTAGCCCCACCGCCGAACCCGAGCTGCGCCCCGCAAGCGCGGCCCTCAGCGAGGAAGCGTCCGCTAGCCCCGGCCCCGGCTGGGTAGGCTATTTTACGCTGCTGCTGAGCCTGGGCTCGTTTGGCCTGCTGCTGTACACGGTGGCTAGCCTGCTGCCCGAGCTGCAGCAGCTGCGCCGCCGCGTGCGCGACCTGGAAACCGAGCAAACCTACTACGACGACCCCGCTGGGGCCGATGCGGAGCCCGAGCAGCCGGCCCCGTCCCCGGCCCGCGGGCCGGGCTTTTTCAGCCGCTTTAAGCCGCAATCAACCGGTGAGCTACCGGCTGATAACTACGATGATACCGACGACGACCGCCCTTAACTGGCAGCTGCGGCCCGTTGCAGCCGAGCAATACCCTAGCCAGGTAGCAAAGCGCTTTTTCAGCAATCCGCACTCGTCAACTACTCCCTCTTAATTAACCAACCACTGATTTCGTGATTCTGACCGACCAGCAAATTCGCGCCGAAATGGAGCGCGGTACCATCGTAGTGCAGCCGTTTGACCCTGGCTGCCTGGGTACCAACTCCTACGACGTGCACCTGGGCCCCTACCTGGCTACCTACGATGATGCGGTGCTCGACGCCCGTCGCCACAATAAGATTACCACTTTCGAAATGTCGGCCGAGGACGGCTACGTGCTCCAGCCCGGCATTCTGTACCTGGGCGCCACGGCCGAATATACCGAAACTCACGCCCACGTGCCTTTTCTGGAGGGCAAGAGCAGTGTGGGCCGGCTCGGCATCGATATTCACGCCACTGCCGGCAAAGGCGACGTAGGATTTTGCAACTATTGGACGCTCGAAATCAGCGTATCGATGCCCGTGCGGGTGTACCCGGGCATGCCCATCGGGCAGCTTATCTACTTTGGTATTCAGGGCGATGTGCAAACGTTTTACAACCGCAAGCAGTCGGCCAAGTACAACGAGCGCAGCGAGCGCCCGGTGGAGAGCATGATGTGGAAAAACCAGTTTTAAGCAGTATGAGGGAGGCTTTAGCCGGCCGGCGTACCCTAGCGCGGCCAGCTAAAGCCTCTTTTACTCGCCTCAACCCACTGCTTAGTTTTGCGTTAGAACCGGTAGTTGATTAGCGCGCTGCCTCTGGCGCGGTAGTTGGCTATCGGTTTTTGTACTCAAGCTTTGTCCGTCCATGAAATCTGCTTTTGCCTTTTTGCTACTGGCCACCGCGCTTACCGCCCGCGCCCAGCAAACGACGCCGGCAACTCCCATGCCGCGGGATAAAACCCAGCAAAGTCCGCGCCTTAACCCCGCCACCTCCGACCGCGCTGAGTCGCTGAGTACCCAGATGACCCGCGACTTGCGCCTCAATGGCTACCAAGCCGCCCGCCTGCGCGCCATCAACGCCGACAAAACGGCCAAGCTGGAAGCCGCTGAGCGCCAATATGCCAACAGCCCCGAGCAGCTCGACAAGCAGTCGAAAGCCATTGCTCGTGAGCGTGATACCGAACTGCAAGGTGTGTTGAGCACCGACCAGTATACCGACTACTTCGACGCTCGCAAGCGCTATGCCCAGGCCGACCGCGAGTACTCGCGCAACGCCTCGGCATCTATTCTTGTTAATTCAGTGCAAAACCCGGCCCCGGTACGCGCCAACAACGCGACTATCGCACCGACTAAGACCAAGGAAACCCGCCGCGCCGGCGAGCCCTTCGGCCGTACCCTGCGCCAGCAGCCGTAGCCTAGCCAGACAACAGGTGGTCAACCGCCATAAAAAAGGCCTTCTACTAATTGTAGAAGGCCTTTTTTATGGCGGTTGCCTGGCTGCCTAAGGGCTGGCTTATTGATTGGTAGCGCCCTGCTCGTCGATGTAGTCGCTGAGTTCTTTGCAGAGCTTGCGCATCATCTCGGCCATTTTTTTGTCGCCAGTCGCCGTCTGAATGGTTTCAGCCATCGAGCCAATGTTATCAACCACGAAGTATTTCATGGCATCGGTGGGCATGTCCTTGGTCCAGAGGTCGATTTTCATCGTGGCATCGGCATTGCGGTCCCAGATGGCAACGTTAATAGCCTTGGCAAACTGAATATCGGGCCCCGCATCGGTGGCCTGCCAGCTGATGGCTTCGGGTACCTTCTGGTCGTCGAGGGCAATGCTAAAACGAATTTCTGACTTCTTCATCGCAGATTTAACGGATTTAACGGATTTCGGGGAT
Source organism: uncultured Hymenobacter sp. (assembly GCA_964385095.1). GTDB lineage: Bacteria > Bacteroidota > Bacteroidia > Cytophagales > Hymenobacteraceae > Hymenobacter. Next base: position 150,735 of record CAYLNN010000005.1, read on the forward strand.
ACGCCAGCTTCGCTGGCTGACTATACGGTCGGAATTCGGCAGGCTTTTTCTCTAGTGTTTCGGTTATTTATCTCAAAACCAACAGATTGAATAAACAGAAATAACGCCCCATAGTCAGCCAGCGAAGCTGGCGTATCCCCGAAATCCGTTAAATCCGTTAAATCTGCGGTCTAGACGTAGTTATTGAGCATCACGGGCATCACCAGCATCAGGATGCTCTCGTTTTCCTCGGCTAGGGTGGGCATGAGCAAGCCAGCGCGGTTAGGCGTGCTCAGCTCCAGGGTAATTTCGTCGGAGTCGATATTGGACAGCATTTCGAGCAGGAAGCGGGCGTTGAAGCCGATTTCCATGTCCTCGCCGTCGTACTGGCAGGCTAGCGTTTCCTTAGCCTCGTTGCTGAAGTCCAGGTCTTCGGCCGAAATCACCAGCTCCGAGCCGGTGAGGCGCAGGCGCACCTGGTAGGTAGTCTTGTTGGAGTAGATGCTAATGCGGCGCACCGAATTTAGCAGCTCTTGGCGATTGATAATGAGCTTGTTAGGATTGCTCACCGGAATTACGTTCTCGTAGTCGGGGTAGCGCTCGTCGATGAGGCGGCACACCAGGCGCATCTGGTTGAACGAGAAAAAGGCGTTGCTCTGGTTGAATTCTACGCGCACCGACGTGGCCTCCGAGGGCAACGAGCTTTTCAGCAGGTTAAACGCCTTGCGCGGAATAATGAGGTTGGCGGTTTGGCCGGCGCCCACGTCCTGGCGGCGGTAGCGCAGCAGGCGGTGGCCATCGGTCGCCACGAAGGTTACCTGGGCTTCGCCCAACTGCACCAGAATGCCGGTCATGGCGGGGCGCAGCTCGTCGGTGCTAACGGCGAAGATGGTCTTATTGATGGCCCTAGCCAGCGACGACGACGGAATTTCGACCGGGGCCGAGCCCTTCACCACCGGCACGCGGGGGAAGTCGGCGGCGTTTTCGCCGGCCAGCTTGTAGCGGCCGTTGGCCGAGCTGATTTCGATGGTGTAGGTTTCTTCGTCCAGCGAGAATGTTACGGGCTGGTCGGGCAGGTTTTTAAGCGTATCGAGCAGGATGCGGGCGGGCGCCGCGATGCGGCCCGATTCCTGGGCTTCGATGGGCAGCTCGGTCATCATGCTCGTCTCCAGGTCGGAGGCGGTGATGGTGAGCTTGCCGGGCTCAATCTCAAACAGGAAGTTCTCCAGGATGGGCACCACGGGGTTGTTCGTGACCACGCCGTTGATGCTCTGGAGCTGCTTGAGCAGGGCCGAGGACGAAACAATGAACTTCATATAATTGGGGAGTTTGGGCTAGGTTTTGACAGGGGGCAAAGATACGCTGAGGGCGCGGGGTTTCGGAAGGCACGGGCCAGCAAATCTGGCTAGCCCTGCCGCTAGGGTACGTAGCCATTTACCAGCGTCAGGCCGATAGGTTGATTGACAGCGGGCTGCCTTGCGCTACATAATGCAAAGCCTCTATTATCGGCTAGCCAAGCAGAGTAATTTTTCCTCCTCCTTTTCGTAAGATTTTCTAACGCAAAAAGCCCCAACCGCTACCGGCTGGGGCCTCCAAAATACTGCTAGCGGCGCTAGGCTTTACACGTTGAAGCGGAAGTGCATGATGTCGCCATCCTGCACCACGTAGTCTTTGCCCTCGACGGCCATTTTGCCGGCTTCCTTGATTTTTACCTCGGTTTTGTATTCCTGGTAATCGGCCAGCTTAATAACCTCGGCGCGGATGAAACCCTTCTCAAAATCAGAGTGAATGACGCCGGCGGCGGCGGGCGCTTTATCGCCGCGGTGCACCGTCCAAGCGCGCACTTCCTGCACACCGGCCGTGAAGTAGGTGATGAGATTGAGCAGCTCGTAGCTGGCCCGGATGAGTTTGTTGAGGCCCGACTCGGTGAGGCCGTACTCGCCGAGGAACATTTCTTTTTCCTCGGGGTCCTCCATATCGGCAATCTGCTCCTCGATGGCGGCCGACACCAGCACCACCTGGGCGCCTTCGGCTTTCACGTGCTCGCGCAGGGCGGCCACGTGCTTGTTGCCATCGGTGGCGATGCTGGCCTCGTCCACGTTGGCCACGTAGATAACAGGCTTGATGGTAAGTAGCTGCAAATCGGCAATGGCCACCAGGTCGTCGTCGGTGGCGGGCACGGCGCGGGCGTTTTCGCCGGCTTCGAGGGCCGCCTTAAATTTCTGGAGGCTAGCCACTTCCTTCTTGGCCACGGCGTCGCCGGCCTTGGCGCTGCGCTCGCTTTTTACCAGCTTCTTATCGATGCTTTCGAGGTCCTTGAGTTGCAGCTCGGTATCGATAACATCTTTATCGAACACCGGGTCTACGCCCCCGGCCACGTGCACAATGTTGGGGTCTTCGAAACAGCGCACCACGTGGATGATAGCATCGACCTCGCGGATGTTAGCCAGAAACTTATTGCCCAGGCCCTCGCCCTTGCTAGCCCCTTTCACGAGGCCGGCAATGTCGACAAACTCGATGATGGTGGGCAGCACGCGCTTGGGGTTCACGAGGGCTTCCAGAATTTGGAGGCGCTCGTCGGGCACGGTAATCACGCCCACGTTGGGCTCGATGGTGCAGAAAGGATAGTTGGCCGATTCGGCCTTGGCGTTGGATAACGCGTTGAAGAGCGTGGATTTGCCGACATTCGGCAGGCCGACAATACCGCAGCGGAGGCCCATTTTAGCTAATTATTAATTGTGAGGTAGGAATTATGAATTGCTTCTCATTCGGGGCAAAGGTACGGCGGGCGGCGCGGCGGGCTAGCCCCCGACGCAAAGCGCCGCTGCTCTTACTCAGAACAGCGGCGCGGCTACTACTTTTCTTCCCCTCTGGTTCAGTGCGTATGGTTAGTATGTACTATCGCCCAGGTCGGAGGCCGGGCGGCTAGCCTGCCCATCTGGCGACTGGCCGTCGGGCGGATAGCTGCCAGGGCGCGGCTCGCCGTCGTAGGCGGGGCGCGGGCGGTCGAGCTCGGCCACTTCCTCCTCGGTCAGCAGCTCGTCGCGCACGAAGTCCACAGCATCGTGCAGGGCGTCGATAAACTTGTTGAAATCCTCTTTATAGAGAAAAATCTTGTGCTTCTCGTAGCTGGCCGGGCCATCGGGGTCGGCGCCGGGGCGGCGCTTGCTTTCGGTGATGGTGAGGTAATAGTCCTGGCCGCGGGTGGCTTTCACGTCGAAAAAATACGTGCGCTTGCCCGCCTTCATGCGGTGCGAGTAGATTTCTTCCTGGTCTTTTGAATAGCGGTCGTCCACAGGCTGGGAGGAGAAAATAGGTGGGATTTTGTTTGTTAGTTTCCTAAACTTGTATTGGCTCAGACAAAGATAAAGCAGGAGTACCTTACCTTAACCGGGGCTTTATACGGGCGAAACTCACCCGGCGGCTAGCTTGTCTATCAGGACGTAAGATTCTTTCACCACTGCCCCACGCCCTAGCTAGCCCCATCGATTTGATAAACGCTGCCCTAGATTGATGTAGCAACCTGATTCTTACCAGCGTATTTATTTTTATTGCTTTCCCTATGCCCGCTCTCGACCTCGCCGCCATCCGCTCATTCGAAAATCTGGAGCTACTGGCCCGGCAGCTAGTCGATGGCTTTATTACCGGCCTGCACCAGTCGCCCTACCACGGGTTCTCGGTCGAGTTCAGCGAGCACCGCCTTTATAACCCCGGCGACAGCACCCGGCACGTCGACTGGAAGGTGTTTGCCCGCACCGACAAGCTCTTCGTGAAGCGCTACGAGGAGGAAACCAACCTGCGTGCCCACCTGCTGCTCGATGTGAGCCCGAGCATGTATTACCCCGCGCCGGGCCACGACAAGCTGAAGTTTGCGGTGCTGGCCGCCGCCGCGCTCACCACGCTCTTGCAGCGCCAGCGCGATGCCGTGGGCCTCGTCACCTTCGGCGAAACGGTGGAGCTGCAAACGCCCGTGCGCTCGACCAGCAGCCACCGCCACACCCTGCTGCTCGCCCTGCAGCACTTGCTGGACCGCCCCGCGCCCACGGCCGCCACCCGCCGCGCCAGTGCCCACACCGACGTGGCGGGCGTGCTGCACACCATTGCTCAGCAAATTCCTAAGCGCTCGCTCGTCGTCGTGTTCAGCGACATGCTGGGGCGTGGCGCCCAGGAGCAGGAGGCGGCCCTAGCCGCCTTGCAGCACCTGCGCCACCAGCACCACGAGGTGCTGCTGTTTCACGTGCTGGACCGGGCCACGGAAAGTAATTTCGACTTTCAGGACCGCCCCTACATTTTTGAGGACGTAGAGACGGGCCAGGAAATCCGCCTTCAGCCAGGGCAGGTGCGGGCGCAGTACCAGGCCGCCATGCGCCAGTTTGAAGACGACTTGGCGCTGCGCTGCGGGCAGTTGAAAATCGATTTTGTGCCCGTAGATGTGCGCGAGCCGTTTGACAAAGTGCTGCACGCCTATATGGTGAAGCGCGGGAAAGCTCGCTAGGATGGCCCTGTAGCAGCTACCGGCTTTTATCGCTTACCGCTTAATGACGGGCAGGGGCTGGCCCCGCCCCTACCTATGTTATTTTACCTCCTTCCCTACCTGCTGCTCTACGCCCTCAATGTGCCGCTGGCGCTCATTACCGGCTACATTGCCTACTCGCACGGGCAGCGGTTTTTGCCCTGGCTGCTGGTGGGGCTTTTGCTGCCGTTTGTGTCCGTTTTTTTGGCTATTGCGGTGGCTATCCGGCACAAGCGGCGCGTGGCCGCGGCCAGGGGCGGCGCGCCGGCGCCGGTGCCCGCCCCTGGCGAGTTTGAGTAAAAGGCGGCCTTGCCCGTAGCTTCGCGGCAGTTTTCATTGGCCGGGCTGTCCGGCACATTCTCTTTTTGCTATGTACGAAGTTCTTCTTATCCTCCATTCCTGGCTGCGCTGGTTTGTGCTGGGGGCGGGCCTACTGGCCGTGGTGCGCGCCTATTCGGGCTGGACGGGCCGCCGCGCTTTTACCAAGGGCGACAACGGTATCTCGGCCGCTTTCTCGGGGTTCATGTGGCTGCAGGTTATTGTGGGGCTAGGCCTCTATTTCGGCCTTAGTCCGGTGGGCCTCAAGGCCATGAAGGTGGCCGGCGCCATGAAGGACCCCACCACCCGCTTCTTCGGCATGGAGCACGTGGCCGTGATGATACTAGCTGCCATCCTAGCCCAGGTGGGCCGCATCGCCCTCAAAAAAGCCCCTTCCGATACGCTCAAGCACAAGAAGGCCTTCATCTACTTCGCCATTGCCCTGGTGCTGGTGCTGCTCATGATTCCGTGGGGCATCTGGAACCCGGCCCGGCCGCTGTTTCGGTTTTAGGCATTAAAAAATCAAATAAAATGCCCGATTTCTGTAGGTACGGAAGTCGGGCATTTTATTTTTAGCTTATGGACAAGGACTTATTGGTTCCGGAATTAAATGCTCGTTGGGGCTGGCAAATTCCCTTTGGTTGAATTCCCATAAGTGGGTCAGATACTATTGCTGACACAGAAATTTATCACGCCGATTATTTCGAGTTTTTCGAGTTGGAAATAGCGGAGGCAATAACCCAAATTTTCACTGCACCTGAATTATATGAATTGGTAGAAGATGGACAAGCCAGTCTTCTGACCATCGCTGACTGTACCTTTTACTACGACGGGCTAGAGCGGCTGTACACAGATAAAGAATTTCGATTTGTCCTTTATTTCTCGCACGAATCGTCGGTGACCGTAGGTGGCAAAGAGTTGCTGCAAGAGATTCATCGGATATGGCCCGAATATCAGCAGCATCTCTGGCAATCTGATTATTGGAACAGCGGCTTTAATTCCGCTGGTATTTAACCAGCAGGTGCTTTACTTTTAGTTCGCTCAATGGCACCACCTAGCCCCCAATGCCCACCGACTTTCTCTCCAGCGCCCGCAAGCAGTTTGCTTACTACAAGCTGCTCGGCGAGCAGGCCCTGAGCCAGGTTACCGACGAGCAGCTGCACTGGCAGCCCTCGGCCGAGAGCAACAGCCTGGCTACCATTGTGAAGCACTTGGCCGGCAACATGCGCTCGCGCTGGACTGACTTCCTCACTACCGATGGCGAAAAGCCTTGGCGCGCCCGCGAGGCCGAGTTTGACAACGACCTGGCTAGCCGCGCCGAGGTAGTGGCAAGCTGGGAAGCTGGGTGGCAATGCCTCTTCACCGCCCTCGACGGGCTAGCGGAGGCCGACCTCGACCGCACCATCTACATCCGCCACCAGGGCCACTCGGTGACGGAGGCCATCAACCGGCAGCTGGCGCACTACCCCTACCACGTGGGCCAGCTGGTGTTTATCGCCCGGCTGGCGGCGGGGGCGGCGTGGCAGTCGCTGTCCATCCCGCGCGGCAATTCGGCCGCCTACAACGCCGAGCGGTTTGCGCAGCCCCCACACAAGGAGCATTTTACGGACGAAAAACTGGGTCGCTAGCTCAGCGCTAGCGGGTGCCGTGTTAAATCGGCATTAATAGTGCGCCGCAGCTGCAATATACTGGGCTGTAGCGCGTCTTTACGGGTAGTTATTCTTTCCTTTGGCACCCCTCGCTATGCTGTACCTGTTTGGCCGCCTCGCGCTGAGCGACTCGCTCGATTACTACGAAGATTTTCAGGACGACGACGTGCGGCCGGCCGCCCAGCGCGACCGTGTCACTGCACCCGAGCCCGAGGCGCGGGCCGCGGCTGAGCGTCAGCTACGTCGCAGCGCCCACCTGCCACCGGCCGACCGCGCTAGCACTAGCTGCCTCGGCAATTAACCTCGCCCCCTAGCCGCTGGGCTACCGCCCAAAAAAGCCCGCCCCTGATGCACAGGAACGGGCTTTTTGATTGCCTACGGCCGTGGGTTACTGCCCGAGCACGATGGCGAAAATCAACGGGGCCACGATGGTCGCGTCGCTTTCGATGATGAATTTCGGGGTCTTCTCGCCCAGCTTGCCCCAGGTGATTTTCTCGTTGGGCACGGCGCCCGAGTAGCTGCCGTAGCTGGTGGTCGAGTCCGAAATCTGGCAGAAGTAGCCCCACAGCGGCACTTCGTGGCGCTGCAAGTCCTGGTGCAGCATGGGCACTACGCAGATGGGGAAGTCGCCGGCAATGCCGCCGCCAATCTGGAAGAAGCCGATTTTGCTTTCTTCCGTGGCAGTTTTGGTGTACCAGTCAGCCAAGTACATCATGTACTGGATGCCGGTTTTCATGGTGTGCACGTTCTTGATGTCGCCCGTGATAACGTGGCCGGCGTAGATGTTGCCCAGCGTCGAGTCTTCCCAGCCGGGGCAGATGATGGGCAGGTTTTTCTCGGCCGCCGCTAGCATCCACGAGTCTTTAGGGTCAATCTGGTAGTACTGCTCCAGCTCGCCCGACTTCAGAATCTGGTAGAAGAACTCGTGGGGAAAATAAGCTTCGCCGGCCTTGTCGGCCTTTTCCCAGAACTTCAGCACCGTGTGCTCGATGCGGCGCATGGCCTCCTCTTCGGGGATGCAGGTATCGGTCACGCGGTTCATGTGGCGCTTCAGCAGCTCGTGCTCGTCGGCGGCGGTGAGGTCGCGGTAGTGCGGCACGCGCTCGTAGAAGTCGTGGGCCACCAGGTTGAAGATATCTTCTTCCAGGTTAGCGCCGGTACAGCTGATAATCTGCACCTTATCCTGGCGAATAAGCTCAGCCAGTTGAATACCCATTTCGGCGGTGCTCATGGCGCCGGCCAGGGTAATCATCATTTTGCCGCCGTCGGCGAGGTGCTTGTTGTAGCCATCGGCCGCGTCGATGAGGGCGGCGGCGTTGAAGTGGCGGTAGTGGTGCTTGAGGAAATTGGTGATTTGCATGGTGCGAAAAGCGAAAGCTTAGTTAAGGGAAAATCAGGCTGCACCAGCCGAACGGCGGCCGCCTGTTTTAGTATGTACTCCAAGACTTGGTCGGGGTTGATGGCGACCCCGCTCAAATTAATAGAAATTGGGGTGAAACCCAAGGCCCGATTGGCGACGGCCAGCCGTTTTTTGAGCGGCGACAAGTGCGCCAGGTACGGGGCTTCGTCATGCAGCACCAGGCAGACAAACGGCTCGCGTTTGACGCTCATCGGGTATGCGTCGGCGATGTCAGTCCATTTTATGAGCCCCACGCCCAGTGTGCGGTCGGTTATACCCACATCGGAGATACGCAGGCGGGGGCGGCTGTCGAAAAACTGCCACACGCCCACGGCCGCGCACATACCAAAAAAGGCGATTTCCAGCAGGCCTAGCCCCCATTTTCCATCGGCCACTATCATCCAGACGCCTATCGCTACAAAGGCCAAGCCTCCTAGGGTAAGCAGGGCGTAGCGCCAGCGCGAATTAGCGTAAATGAGGTCTTCGGCCATGCGTGTGGGCCGCGCTTACGCCGGCTCGGCGATAATGAGGTTGTGGTTGGTGTAGATGCAGATGTCAGCCGCAATGTGCAGCGCCTCTTCCACCATTTGGCGGGCGGTGAGGTGCGGGGCGTGCTTCTTGAGGGCTAGCGCGGCGGCCTGCGCGTACATGGCGCCCGAGCCGATGGCGGCCACGTCCATGTCCGGTTCCAGCACGTCGCCGGTGCCGCTCACGATGAGCAGCTCGTCCTTGTCGCACACCA
>CAYLNN010000006.1:0-148413 GCA_964385095.1 uncultured Hymenobacter sp.
TTTATCGTAACGCTCCCTGCTTCGCTTTGACCAGCGACTAGCAGGGAGCGTTTTGTGTTTGCACCAGTTTTACTTATGTCTTGGCCTTGGTTCTATCTGACTATAAGCTTGTTGTACCATATAAGGGTTGGAAAGAATATCTAGCCTTCACTTTTCTATGAAGCGTACGCTAGATATTGGGGTGGTCTAGTAAAAACGGACAGTGAACTAAGATAAGTTGGTTAGAAAGTCGCGTTCAAATTGACGTGGAGAGCGATAGCCAAGGGCCGAGTGGCGGCGGTCAAGGTTGAAGTGGGTATCGAGGCAATAGGTGACCTGTAAACGAGCCTTTTCGAGGCTAGCAAACGCGCCGCTATGCGGGAGTAAGTCGGTTTTGAGCGTGCTCCAGCCGGACTTAGCCTAGGCGTTAAGGGGTTACCCGGCCGGCTATAGCTAACCAGCGCCTGAGCCTTTTCGATGCAGGTTCGGCAAGCCAAACTGGCATACTGACTGCCGCGGCCGGCGTGGATAATCATATCAGGAGCTGGCTGGCGTAGCGTTAGCGCTTACTCCAGGGCAGTGAGCACCAACTCGGTGGGTATGTGCGTACTGAGGTACTAACCTACCATGTGCCGCGAGTAGGTATCGTGTCAGGTGAACAGATAACACCAGCGCCCGCCGACTAAGGGCAGATAGGTAATTTCCCCGACATTGGGTGCCAGTGGACACGGGTTGGCCGAGGAGCAGATTTTCGGCCACGACCGCCGTGGAGTCAGCCACCGTGGTGCGGGGGCATTGCGGCCGGGTGCTGAGCGCGCGCAAGCCGCGGCGACGCAGCCAGCTGCGCAACGCGTGGCGCCCGACGGTGTGCCCTTGGCACACAATTTCGCCCGCAGGTAGCGGGTGCCATAGCGCTGGGCATGGCGCGAAAAGGCGATGGTGGCCGCAGGCTCCCAGGCAGGTACCGGGCGGTCTGCCCGCCTCCGCCACTGATAATGGCCGGCAGGGCTCACGTGTAGCACGCGGCAGAGCACCTGCACGGACTCGATGCCCGCAACCTGCTCGATGAACTAATAACGAGTCATGATTGAGGCGGTTGCGCAAAGATGGTCACGACTTTTTTTAAAATATCGCGCTCCTATTCCACGCGCTTGAGCTCGGCACGCAAGCGTTTAATCTCTTCGCGCTCAGCACTGCTAGGTACGGCTTTGGCTAACGCCTGGTGCTGCCAGCGGCCAAGCACAGGCCCTGGGCATGGGCCGCCGGGCTCCGGCCGCCACTTGACGCACGCACTCGGCTTTAAAGGCAGGCGTGTATTTATTACGGGTCAGCGGCGGGCCGCTCGGATTGCTATTGTCGGGCATGGGCAGTGGAAGGCAAGACTTCATACTGTCTGTTTTTACTCGACCACCTCATATTATTTATTAAAACCCAAACTTATATAACTATGGGCAAGGTTCATTAAAAATCTGCATCTAGTCCTAAGCGTTGCTTCATTTCTTGTAAAGCGGGGTATTTCTCGGCTAAATAAGCGAATTTATCATTAGAGGTGTAGAGTTTGCGGCCTGTGGGGGCAGCAGTGGCTACTTCAATTTGTACGGTTAGCCCTGCGTGCCCGGTACGGCGGCGCAATTCGGCCATGAACTCAGCCCGAAATTCATTAAATTGTACTACCTGTACTGGGTTATCTACTGTTAATGTAATAACGTGGCTAGCATCGGCTGTTACAGAGCGGTTTAGCACCATGTAATCGCTCATCTTCTCTTGGGCACGGCGTTCGTCAGCTAGTTGCTGCCATACCGTGCTTAGCAGTTCCGGAGCGATAGGGGCAAGCAGACCAGTGGGTCCAGCTAGGCTCTGCTCGGTAGTGATGACGGGTTTGGCAACAGGAACTGTGCTAGGGGCACCTACATCGCGTAAGCCCGGCAAGCGGTTGCCTAAGCTTGGCAGCTTGGGTAAAGTTGGCAGTGGCACGGTGGTGGCCTCAGGTGCCACGTGGTGGCCGGGTTTAACATCAGTAGGGCGCTGGGTGGGCTCAAGGCCCTGCATACTGGGACGGCCGGTTTCCACGTGCGGGAAAGTGTCGCGCACCTGGTGGCGTGGCGTCACGGGCTCAGTTGCTACGGGCTCGATGCTCGGGGTAGGGTGCAGTTCCTGCACGCCGTTTTCGACGGGCAGGGGCTCAGGGCCATCGGCGGGAGCATTGGTGATGGGTGGCTCGTAGGCCGGGGTAGGGGGCAGTGCAGGGCTAGCTATGCCAGCGTCGGCCTTGGGTGCTGACGTGGCAGCTAGGCTGCTAGTTTTTTTTTTAGCTTCGCTGTTGGTGCCCGGCGTGAGGTCGCGCACAAACTGTACGGCGCCATTCAGGTACGCCAGCTTCATAAGTGTGAGCTCGACGTGCAGCCGTTGGTTTTTAGCTTGCTTGAACTCGCGGTCGCACTGACTAATTAGATTCAGGGCGGAGAGCAGGAAGGGAAGTGGCGCGGCCTGGGCCTGGCGCACGTACTGCTGCCGGATGTTATCCGATACTTCGAGTAATTGGACGGTTACGGGGTCCTTGCACACGAGCAAGCCGCGTAGGTGCTCGGCCGTACCCACCACAAAGTTGTGCAGGTCGAAACCTTGCTGCATTACTGAATCAAGCAGTAGTAGTGCCGCCGATAAGTTTTCGCGTAGCAATGCCTCGACTAATCGGAAGTAATAGTCATAATCGAGAATGTGCAGGTTTTGCACTACCTCTTTGTAGGTCAGGTTATTGCCGGCAAAGGTGACCTGCTGGTCGAACATCGACAGGGCGTCGCGCAGGCCACCGTCGGCCTTCTGGGCTAGCAGGTGCAGAGCATCGTCGTCGGCCGCTACCCCTTCACTGGTAGCAACGTAGCGCAGGTGTTCCCTGATGTCTTCGACCTTGATGCGATTGAAATCAAAAATCTGGCAGCGCGACAGAATGGTGGGAATAATTTTGTGGCGCTCGGTGGTGGCCAAGATGAAAATGGCGTAGCTCGGGGGCTCTTCCAGCGTTTTTAGAAAGGCGTTGAAGGCCGCATTCGAGAGCATATGCACCTCGTCGATGATGTAAATCTTGTAGCGGCCCTGCTGCGGGGCGTAGCGCACCTGCTCGACCAGCGAGCGGATATCCTCCACCGAATTATTGGAGGCCGCGTCCAACTCGTGCACGTTGAATGAGGCATTCTCCTGGAATGCTACGCACGAAGTGCACACGCCGCAAGCTTCGGCCTCGGGTGTGAGATTAGTGCAATTGATAGTTTTGGCCAGGATGCGGGCGCAGGTAGTTTTGCCTACGCCACGTGGGCCGCAGAAGAGAAACGCCTGCGCCAGGTGCTGGCTCTGAATGGCGTTTTGCAGGGTGGTAGTGACGTGCTGCTGCCCCACCACGCTCCGAAAGGTGGCTGGGCGATACTTACGGGCCGAAACAACAAAATTTTCCATACGCGATACTCTACAAAGATACCCTAGCCCCGCCGTCGGGGAAGCCCCCAGCAGCTGGAAAATGCCAGTTAAGCGGGCTAATGCTTTGCGCTGTAACCGGAACAAAATATGGCCCCGAAACATTTACTAGCCGAAGCGCGTATCTTTGCGCTCCGATTCTCCCTAAAGAGTGTTGGGTTTCGTTCTTTCTAAATTGGGGCTGACCGGAATTGACAGCTTGTGCAAGTCGCGGGTAAGCGTGCCGGGAGTTGATGGAAGCTCTCCCGCCAAAAAATCTATCAAACAACAATCGGCGACTATTCGTACGCCATGGCTGCCTAGTTTAGAACTAAGCACTGCCATCGTGCCGCCCGGGTAAGTTTTTACACCTGGGAGTTCGGCGCGTCGTAAGTAGAAACTAGCCGTCGGAGAGCCGTGATTCGGCGGCGAAACTCAACTGCGGATAAGGGAAGTTCAAGGGCCTGATGTGCGCCTGGACTTCTTCGAAAATCCAAGCATAGATACGCACGTAGAAAGCACGTTGTCTTCCTTGTCTGGACCAGGGTTCGAATCCCTGCAGCTCCACTAAAAACCCACTCAGATGCCTTCTGAGTGGGTTTTTGCTTTTAAGCTAACTGGCTAGGGCAACTAGTTGAAGTGGCTGAGATTTCTTACGGAGTTATCCGCTATTCTATCTTCCCATGATAGCATCGCATCTGGTTGTTACTAGCATGCAAATGAGGCGTGACCCTGGTTGGGGTACCTTTGGGTACGGAAGCCGTTGGCTAGGCTCCGTGCTGCAACTGCTCCTGGGGTTCGTTCCAAGCGAGGAAGTTGATGGTGGGGTTGCCTTGCTTGAGGGCATTGACAGTCCACTGGCTGTCGGCTAGCAGAACGGGGCGCTGGTCGCGGTCGTAGGCGATGCTGTTGGTGCGGCGCGCTACAAATTGCCGTAGCTCGGCGCTGTTCTCGGCCTCCAGCCAGTAGGCCTTGAAGATGGACAGCGGCCGGAACGAGCAGCGCGCCCCGTATTCGTGCTCTAGCCGGAAGGCTAGCACGTCGAATTGCAGCTCGCCCACCGTGCCGATAATTTTGCGGTTGCCGGGCTGCTGCGTAAACAGCTGGGCCACGCCCTCTTCCGTCAGCTCGCGAATACCCTTGTCGAGCTGCTTGGTTTTCATGGGGTCCTCGTTCACCACCTCGCGCAAAATCTCGGGCGCAAAGCGCGGAATACCTTGGAATACCAGCGGCTCGCCCTCAGTGAGCGTGTCGCCGATGGCAAACTGGCCGCTGTCGTAGAGGCCCACCACGTCGCCGGGCCAGGCCTCGTCTACCACGCTCTTGTCGTTGGCCAGAAAGGTGGTGGGGTTGGCAAAGCGCAGCTTGCGCCCCAGCCGGGTGTGCAAGTAAAAGGCGTGCCGCTCGAAGCGCCCCGACACGATGCGCACGAAGGCAATGCGGTCGCGGTGGCGCGGGTCGAGGTTGGCGTGAATCTTAAAGACGAAGCCCGTGAAGGCGGGCTCTTCGGCCTGTACGAAGCGCGTCACGGCGGGCTGCCCGCTCGGGGCCGGGGCTAGGGCCACAAACGTATCGAGCAATTCCTGCACCCCGAAGTTGTTGCTGGCGCTGCCAAAAAACACCGGTGCCAGCTCGCCCCGGCGGTAGGCAGCCTCATCAAGGGGGTCGTAGATGCCTTCTACCAGCTCCACATCATCGCGCAGCTGGCGCACGTCGGCGGCCGGCAGGTGGGCGTCGAGCTCGGGCGCACGTAGGTCGCGCACGGCTACTATATGCTCGGCCCGCGTGGTTTTGGCCGCCCGGAAGAGGTTCAGCTCTTGACTGTACAAATTGTACACGCCCTGAAAGCTGCGGCCCTGGTTGATGGGCCAGGTAAGGGGGCGCACCCGGATTTTCAGGCTTTCCTCCAACTCATCGAGCAGGTCAAACGGCGGCTTACCGTCGCGGTCGAGCTTGTTGACGAATATCATCACAGGCGTATTGCGCAGCCGGCACACCTCCATCAGGCGGCGGGTCTGGTCTTCTACGCCCTTCACGCTGTCCACCACCAGAATTACGCTGTCCACGGCCGAGAGCGTGCGGTAGGTATCCTCGGCAAAGTCGCGGTGGCCCGGCGTATCGAGGATGGTGACGCGGCAATCTTTATAATCAAACCCCATCACGGAGGTAGCCACCGAAATGCCGCGCTGCCGCTCAATCTCCATAAAGTCGGAGGTAGCCGTCTTCTGCGCTTTGTTCGATTTCACGGCCCCCGCCGTTTGAATGGCCCCCCCGAAGAGCAGAAATTTTTCGGTCAGCGTAGTCTTGCCCGCATCGGGGTGCGAAATGATGGCAAAGGTGCGACGGCGGGCAATTTCGGCAGAATTAGACATGGGCAAGGAAAGGAACCAACACGCAAAGTAACGGCGTAATCCCGGCAGCCCATGCCGTGCTAGGGTAGTAAGGTGCGCAGAAGGGTCACAATTAAGTATTTAGTGGAGTCTTACGCCGCCAAAAGCCACTAGCCTAGGTAAGCCGGGCGTAGGTCAGCGGTAGTAGCTCACCAGGCGACTAGCTGCCGGTGGGCCTAATCGCCAAGCATTTACACGGAATACTATTGCGCTAAGCCATTCCGAATACGCCTAGCGAACAAGTAAGCTTTTAACTCTGCTATTGCCCTAGCAGTAGTCGCCAGCCCGTTACAGCCGGCGTAGCCAGGGGCCGGAATGCCATGCGTAGTGTTACTAACTGCTTGGCTTTATAGCGGAAGCGCTGCGCCGTCGCGGGCTAGGGGCAGCGCTAGCCTACCAAAAAGGGTCGGGGCAGGCGGGGCGGGGCGTTTTTTTGAATTTGAGGCCCAGAATCACTTCGTGGCTGCCCCACTGGTAGCCCGCAATCTGCGAGGTGCTGGCGTCGTAAGAGTAGCTCAGGCTGCCGAGGTCGCTGAAATTGACGCCCACCATGCCAATGAACGAATCGGTGGCCCGCCACGAGGCGCCGGCCCAGAGCAGGTCACGAAACTTGACTTTGAGGTTCACGTCAACCGAGGTGGGGGCGGGCGACATGTATTTTACCAGCACCGAGGGCACCAGCGAGAAATCTTCGCCCAGCGGCAGGCGCCCGCCCACGGTGGCAAAGTAGTGGCGCTCAAGCTTGTTGCTGTACACGAGCTGGTTAACGGGCGAATACGCCAAATCGAGCTGATTGCCCAGCAATTGCGCCGATGACACGCCCACGTAAAAATCGGGGCTGTACAGCCATAAGCCCACCGTGGCATCGGGCACCCGCGAGGCTTGGTTGGAGGCAATGTAGCCGCTGTGAAACTGCAACTGCGAGCCATCGACGGCAAACTGCTGCATACCCGCCGACACGCCCATGGCCAGGCGCAGCGTGCGCGAAAGCGCCAGGTTATAGGTATAAGAGCCGTAGACGCCGGTGCGGCTGGTGGGGCCCGTCACGTCGCTGTACACGATGCCGCCCACGGCGTGGAAGCCGCGCGCCCAATCGTGCTTGGTGCGCTTGCCCTGCGAGCGCAGGCTACCCAGCGAGGAGTTGGCGCTGACGTAGTAGGTGCGGGGAGCGCCTTCGAGGCCCGCCCACTGCGCCCGGTAGCTGAGTTTGACATCAATAAAATCGTCGGTGCCGGCTACTGCTGGGTTCAGGATGTAGTTGTTGTTCATGTACTGGCTGTACTGCGCCAGCTGTTGGGCCTGCCCCAGCCGGCTGGTGCCGACTGCCAGCAGCAGCCAAAAGAGAAAGCCCGGTAAGTTTTTTTTCACTGAAAATAGCTGATAAGTAGGCTGTTGGAGGGAAGGCTGGCGGCAAGGCCGAGGCAAGTAAAGCTGGCTAGCCTGTTTTGCCCGGCCCGGCAGGCTTATGGAAAATACTGTTAATATACTACCGTAAGCGGCCCGCTGTACGAACGGCCGTTGCCAAGCGTGATAACGTAGTAGTAAGTACCTATCGGGGCGGGCTGCCCGCCGATGGTGCCGTTCCACTCGTTGCTGCGGCCGTAGCTCGTGGCATCAAAGATTTTGCTGCCCCAGCGGTTGAACACGAGCACGTGGTTGCCGGCGTAGGCGCCGATGTTATCAATCTCCCAGGTGTCATCCACGCCGTCGCCGTTGGGGCTGAGGGCGGTGGGAATGCGCAGGCGCGGTGTTACGGTCACGGTCACGGGGCTGCTGTCGGCGCAGTAGCCCACGCCCCCCGCCAGCGTGTAGGTAGTGGTGACGAGCGGAGCCGCGACGGGCCGCAGCGGGTTGCTGCCAAAGGTGAGGCCTAGCGCGGGCGTCCAGGTTACCGGGTAAGTGCCATCGGCCCGGCCTTCGAGCGCCACTTGCTCGCCTTCCATTATTTCCTTGTTGGGGCCGGCATCCACATCCACGGGTGGGTTGATGCTGGCCCGGATTGCGCCGGACACTACCGTAAGGGGGGCGCAGACGGTGGCGGCCCGTAGGGCGAGCGTCACAAGCTGGCCATTGCGCAGCGTAGTGCTGGTGAAAACCGGCGTCGTAGCCCCGGGCACCGCCACGCCATCGACCTGCCACTGGTACTGCGGGTTAGCGCCGCCGTTGGTCACCTTATCCACACTGAAGCTAACCGGGGCACCCGAGCACACCGGCAGCACCGTTTGCAGGCTAATAGTTACTGCGGGTTGGTCTACAAACGTGCGCGTTACCGTGACGGTGGCCGTGGCCGGGCCGCTGGTGCACAGGCCGGCGGTGGGCGTCAGCTCCACGCGCACCTGGTCGCCGGTGGCTAGGGTGGTGCTGACGTAAGTAGGGCCGCTGGCCACTGAGCTACCGTTCACAAACCAGCGGTAGGTGGGCGCGGGGCCGCCATTGGTGGGCACCGGGCTGAAAGTGAGCGTTGTGCCCGCGCACTGCGTGGGCGGGGTAGCCAGCGCCACCCCCGTCACGAGCGGCGTGAGCAGCTGCACCGCCACCACGTTGGAAACTGCCGTGCCGCAAGTGGCCGCCGTGGCCTGGCGCCGGTAGTAGGTAGCCCCCGTGGCGGGGCCGGCGGCATAGGTAGCGCTGGTAGCGCCCGCGATGGCCATCCAGGTCACGTTATCAGTCGATTGCTCCCACTGGTAGGTGTAGGTGCCGGGCCCGCCGCTAGCCCCGACCGTGCTAGCGAAAGGCGCCGGGGCCGAGCCAGGGCACACCGTTTGGCTAGCGCCGATGGTGCCGCCCACCACGGCCGGGTTGGTGGTAACGGCCACCGTGCCGGTGCCTACGCAGCCCGTGGCTGAGTTAGTGACGGTGAGTGTGTATGTGCGGGCAATGTTGGTGCTGGTTGAGTTCGTAAGCGTTACGGTTGGGTTGGCAGCAGTAGTACTACTGAGGCCATCGGCCGGGCTCCAGCTATAGGTGTAGCCTGCCAAAGGGGCCGCCCCGAGCTGCGCCGCACCGCCCGAGCAAATAGTAGTGGCCGCGCCGGCCACTGCCACGGGCAGCGGATTCACCGTCACGGCCACGGTGCCAGTGCCCACGCAGCCAACCGAGTTTGTAGTGGTGAGGGTATAAGTCTGCGTGGTGCCGGCGCTGCTTGTGTTCGTAAGCGTCACGGTTGGGTTAGCCACCGTGGCGTTGCTGAGGCCCGTACTAGGGCTCCAGCTATAAGTATAGCCGGCTTCGGGCGCCACCCCGAGCTGCGCCGCGCCGCCCGAGCAAATGGCAACTGGCGCTCCCGGGGCGGCCACTACGGGCGGCCGCACGGTTAGCGTAACGCTGGCCATGCTCACGCACCCGGCCGCGCTGGTAGTGGTGAGCGTGTACGTCTGCGTACGGTTAGCGCTGGTAGTAGTAGTGAGCGTCGCGGTCGGATTAGCGGCCGTGCTGCTGCTGAGGCCATCGGCCGGGCTCCAGCTATAGGTGTAGCCCGCCACCGGGGCGGCCCCAAGCTGCGTTGCACCGCCCGAGCAAATAGTGGTGGCCGCGCCGGCCACTGCCACGGGCAGCGGGTTTACCGTTACGGCCACGGTATTAGAGGCCTGGCAACCCGTGGCCGAATTGGTTTCGGTCAGGGTATAAGTAGTGGTGATAGGCGCGCTGGTAGTGTTGCTGAGCGTGAGCGCGGGGCTAGCCACGGTGCTGCTGCTGAGGCCCGTGCCGGGGCTCCAGCTATACGTGCTGCCGCTCACGGCCGCTGCACCAAGGGTGAGAGCAGTCCCCGAGCAGGTACTGCGAGTGGCCAGGCCCACGCCGGCAGCCGGGGCGGGCAGTACTGTCACTGTTACTTGGGTAGTGGCCCCGCAGATAGTGGGCGTAGCAGTGCCCGTAATAGTATAGGTAGTGGTGGTTGTGGGCCTCACCACAAACGGCCCGGCGCCGGTAACGGGGCTAGCCCCCCCGCTGAGGGTATAAGGCGCCGTGCCGCCCGCCACGGCTAGCGTGGTGGTGCTGCCCTCGCAAATGCGCAAGGTGCCCGTAGTAGCCAGCGTCGCGGCTTGCGAAATGGTGATGGAACTCGTCACCGAATCCGTGAGGCAGCCAAACTGCGTCAGGCCCCGCGCCACTACGGTGCCGGTGCCCACGCTGTTCCACTGCACCTGCACGGGGTTGGCGGTGGGGCTGCCCACAATGGTGCCGCCCACCACGCGCCAGCTCAGGCGAGGGGCGGTGCCGCCCGTGGCCGTATAGCTGCGCGTGGCGTTGAGCCCGCACACCACTTGGTCGCCGGCAATGGCCGTCGGCCCCTTCGGCTTCACTACCATAATGTGCAGCACATCGGCCACCGTTTTGCCGGCGCAGCCGTTGTCTTTCACCGTAAGAGCTATGTCGTAGGGCGTGGCGCGGGCATTGGCACAACTGGCATCGAAAACGAAGCTGCCCGTAACCGTGCCGGTGAGGCCGGTTACCGTGGCCGTGCCGGTGGGGTTGCCGGGGGCCACGGTGCCGGGGTTGCCGCTGAGCGTGGCGCTGTAGCCGCCCATGCCATCGAGCAGCACGCTGTTCAGGGTCAGGGCCAGGGGGTGGCCATCGTCCTGCGTGGCCGTGATGGGAATGGTGAGGGTGCTGCCCGCCTCAATGGTATAATCGCGCGCCAGGGAGGCTACCGGTGGCAACACCGGTGCTTTGGTGGCCGGGCACGAGGCCACTACCAATTGCAGGTCGCGCCGGGTAGTGCCAATCAGCAATTCCCGCCCGCCAATGGTCCGGTACTCCTCCACATCTACTGCCACGGCGTACTTGCGCCCCACCGTGGTGGCCCCGTACTTGGCTAACCCCGTAGAAGAGTTGAGCTCGGCAAAATTGCCCGGCGCGGTGCCAAACGGGGTGTTGGGCCCGTACCCCATACCAAAGCTGTAGTTAGCTACCGGCGGGGGCGGGCTAAAATACGAGGTAGGCAAAATGCCTAGCCCACCCGTGATGGCGTAGGGCTGCCCAAACTTGTACACGAGCCGGTCGCCATCGGCATCCACGGCGTTATTGAGCAAAAACGTGGTGTCGTTGGCACAGATGATGGCCACAGCGATGTCCGAAAAAACCGGCGAATGGTTGGGTATCTGTGGCGGACTCAGGGCCACGTACAGCGTCATGGCCTGGGTGTTAGGATTGAGGAGGTTGGTCACGTCCACGTTGCGGCTGCCATCGGTAAACAAGGCGTAGTAGCCCGCAGTAGTATTGGGTAAGTTTACCACCCCAATAAATTTTTGCAGCCGGTAGGGCTGCGACACCCCGGTGATAATGCAGCCCGGCGGAATAGGCGGCGAAATACACTCCGAAAGCGACGTTTGCTGAATGCTCATCATCCCCGTCTGATTCACAGTAGTAGTAGTGGGGTAGTTGAGGCTCGTGAGTACCACTCGCTCCCCGGTAGCCTGGTCGTAGATGCCCACGCCGGCCTGCGCTCGGGGCGACACAATGCCGGTGCTGCCGCAGTTGTTGTACACCGTCACCGTTATCTCGTAGCGTAGCGGCGCGGCCGCCGGCCCCTTATTGTCGAGGTAGCGATACGTCATCTCGCCGCCCAGCAGGTGCGTGGCCGAGGCGGGCCCCCCGGCCCCCAGCACTAGAAAAAACACCAGCCCGGATAGCAAGCCCAAGCGACGCAGTAAAGTTGAAAGCATAGGAGGCGGAGGGAGGCCGGGCGAATAAAAACCGGCCCATGGCTAGGGCAGGAGCGCGCAGAAAGTTGGGCTAGTCAAACCAGGAGAAACTTCTGGTTGATGAGCAATGAATGTGGCGTCAAAACCTATGTATGCCAGGCATTTTGTGCAATTCTCAATGAGGTAGCAAGAAACTTACTAAACTGCTAAAAATAAAATATTTTTGATAAAAAATAGGAAGTAACTGCCTGAAAGTCCAAATTCCCTGTTCGTTGCTAGCTTCTGGTTTCACCAGCTATTTGCGGTGCGTGCGCAGGAAATTTTCCAGCGCTGGCTCCCAACGCTTCGCATCTGCGCCTAGCGTGCGCAGAATGGTATTCTATATCTAAAAAATATAAAAGTCGCTGGTCTCAATAAGCAGCTAGCAATGAGGTAGTAGCGTACTACAGCGTCGGGTTTAAGCCTGGTAGTGGCAGAAATAGGCTGATAATCAGGCAACAATAGTAGGTGCTAGCCCCGTATAAGCCCCCGAAGACGCCGCTGCAGTAGCGGTTGCTTTTCCATCTACACTCAATTACTCGATTATGAAATCCACGTCCCTTTTCCTCGCCGCTGCCTTCGCCCTTTGCGCCAACGCCGCTTTCGCCCAAACTACCCCCGGCACCACTACCTCGGGTACAATGACGCAGACTCCGGGCACTATGTCGCAGACGCCCAGCACGGGCACGATGAGCACCGGCACCATGAATAATGGCACGGGTACGATGAACAACGGCACTGGCACGATGAACAACGGTACTATGGGCACCGACCGCGCTACCATGCGCAGCAACCGCCGCATGAACAAAGGCAGCAAGATGAAGTCGAAAACTTCGACCAATGGCGCCATGAAGAGCAACATGTAGTAGCCTTTCGGCTACCACACGTATAATATCCTAAAACTGGCTGGTCTGCAGAGGCTAGCCAGTTTTTTTGGTTTTATTCTCTTTTATTTTATTCGCCATGAAAGCCCTTTACCTATTAGCAGTAAGCGTGTTAGCCATTAGTGCCGCGCACGCCCAAACGGTGCCCTTCGACGCGACCGCGCCCATGCGCGGCGGTTCGCAAAACCAGACTAGCGTGCCTCCTCTGAACCCAGCGCTGAACCAGAGCACCATTCAGGGGCCCTCGCAGGTGCAGCGCACCACTACCAGCTACGATGCCCAACCCAGTCGCCTGCCGCTTGGTACGGCACCCGTGGCCGGCACCCCCGAGCAATTGCCCACCTCGCTGCCCGATGTGCGCGAGCAACCGCTCATTCCGCAGCAGCGTCGGCGCCAGTCCAGCGACATAGTGCCCAATCGTAGCACTGGCTCTAGCAACGCCTCGCAGCGGCGCAACCCGCAGCCGACAGGTACCTCTGCCACAGTGGTGCCCCAGCCGTAAAACCAGCTACTGCCACCAACAAAAGCGCCGGCTTCCGCAAAGGAGGCCGGCGCTTTTGTTGGTTAGAAAGGAAGCTGAAAGCTATTTGGCCGCGTGTTCCAGCAGTTCGTGGCCGTGGCGGCGCAGCGTGTCGGCCAGCTTCAGCAGGTCGGCCTTGAGGTCAGCGGGCGCGTTGTGGCTGATTTGGCTGGTCTGGTCACCGAGCATGTTGAGCGAATTACCAATGGCAGTAGCGCTTAAGCTGCCGCTGGTAAGCAGCGATTGCAGATTGCCCATCTCGCGGGCAATGTCCTGCAACTCGGGCTGGCCGCTCTGCAAGAATTGCTGCTGCCAGGTTTCGGTATTGTCCATAGCCGAGCCGAGCGGTAAGCTGGTCAGGCCGTTCTGCAACCCCGAAAGGGTCGCGTGCAAAAGGTCGTTCATCAGGGAAAAAAGAAAAGGTAAAACGGGTCAGGATGCCGCCGGAGCTTTAGGCTTAGGCGTGCGCTTTTTGGGAGGGGCCGGCGCGGGCCGGTCGGCAAATACCGGCACCTCGTAGCCCGCGGGCATGGGCGGTAGCAGGCCCGCGGCGCGCAGCAACTGCGCGCCGCGCACGGCGCTAGCCTCTTTGTCTTTGATTTCGAGCATCATGTCCACATCCAGCCCATTAAGGTCGGCGAGGAAGCTCTCAAACAGCTCGGGCACCAGTGTATCGGTGTGCTTGCCCTTGCGCTCGTCGGGCGCCTGCGAGCTGTAATCCATCATCAACACGCCGTCGTGGCTAGGGTGCCAGGTACCGGCGGCCAAGCGCAGGGCCTCGTGCATGGGTTCGCCGTGGTTGAGGCACTCGTGGTGAAAATTATCGAACAGAATGGGTACGCCCGTGCGCTCATGCAGGCCCAGGCACTCACGTAAGCTGTAAAGTCGGTCGTCATTTTCGACTACCAGCCGGGCCTTTACAGCGTCGGGCAGGTGGTTGTGAAACGTGTCAGTCCAACGGGTCAGCGCCGCATCTTTGTCGCCGTAGGCGCCGCCGGCGTGAATTTGCAGCTTGGCTGTCGAATCCAACTCCATCAAATCCAGCATCGACCCTTGGTATACCAATTCCGCAATGCTGCGCTGTACGATGGACGGGTCAGGTGAGTTCAGCACTACAAACTGGTCGGGGTGAAACGAGATGCGCATGTCGTGCTGCTTGATATAGGCGCCTAACGCCTGAAAATCAGCTCGAAAATGCTCCTGCCACGGAAACGTATTGACCTCGTGCGAGCCAAAGGGCACGATGCCCGAGCCCATGCGGAAAAACAGCAGGCCCTGGCTCACATTCCACTCCAGTATCTGGCGCAGGCAGGCTAGGTTGCTGGCCACCGTCGTCAGCAGCCTTTCCTCCGAGTAGGAGGCTAGCCGGAAGGTACCGGCTGCGCTGCACGGCAGCGTTTCATTCACGCAGGGATATCCAATTTTCATCTTCCGGGCTTACGCCAGAACCGGGACCCGCGTTTTAATTAAGGAGGAAGAATATCACCTATGTAGGAGCGGGCCTAGCCCCGCCCGCCGTTCCTCTCATCGCCACGATGTTGTTTAACGCCGGGCGGGGGCTAGGCCCGCTCTACTCGTAGCCGCGGTTATCGCGGAAAGCCTTGTTATACTCGCGGCGCTTCTGCGCGGCTTTCTCGGCGGCTTCGCGGGCCTTGATTTCCTCCATCTTGCGGCGCTCCTTGCCCTGGCGCGAAAACTGGTCGTAGAGCCAGTCTACATTAGCGCCGCCCAGGGTAGGCGCCACCACTTTGGGGCCGGTGGTATCCACAGGGAACAGCGGCTTAGGCTTGGGCGCGCGCTTGGGCACCTTCACCACGGGCGGCGCGGGCCGCTTGATGTTGCGTAGCGCCCGGTTGATAATGGCGCGGTCGGGGCGGTCGGCCGTCACGCGCACTTCGCCAAGCTGCACCGAGTCGCGCACCAGCCGCACCTGCACCACCAACTGCGAAATAGTGGTGCCACTCAGGGCCAGCCGGTGCGGCTTGTAGCCGATGGCCCGAAAAACTATTGTATCGGCAGGCAGCGCTGTGATAAGAAAATTACCTTCGCCGTCGGCCGCCACGCCCTGGCGGGTGCGCCTGATTTGTACACTAGCCCCCGGAATGGGCTGCTTACTCTCAACTGCCGACACGCGGCCGCTTACCCGCACGGTGGGCGTGGGGCTGCCCGCTTGCGCCCGCGCCCCCAGTGCCGCAAGTAGCAGCAGGCCGATAAGCAGCAGCCGGGGCTTGAAAAAAAAGGAAACTGCTGCCAAAAACACGACTCGTTAACGCCACTTTGCTACAAAGCTGCCACCAAAAGAGGCAAAAAAAACCCGCGCCGTTGCAGACGCGGGTTTTTTGCGGATTAACGGGCAGCTTTCACTGCCCGGCGGGCTACATTTTGGTCTTGTTGCCGTCGGCATCCTTGATTTTTACTTTGCCGTTGTCCTTCACCTTCACCTTCGAGCCGTCGTCCATTTTC
The DNA here is from genome assembly GCA_964385095.1 of uncultured Hymenobacter sp. Taxonomy (GTDB): domain Bacteria; phylum Bacteroidota; class Bacteroidia; order Cytophagales; family Hymenobacteraceae; genus Hymenobacter. The sequence continues at coordinate 15,368 of CAYLNN010000006.1, forward strand.
GACTTGCCTTTTGCGATGCCAGTGCCGTCGCTCATGCTATTGTCGGTGTTGGTAGTCGTTGTGGTTTCCTCGGTGGTCGTGCTCATGGTGCTGTTGTCCGAAGGCATGGTAGCGCTCGAGCTGGCGGCCGACTGGTCATTGATATCGAGGTTGTTAGACTCGTCGTAGGTCGAGCGCGACGACTGGTAGGAGTTATACTGGTCGGGCGACGCCAACACGGTTTTGAACTCGTTGTCCGTGTCCATATTGTACTGGTTGCGGGCGGCGCTCATGCCCGTGGTGTCGCTCTGGTACTTGCTCATCATGTCGTCGTAGCGCTTCGAGCGGTTGTAGTAGGCCGTGCGCAGCTTCTCGCGGGTAGCCTGGTCCGAGATTTTCATGTCGGTGGCAAACTTGTCGGCCATGCGGTTGCCGCGCGAGTGGTACGTCTCATCGCTCACCGTTTTGGTGGTCGTGGTAGTCGTAGCGGCGCCATCGGTCGGGGTAGTCGTCGTTTCGGTGGTGGTGTTCGACGAGCACGAGGCTAGCGAGAAAGCAGTAGCGCTGGCGAGAAGCAAAAGAGCGTTTTTCATGGGGAAGAGGGGGATTAAAAAGAACGGGGGTGTTGGTTGTGCGGCCTTTAACGAAGTGGCTAGCGGCGAGGTTACTCCCCGCTAGCGCCCTAGTAGCCAGCGGGCTAGGCCCGGCGCAGCTCTAGTACGGTTATCTCCGGCAAAAAGCCCGCCCGCATGGGCACGCCCAGGTAGCCCAGGCCCACGTTCACGTACAGCTTCTGGCGCCCTTGCTCGTATAGGCCCGCCCACTGCGGATAGGAATATTGCACCGGGCTCCACTTGAAAAACGGCAGGTTGATGCCGAACTGCATCCCGTGGGTGTGGCCACTCAAAGTCAAGTCAATATCTTTGTAGTCAAGCACCTGGGCTTCCCAATGCGAAGGGTCGTGCGAGAGCAGCAGCTTGAAGGGCGCATTGCCGCTGGCCGCGTGAGTTTGGGCCAGCTTGCCGTGCTTAGGAAACTGTGGGTGAGCGCTCCAGTTTTGTACCCCTAGCACGGCCAACTCATCGCTGCCGCGCCGGATGGTGTGGCTCTCATCGAGCAGCAGCTTCCAGCCGATTTTGGCGTGGTTGCGGGCTAGCCGTTGCAGGTTTTCGCGCTTGGCTTCCGGGCTGGGCCACTGCACGTAGTCGCCGTAATCGTGGTTGCCGAGGATAGAAAAAATCGGCAGCTCCGATGTGATACCCGCCAGGGCCGCGATGTGCGGCTCGACCTCGGTGGCGATGTTGTTCACCAAGTCGCCGGTCATCACGATGAGGTCGGCCTTCTGCGCATTTATCATGGCCACGGCCCGCTCCATCGGCTCGGTGTTGCCGTTGAAGGAGCCTGTGTGCAGGTCAGAGATTTGCAGAATCTTGAAGCCTTCGAACGACGCCGGCAGATTGGGGTAGCGGAGCACCACGCGGCGCACCGTGTAGTCGGTTTTGCCGCGCACCATGCCCCAGAGCATCGACACCAGCGGCACTAGTCCCAGCCCCAGGGCTAGCCGGCTGATAAACTGGCTGCGCGTGAGCGCTGGCTCCCCCGCCGCTGGGGTCGGGCTAGCGAAGCCCCGCCCGGCCCATCGCCCCAGGCGCAGCAAGTCCTCTAAAAGCAGCGGCAGGATGACGACAAACTTAGCCGCCAGCAGCGCCAGCGGCAGCACAAACAAATAGCTTTTGAGCTCGCCTTCGCCCTTATGGCGCGTAGCAATGGCCCAGATACCCACCGCCCAGATGCCCAGCGTCAGCAGCCAGTAGGCAATAGTGAAGCCGCGGCGGCCATCGGGGCTAGCGGGCGCAAAAGCCGTGCGCACGGCCACGTAGCCGTAGGTTTCGGCCACCAGAATGGCCAGTAGAAGACTCCAGAGTAGAACGGGATTGCGCATATAAATGGCCAAACGGGCAGCCGGGTACTAGAGTTGGCGCCCCGCCGCCCGCAGGGCTAACGAACAAGCTGACGTTTTACTTTATCTTGCGTAGCTATAATGCAGCCTCCGTATGCTTTCCAGTTCGCTTCCCGCCGACGACCTACCCGACGACGATTTGCCGCCGCCTGCGCCCTACGCGCCGCCCACCAGCTTCGGCATCAAAAGTTGGGCTGAGGAGGACCGCCCCCGCGAGAAGATGGTGCAGAAGGGCCGCGCCGCCCTCTCCGACGCCGAGCTGATTGCCATCCTGCTGGGCTCGGGCACCACCAAGCTCACCGCCGTGGACGTGGGAATGCTGATGCTGCAAGCCGTTGATAATGATTTGAATGAGCTGGCTAGGCTCAGCATCAAGCAGCTGTGCCGGCACCCCGGCGTGGGGCCGGCCAAGGCCATTTCGGTAGTGGCCGCGCTGGAGCTGGGCCGCCGCCGCAAGGAGGCCGGGACAGGCCGGCGCGTCACCATCGGCAGCTCGCGCGACATTTACCAGCTCGTGCGCCCGGCGCTGCAAGATTTGCCGCACGAGGAGTTTTGGGTAATCCTGCTCAACCGGGCCAACGTGGTGATGCGCCAGGAAAAAATTAGCAGTGGCGGCGTGGCTGGCACCGTAGCCGACCCCAAGCTGATTTTCAAGCAAGCCCTCGAAAACCTGGCCAGCAGCCTCATTCTGGTGCACAACCACCCTAGCGGCAACCGCCAGCCCAGCAGCGCCGACATTAGCCTGACCAAGAAGCTGAAAGAAGCCGGCAATTTTCTGGATTTGCCCATCCTCGACCACCTCATCTACACCGACAACGGCTATTTCAGCTTTGCCGACGAAGGTTTATTATAGCAGTAGCGCGCAGCTCGGGCTTCGCGCAGCAAGCATCTTTGCGCTAGGGCCATCTAGCCCCGCCTGCTCGCGCACGAAGCCCGAGCTGCGCGCTACATTTCGCTATGCGCAAAATTCTCTTGCTAATCGGCGGGCTGGCCGTGCTGGGCCTGCTAGCCTATAATTTCTCTACTACCCAAACGCCGGCCATTACCCCCGAAACCAGCGCTGCCTACGCGGCCCAGGTGCGCCAGGCCCGCCAGCAGAAGGACCAGGCTTTTCGCACCGCGGCCAGCTCGCCCATCCCGGTGGCGCAGCGCACGGCTTTCAACGGCCTGCGCTATTTCAAGCCCGATGCGGCCTACCGCGTGGTGGCGCGCCTCACGCGGGCCGCCGCGCCAACTCCGCTGCCGCTAGCCCTCACCGGCGGCTCGGCCGATGCTTACGTGCGCTGGGGCACTGCCGAGTTTGAGCTGGCCGGCCGGGCCCAAAAGCTGACGCTGCTGCAAAAGCAGGGCGAAACCAAGGAGCTTTTTGTGCCCTTTACCGACCCCACCAACGGCGAGCAGACCTATGGCGGCGGCCGCTTTCTCGACCTGCCCGTGCCGGCCGCCGACGCTAGCGAAATCACTCTGGATTTCAACGCCGCTTACAGCCCGTTTTGCGCCTACAACCACGACTACAGCTGCCCGCGGCCGCCGGCTGATAATCGCCTCACGGTGCCCGTGCCAGCCGGCGAACAGCTAGCGTCAGAGTAGGGCAGTAACGTGGACTCTGTGAGTCCGCGCGGGGTGAGGTCTGGATGATAGTACGCGCGCACTCGCAGAGTCCACGCTACGAGCTAGTACCTTTGCCCCGCGCGCCCGGCCCCAAGAATGCCGCCGTATTTCTGCATGACTATCTCCTTCGACTGGCTTAAAACCCTCTTCCCCACCACGCTGCCCGCCGACCAAGTGGCCGCCCTGCTCACCGGCTCCGGCCTCGAAGTCGAAAGCCTGGAAGAGCTCGAAAGCATCCCCGGCGGCCTGCGCGGCGTGGTGCTGGGCACGGTGCTCACCTGCGAGCGCCACCCCGACGCCGACAAGCTGAGCCTCACCACCGTGGCCGTGGGCGACGACACGCCCCGCCAGATTGTGTGCGGCGCTCCCAACGTGGCCGCCGACCAGCGCGTGGTAGTAGCCCTCGAAGGCGCCACGCTCTACCCCAGCCAGGGCGAGCCGTTCAAAATCAAGAAGTCGAAAATCCGCGGGGCGGCCTCCGAAGGCATGATTTGCGCCGAGGATGAAATTGGCCTGGGGCAGTCGCACGCCGGCATCATGGTGCTCGATACCGACCTGCCCGACGGCACGCCGGCCGCCGAATACTTCGGCCTGGGCTCGGATACGATTATCGAAATCGGCCTCACGCCCAACCGCGCCGACGCCGCCTCGCACTACGGCGTGGCCCGCGAGCTGCGTGCCCTGCTGGGCCAGCCCGCGCACCTGCCCGACGTGCGCGCCTTCGCGGCCCCTAGCGGCGGCGAGAATATCAAGGTAATCATTGAGGACGACCAGGCATGCCCGCGCTACGCCGGCTTGCTGCTTGATAACGTGCAGGTTGGCCCCTCGCCCGAGTGGCTCCAGCGCCGCCTGCGCAGCATTGGCCTGTCGCCCATCAATAACGTGGTAGATGTGACCAACTTCGTGCTGCATGAGCTGGGTCAGCCGCTGCACGCCTTTGATGCCGACCACATTACGGGCGCGGCCATTCGGGTGAAGCGCGCCGCCGCGGGTGAGAAGTTCATCACCCTCGATGGCGTAGAGCGCAGCCTGCTGGCCGACGACCTAGTGATTGCCGACGCCCACGGCGCGCCGATGGCCCTAGCCGGCGTGTTCGGCGGCAAAACCTCGGGCGTGAGCGACGCCACTACCCGCGTTTTCCTCGAAAGCGCCTATTTCGCGCCGGCCGTGGTGCGCCGTACCAGCCAAGCCCACGGCCTCAAAACCGACGCTTCGTTCCGCTTCGAGCGCGGCACCGACCCCTACATGGTGCCGCTGGCCCTGAACCGGGCGGCGCTGCTGCTGCAAGAAGTGGCCGGCGCCCGCATCGCCGCGCCGGTCGTGGACGAGTTTCCGCACCCGATTCCTAACAACCAGGTGCGCCTGCGCCTCGACCGCGTGGCTAGGCTCATCGGGCAGGAAGTGGGGGAGGAGCGCATCCGCGAAATTCTGGAAGGGCTCGGCATCACGATTGAGCAACAGGTTGCTAACGAGTGGCTGCTGGCCGTGCCGCCCTACAAGGTGGACGTGACCCGCGAGGCCGACGTTATCGAGGAAATTCTGCGCATCTACGGCTTTAATAATGTGGTGCTGCGGCCCCATAATTCGGCCTCGTTCCTGTCGCCCTTCCCCAACCCCGACCCCGAGGTGGTGCGCCAGAAGGTGGCTAGCCTGCTCAGCGGCCAGGGCTTTTCGGAAATCATTACCAACTCGCTCACCAACTCGCAGTACTTCGAGAAGGCCGACGCGCCCGACGAGAAGCTGGTCCGCATTCTCAACTACAACAGTCAGGACCTGAACGTGATGCGCCCCGCGCTGCTGCACTCGGGCCTGGAAGTGGTGCGCCACAACCTCAACCGCCGCCAGCGCGACCTCAAGCTCTACGAGTTTGGCAAAACCTACCAGCGCACCGCTGCCGGCAAGTACCAGGAAAAAACGGTCCTCGGCCTCTGGCTGACGGGCGCCGCCACGGCCGAAACCTGGCAGCACCCCAGCCAGAAGGCGACCTTCCACGACGCGGCCGGGGCCGTGCAGCAGGTGCTGGCCGCCTTGGGCCACGCCCAGCCGGCGCCGCAGCTCACGCAGCACCCCTACCTGGCGGGCGGGCTAGCCCTGCTGGCGCAAAACCAACCGGTGGGCAATGTGGGCGCCGTGTCGCCGCAGGTGCTCAAGCGCCTCGACGTGAGCCAGCCGGTGTGGTACGCCGAACTGGACTGGGACTGGCTGCTCAAGAAATACAAAGCCAGCCTCGTGGCCCGCGAGCTACCCAAGTTCCCGGAAGTGCGCCGCGACTTGTCGCTGGTAGTCGATAAAGCGGTGACGTTCGAGCAGTTGCGCGCCATTGCGCAGAAAACCGAGAAGAAGCTGCTGCAAAGCCTCAACGTGTTCGATGTGTACGAGGGCGACCGCCTTGAAGCGGGCAAGAAGTCCTATTCGGTCAGCTTCACGCTGCAAGACCCCAGCCAGACGCTTACCGACCAAGCAATCGACCAGGTGATGCAGCGCCTCATTCAGCAGTTTGAGAAGCAGGCGGGCGCACTGATTCGGAAATAATACTAAAAAATGAGGACTCGGTGTAATGCTGAGTGCTGAGTGGCGAGTAACATTGCAGGCCAGTCGAACCTAGAAGGGTAATCCCTTTTAGGTTCGGCTGGCCTTCTCACCTTTTTTGCAGTTATGAAATCACGTTTCGCTTATCCCTTGCTGTTGAGCCTGGCCGTAGTGGCCGCCCCGGCCGCTGCCCAAAAAAAGTCTGCCACTCCTAAGCCAATCACCGTAAAAGCGGCACCCACGGCTACCGCCGGCGCCGCCCGCTTGGTGGAGAAGGTTGCCGCCAAGCCCGGCGAGCTGGTTATTCCCTACGAGAAATACGTACTGCCCAACGGCCTGACGGTCGTCGTGACCGAAGACCACTCCGACCCGCTGGTGCATGTGGACGTGACCTACCACGTGGGCTCGGCCCGCGAGCAGATTGGCAAGTCGGGCTTCGCCCACTTCTTCGAGCACATGATGTTTGAGGGCTCGGACCACGCGCCGAAGGGCACCTTCGATAAGCTGGTGCTGGGCTCGGGCGGCACCAACAACGGCAGCACCACCCAGGACCGCACCAACTACTACGAAACGGTGCCCAATAACCAGCTGGAGCGCGCCCTCTGGCTCGAAGCCGACCGCATGGGCTTCCTGCTCGACGCCGTGACGCAGGAGCGCTTCGAGATTCAGCGCGCCACGGTGAAAAACGAGCGCGGCCAGCGTGTGGACAACGCGCCGTATGGCCAGGCTAATGAATACATTATCAAGACACTGTATCCATATGGCCACCCGTACTCGTGGTCTACGATTGGCTATTTGAAAGACCTTGACAACTCGAACGTCAACGACCTCAAGAACTTCTTCCTACGCTGGTACGGGCCCAACAACGCGACCCTGACCGTGGGCGGCGACGTGACTTCTGCCCAAGTGCTGAAGTACGCCGAGAAATATTTCGGGCCCATCAAGCGCGGGCCGTCCGTGCCGGTGCAGAAGCTGCCCGAGCCCGTACTGGCCACCGACCGCTACGTGAGCTACGAGGACAACGTGCGCTTCCCGATGCTGCAAATGGTGTTCCCGACGGTGCCCAACGGCCACCCCGACGACGTTGCCTTGCAAGCTTTGGCCGATATCGTGGGCAATGGCAAAACGTCGCTGCTCTACAAAAACCTCGTGAAGCCTCAGAAGGCGGTGCAGGCCGCGGCCTACCAGCGCAGTTCGGAGCTGGCCGGCGAGTTCACGCTGCTGGCCTTGAGCCTGCCCGGCAAGGGCCTCGACAGCACCGAGGTTATCATGCGCAACACGCTGAAGGAAGTGGCCGCCAACGGCATTACCGACGAGCAGGTGGCGCGCTATAAGTCGAGCACCGAGGCGCAGATTATCAACAGCCTGAGCAGCGTAAGCGGCAAGGTGAGCCAGCTGGCGGCCAACCAGACATTCTTCAATAATCCGAACCGGTTGACGCAGGATTTGAAGGAGTTGCGTGCCCTCAGCAAGGCCGATGTGCAGCGCGTCTTCAATAAATATGTCCAGGGCAAGCACGCCGTTATCCTGAGCGTGGTGCCCAAGGGCAAGGGTGATGAGGTGGCTGCCAAGGACAACTACACCGTGTCGCCGGCCGGCTACGTGGCCCCCAACTACGGCTACGAGGGCCTGAAATACGTGAAGGCGACCGACACCTTCGACCGTGGGCAGCAGCCCAAAGCTGGCCCCAACCCGGTAGTGAAAGTGCCCGCCATCTGGCAGGATAAGCTGGCGAACGGCCTGAAAATCATCGGCACGAAAAACACCGAGCTGCCCACTACCACCATGCAGCTCACCATCGAAGGCGGCCGCCGCCTGGAGCAGGCCAACCCCGGCAAGGCGGGGTTAGCCGCCCTCACGGCCCTCATGCTGAACGAAGGCTCGGAGAAATACACCGGCGAGCAGTTCTCGGCGGCTCTCGACCGCTTGGGCAGCACGATTCAGGTGGTTCCGGGCGACGATAACACGCTCGTGTACGTGCAGACGCTCACCAAAAACCTGCCCGCCACGCTGGCCCTACTCGACCAGCGCCTGCTGCACCCGCGCTTCGACGCGGCCGACTTTGACCGCGTAAAAAAGCAGACCATTCAGGGCATCGCCAACCAGGTGACCCAGCCGGTGGCTATCGCCAATAATGCCTACGGCCGCCTGCTCTACGGCGCCAATGACATCATGGGCGTGCCCTCGCGCGGCACCGCCGCCACTGTGGCAACCCTCACGCTCGACGACGTGAAGCAGTTTTACCAGCAGTACTACTCGCCCAGCGTGAGCTTTCTCACCGTGGTGAGCGACCAAGACCAGTCCGCTATCAAGCCCGCACTGGCCCCGCTCAACGCCTGGGCGGCCAAGCCCGTAGCCCTGCCGGTGGCCGGCACGCCCACGCAGCCCGACAAAACCAAGATTTACTTTATCGACAAGCCCGGCGCGGCGCAGTCCGAGATTCGGGTAGGCTACCTCTCGCCGCTCGCCTACGACGCTACTGGCGACTACTACCGCGCCTACCTCTCGAACTACTTGCTGGGCGGCAACTTCAACTCGCGCATCAACCAAAACCTGCGCGAGCAGAAAGGCTACACCTACGGTGCCAACTCGGGCTACCGCAGCACCCGCTACGCCGGCCCCTACACTGCCCAGGCCGGCGTGCGCGCCGATGCCACCGCCGCCTCGGTGAAGGAGTTTATGAGCGAAATCAATAACTACCGCAACGGCGTGTCGGACGAGGAGCTGTCCTTCCTGCAAACCTCGGTGGGCCAGAGCGACGCGCTACGCTATGAAACCGGCCAGCAGAAAGCCGGCTTCCTCTCGCGCCTCGTGGAGTACAACCTCCAGCCCGACTACGTTAATCAGCAGGCCAGCATTTTGAAGGCGCTGAAGAAGGAAGATGTGCAGGCCTCGGCCCAGAAATACCTGCCTGCCGATAAAATGTACATCGTGGTAGTAGGCGACCGCGCCAAAACCTACGCCGACCTCGCCAAGCTCGGCTACGAAATGCAGGACCTGGACCTCAATGGCCTGCCCGTAACGGCCTCGGCGGCACCGGCCGCGCCCGGCACTGCGGCTAGCCCCGCCATGCCGGCCATGCCCGAGGGCAAAACCAAAACCGAAACGCCCGACGGCGGCAAGGTGAAGACCAAGAAAAAGCGCGGCGAATAACCCGCGCCGGTAAACTTTACGTGAAAAGCCCGCCGCCCCGGCGGGCTTTTCTGTAGCTGGCTAGGGTAGCGTGCATTCGGGCACTACCTTCGCGGGCTAAATCACTTCATTCCGTGGCCTCGTCCCAACAACTTGCGCAGCTAGACCGCCTCGAACGGCAGGTAACCACCTTAGTGGCTGCCTATCAGCAGCTGCGTGAAGAATTGGCCGATGCCCACACCACGATTGAGCACCTGCGGGCCGACGAGCGCGAGCGAGAAAAACAGCTCCGCGAGTACCAAAACCAGGAAAATATTGTTAAACTTGTCCAGACTATAGCCGGCGGGGAACCCACCCAGGCCAACGAGCTGAAACAACGCCTCAACGAATACATCCGCGAACTAGATAAGTGCCTTGCCTATTTGAGGGAATAATGCCCCTTCTCATGCGAATATCTTACCTGCTCTCTAAATGAACGACTTAGCCATCAAAATTCGCATTGCCGAGCGCGACTACCCCATGCGGGTGGCCGTGGCCGACGAAGAGCGCCTCCGCCTGGCGGGCCGGCAGCTCAGCGAAAAGCTGCGCGAGTATCGGGAGCAGTATGGCATTCAGGACAAACAAGACCTGCTGGCGATGGTAGCCCTCGCCACAATGGCTGACTCTCTGAAAGTTAGCAAAGAAAAGGATGGAACCGATGCAGCCCTCACCGAGCGCCTGGCGCGCCTCGACGAACTGCTGACTGGCGTGGTGCTGGCGGCCTAGCGGGCCGCCGGGTAGCACCCGTAACCGTTTCGTTTGGCCCCGGCCGGGCGCACCGAAGGCGAGCGGCCTTCCCAGTGTGCTCCGGTTCCGGGTTTTTCCGTGTAGCTATGGTTTTGATTCACTTCACTTCCATAACTCCATGTCATCTACTATTTTATATGTCGTGCTTGCGGCTGTCCTCGCCTTGGTGGTGGGGATAGTGGTGGGCCGGCAGCTGGCCGGCAAAGCCCGGCAAGACCACGAAGGCGAGGCCAAAGCCCGGGCCCAGCAGCTGCTCGAAGAAGCCGAGCTGCAAGCCACCCGCACCCGCGACGAGCGCATTCAGCAGTCGAAAGACAAATTTCGTAACCTCAAAAACGAGTACGAGCAGGAGCAGAAGCGCGTGCGCCGCGAGTTTGATACTGAAAGCCAGCGCCTCAAAACGGTGCTGGAGCAGGAGCTCACCGAGCGCCGCCAAGGCGTGCTAGCCCAGGAGCAGAGTATCAAGCACCTCACCGAAACGACCCAAAAGCAGCTCGAAACCATCCAGCATAAGGAAAAGGAGCTGGAAGCCACCCGCGAGAAGCTCGAAGCCCAGGCCCAGCAGCAGCGCGAGCGCCTGGAGCAGCAGGAGGAGAAGCGCCAGACCCGGCACGAAACGGCCGTGGCCGAGCTGCAAGCTAAACAGCAGGAAGCCGAAGCCATTGTGCACGAAGTGCAGAGCCAGCTCGAAAAAGTAGCCGGCCTCACGGCCGCCGAAGCGCGTGAGCAACTGGTTGAGAGCCTGAAGAATGAAGCCCAGCTGCAAGCCAGTTCCTATATTAAGGACACCGTGGCGCAAGCTAAGCTCACGGCTACCAAGGATGCCAAGAAAGTGGTGCTCGAAACCATTCAGCGCACGGCTTCAGAGCACGCCATTGAGAACTGCGTATCGGTGTTCAACATCGAAAGCGATGATGTGAAGGGTAAAATTATCGGCCGCGAGGGCCGCAACATCCGCGCCCTCGAAGCCGCTACCGGCGTCGAAGTCATTGTGGACGACACGCCCGAGGCCATCATTATCTCGGGCTTTGACCCGGTGCGCCGCGAAATTGCCCGCCTCTCGCTGCACCTGCTGGTGAAAGACGGCCGTATTCACCCGGCTAGGGTCGAGGAAATCGTGGCGAAGACGACCAAGAAAATCGAGGAGGAAATCATCGAAATCGGCGAGCGCACGGTCATCGACCTCGGCATTCACGGCCTGCACCCCGAGCTGATTCGGATGGTGGGCCGCATGCGCTTCCGCTCGTCTTACGGCCAGAACCTGCTGCAACACAGCCGCGAAGTGGCCAATCTCTGCGCCACGATGGCCGCCGAGTTGGGCCTCAACGTGAAGCATGCCCGCCGCGCCGGCCTGCTCCACGACATCGGCAAGGTGACTACCGAGGAGCCCGAGCTGCCCCACGCCATCCTGGGCATGGAGATGGCCAAGAAGTACAAGGAGCACCCCGACGTGGTGAACGCCATCGGCGCCCACCACGACGAAATGGAGATGACGGCCCTCATTTCGCCCATCGTGCAGGCTTGCGACGCCATTTCGGGCTCGCGCCCCGGCGCCCGGCGCGAAATGATGGAGAGCTACATTAAGCGCCTCAAGCAGCTGGAAGAGACAGCCAGCTCCTTCAAAGGGGTGAACCAGACCTACGCCATCCAGGCCGGCCGCGAGCTGCGTGTGATTGTGGACGCCGAAAACGTGAGCGACGACCGCGCCAGCGAGCTGAGCTTCGAGATTTCGCAGAAAATCGAGAAGGAAATGCAGTACCCCGGCCAGATTAAGGTCACGGTTATTCGCGAAATGCGCTCGGTGGCTTACGCTAAGTAGCGCGAACTCTTAGTTCGCGGACCTAAACACAAGCGCTTGACAGTGCACGCGGACGGACAGTCCACGCTGTATGCAAAAACCCCGGCAGCCATTGTTGCCGGGGTTTTATGTTTACTACCAGTTATGAAAAACCGAGCTACCCTGGCTAACCTCCTCCTGCTCGCGGCCGCCACGGCCTGCGTGCGTAACCCTTATGCCGTTACCAACAAGGTGTATAGTCAACAGGCTAAGGCGTTGGCTCGCCAACTGCAAGCGCAGCCCACTAGCCCCGCTGATAGTCTGCCGGCCACGCCCTACTGGGTAGGTACCGTCAATTTCAACCTGCGCAAGCCTAACTACGTCATCATTCACCACACGGCGCAAAACAGCGCGGCTCAGACGCTTAAGACGTTTACGCTAGTCAAAACCCAGGTAAGCGCGCACTACGTGATTGGCCGCGATGGGCAAACCTATCACATGCTCAATGACTACCTGCGGGCCTGGCACGGCGGCGTGGCCCGCTGGGGCAGCATCAGCGATATAAATTCGGTTTCGATTGGGATTGAGCTAGATAACAACGGTAGCGAACCATTTCAGGAAGCTCAGCTGGCTAGCCTGCTCAAAGTGTTAGCGGCGTTGAAACGTGCCTACAATATTCCGGCCGCCAACTTTATCGGCCACGGCGACATTGCGCCGGTGCGTAAAAACGACCCTAGCGCGCAGTTTCCGTGGGCGCGCCTGGCGGCCCGCGGCTTTGGCCTGTGGTACGACACCAGCGTGCTGACTGATACCGCCACTGCCCCTTTCGCGGCCGACTCGCTAGGCCAGCCGTTGCCTGGCCTTACGCCACGGGAGGCTCTGCGCATCATCGGCTACGATACGCAGGACCTGAATGCGGCTATCGTGGCCTTTAAGCGTCACTTTGTGCAAACGGACGTGAGCCCGGCCTTAACGGAGAATGACCGGCGAATTCTCTACTCTATTTATCGCAAAGCGCTGTAAAGTAGCCTACTGATTACCCTTAAGCTTGTCTTCGCCGCCGTAGGGCGCGCCGGCCGTAATATCGCCGCGCAAGCCGCCTGTGCTTTGGCCGGGGCCGAAGCCAGGCTGGGGAGCAGTCGTGTCATTTTCCTTGCCGGTGGGTAGCGGCGCATCGGGGGCTAGTGGGGCGTTGGTAAGCGCATCGGTCGGCACCGCGTTGGCTTCCGAACCGCTGGCCTGGCCGGTTATTTCGGCTACTTTGGCCACGTACTGGCGCTTGGCGTCGTCTTCCGAAGTGCCTTTATACTTGTCCCACGAGTCCCACTGGGCCTGCGAGAGGCCGGCCGGGCCGCTAGCCTGCGTAGCACCGTCGGCGTCCACGGTATCGCCCTGCATGTTCACGTCGCCCTCCGTGGCCTGCTTGTAAAGGCCGTAGAGGTCTGTCATGTGCTTTGGGGCAGTATCGGCGGGTAGGTTATCGACTTGCTGCGCGGCAGCCTCGAATTCTTGTTGTAAGCTCATGGAAGGGTGGGTGAGAGATGGTAGTTAAAAGCAAGTGAGCGACCGCCAGCTTGCCTCCTGCTTTACTAGCCGAAGCAGGTAGGGGTTGCGCTTTTCACCCTTAGCCAGTAAGTTACTGGCCCCCGCCCTCGCCTCAGAGCCTTGCTTACCCTTATCTTTGCTACCTAGCTATGTGTGGAATAACCGGCGCTTACGCCTTCTCCGATACCGGCCGCTTGGCCCTGACCCGCTTGCAGGCGGCTACTGACGCCATTGTCCGCCGCGGCCCCGATTCGCAGGGGCACTTTGTGTATGACCAATGCGGCCTGGGCTTTCGCCGGCTAGCCATTCTCGACCTGTCGGCCGATGGCAACCAGCCGATGACTGATGCTTCGGGCCGCTACACCATCGTCTTCAACGGCGAAATCTTCAACTTCCGCGAACTGCGCGAGAAACTGGTTAAAAAAGGCTATCATTTTCATTCGCAGACTGATACGGAAGTTATTCTGAACCTGTATATCAGTGAAGGCCGCGGCTTCATCAAAAAGCTCAACGGCTTTTTCGGCTTTGCGATTTATGACAAGGAAGAGAACTCGCTCTTCATCGCCCGCGACCGGTTTGGGGTGAAGCCCCTGCACGTGTACCGCGACGAAGACCAGCTGTTATTCGGCTCCGAGCTCAAGTCTATGCTAGCCCTGGGCGTGCCCCGCAAGCTCGATTACGTGGCCCTGAGCCAGTATTTGCAGCTCAACTACATTCCGGGGCCGGCCACTATTTTCAAGGGAATCAAGAAGGTGCTGCCTGGCCACTACCTGTTCATTAAGGGCGATAAAGTGGTGCGTAAGCGTTGGTACAAAGTACCTTACGACCCCAAAAAGGTAGCTAAAAATAAGCTCAGCTATGAAGAGCAGCAGCAAAAGCTGGTGTCGCTCATGGATGAGGCCGTGGAGCGCCGCCTCGTGGCCGATGTGCCGCTAGGCTCCTTCCTGAGCGGTGGCATTGACTCAAGCGTGATTACGGCCCTGGCGGCCCGCCACACGCCGCACCTCAACACGTTCAGCATCGGCTTCCGCGACGAGCCGTTCTTCGACGAAACCAAGTACGCCAACTTGGTAGCGAAGAAGCACAATACCAACCATACGGTATTTTCACTGAGCAACAATGACTTATACGAGCATATCTTCCAGATGCTCGATTATTTTGACGAGCCCTTTGCCGACTCGTCGGCCCTGGCGGTGCACATTCTGAGCCAGCGCACCCGCCAGCATGTAACCGTGGCCCTGAGCGGCGACGGCGCCGACGAGCTGTTCGGCGGCTACAACAAGCACATGGGCGACTACCGGGTGCGCCAGGGTGGCTTCAAGGCCGAAGCTGTGGCTGGCCTGAACCTGCTCTGGGATGTGCTGCCCAAGTCGCGCAACTCGTACCTCGGCAACAAGGTGCGGCAGCTGCAGCGCTTCTCGCGCGGGATGCTCAGCGGCCCTAAAGACCGCTATTGGGACTGGGCTAGCTTCGCCTCCGAAAAGGAAGCTACCGACCTGCTTAGCCCAGCTAGCCGCCGCAAAGTAGATAAGAAGATTGCCACCAAGCGCCGCAAGGATATCCTCGAGAATATCCACGCTGATGGCGACCTCAATGAGGTGCTCCTCACCGATACCCAATTGGTGCTGCCCTACGACATGCTCACGAAAGTGGACTTGATGAGCATGGCTAACTCACTGGAGGTCAGAACGCCTTTCTTGGATTATAAGGTTGTCAACTTTGCTTTCTCGATACCCGTGAGCAGCAAAGTAGATGGCACTATGAAGAAGAAAATTGTGCAGGATGCCTTCCGGCCCATGCTGCCGCCCGAACTCTACGACCGCCCCAAGCACGGCTTCGAGGTGCCCTTGCTGAAGTGGATGCGCGGCGAACTGCGCCCCCTTATCGAACAGGATTTGCTGGCCGACGACTTCGTGGCCGGCCAGGGCATCTTCGACGTAGCAGCCGTGCAAAAGCTTAAAAAACAACTGTTTTCCAATAGCCCTGGTGATGCGCACGCCCGCATCTGGGCCCTTATTGTGTTCCAGTATTGGTGGAAACACTATATGGCCTAGCTACCTAGGTTTGCCAGTTGGGCTAGGGTCATCTTCCGCCGTAATGGTCCGCCTACTTTGCCGTATTTATTTTGCCTGACAAACTACCTCCGCATTGGTTTGCTTCGCGCCGAACCGCACGGCTTCTAGGGGCAGTTTGGGCAGGTTTGCTGCTCCTGCGCCTGGCCTTATTAGGTAAGGGTGCCTTTGGGAGCTACGATGAAGGGCGGTATTTACAGTCGTTTGGGGCGCTGCGCGCGGCCTTGCACGGCGACTGGCGCGGCTGTGCTTACGCGTTGTCTATGACCGATGCCCGGCCCCTGGACGCGCTTTGGCGCTGCGTGCCGGCGGTGGGCCAACTCGCCTTGTCGCACTGGGCTGGCTGGAGCATTTACACGTACCCATCGTTGCTAATACCAACCGCCCTCAATTGGGCAACGACGGTGCTGACAGCCGTTGTTTTTTTTGCTATCTGCCGTCGGCTGCTGCACCACCGGGTCGCTAGCCTCCAGTGGGCGCTGGTGGCTGCCATCCTGTACGCCGGGCTGATTAATACTAGCCTTGAAGTACGCCATGTATCGCCCTACGACGCAGCATTGCTGCTCTTCATGGCTTTGCTATACTGGGTAGTGCGTTGGCCGGCAACCCATTCGGCTTGGTTCTGGACTAAACTAGGCCTAGGAGCCGGCGCTATCTGGCTGATATACCCAGGGTACTATGCAGCCCCCGTATTGCTAGTGGCGCCCTTGCTGGGCTGGCGGCGGCCGCTAGCTTGGACCCAGGTTCACGTCATCCATCTGCTATTGCTCGGGGTTGGGTTTGCTGCTCCGTTACTGGCTGCGGAGGCTTTGAGCCGCTACGGGGGCGGGCCACCTTTTTGGGCCGTTAGCTACGATTTGTCGCTGCATATTTTGCAGGGTGACCCCGGCGAAGGCTACACGTTTTTGTTTAGCTACCTATGGAAGGTGGAAAATGGCCTGGGGCTGGTGCTGCTGGTGCTGCTAGGGCTGGCACTGGCGCAGGTAGGGTACTACGTGCGCCGGGCTAGCTTGGTAGTTTTGATTCCTCGCACGCCTCTGCAAAAAATATTACTGGCAGCGCTACTGATGTTTTTAGTGCACGCCACGGCCGCGGCCGTAGGCCACCGCATTGTGTGGTATGGTAGATTGCTGCGCTTGTATATGCCTTTTATTGTGCTGGCAGGCGTAGAGGCGTTGAGTGCCCTGCGGCAGCCCCGGATAGCCACCTGGGGGGCGCTCGGCAGCTGTGCGGTAGCACTGGTGTCCTACGCATTGTTTCTACTAGCTTACACCCGCATCGTATACCCTGCTGATGTAATAGCGGCCTTCCGGCTTAGCTGCTTGCCGCAAAGCAAGCTTTTGTATTTCAATGAGGCAAAAGCTGGTAATAAAAGGCTTTACTTGGTTCATTCGTCCAAAGTAGCGCCTGTCGCAGATTGTCCTCCTACTCCAGGCGACAGCCTAACCATCCTA
Organism: uncultured Hymenobacter sp.; assembly: GCA_964385095.1. Lineage (GTDB taxonomy): Bacteria > Bacteroidota > Bacteroidia > Cytophagales > Hymenobacteraceae > Hymenobacter. The sequence continues at coordinate 32,213 of CAYLNN010000006.1, forward strand.
GTCAATTTTGCGCTGCTTTACCCACTGGCAGCTTCTGACAGGCAGGTGCTGCCCCCACTAGGGCCCGGGGCCCGGGTGTTGTTTGATGCACTACTAGACCGCTCATTTCCAGCCTATGAGTTCGAAGGATTAACTCCTGCTGAACGAATCGAAGCAGAAGACAGACAGTTTCACCTTCGCGTTATACGGGCAGCAGCTTTGCCTACTAAGGCTACTAATGAGTTACTTTTGCGATAATCTTAATGCCATTGGGCGTTTTTGCAAGAATTAAGCAATAGAGCTTAAACTTTTACTCCATTTCTAATGAAAATTGCAGTTGTAGGAACCGGCTACGTCGGGCTGGTAACGGGTACGTGCTTTGCTGAAGTAGGCATAAACGTAACCTGCATTGATATTGACGAGAAAAAAATTGCGAACCTACGCAATGGTATTCTCCCTATTTATGAGCCTGGGCTGGAAGAAATGGTAAGTCGCAACGTGAAGGCTGAGCGGCTGCACTTCTCTACCAACTTGGGCGAAGCTATTAAAGGCGCGGATGTAGCATTCATTGCTGTGGGCACCCCTCCCGGCGAAGACGGCTCGGCCGACCTCAAGTATGTGCTGGCGGTAGCCCGCGGCATAGGTGAGAATATTGACAACTACTGCGTTGTAGTAACAAAGAGTACGGTGCCTGTGGGCACGGCGGCTAAAGTGCGCGCCGAACTACAAAATGCATTGACCAAGCGGGACGCTACAGTAGAGTTTGACGTAGCTTCCAACCCGGAGTTCCTGAAAGAGGGTGCGGCTATCGACGACTTCCTCAAGCCCGACCGAATTGTGGTGGGCGTAAGCTCCGACCGGGCCGAGGAAGCCATGCGCCGCCTCTATAAGCCTTTCCTGCTGAATGGCCACCCGATTATCTTCATGGATATCCCGTCGGCCGAGATGACGAAATACGCTGCCAATTCGATGCTGGCAACCAAGATTTCGTTCATGAATGACATTGCCAACCTGTGCGAAATTATGGGCGCCGATGTCAATAAAGTGCGTCAGGGTATTGGTTCCGATGCCCGCATTGGTACCAAATTTATTTACCCCGGTATCGGCTACGGTGGCTCCTGCTTCCCCAAAGATGTGAAGGCCCTTATCAAGACAGCCCAGGAAAACGGCTACCAGATGCAGGTGCTACAAGCGGTAGAAGGCGTGAACGAGGCCCAGAAGGAAGTGCTGTTCAATAAAGTGAAAAATCACTTTGGCGGCGACCTGAAAGGAAAGAGATTTGCCATCTGGGGCTTGTCGTTCAAACCCAAAACCGATGATATGCGCGAGGCGCCCTCGCTGGTTATCATCGAAAAGCTGCTCGCCGAAGGCGCTACCGTTTCGGCCTACGACCCGGTAGCTATTGCCGAAGCCAAGCACACGCTGCACGACACCATTACCTATGCCAAAGACCAGTTTGAGGCATTGGTAGACGCTGACGCCCTATTGGTGGTGACGGAATGGCCCGAGTTCCGGTCGCCTTCCTTTGAGGTGGTGGGGCGCTTGCTCAAGGAAAAAGTGGTTTTTGACGGCCGCAACATCTACGACCCGGCCGAGATGAAGGAAGCTGGTTTTGCCTACCATTGCATTGGCATCCGCGCGGCCCACGCCGAGCCGGTAGCGTAGGCTAGCCACGCTGGTAACCATCAGCCGATTTTAGTTAACGATTTACTACTGAACTACTACATGGATAATAGCTCCGACAAAAAGCGTATTCTCATAACTGGTGGCGCCGGCTTTCTGGGCTCGCACCTCTGCGACCGGTTTCTAGCCGAAGGCTACCACGTGATTGCAATGGACAACCTCGTGACGGGCAATCTAGCCAACATCGAGCACCTGTTCAAGCGAGAAGATTTTGAGTTTCACCACCACGACGTCAGCAAGTTTGTCTTCGTGCCCGGTAAGCTCGACTACATTCTGCACTTTGCCTCGCCGGCTTCGCCGATTGACTACCTCAAGATTCCGATTCAGACGCTGAAGGTAGGCTCGCTCGGTACGCACAACCTGCTGGGCCTAGCCCGCGTGAAAGGCGCCCGCATGCTGATTGCCAGCACCTCGGAAGTATACGGTGACCCCGAAGTGCACCCGCAGGTAGAAGAGTACTGGGGCAATGTAAACCCGGTGGGACCGCGTGGCTGCTACGACGAAGCCAAGCGCTTCCAAGAAGCCATTACTATGGCTTACCATAACCATCATGGGCTGGAGACGCGCATCATTCGCATCTTCAATACCTACGGCCCGCGTATGCGCCTAGACGACGGCCGTGTGCTGCCGGCTTTCCTCTCGCAGGCGCTGCGGGGTGAAAACCTGACTGTATTTGGTGACGGCTCACAGACGCGCTCGTTCTGCTACGTTGATGACTTGGTAGATGGTATTTATCGCTTGCTGCTCAGCGATTACCATATGCCCGTGAACATTGGCAACCCGGCCGAAATCACCATCAAGCAGTTTGGCGAGGAAATCGCCAAGCTGACAGGTGTCGAGTTCAAGCCAACCTACCAGGCGCTGCCTGAGAATGACCCCATGAAGCGCAAGCCCGATATCACCAAAGCCAAGGAAATCTTGGGTTGGGAGCCTAAGGTAGACCGTGCCGAAGGTCTGCGCCGCACGCTAGAGTATTTCAAAGAGCACGTGAAATAGGTTACAGCGAGTAAGATGCACTGAGAAGGGTGGCCTATAAGCCACCCTTCTCAGTGCCAGGCTTGATAAGTTAGCGCATGAGCGAGGTTATTCCTTTTTATTCGCTTCAGCATCTGCACGCTGCCCTGCGCGACGATATGCTGGCTGCCATGACCCGAGTGTATGATGCCGGCTCGTACGTGCTAGGGCCGGAAGTGGCGTGCTTTGAGCAGGAATACAGTGCTTTCAATCAAACGGCCCATACCATCGGCGTGGGCAACGGGCTGGAGGCGCTTACGCTTGCGCTGCGTGCGCTGGGCATCGGGCCGGGCGATGAGGTGCTAGTGCCTTCCAATACCTACATCGCCACTTGGTTGGCCGTCTCGCACGTGGGCGCTACGCCCATCCCGGTAGAGCCAGATATTACCACGAGTAATCTGGACCCGCAACGGTTGTTGGCTGCGCTTACCCCGCGCACCCGGGCCATCGTGCCGGTACACCTATATGGGCAGCCTTGCCAGATGCCGGAAATAATGGCATTTGCCCAGCAGCACCAACTATGGGTAGTCGAAGACAACGCGCAGGCGCAGGGAGCTAGCTTCGCCGGGCAGCTTACGGGTAGCTTTGGGCATGCGAATGCAACCAGCTTTTACCCTACCAAAAACCTGGGGGCCTTAGGCGATGCCGGGGCTATTACCACCAACGACAAGGCTTTGGCGCAACGCCTGCTGCGCTTAAGAAACTACGGCTCGCCATATAAGAACTATCACGAACTGCCCGGCTACAACTCGCGCTTGGATGAGTTACAAGCGGCCCTGCTGCGGGTGAAGCTGCGCCAATTAGCCACTGTGACGCAGCAGCGCCGCCAGCTGGCCGCCTGGTATCATACGTATTTAGGTGGTGTTGCCGGGCTGCGGCTGCCAGCCGTGGCCGCCGGTGCAATGCCGGTGTGGCACCTCTATGTGGTGCATCTGGCCCAGCGCGATGCATTGCAGCAGTATTTGGCTAACCTAAGCATTGCCACGCTGGTGCACTACCCAGTAGCACCCCATCGGCAGCCGGCATACAGCCCGCCCGCTGGCCGCGCAGGCTATCATTTACCTATCGCCGACCAGCTAGCCGCGACTTGTTTAAGCCTGCCCCTGTGGCCAGGAATGACGGAAAAACAAGTGGCAGCGGTTGCAGCGGCTATTCGGCATTTTTAATCTCTACTGTTCGTTTGCAGTTACTGCCACGTATCTTTGTGACTCATGCTGGGGAAATTTGGTAATATACTTCGACCTTTGAAGTCTTAGTAAACCCTTAAAAAAAGGTAGGCTAGCGGGCTTGTTCTCGACCCACAAAAGGAAGACTTGAGGAGTTGCCCATTGAGGAGCTTTCCCCAACGAGTTTAACGCAAATAGGTATGCAAGTTCTTCCTCATCGGTATTCCAGCTTCTTATCGGGGCTGTTAGTATTGATTGCGGCTGTGTTGGTAGGTATCTATTTATGGACGTTATCGTGGGGCATTGATATTACCGATGAAGGCTTTTACCTGTTAAGCTATAGCTACCCGGCGGAATATGCAGTAAGTTCGACCAGTTTTCACTTGCTAGTGAGTAAAGTTCTGCCGGCTTCGCAGGTATCCCTGGTAGGCTACCGGTTGGCTAGCTTGGTAAATGCGGTGCTGACGGCAGGCATATTTAGCTGGGGTTTTCGCCGCTGGCTGATTGCCCGGCAGGGAGTAGCCCCCTCGCTACTGCTACTAAGCACGCTGTTTATAATCGGTAATATGCTTCAGTATGCCATCTCGGCTCGGGCACTGAATTATAATAGCCTTAACTCGTTAGCTATCGTAATTTTCGCAGCTTCGCTGTTAAACTACTCAGCCACGCCCAGCCGCAATGCCCTACTTGGCTTGCTCGCTGGCGGCTTGGCGATGGGACTGGATATTTTCATTAAATTCAGCTCGTCCGGAATCGTGTTTGGTACTGGTGGCCTGGTGCTACTCCTAAGCATACTACCGCTAAAAAAGCTAACTGACCTGCGGCCACTAGTGCTGCTCGGAGTCGGTCTGCTGTTGGGTATCGCTGTGTTCGCGTTGTTTGTCATGCCATTATCTGCCTGGTATTACGGCTGGCGGCATGAAACAAATATTCTCATGAAGGGGATATACGGTTCAGGGCTTGTAGTGCGTTATGTGCAGGATGCCTATCCCGTAATTCGCACCCTGTTTTATCCTTTCGGCATGTTGGCGCTGCTGGCAAGTGGCTGGGTATACGCCCAGGGCCGGTACTTTACTAAGAATTGGCACCATATTGCGGTGGTAGTGGTGGTAGTGCTACTGCTCGTCATTGAGGCGCTGCGCACGGCACTCTACAAAAACACTCACTTTAATTATAATCGGTCCTCAGTCTGGCTTCTAGGGCCGTTGCTGGTGGTAGTAGCGATGCTAATAGCCGCCCACCTACGTTACCGCTATTTGGGCAGCTACAGGGATAGCTGGCATACCTACCTGCTGCTGCTGTGGCTGCTCGGGCTGCCCCTACTAGCCGCTTTCGGTACAGTAAACCATTTATTTAGCAACGCGCTACTAGATGCTATGTATTGGCTGGCGGTGCTGGTGTGGCTGGTGCAATTGCTGCCAGCTAGCATGCGCTACCTGCGCAGCACCCAAACCGTGCTGCTAGCCCTCCCGGCGCTAGCGGTGGCCGAGCAGGCAGCCTATGGCATGTTATGGGCGCCCTACTTGCAGCTGGGAAATATGTTTAGTCAGCATATTCCCCTTACGATAGGGGCCCCTATGAAGCCGGCCCAACTGCTGGTTGATGCGCCCTCGGCAGCCTACATCAAGGGTATCCGAACGGCACTGTATGGTGCTGGATTTCATGCCGGTGGGCCGATTCTGGCTCTGTATGACGCACCGGGGCTTGTGTACGCCCTAGGTGGCATCTCGCCGGGTAATCCCTGGTATCCGGGCTTTCAGAATCAGGAAATCCGCAACTGTGATGCCTTGGCTAAAACGCACCTTGACTTGCACCGGGCCTTTATTTTATTAAATCAAGTGCCTAGTGCGTCGATGAAGGCCTGCTTAGCCGAGCATGGCCTACACTTTCCGGCCGATTATGTGCTGATTCATGAGGCAATCAGTCCTTTCAGTCGCAGCCAGTACACTTGGCACAGCTACGAAGACACGATGCAGGTCTATGCACCCAGGTATCCGGGCCGTGCGCCTGCTATCGCTCAATAAGCAGCGTTAAGGTTTGCCAATACGCAGTTAGAACGGTTTTCACCAAGCAATAATCCTAATAAAAACGACCTGGCCTGACCCGTTAAAATCTCAAGCCATAATAGTAAACCTGATTCGGAAAAAGTGGCTAAGTTGGCCCGCGAGAGGCGGCCGCAAGTTTGCACATAGCTTACGTAGCCTTGCGCGAGAAGCCGCGCCAGTTTCTGGCCCTAACCAGCCTGCACGTGGCCGAGCTTGACGACTTGCTCACTGACTTCGCCCCCGCCTGGGAGCGCTACCACCGCTGGCACACGCTGGAAGGCAAGCGGCGGCAGTTCGCGGCTCACCGCGAGCGACCAAACGCCGTGCTGGCGGGTAGCGACGCGAAGTTATTTTTTCTGCTGACCTACCTGAAGGGCAACAGCTTGCAGCAACACCAGGCGGCTAGCTTCGGGGTCTCGCAAGCCCGTGTGAGTCAGTTGGCTACGGCCCTGCTAGGGGTACTCAACCAGGTACTGGCCGGCCGCGGGCTCCTGCCAGCGCGCGACGGAACCGAATTGGCCCACCGCTTGGCCACGTACCCTGAGCCCGTGTTCGCCTACGATGGGGTAAAGCGGGGCGTGCCGCGTAACCGCGACTATGAGGCGCAAGCCGAGGAGTACAGCGCCAAAAAAAAGCGCATCGCGTGAAAAACATGACCTTGTGCGACTTGACGCAGTACGTGCATTACCTCTCGCCCACTGAAGGTGGGCGGCAGCACGACAAAAAGCTGGCCGACGAGTACGCGCTACACCTGCCGGCTGGCTGCGTCTTGCGCCAGGACCTGGGGCTGCTGGGCCATGCCCCGACCAGGGTCTTGGTGGAGATGCCGCACAAGAAGCCGCCGAAGCGCGAGTTGACGTTTTCGCAACAGCTCTACAACCACTTGCTCAGTTCCTTACGCGTCGTGATTGAACACGCGCACAGCGGCATCAAGCGCTTACGCATGGTAGCCGACACGGTGCGCCTACACGGCGAGTGGCGGCGCGATACGGTCATGGTCGTGGCCTGCGGGCTGCACAACCTGCGCGTTACTAGCCCGCGCCGCGCCTACCTCGCGCAAGTGCATGTGAAACTCCCGAATTTATTCGAATAAGGATTATTATATTATAGGACAAGTTTTTCTATAAGGATAAAATGTTGGTTTTTTCGCCCGCGTTGCAATTTGAGGCTACCCGCTTGGATGAGGAGTTTTGGCAGCAGTTGAAATAGCAGCCACCCGGCCACCCCTATCTGATTGAAATACGGGGCTTACCTTTGCGCCTTACATCCCCTAGTAATGACACTCCCTGTTATTCCCTTCAACAAACCGTACTTGGCGGGACCGGAAACCCGTTATATAGAAGAAGCTGTTCGGTCAGGAAAAATTTCCGGAGATGGTGTGTTCACGAAGAAGTGCCACCAGTTTTTTGAGCAGAAGTTTGGTTTTCATAAAGTACTGCTAACCACCTCTTGCACTGATGCGCTCGAAATGGCAGCTTTGCTGCTTGACTTGCAGCCTGGCGACGAGGTTATTGTTCCATCCTACACGTTCGTTTCAACTCCCAACGCCTTTGTGCTGCGGGGTGCTACCATTGTATTTGCCGACAGCAATGCCGAAAATCCCAATCTGAATGCGACTACGCTGGAGTCCCTAGTAACTCCCCGCACCCGTGCTATTGTGCCGGTCCACTACGCGGGTATCGCGTGCGATATGGATGCCATTCGGGCCGTGGCCGACCGTCACAACCTGACGGTTGTAGAAGATGCTGCGCAAGCCATCGATTCTTACTATAAAGGCAGCCCGCTGGGTTCGCTAGGGGAGCTAGCCGCCTTCTCCTTTCACGAAACGAAGAATATCATCTCCGGTGAGGGGGGAATGCTTGCCATCAATGATGCTCGCTTTGCCCAGCGCGCAGAAATTATTCGCGAGAAAGGGACCAATCGCTCGTCTTTTTTTCGCGGTGAAGTAGATAAGTACGGCTGGGTAGACGTAGGCTCCTCCTTTTTGCCATCGGATATAATCGCAGCTTTCTTATGGGCGCAGATCGAGCAACTCGATACTATCCAAGAGCGGCGCCGCACCATCTGGCAGTGCTACGCCCAGGCTCTGGCTCCTCTGCGTGAACAAGGGGTGGGCTTGCCTAACATTCCAGATTATGCCACTAATAATGGCCACATGTTTTATTTGGTGTGCCGTAGCCTGAGCGAGCGTACAGAGCTAATTAACTCGCTCAAAGGTAAAAATATAAATCCGGTTTTTCATTACCTCTCGCTGCACCGCAGTCCCTTCTACAGCGAGCGTCACGATGGCCGGTCGTTGCCCTGGGCCGATCACTACACCGACTGCCTAGTGCGGCTGCCCCTTTATTACGAACTAAGCGAAGCTGAGCAGCAACGGGTAATCGAGGCTATTAACAGCTTCTATCAGCATCGTTAGCGGTAGGAGCAGTAGCAATTGCTTCTCAATAGTGCATTGAGTTAAGTAAAACGATGGCTAGCCTTGCCTTAAGCCGGGCTGGCCATTGTAAGCGCCGGTGTGTAGCAAAGCGCTATACACCTGTGTAAATACCCGGCAGGTCCTCTCTAATGAGGAGTACTTGGCTAAACAGGATGATTATCGTATTCTGTGGGTTTGTGTCTAACTTTGTATCTTGGTGACTGAAGCGTCGCCGCAACTATGGAAGAAAGTGTTATCGCTCATTCGTTGCGCAGTGCATCGTATTACCTGAATCAAAAGCAGCGGCGTCAAACGATAGTACAATTAGGGTTGCTGCTCTTTTCTTCAGTTTTAGATGTATTCGGCCTAGCGTCGCTGGTACCCGTGCTGCTGGTCGCCTCTGAGCCGGGTGGAGTAGCACGCAGTAAGTATTTCAGCATGCTTTATCATGCGCTGAATTTCACGTCTGAGCGCACCTTTCTGGTGGTACTCATCGCGGCATTACTAGTATTTTTTCTGCTAAAAAACCTTTTCAGCACATGGGTCAACTACTTGCAGGCACGTTTCACTGCTGCGGTAGGACTGGAAATAACTAGCACTCAACTGCGTAAATATTTGAACTTACCTTTTTGGTATTTAGCCGACTTGGGATCTGCCAAGCTTATTAATAGTGCTCTGCAAGTGCCAGTGGCCTACGTAAATATGGTTTTGCGGCCGCTTTTTGTGTTCGTTTCCGAACTGACGGTAATCGCGGTGGTGGCACTAGCCATTCTGATTTACAAGCCGATTTTGATAGCGGTATTGGTATTGGTACTAGCCCCTACTACCATCCTAACCTACCGGTCACTGCGCAAGCGAGCCCAAACGATTGGCAATCGCTTGAATGAGTTGCGGCCGGCTTCGTTTAGTATCATCAACGACTTGTTTGCCGGTTTCGTAGAGCTTAAGCTAGCCGGCAAGCAGGGTCGTTTTGCGAAGCGACTATTGGATAACCAGGCCGACTTGCAGGACTTAGATGCCGAATCGTATCTGCATACGCTGCTCCCAGTTCGCATCATTGAAATGGTAGCCATCATTGGCGTAATGACCATCTTCATCTATTCGCTCTACGGACCTAGCGGCAGTGGCAGCCTCATCGCACTGGTGGGTATGTTTGCCGCTGCTGCCTACCGACTAATGCCTTCGGTAAACCGGCTGTTAACGGCAATGGTGAGTATGAAGCAGGGTCAATTCACGATTGACGACTTGGAAAAGTTTCGGGAGACGATATACGATGAGTCAACTCCTACTACACAACTGCCGCTGAGCTTTCAGCATGATTTGCTGCTGCGTAACGTCTCCTTTCGCTTTCCAAACCAGACGATGCAAGACGCGCCGGCCCTGGATCAGGTTAACCTGCGTATTGAACGGGGCGAGAAGATTGGCTTTATAGGTGCCTCGGGATCTGGCAAAACCACGCTTATGAACGTACTGCTGCGCTTTTACCGCGAGCAGCAGGGCGAGATAGTGATAGACGGACAAGTGCTGACCCCGCAGCACATAGATGCCTGGTACGAATTGGTTGGGTACGTCAAGCAGGATACGTTCCTGATGGAAACATCCATTCAAAACAACATTACGCTAGGGGCCTCGCCTGAAGAACTGGACACAGAGCGACTGCAATACGCAATAGACCAGGCTTCTCTGCGTGGGTTTGTGGATAGCCTGCCTGCCGGCCTAGATACCTTCATCGGGGAGCGGGGCTCTAAGCTATCTGGTGGGCAGCGGCAACGGGTTGGTATTGCTCGTGCCCTTTACAAGCAAGCCAAAATATTGCTGCTCGACGAGGCTACCAGTGCCCTCGATAATGAAACGGAGCGCGAAGTAAACGCGGCAATTACGCAACTCGCACACACCGATATCACGATTTTGATTATTGCTCATCGGCTGACGACGTTGCGTGAGTGCGACCGCATCTACGAGTTGCGAGATGGTCATATTGTAGCCGAGCGCCAGTATGCCGATTTAATTCACTAGCTCCGGGCTCCTTAGCTATACCATGACTATTAACGTTACAAAGGCATATTTGCCGCCGCTAGCTGACTACGAAGCGTATCTCAAAGGTATCTGGGAACGGGGCTGGCTTACTAATAACGGCCCCCTGGTTCAACAACTGGAAGCTGAGCTGAGCAGCAGCATGGATGGTGCCCAAGTGCAGTTTACAAGCAACGGTACCATTGCCCTGCAAGTAGCTATCAAGGCTCTGGGGCTGACAGGGGAAATCATTACGACCCCGTTTTCCTATGTGGCCACTACCACGGCCATCCTCTGGGAGAATTGCACCCCTATTTTCGTAGATATCGAAGACCGTACGTTCTGCATTGATGCGGCTAAAATTGAGGCCGCCATCACACCGCAGACTACTGGCATATTGGCTACGCACGTCTACGGCTACCCCTGCGACGTGTTAGCCATTGAGGATATTGCACAACGTCACGGGCTGAAGGTTATTTATGACGGCGCACACGCGTTCGGAGTGCGCCTACACGGTCGCTCGCTGCTGAACTACGGCGATTTGAGTACTTGCAGCTTTCACGCCACCAAGCTCTTTCACACAGTGGAAGGAGGAGCTATCGTGGTGAAAAACGAGGCATTAGCTCGGCAAATATGGCTGTACAAGTCATTCGGCCATATTGGTGACGAGTACTTTACGCTGGGTGTAAACGGCAAAAACTCGGAGTTTCACGCAGCGATGGGGCTTTGCAACTTACCCCGGGTGGCAGATTTTATCAAGCAACGTCAAGCATTGGCCGCAATTTATCGGGCAGAGCTGCAACAGCTACCGTTGCAGTTTCCGGTGCCAACGGAAGAGTCGCTAGAGTACAACTATGCCTACTTTCCCATTCTATTCGCTTCAGAAGCAAAACTGCTTCAGGTGAAGGAGGCGTTGGCGGCGCAGGATATTAATACGCGTCGCTATTTCTTCCCTTCGCTTAATCAGCTGCCGTACCACACGGGTGCCTCCTGTCCGGTTTCGGAAGATGTGTCGCGGCGGGTATTGTGCCTGCCCTTTTATCAGCAGCTTGAGTCTGAGCAGGTAGTAAGAATCAGCCAAATCATTTGCCAAGAAATGACAGCCTAATCTGGTAGCAGTATTAGGCTGGCTGCCACTATTTTTTAATTCCGTCTCTTCTCATACCATGCTTATCATTGGGGCCAAAGGCTTTGCCAAAGAAGTGCTGGAGGTTTTCAGCCAGCAACAAGAATTAACCGGCATTGCGTTTTATGACGACGTAACGGCAGATATTCCCGATATGCTTTACGGGCGCTTTCCAGTTCTTAAGTCGCTCGAAGAAGCTGAGCAGTATTTCAAGAGCGATGCCCGGTTTGTGCTAGGTATTGGCGCGCCAAAGTTGCGGCGGCGTCTGGCTGCCGCTATGCAACAGGCAGGTGGACAGTTAATATCTTCAATTTCCCCTAAAGCAATAATTGGCGCCTTCCAAAACACCCTAGGTACTGGGGTGAATATCATGAGCGGAGCAGTCCTTACTAATGATATTCAAGTTGGTGAGGGCTCGTTAATTAATCTAAACTGTACAATTGGGCACGATGTAATGATTGATGATTATTGTGAACTGTCACCAGGCGTACATGTGTCTGGAAATGTAAAATTAGGAGCTAACGTGGTGTTGGGTACTGGTGCAGTAATATTACCTGGCGTCAGTATTGGTGAGAATAGTATAATTGGAGCTGGTAGTGTCGTCAATAAAGATATTCAAGCTAATGCAGTAGCAGTAGGTATTCCGGCTAAGGTCATCAAGAACCTAGCGACTAACTGAAATTATTAATCTTTAAAGACCTAGCTAATATATTGTTAGAGTAAATATGATAAAAATTAGCGTTTGTTGCATTACTTATAATCACGAGCAATACTTAGCTAAAGCCATAGAATCAGTACTAGCTCAGAAATTTGATGGTGCAGTAGAAATGGTAATCGGCGAGGACTGTTCTACCGATGGTACCCGTGCATTGGCCCTAGCTTACCAGGCTCAGTATCCCGAGCAGATTAAGGTGTTGACGCCAACTAAAAACCTAGGTGTAATGGAGAACCTAACTGCGACCCTAGCTGCATGTGATGGTGATTATATTGCTGTTTTAGATGGAGATGACTATTGGACGGATACTACTAAGCTACAGCGCCAGGTAGCGGCATTGGAAGCACATGATGATTGCGTTATGTGCTTTCATGACGCTGAAATAGGATACTCTACGCCACCAGGCCGCCCTAATGTTATTTTCAGTCAATTCATTGCCTCCCATGCATTACCAACTCCTCAGCAAGATGGATTACCTGTCCGATTTGGACAGTTAGACTTAGCCCGGGTGGGTTGGATAGCTCCTACGGCTTCATTACTGTTCAAGTCATATAGCTTGCCTCGGCCATTGCCAAATTGGTTCGTAGGAGTATTTAGCGGTGATTATACACTTCAACTACTCAGCACACGCTATGGGGCAGCCCTTTATTTGCCTCGTATTATGTCTTATTACCGGATACATGGCCAAAGTATAACAGTGTCATCAGCAAAGTCAGTGTATCAGTTTGAACGGCGAATTTATGAAGCTCGCATGTTCCAGGCACATGTGTTCGAGAAAAGTGACAGAAAGCACGCTGATATCTATTTAGCAATTCAATGTCTTGCTTATGCTAAGTATCTAGGCAGCCAAGGATTGCGATGGCAGCAGGCGAAATATGCCAGTAAGTATTTATTGTATAACCTACAACGCATCCCTTTGTTTTTAGAAAGGCGAATAACCTCTTTAGCGAAAAGTAATTAGAGTGCTAAGAAATAATGTCTGTTAATAACTATCGAAAATTTCTAATCGGTAGTGAAATAGATGTGCGAATAAACTTAGTATACTAAGAATAATCAATAATTGTAGCAATAAAGAATTTTCAAGTTACTTTTAAGTGCTCAATAGCTTATGGCACCGTTTTTTTCTATTGTAATGCCATGCTACAATCGTGCAGATATTTTACCTGATACTATCAGCGCCATTTTGAAGCAAACTTGCTCCGATTTTGAACTCATCATTGTAGATGACGGTAGTCGCGATAATGCTCGCAATGCAGTAGCTAGTATAACTGATTCACGGATAAAGTACTTCTATAAAGAAAATGGAGAGCGAGGAGCTGCTCGTAACTATGGAGCTCAACAAGCTAGCGGTCAATACATTAATTACTTTGATTCTGACGATGAAATGTATCCTAATCACTTACAAGTGGTGAAGGATTTTTTAAATCAAAAAGGATTGGTAGAAGTAGTGCACACTGGTTACGAGCGACTTGACGAAAATAATCAGCTTATCTCCGAAATGTGCGCTTGGCCAACCCCTACTAACGAGGCACTATTGTATGATAATCCCTTAGCCTGCAATACAGTATTCGTTCGCCGTGATATTGCCTTAGCAAATCCATTTGTTGAAGACCGTCGGTTGGCCTCCGCTGAGGATTGGGAACTATGGGTGAGGCTAGCAAGCCAAGTTACATTTCATCCTATTCGCCAAAAAACCTTTTGTTTGCGTGAGCATACTGGCCGTAGTCTTAATACTATTGCACCTCTTACTGTACAGCAGCGCGATGAATTATTTGGCCAGCTAGTGCAAAATAACCAGTTATTTGCCAAACGTTTTCCTGGGCATGTTGGACAATTTGTTGCCGACCGTTATACCTTCATTGCTCTCACACTAGCGTTAAGTAAACAGCATCGCTTGGCTACTGCAAAATATCTTTGTCGAGCAGTTTTACAAGATATTACAGTATTATGGCGGCGTCGGTTTTTAGCAGCGGTGAAGCATATTTTCTAAGTCGAGAATTATAAATATGCGAAGTATATCACAAGGCTAGTTTAAATTTGCAAACTGATAATCAGCTTGATATGTTAATTGTGCTATTTTAAATATAAAGTCGAGTTTGGTAATGCCAAATTGTTTATTGCACAAATAATTGGTAGTTGATAATAATTAAGTATAGTTATAAGACATTTTCAAAAAGGTTTATGACACAAATCTTTTCTGATGATAATTTGGTGTCAGTAGCCCCTCGTATTGGAAGTAAATATGTGGCAGGTTTACCCTTTTTGCGAGGTATTGCAGCATTAAGTGTTGCGCTTTACCATTTTACTGGCGCGGCACTTCCTAAATCGCATATAGATGCAGCTGAAATGGCTTTTAGCCGTGGTTATCTAGGAGTAGATGTTTTTTTTGTTATATCAGGGTTTATCATTCCCTATAGTTTATTAGATAAAAGTTATAATCCTAAACGTTTTTTCTCTTATATCTTCAAACGTATTGTTCGTATTAATCCACCAGCTTATATAGCAATGCTATTAGTCTTATTGCAATGGTATATAATTGATTATTATATAGCTCATAAAATTAATTACACTGCAGGGCTATCAGTAGGGCAAGTTATTGGTAATTTATTATTCATTATTCCTTTTAGTGAGTACAAGTGGATAGTGGGGATTTTTTGGACATTGTCTATTGAATTCCAATTTTACATATTTATTGGTTTGTTATTTAATTATTTGTTCGAAAGAAAAACAATATTTTTTTTCATTTTAGCTTATTTATTAGCACAGATTATTCAATTATTTCCATTTGGAAGTTCCGAGCACTTTTTTGGTTTTAGTACTTTATTTGCTATGGGTGGTTTAACCCTGTTTAAAAGACAGGGAAGATTGAGTGTATCAATTTACTTGGCGTTATTATTGATTTTTGGAGTGTTATGCTATTTGCAACTAGGCCTCTATATTGCCTTAGTAGGGATAATTACTGCGCTGGCTATTGAGTATGTGAATTTGGACAACGCAATTACGCGGTTTTTTGGTAAAATCTCGTATTCATTTTATTTAGTGCACGTACTTGTTGGCAATACGTGCGAGTTCTTATTGACTAAATTTATTGCGTCAGGCCCAATTGTCAACCGCATCTTTATGCAGTTAATGTGCTTGTCCATTGCCATCGGAATAGCTTATGGCTTCTACTTGTTTGTAGAGCGGCCGTTTACGAAGCTAGCTTCCCGACTTAAATCGTAGAGACCAATCTAGTTGAAAGCAATTGTGGAAAACATATTATTAGTAATTCCCAACTTTGGTCTGGGCGGTGCGCAACGTGTGTTCCATGACCATAGTATAGAATTATCCCGCCGTTTTCATGTTACGGAAGTTGTATTCAATTTGGAAGGAGGTAATATGTACCCGAGTTCCAATGAATTGGTGAGCCTAAACGTTGAAGGAGCGGGTAGCGCTATTACTAAGCTGCGCAATTTCTGGCATCGTGTCCAGCGCTTAAGAGAACTGAAGCGACAATTGAAAACAGCGGTAAGTATTAGTCATTTAGAGGGCGCTGATTATGTAAATCTACTAAGCAAAGGGAGTGAGAAAGTTATATTATGCATCCACGGTTCTAAACTGCACGATGCTAATATCACAGGGCTATTAGGCTGGTTACGTAAGAAGATATTAATGCCAGCGCTCTATAACCGAGCTGACCGTATTGTGACAGTGAGCCGTGATATTACTCCAGAACTCATAGAAGGCTTTGGGGTGAATCCTGATAAGCTGCTTACTATTAATAATTTTTTTGAAGTTGCTCAGATTGAAGCAAAAAGCCGTGAGCACATCTCTGATGCTGAGGCAGCAATATATGAGGCTGCTCCGGTTTTGATAACAGCTGGGCGGTTGTCTGCTCAAAAAAACCAGGCGCCTTTACTTCGCATTTTTGCGGCTTTGCGGGAGCAACAACCAGTCAAGCTCGTTTTTGTAGGCGATGGTGATTTGCGCGATATATTAGTAGCTCAAGGGCGCGAATTGGGTCTAAGTGTGTACGCACAGTGGGAAACTCAGGCAGAGGCAGACCTTACCCCCAACTACGACGTGTACTTTTTGGGCTTACAGCAAAATCCTTTCAAATATTTGCGCTTAGCCACCGCATTTGTGTTTCCATCGGCTTGGGAAGGCTTTCCAATGGCATTGGGCGAGGCGATGATTTGTGGCTTGCCCGTAGTGAGTGCTGATTGCCCAACTGGCCCGCGGGAGATACTGGCCCCCTTAACCGCTACGCCTAGTAGCCCGATAAGGCAGGCTGAGGTTGGCGACTACGGTTTGCTACTGCCCATGCTAACACAGCCTGCTACCCTAGCTGCTGATGAAGCAGTATGGGTAGCGACACTAAAAGGTCTACTGATGGCTACCGCCGAGCGTGAGCGACTGGGCCAACTGGCTAGGAGTCGTATGCAGGATTTCACGCGTGAGAGAATTGCGCAGCAATGGATATCGCTAGTGGAGGAGGTGAATCGTGGCTGAGAATAAGCCGCTCTTGCTGGTTATTGACAATTCACGTGCTATAACAGGGGCATTAAATGCCTTACGGCACGCTACGGGGCCGTTACAAAGTCAATTTCGCTTTGCGTATGTGCTACCAAGTGGCAGTACGGCCCGGCCCGTGTTGGAGGCCGATGGATACATAGTATATGAGCTGCCTTTTATAGAAATAAGTCGTCGTAAGGCTGATTTACTACGTTATCCATTTGCCTTATTGTTGAATGGCTGGCGTTTGTGGAGGATAGCCAGGCAGCAAGGCGCCTGCCTTATTCACCTCAATGACTTCTACAACCTGACAGGCTACGTAGCCCGCTTGCTGAGCCTATGTCGGCTGCGGGTAATTACGCACGTGCGCTTCCTGCCCCAAAGCCTGCCACAGCCGTTAGCCCGCATTTGGCGATGGCTAGCCGCGCAACTGGCTAGCCGCACGGTGGGGGTGTCACAAGCAGTAGGGCGCTATTTCGATGGTGCGGTCAACGCGTGCGTGGTTTACGACCCGCTGCCTGGAACTGAGCGCTACCCTGCTCCTACGCACCCGCCCCGGCCCGACGGCACCGTGGAATTACTGTATCTGAGCAACTACATTCAGGGCAAAGGGCAGGATTTAGCGCTGGCCGCCTTTGGCCCGGCCTATGCTCAGGATGCCCGCCTACGCCTGCGGTTCGTGGGCGGCGACATGGGGATGGTCAAGAACCAGGAATTTCGGCAGCGTCTGGAGAACGAGGCAAAGCAGGCTGGGCTAGCCGAGGTGGTGCGCTTTGATGGCTTTGCCACCGATGTAGAGGCGGCGATTAAGGCGGCCGATATTGTCCTTAATTTCTCGGAGTCGGAATCGTTCTCGCTTACGTGCCTTGATGCCCTCTACTACGGTACTCCACTGATTGCTAGCGACTGCGGTGGTCCTGCTGAATTGTTTGAACACGGTCGTTCGGGCTTGCTAGTACCTAACCGCGCTATACCAGCGATGACGGCCGCCATCAACCAGTTAGCAGCCGATGCTGACCTGCGTGCACACTTCGCGAGAGCCGGCCGGGAGTTCGTGCGGCAAAAATTTGCACCCGCTAACACCTACGAGGCGCTGGGCCAGCTCTACCAGCAGGTGCTAGCCAACCAACTGTAGCGGCATGCAGCCGTATTTTTGCGGTTGAATTTTTTTGGCTTTTGCGAGCCTGATAGTCTTATTTTGCGCATTCTCTTCCTCACTCCATATCCGGCTGGCCAGGCGCCGTCGCAGCGCTTCCGCTTCGAGCAGTATCTGCCTATCCTGCAGCAGCATGGCCATACGTACCGGTTGGCGCCGTTTTTGGACGATGCTACGTGGCGCATTCTCTATAAGCCGGGTCTGGCGGCCTGTAAGGCATGGGGCATTCTGAGTGGGTTTGGGCGGCGGCTCGGGCACTTGCTAGCCGCGCCGGCCTACGACTTCGTGTTTGTGCACCGCGAGGCGGCGCCGCTCGGACCGCCCATCTTTGAATGGCTACTGGCCAAGGTGCTCCGCAAGCATGTCATCTACGACTTCGACGACGCTATCTGGCTAGCCAATACTTCGGAGGCAAATAAAATAGCGGCTGGGCTGAAATGGCATCATAAGGTAGACAGCATCTGCCGCTGGGCCTATAAGAATAGTTGTGGCAATGACTACTTGGCAACTTATGCCCGGCAGTTTAACCCTAGCACAGTAGTGAACCCTACCACCATCGACACCAAGCACCTGCATAACAAGGTGCGCGACCAGCTAGCTCCTGGCCCATTGGTTATCGGTTGGACAGGCACCCACTCCACGCTCAAGTACTTGCGGCCCTTGGTGCCAGTGCTAGCTCAACTGGAAGCCGAAGGCCTTGATTTTGAGTTTCGCGTTATCTCCAACCAACCGCCTGATTTTGACCAGCCCCTGCGCTCGCTGCGCTTCCTGCCTTGGCAGAAGGCTACCGAGATAGCCGACCTGCTTACTTTCCATGTAGGGCTTATGCCACTTGAGGATGACCCGTGGGCTAAAGGTAAGTGTGCCTTCAAAGCCTTGCAGTACATGGCCCTGGGTATTCCGGCGCTGGTATCACCAGTTGGCATGAACACTGAAGTAGTACAGCACGACGTGAACGGCTACATTTGCCGCGAGCCCACCGAATGGCTACGCTACCTGCGCCAGTTGCTCACCGATGCTTCGCATCGCCAGCAACTAGGCCTGGCAGCGCGCACTACTATCGAGCAGCGCTACTCGGTAGTGGCAAATACACCCAATTTTCTGGCGCTATTTAGCTAGGGTGTCGGCCCGTGCTAGGCGAATTGTGGCCGTCGGGTTGCGGCTGGCTGCTTTTTATGCCTGGCCATGCCTTCCGTCATGCTTTGCATAATATAAAGCCCAGCGAGATAAAACGGCATTAGGGGAATTTTATAGCGCACGAGCGTGCCAAAATTGCCGCTGGAAATGCCCACTGAAATGGCAAAGATGAGGCTGAATACAAAGCACAGGGTCAGAACGGGCGAGCTCACAATAGCGCGTAGCGTTTTGCCGACTCCTACCCGGAAGAAAATGCGTATCGTTAGTACAATGAAATAAGTGGCCTCTATAGCCGACAGCAGCATGGTTGGGTTGCGCGATTCCCAGAGGAAAGGCCGGAACAAAGCCACCACGATGGCCTGTGGGGCGAGCTTAGCCATGCCACTGAGAGTGCCATCTTGCTCTCCAATATTATAGCCCGAACCGTTTTCTGCCTTGCTAACTCCTTGCAAATAGGTGGCAGTCAGCTTACTTTGCTCGCCAATCTTGTCGAGATTAAAGCGGGCATCAGCAGCAGCTACGACGCTCATGCCATAAATGGCGACTGTGAGGCCAGCAGCGATAAAAAATGGCCGCACTACCCACCGTATCGCGGGCGATTTGATGCGGGCTGTATTTTCGTTGAATACCCACAGTGCCGCCGGCGGAACGAAAGCTAGCAGGATGTACACTTTCATGGAGGCGATAACCTTTATAGCTACTGCGCCAATCAGGAGACAGCGAATAATACTCTTTTTTTCGATAGCACCGCGATAAAAAGCGTAGAAAAGCCAGCCCAGAGCCCCAAGACAAAGAGAGTCTTTAAGCAGGCCTGAACCCCAGAAAAAAACGGACGGTAAGAAGAAAACGGCCACGGCCAGCTCTTTGTAAACTTGCGGCCGAATCTTGGCAAAGGTCATGTACATGGCCCACATGCCGGAGAAGCTTAATACAGCAAAAAATAACGCCGTTACGGAGTACGTGTTGAACCCCAGAATGGCGCCTAGCCCTGCCATCCGTACTACGAAATACTCATTACTATCCTTGCCAAACCACGCCATCTGGCTGACGTAGCGCTCAATATTAGGCGTGCGGGTACCATCAGTGGTGAGTAGTTCGAAGCCTGCACTGAAAGAATCGCCAAAGGCCTTATAAATAATCTCCCCGTGGTGAAAGTAATTATTGGTGTCGCCGGCGTAGATAGTGTGGTAAAGTATGCCTAGCGCCAGGGCTCCTATTACCTTAAGCGTTAAAGCCGGAATAAAATATTGCTTGGTATAGCGATTAGTAACGGAGGGGCGCATTGCGAAGGCAATGGCATAGATAAGACCTAAGTATAATGGAGTAAGTAAATAATCGTTGAGTTCCATAGATAAGATAATCAGGCTTTAGAATTCTTTTTCAGCCACGCCTTGGCTTCTTTATACTGGTCCGACTTATGGTCAGCCTTGTCGGCTACAACTTCATAGTAGCGCTTAGCGGCCGTCATATCACGGTCGCGCTCAGCCATGCGGGCCAGGTTAGCGTTGGCGAATAAATAAAAGCCGCCGTCGGTTTCGCCGTTGCTTTCGGCAAACACAATGCAACGCTGGTAGTAGTCCCGGGCCTTGGTCAGGTCGCGGTACTTGTACTGCATAAGGTAGCCCAGGAAGTAGCTAGCGTAGCGGCCGCTACTAGCCTCGTAGCCGGGCATTCCCGCATTTATTTTATCGAGAATATCCTTGCTAACCCGCTCGCACTCGGCAAAATCGGCCTGGTCGAAACAGAGCAAGGAGTAGAACCGGGCAAAGTAACCGTTATCCGGGTATTTGAGGGCTAGCCCGCGCGCTATGGGCATGGCGGCGGCCGTTTGATGCTCGTCGTTATGCAACAGCTTCATCAAGAATACCTTGGCCTCGACACCAGTATAGAACCCGTTGTTGGCCACTGTGCGCAGCTGGCTGAGGCCTAGCTGCTTATTGCCTTTGGGAAAGAACAGCAGCACGGGCTTGAGCAGCGGATAATTGTCGGGAATCCAGACGGCGTAGTAGTTGAACAGAGCTTCGCCGAACAGAAACTCGGGGCTGAGGCCGTTGGCCTCGCTGCTCTTCTGCAAGTAGTTGAGCGACTGCTTGCTATCTACCGTGGCCTTGCGCCAATTGTGGCGCTCGGAGTTGAGGCGTGCCGAAAAGCCGTTGGCGGCCGACAGGAAAAAATACCCTTCGTAATTGTGCGGGTCGGCTTTCACCAGGCGCTCGCTGTACGTATTCGCCGTGTCCATATAGGCGAAAAACGTTTTGTCATACTGCTTCGAGTCGAAGTTGGTCGGCATGATTTTCCACCACGTGCTCAGGCCCAGCAAAAAATAGGGCATGGGGTGCTTGGGATAGCGGCGGCGCAACGAGCGAAATTGTTTTTCGGCCTTGTCGTATTTGAAATTGTACAGGTTTTGCACGGCCCCATCGAGCTCCAGTTGAATGTCTTTGTCGAGCAGCAGCCAGCCTTTGGTATCGGCCGTTGGCATCACGTTTACCGTGTCGATGGCAATAGTGCGCATACCCCCCTGCACCTCACCCACGCGCAGGCGGGTCGTGTCGGCCGGGGTTTTCTGTGCCTGGGCTAGCAGCCCTGAGCCTAGCAGCAACGAAAGCACGAACCAACCACGCAAAAACCAATGAAGAACGGACATACAGGGCATGAAGGCAGAAAAAGGCAGGCTAGCCACCTGAGGCAAACGGGTTTCAGCCCTACGAAAGTACGGCAGCGACTTTAGCTTTACCGGTTTAACCTCGCTAGCCTCCGCCCCACGCAACTCCTGAAAACCCTGTGCCAGTTGCCCGTGCCCTCGGGCGAGGAGGCTAGCCTCACGCCCTTTCTGCTCGACTACGTGCGCCAACATGGCCCTAGCTAGCGGCGGCGGCTGGTACACATTGAGGCCCGTTAGGGCTGTCTGCTGCTGGTGTTTAAGCAGCTGCGCCCGGCCGTGTTCGCGCACCTCGGTAGCATTGGCTTTAGGGTGCGCTACGGGCGCGAGCTGGTGCCCATCGGCGGCCTCGAATGCGAGGCGGGCTACGAGTTGGTGGAACAAGATGCGCAAGGGGAAATGGCTTGTACGCTGACAGTTGGGGCCGCAGCCGGTGAAGAATAAACCCAGGCCCTGGGCTATGAGTTCAGCCGCGACACCGAGCCCGGCACCAGCGTCCCCACGCCTGCGGCTTTCGCGAAACCGGCACCACCGGGCAAAGCTGCTACCTCGATAACCGGCTAGGAGTGTAGGCCGCCCTGCGCTTGGCCGAAACACTGGAGCCTGGCGTTATCGCCTTTTCGAGCGCTGAAGAGAATGGGGCGGCTCGGTGCCCTGGCTTGGCTCATCAGCGAAACCTGCGGCGTGGGGCAGGCCTCACCTGCGACATCAACTGGAAAACAGTAGACATGAATTACCACACTATACGATTACTTTGATTCCGTGCCGTGCTTCCGGCGAGCGCATTCGGGCCGTCGCCCGAGCCGCTGGTAGTGCGCATTAAGCTTAAGCAGAGGTTGAAGGCGGCGGTTCAGATGCTAAATAGTCGCGGTGCAGCGAGATTGTCTGGAACTGGTGCTTCGTAGGTGCCCCCGAAGACAATGTGCACACCCCCCCCCCCCCACAAAATTGTAGCTAAAGCCGCCATTTTTAGCATGGTAACCTTATGTGAAGTGCTACTGCGCAAACTATAGAAGTAGCCACCTACATTTGCCAGCCTATGCTCCCTAGCCTGGACTTAGGATACTGTTCTTTTCGCCCTTTCTTGCCAGCCTATGCCCCCAAGTGTTTACGCAGTACCACTGCTGGGTTTGCTGGCCCTGCTTTATACCTGGTTGCGCGCGGGCTGGGTGGCCCGCCAGGATGCGGGCAGCGAGCGAATGCGCACCATCGCCGGCTACATTGCCGATGGGGCGCTGGCTTTTTTGCAAGCCGAGTATAAGGTGTTGGCGTTGTTTGTGCTCATTGCCAGTGTGTTTCTAGGCTACCTGGGCTTCACAGGCGAGCGCTCGAGCCCGGTCATCGTTATTGCCTTTATTATCGGGGCGGTGTTGTCGGCCACGGCCGGTTACATCGGCATGAGCATCGCTACCCAGGCCAACGTGCGCACGGCCCAGGCGGCCCGCGCTTCGCTCTCGCAGGCCCTGAAGGTATCGTTTGCCGGTGGCTCGGTGATGGGCATGGGCGTGGCCGGGCTGGCGGTACTAGGGCTGGGAGCGCTATTCATTGTTTTTTATAAGCTGTTCGTGCCCAGTGAGCTAGCCAGCGGTCCCGAGATGGAGAAGGCGCTCGAAGTGCTCACCGGCTTTTCGCTGGGGGCCGAGAGCATTGCCCTGTTTGCCCGCGTGGGTGGCGGCATCTACACCAAGGCGGCTGACGTGGGCGCCGACCTCGTGGGCAAGGTTGAGGCCGACATTCCGGAAGATGACCCACGCAACCCCGCCACCATTGCCGATAACGTGGGTGACAACGTGGGCGATGTGGCCGGCATGGGCGCCGACCTGTTCGGCTCGTACGTGGCTACCATCTTGGCCACCATGGTGCTGGGGCGCGAAGTACGCCTGGGCAACCCCGACAATTTTGGCGGCCTCTCGCCGCTGCTACTGCCCATGGCGGTGGCTGGGCTAGGCATCCTGGCCTCGCTGGTGGGCATTTTGGCCGTGTGGGTGCAAGAGAATGGCAGCGTGCAAAGCGCCCTCAACCGGGGCAACAACGTGTCGATTGTCGTGTCGGCTGTTTTTTCTTATGGCCTGATAAAGGGGCTTTTGCCAGTCGGCGACCTCACCATGCGCGGCTATACTTTCGATGCCAACCACGTGTTCTACGCCGTGCTGGTGGGGCTAGCCGTGGGCTTTTTGATGAGTACCATCACCGAGTATTACACTGCCATGGGCAAGCGCCCGGTGCTCAGCATTGTGCAGCAAAGCAGCACCGGCCACGCCACCACCGTGATTGGGGGGCTAGCCGTGGGCATGGAAAGCACAGTGGCGCCCATTCTGGTGCTGGCCGCGGGCATTGTGCTGAGCTACAAATTCGCCGGCCTCTATGGCGTGGCCATCGCGGCGGCCGGCATGATGGCCACCACCGCCATGCAGCTCGCCATCGACGCCTTCGGCCCCATTGCCGACAATGCCGGCGGCATCGCCGAAATAAGCGAGCTGCCCAAGGAAGTGCGCGAGCGCACCGATATTCTCGACGCGGTGGGCAACACCACGGCCGCCACCGGCAAGGGCTTCGCCATCGCCTCGGCGGCGCTTACCTCGCTAGCCCTGTTTGCGGCCTTCATGGGTACGGCCCACATCACCACCATCGATATTTCCAACGCCAACGTGCTGGCGGGCCTGTTCGTGGGCGCCATGATACCCTTTATTTTCTCGGCGCTGGCCATTAAGGCGGTGGGGCAGGCGGCCATGGCGATGGTGCAGGAAGTGCGCCGC
This sequence comes from uncultured Hymenobacter sp., assembly GCA_964385095.1. Lineage (GTDB taxonomy): Bacteria > Bacteroidota > Bacteroidia > Cytophagales > Hymenobacteraceae > Hymenobacter. The sequence continues at coordinate 56,575 of CAYLNN010000006.1, forward strand.
CAGTTTCGCGAAATACCCGGCATCCTGGAGGGCACCGGCCGGCCCGAGTATGAGAAGTGCGTGGCCATCAGCACCGAGGCCGCTATTCGCAAGATGGTGGCGCCCGGCGCCATTGCCTTGCTCACGCCCATCATCATCGGCTTTGCCTTTGGGCCCGAGGTGTTGGGCGGTACCCTAGCGGGCGTCACGGTTAGCGGCGTGCTCATGGCTATGTTCCAGAGCAACGCTGGGGGCGCCTGGGACAATGCCAAAAAGTCGTTCGAGAAAGGGGCTTTGGTCGATGGTAAAATGGAGTACAAAGGCTCCGACGCCCACAAAGCCAGCGTGACCGGCGACACCGTGGGCGACCCCTTCAAGGACACCAGCGGCCCGAGCATGAATATTCTCATCAAGCTCATGAGCATCGTGTCGCTCGTTATCGCCCCGCACATTGCCCGCGTGGGCGGCCCGGCCACACCCCTGGAAAGCGCCGGGCACGCCGCCCGCCCTCAGCTAGGGGTGCGCTTCGCCCACCGCATCCTTCCCAGCCCCAAAATGCTGCTGCCCACTACCTGGTACTGGCTTTAGTAAAGTGCTGTTAATCAATAGATATTAGTGGTGTGGTGGGTTGCTGCCGGCCGACGCCTTCGGGCGTTGGGTTGCCGGCCGTACCTTTGCAGCCCGAAATGGCCACCCCGGTCGTTCATCCTCGCATGGGTCAGCCCCTTATCACGCTTCACGACAAGGCTTTCCGGCCTTACCTCTCGGCTTCCAAAATCGCCGCGGACATCGACCAGGTGGCCGCCCGCCTCAATGCCGACTATGCGGGCCGCCGGCCCTTGTTCGTAGTGGTGCTCACGGGCGGCTTCATGTTTGCCACCGATTTGCTCAAGCGCTTCACCGGCGACTGCGAGATTGTCTTTATCCGCGTGGCCTCCTACGAGGGCACGGGCAGCACCGGGCAGGTGCAGGAAATTCTGGGTCTGCGCGAAGATGTGCAGGGCCGCGACATCATTCTGGTTGAAGATATTGTGGACACGGGCACTACCCTCAGCCACCTGTTGCCTTCGCTGCAGGCCAATAAGCCAGCTTCCATCGAGATTGCGGCCATGTTTTTTAAGCCCGCTAGCCTCCGCTATCCGCTGGAGTTAAAGTACATTGCCCGCGAGATTCCCAATGACTTCGTGGTGGGCTACGGCCTCGACTACGATGGGCTGGGTCGCAACCTGCCCGATGTGTACGTAGTAGCCGAGTAGCGCTGCTTTTCGTAGGCTGTTTTCCTCTGTTCCCGCTCCGGCGCTCGCGCCTCAACCTCTATTTTGATTATGCATAATATCGTCCTCTTCGGCCCGCCCGGCGCGGGCAAAGGCACCCAAAGCCAGAAGCTCATTGCCAAGTACCACCTCGTGCACCTGAGCACCGGCGACCTGCTGCGCGCCCAGATTGCCGAAGGCACCGAGCTCGGCCTCAAAGCCAAAAAGCTGATGGACGAAGGTCTATTGGTGCCTGACGAAGTAGTTATAGGCATGATTGGCAATGCCTTGCAGAGAGATAAGCAGGCCGCTGGCTTCATCTTCGACGGCTTTCCGCGCACCACCGCCCAAGCTGAAAGCCTCGACCGCCTGTTGGCTGAGCACGGCACCAAGGTAGCCTGCATGATTGCCCTCGAAGTAGGGGAGGAGGAACTCGTGAAGCGCCTGCTGGAGCGCGGTAAAACCAGCGGCCGCCCCGACGACCAGGACGAAACTAAAATCCGCCGCCGCGTGACGGTCTACAACACCGAAACTGCGCAAGTGGCTGGCTACTACGCCGCTCAGCACAAGTTTTACTCGCTCAACGGCATCGGCGAGATTGAAACCATCTTCGGCCAAATCAGTGACCTTATCGACCAGCACAAGCCCGCTGCCAATGAGGCGCCCGCCGCGGCTACCCGCGAGGTGCAGGCCTAGCAGCAGCACATAAATAATAGCAGAACGTCATGCTGAGCTTGCCGAAGCATCTCGCTCGGGCCGTCAGGTTGGTAACCCTAGCGGCGCGGGCGAGATGCTTCGGTAAGCGCAGCATGACGTTCTATTTTACCTTATCCTAGCACAAAACCGTGGCTAACAACAACTTCATCGACTACGTCAAAATCACCTGCCGCTCGGGCAAGGGGGGCGCGGGCTCGCACCACTTCTTCCGGGCCAAGGGCCTGCCCAACGGCGGCCCCGACGGCGGCGACGGCGGCCGCGGCGGCCACATTATCCTTGAAGGCAGCTCGCAGCTCTGGACGTTGCTGCACCTGCAATACCGCAAGCACCTCTTCGCTCAGGATGGCGAGAGCGGCGGCCCCAACCTGCGCTCGGGCGCCCAGGGCGAGGATATCGTGATACAAGTGCCGCTGGGCACCGTAGCCCGCGATGCCGAAACCGGCGAGGTGAAGCTAGAAATTACCCGCGACGGCGAGCGCCAGATTCTCACGCCCGGCGGGCGCGGCGGCCTCGGCAATGACCATTTCAAAACCTCCACTAACCAGGCGCCGCAGTACGCCCAGCCTGGCGAGCCCGCCATTGAGGAGCAGGTAATTCTGGAGCTTAAGCTGCTGGCCGACGTGGGCCTCGTGGGCTTCCCCAACGCCGGTAAGAGCACGCTGCTCTCGGTGGTGAGTGCCGCCAAGCCCAAAATTGCCGATTATGCCTTCACCACCCTCGTGCCCAACCTGGGCGTGGTGGCCTACCGCGACTTCAAGTCGTTTGTGATGGCCGATATTCCCGGTATTATCGAGGGGGCGGCTGAAGGTAAGGGTCTGGGCACGCGATTTTTGCGCCACATCGAGCGCAACTCCATGCTGCTCTTTATGATAGCCTGCGACAGCCTCGACGTAGCCGCCGAATACAAAATCCTCCTCAACGAGCTGGAGCAGCACAACCCCGAGCTGCTCGACAAAAAGCGCCTGCTAGCCATCACTAAAGCCGACATGCTCGACGAGGAGCTCGAAGCCGAGCTACTAGCCTCCCTGCCGGCCGGGATGCCGCCCACCGTCTTCATCTCCAGCCTCACCAGCAAGAATATTCAGAAGCTGAAGGACCTGATTTGGGGCGCGCTGCACGCTGACGTCGCTTGAAAAAGCGTAATAGTATAAGTGAGCAGAGCAAGACGTGAGAACTTGTGGAATTCGGGCGCGGCGCTAATCTGGTACTTGTGTATAATTGCTACTTATCATGCGCTATCACGCTGGGAGTTTTATCCGGAGAGTCATTTTATAAGTAAACTTGGCCTAGCGCTATTTGACAAATATTAGGTTGCTTTAACTGTTTTATCTTATGCCCCTTACTACTGCAACCCGCCCTCTGATATCCGTTGTAACCCCTGTTTATGGCTGTGCGGCTTGCCTGTGTGAGCTACATAGCAGATTGGTAACAGTGCTGAAGGTTATTTCGCCAAATTACCAAATCGTTTTCGTTAACGACCAAAGCCCGGATGAGAGTTGGAATGTAATTAAGTCATTAGCATTACAGGATGAACGAATACTGGGAATAAATTTGAGCCGAAACTTTGGCCAGCATACTGCTATTACTGCTGGTTTAGACCGTGCTGAGGGTGAGTGGGTGGTGGTGATGGATTGTGACTTGCAAGATATGCCTGAAGAAATACCGCGCCTTTATGCCCATGCCCAGGCACAAAAGCTGGATATTGTATTTGGTCGGCGTGAGGAAAGACAGGATAGTTTGTTAAAGCGGCTGTCCAGTCGGTTTTTTCATGCCACACTCACTTATCTGAGTGGTACTAAGCAGGATGCGGCAACCGCAAACTTTGGAATATTTCATCGGCGGGTAATCTTGGCTCTGAGCCAGATGCGTGAGCCAATTCGGGCTTTTCCAATACAAGTAAACTGGCTGGGCTTTCGACGCGGTTCTGTAGATATAAAGCATGCAGTGCGTACGCAGGGCTCAAGCAGCTATAATTTGAGGCGCTTAATAAACCTGGCTCTGAATATAATTCTGGCATTTAGCGATAAACCTCTGCGGCTAGTTGTTAAGCTTGGGCTAACTATTTCCTTCATATCTTTATGCTTCACAATATATATTATCTATCGGGGCCTAACAGGCTCATACGCAGTACTAGGATATCCCAGCTTATTGGCTAGTATCTGGTTTTTGAGCGGCTTATTAATGTTTGTGCTGGGAATTATCGGTTTATATATTGGTAAAACATTTGAGGGCGTTAAGAACCGCCCCCTCTACGTTATTCAGTCTGACACCACTGACCTTACCCCTGAAAAAAGATATGCAGTTTAGTCCCTTAGAAAGCAAGCGGTTTAGCTTGCGCATCCTGCGTGGTGCAGCTGATAAAATAGAGCCTTATACGTTGTTGAAAAACATCGTACTTGAGCGCGCCGATGTTGCCATTTTGCGTATTCCAAGTACTGAGCAACACACTTTGCATCAGTTGTCGCTACTGGGTTTCCCAATCATTGTGGCCGATACTTTGGTCTATTACGATTGTGACCTGCAAAAATTTCCTGCGGAGGGCTTACGAAATATCGACCTTACTGCCCGTATAGCAACAGAGGCAGACCAGGAGCTATTGGAAACCCTTATAGAGGAGATATTTCAAAACTATAGTACGCATTACTATAGTAATCCCTTGTTTGACCATCAGCTTATTTTAGATGGATACAAGGAGTGGACCTTAAGCTATTTAAAGCCTGAAGATGGCCGAGTCTGCTTTCTGTTCTATCGCCAAGGTCGTCCTATTGCATTTGCAACCTGTGGGCTCTTTCCTACCTATGGGGAAGGTATATTGTACGGTGTACACCCTAGTGCGCAGGGAGGGGGGGTGTACGGAGACCTTATTCGCTACACGAAAAACTACATGGTTGAACACGGCCTTACCAAGATGAAGGTAAGTACGCAGGTGCAGAACTATGCCGTACAAAAAGTATGGGTGCGCGAAGGATTCTTTTTAACTAATTCCTATTGCACGATTCATATTAATTCCTTACTCACCAAGTAGTTGAAGCATTATGAGCATACACGAGATTAGCATAGGTCAGACTGCATCGTTGGATAAGCAGTTTCAGGGTGAAGACGTAGTGTCTTTCGCAGGTCTGTCGTCAGATTTTAATCCAGTTCATTTGGATGCGGAGTATGCTACTAATACTATTTTCCAGCACCCTATTGTGCATGGGTTTTTAGTAGGAAGCTTAATTAGTGCCGTGCTCGGAACTCAGCTTCCTGGTCCGGGAAGCATCTATTTAGGGCAGAATATGAAATTTTTGAAGCCCGTATTTTATGGGGATTTGGTCCGCGCCACTGTTACAGTGAAGGCTATTAATTTAGAGAAAAGAATCGTAACGCTCGACACGGTGTGTGCTCGGCTTGTTGAGGGTGAATTGATACCCGTTATCAGCGGAGAAGCCATTATAAAAATAATATAGGTTCAAGATGCTTATTTCATTTGTTTAGAAAGCTGATAGCTAAGTGCTTCGACGAGTTGATACCTGGCTAGTGGCTTTTTAACAGCGCTATTGTTTTGTACGGAAAACAACAGTTGAAATTTGGCGGCCAACCAGTGCTTTTCCAAAGTATGTAGAGCTAGCCTTAAGGATAGTGTAGAGCAAAAAACCGAAATAATCAGCATTTCGTGGCATTCGGGCTTTGAGGCAGCTAGCAGCTAACGAGAAGTGCTTTTATTAAGTCAATAAGAGCAAGTCTGATTAATGCCAACTTGGCAGCCTCGCCAGCTTTGGCAAACTCCTTGCGCCCAACCTGCTACCCGTATGGGAAAGCCTTTCACTAGCCGATTCCGCCATTTTTTTCAGAAAATGACCGACGATAAACATATGAATCCCGACGACCAGCCCCTGAACGATGCCACTGCCGAGCACGCCGCCGGCGAACCGGACTTTACTGCCGCGGGCGCTACGCCCGGCGCCGATGCCGCCGAAGGGGCTAGCCGCACCGAAACCGAGCTGGCCGACCTAAAGGACAAGTACTTGCGCCTGGCTGCCGAGTTTGAGAACTACAAGCGCCGCACCGCCAAGGAGCGCAGCGACTTGTTCAAATCGGCCAACCAGGAGCTGATGGTAGCCCTGCTGCCGGTGCTCGATGACTTCGACCGCGCCCGCCTGCATACGCAGGGCACGCAGGACCCCGCCGCCCTGCAAAACGCGCTCGACATCACCTACAATAAGCTCAATAAAACGCTGGAGCAGAAGGGCCTGACCCCGATGAACGCTAAGGGTAGCGCCTTCGATGCCGAGCTGCACGAGGCCATCACCCAGATTCCGGCCCCTAGCGACGAGTTACGCGGCAAGATTGTTGATGAGATTGAGAAAGGCTACTATCTGGGCGACAAGGTGGTTCGCCACGCCAAAGTAATTCTGGGTCAATAAGTAAACACGCCCAAACGTCAGGCCGCCGCTAGCACTTTTAGCGGTGGCCTGACGTTTGGGCGTGATAATATATCTGCAAAAATGGCAACTGTAAAGCGCGATTATTACGAAGTATTAGGAATAGCAAAAACGGCGGAGGGTGATGTGATAAAGTCGGCTTACCGCAAGATGGCTATCAAGTATCATCCCGACAAGAACCCCGACGACCCTTCGGCCGAAGACAAGTTTAAGGAGGCCGCCGAGGCCTACGAGGTGCTCAGCAACGCTGATAAGCGGGCGCGCTACGACCGGTTTGGCCACCAGGGCATGGGCGGGGCTAGCGGCGGCGGTGCGCCTAATATGGAGGATATTTTTTCGCAGTTCGGCGATATTTTCGGCGGCGGCGGCTTCGAAGGTTTCTTCGGGGGCGGCGGGCGCGGCCAGGGTCGCCGCGTGAAGAAGGGCTCTAACCTGCGCATCAAGCTCAAGCTTGATTTGGAGGAAGTGGCCAATGGCGTCGAGAAAAAAATCAAGGTGAAGCGCTACGTGGCCTGCCAGCCATGCAGCGGCACCGGCGCCAAAAACGGCACCGAGCTCAAAACCTGCGCCACCTGCCAGGGTAGCGGCCAAACCAAGCGCGTAGTGAACACGATGCTTGGCCAGATGGTGAGCGCCAGCACCTGCCCCACCTGCCACGGCGAGGGCAAAACCATTTCGGCAACCTGCGACGTGTGCAAGGGTGAAGGCCGCCAGCTGAATGAAGAAGTTATTCCTATCAATATTCCGGCTGGTGTTGCCAATGATATGCAGCTGAGCATGAGCGGCAAAGGCAACTTTCCGGAGCGCGGCGGCGTGCCCGGCGACCTGCTCATTCAGATTGAGGAGGAGCCGCACGAATTCCTCAAGCGCGACGGCAACAACATCATGTTTGAGCAGTACATTTCGTTCGTGGATGCCGCGCTAGGGGCTAGCCTGGAGGTGCCGACCATTGAGGGTAAGGTAAAAATTAAGGTTGACCCCGGTACGCAGCCCGGCAAAATCCTGCGCCTGCGCGGCAAGGGTATCAAGGACCTGAACGGCTACGGCCGCGGCGACCAACTGATTCATCTCAACGTGTGGACGCCCAAAAACGTGAGCAGCCAGGAGCGCGAACTGCTGGAAAAGCTACGCGACTCGGACAACTTCACGCCCCACCCCGGCAAAAACGAGAAGGGCTTCTTCGAGAAAGTAAAAGAGTACTTCCAATAAAGACCGCAGATTCAACGGATTGCGCAGATACGCCCGCTAAAGCGGGCTGACTAAGTTGATTCCGGCATATCAGATAAAAAAGGCCACCCGGCAGGGTGGCCTTTTTTTGTGCCGCTAGCCTAGCCAGCCACCGTAGGTGGCGTATCCGCGCAATCCGTTGAATCCCTTAAATCTGCGGTCTGTAATGCGGGGGAAGGCTGTGCGATATACCTTCCCGAAACTGCTACCCTGACCATGAGCGCTGCGCCTTCTGCCGATTTTCTGGCTGCCCTGCACGACTACCAGCCGCTGGTGCGGCGCGTGTGCCGGCTCTACTGCCAGGATGCCGACGACCGGCAGGATTTATTTCAGGAGATAGTGGTGCAATTGTGGCGCGCCTGGCCGCGCTACGTGCCCCAGCCCGACGCCAAGCTCAGCACCTGGCTCTACCGCATTGCCCTCAACGTGGCTATCTCCAACCTGCGCCAGCGCACGCGCCGTCCCGCCGTGGTATCGGTGGAGGACGAGGCCTGGCACCTGACCCAGCCCATGGAAGCTAGCGCCTACGAGCCCGAGGAAACGGCCGCGCTCTACCGCGCCATCGACCGGCTCTCGGACGTGGACAAGGCCTTCGTGCTCCTGTACCTGGAAGACCGGCCCTACGAGGAAATGGCTGAAATACTGGGTATTACCCAAAATAACGTGCGCGTAAAAATGCACCGCGTGCAGGAAAAGTTGCGCCGCCAACTGGTTCATAAATAACAAGTAATCGTATCAGAGTATGGAGCTTGATGACTTGCGCCGCCAGTGGCGGCAGCCCGAGCCGGCGGCGACGCCAGCGCCCCTGAGCGCCGCCGACCTGCGGCAGCTGCTAGCCCGGCAGTCGGACAATATAGTGGCGAAGCTGCGGCGCAATGCCAAAGTGGAAATGGCCATCAACTACGCCCTGCTGCCGTTGGCGCTGGGCATGGCCGGGCTAGCCCCCGTGCTGTGGGTGCGGCTGTTCGGCGGCTCATTGGCGCTGACGGCGCTGGTCTGCGTTGTCTACTTTCACCGCAAGCTGGGGTTGCTGCGGCACATGAGCGACCCGGCTGGCAACCTGCGTGCCTATTTGTTGCGCCTCACCACTGGCCTGCGCGCGCTCATCCGATTCTACTACCGCTTCACGCTGGCGATGGTGCCGCTGGCTTGCCTGCTGATTGGGGTGATGGCCCTCACTACTACTAAGAAAGCCGTAACGCCCACCAAAATCTGGGTTATCGGTGCGCTGCTGGCCGTATTGTGCGCGGTGATTTACTTGCTCACGGCGCATAATACCAAGCGGTATCTGCACTGGCTCTACGGCCAGCACCTCGACCGGCTCGAAGCCCAGCTGCGTGAGCTCGACGACGTGCCAGCGGGCTAGCCAGGCACCATTCGGGCGGGTTTACGACCGGCTGGGGGCCGATTTGCGCCGTTTGGGACAGCTGAGCTTGGGGCGGCTGGCCCGCGCCTCTACATTTACGCCACCTTCTACTCTCCCACTTTTTCTTATGCAAAACACTACGTTGAGGCCTATTCTGGAAGCCCGCGACGTGCGCAAGCAGTATGCCGCGCACACGGCGCTGAGCGGCGTGAGCCTGGCCGTGCCCGAGGGCAGCATCTTCGGCCTGCTCGGGCCCAATGGCGCGGGCAAGACTTCGCTCATCCGCATTATCACCCAGATAACGGGGGCCGACTCGGGCGAGATTCTCTTCCGGGGCGAGCGGCTAAATCCCAGCCACATCGGCCAGATTGGCTACCTGCCCGAAGAGCGCGGCCTCTACAAGAAGATGAAAGTGGGCGAGCAGCTGCTGTACCTGGCCCAACTGCGCGGCATGCCCCGCGCCGAGGCCGTGCAGCGCATCAAGGGCTGGCTCGAGCGGCTCGACCTGAAGCCCTGGGCCCAGAAAAACGTGGAAGACCTTAGCAAGGGCATGCAGCAAAAGGTGCAGTTTGTGGCCACGGTGCTGCACCAGCCCAACCTGATTATCCTCGATGAGCCATTTTCGGGCTTCGACCCGATAAATGCCAACCTCATCAAGGATGAGATTTTGCGGCTGCGCGACGAGGGCGCCACCATCATTTTCTCGACCCACCGCATGGAATCGGTGGAGGAAATGTGCGACAGCATTGCCCTTATCAACCGCTCGCGCAAGGTGCTCGACGGCCCAGTTTCGCAGATTAAGGACCAGTTTAAAACCAATACCTACGAGGTCGAGGGCCAGGGGCGCCTCATAGTGGTGCACCCCGATTTTGAAGTGGTGGAGCAAAAGGAGCGCGCCAACGACCACTTCTACGCGCGCATTCAGCTGCATGCCGGGGCTAGCCCCAACGATTTGCTGCGTTTCCTCATCAGCCAGGTGCAGGTGCAGGCTTTCCGCGAGCGCATCCCGAGCATCAACGAGATATTCATTCAGCGGGTGCGCGAAACCATGCCCGAGTCTTTAGTCGAAGAACCCACCGCTAGCTAGGCCGCTGGCCCTCTGTATCATGGATAAAATCTGGCTCATCATCCAGCGCGAATACCTGACCCGCGTTCGCAAAAAAAGCTTCCTCGTTATCTCGCTGCTCGCCCCGCTGCTGCTGGGCGGCACCACCATCGCCGTAAGTAAGCTAAACTCGGCTTCGGGCCCCGATGTGGTGGCCGTGCACGACGCGAGCGGCGCGCAAGTAGCTAGCCACTTGCAGGATACCGACGAAATTCACTTCGTGCCCGCCACTGCCGGCTCGCTGGCCGAGGCGCAGGCGGCTTTCGAAAAAGCCAAGCCCAAGCAAGCCGCGCTGCTCAGTATTCCGGCCGGCTTCGGGCTTGACAGCGCCAAAGGAATGCAGATTCTGGCCAAGGGCAACGTGTCGCTGAAGCGCCGCGAAACCATCCGCAAGGCCGTAAATAAGGCCATCGGGGAGCTGAGAATGGCCTGCTCGGGCCTCCGGCAGGAAACTATCGACAACCTCCAGGCCAAGGTAGACCTGACCGCCATTAACCTCGACGAAGTGGGCGGCAAGCGCAATGACGTGGGCACCACCACGGGCATGGCCTACCTGCTGTCCATCCTGGTTTATATGTTCATTTTCATCTACGGCGTGCAGGTGATGCGCGGCGTAAGCGAGGAGAAATCAAACCGCATCATGGAGGTCATGATTTCGTCGGTGAAGCCATTTCAACTCATGATGGGCAAGATTTTGGGCATTGCGGGCGTCGTGCTCACGCAGTTTGCGCTGTGGCTGGTGCTCTCGTGGGGCATCACCACCGTGGTAATGCCGCTGTTGCTGAAGGCTGACAAGCCAGTGGCGAGCGCCCCGGCCAGCCCGGCCACTACCACCGGTACTGCCCCGGCCGCTAGCCCTGCTGCGCCGGCCAGCAGCCCGGCCGCCACTGCGGCTAGCCCCACCCGCGACGAAAAAGCCATTGCCGTGCCGCAGCCGGGCCAGCCGGTCAACATCTGGCGCATGCTCGACGGGCTGCCCATCGGGAGTATTATTGGTGGGTTTTTGTTCTTTTTCCTGGGTGGCTACTTGCTTTACTCGGCCATGTTTGCGGCCATCGGCTCGGCCGTAGACGACCAGACCGATGCGCAGCAGTTTATGTTTCCGGTCACTATCCCGCTCATTTTGAGCTACATTGTGAGCATCAATGTCATCATCAATGGCGACCCCAATGGCCCGCTAGCCTTCTGGCTGTCGATGATTCCGTTTACCTCGCCCATTGCCATGGTCATGCGCCTGCCGTTTGGCGTGCCCACCTGGCAGCTCCTGCTGTCGGGCGCGCTGCTCATCGCCGGCTTCGTGGGCGTCACGTGGGTGGCGGCCCGCATCTACCGCGTAGGCATCCTCATGTATGGTAAGAAAGTGACCTACAGCGAGCTATCGAAGTGGATGTTTTACAAAGGATAAGGCAAAACTAGAAAAAGAAAAAGCGCGTCAGGCTGAACAACGTGCAGCAGCTTGGTCGTTGCGTTGGTTTACGTATCCAACGGCGCGCGATGCTGCACGCTATTCGGCCTGACGCGCTTTTTCTATGATGTTTACCCGCCCCGTATCCCGTTTCCTGTGGCTGCTCCTGCTGCCACTGCTGGCCTTTGCGCCGGCCGGCGAGCGCCCGGCCTACCGGCTTTTCACTGCCCAGGGCCAGCCCGCCGACTACGACCAGATGCTGACCCAGCTCGCCCAGGCCGATGTGGTGCTCTTCGGCGAGCAGCACAATGACCCCATTGCGCACTGGCTCGAATTGCAGGTGGCTAAGGACCTGGCCCAAGCCAAAGGCCCTGGTAAGCTGGTGCTAGGCCTCGAAATGTTTGAGCGCGACGTGCAGCCGCTGGTAGCTGGCTACGCCGCCGGCACCCTGGCCGACTCGGCTTTCGAGCGCCAAAGCCGGCCCTGGCCCAACTACGCCACCGACTACCGCCCATTGTTGCAATTTGCCCGCAATCAGCATATTGCCGTGGTGGGCACCAACGCGCCGCGGCGCTACGCCCAGCAGGTAGCGCGTGGCTCACTGGCTGCCCTCGACCAGCTGCCCGCCGCCGAAAAGGCCTATGTAGCCCCGCTGCCCCTAGCGGTAGATTATGAGCTACCGGGCTATAAAAACATGGCCGCTATGTTTGGGGGCATGACCTCGGCCCACGGCGGCGGGGCGCGCAATGTTATCCAGGCGCAGGCGCTGAAAGACGCAACGATGGCCGCCACCATTCGCCGCAGCCTGGCGCCGGGCCAGACGCTGCTGCACCTCAATGGCTCGTATCACTCCGACCACCACGACGGCATCGTGGCCTACTTGCGCGCTAGTAAGCCAGTGCTGCGCATTCAAACGCTGAGCGTGGTGACTCAGAGCCAATTACAACAATTGGAGAAAGAGAATATGAGCCTGGCCGATTACGTCATCGTGGTGCCCGAGGACATGACTAAAACCTATTGAGGCGGAAGAAAGCAGCCCTAGCGCACGGTAAAACGTCGCAGCCGTAGCGAGTTAGTAAGCACCGATACCGAGCTAAGGGCCATGGCCCCAGCGGCGAGCATTGGCGATAGCCGGATGCCCCAAATAGGGTAAAGCAGCCCCGCCGCGATGGGAATGCCGAGCAGATTGTAGATAAAGGCAAAAAACAGGTTTTGCCGGATGGTGCGCATCGTTTGACGCGAGAGGTCGAGGGCCGTGGCCACACTGCGCAAGTCGGCGCGCATGAGCGTGATGCCAGCCGCCTCCATAGCTACGTCGGTGCCCGAGCCCATAGCCAGGCCCACATCGGCCTGCGCTAGGGCCGGGGCATCATTGATGCCATCGCCCACCATGGCCACGGTGCGGCCTTCGGCTTGCAACTGCTTTACCTGCTGGGCTTTGTCCTGAGGCAATACCTCGGAGAAATAACGCGTAATGCCCACCTGCTGGGCTACTTTGGCCGCAGTTTGCGCGTTGTCGCCGGTCATCATAACCACTTCCAGCCCTAGCCGCTGCAGCTGGGCAATGGCAGCGGCCGAGGTAGCGCGCACGGTATCGGCCACGCCTAGCAGACCGGCGGCCCGGCCGGCTACGGCTACGTAGAGCACAGTTTTGGCCTGGGCGAGCAGCGTATCGGCCTGCGCTACCAGGGCCGGCGGCAAGCTAATGGCATGCGCCGCCAGCAAGCCACGATTACCAATCAGCACCGCCTGGCCGCCCACCGTGGCGGCGGCTCCCTGGCCGGCCAGGGCCTGAAAATCAACAACCAGCAGTGAGCGGTCAGCCAGTTGGCTAGCCTCGGCGTAGCGCACTGCCGCCGCCGCCAGGGGGTGTTCAGATTGCCGCTCCACGGCTGCTACCAGCGGCAACAGCTGCGCCTCCGTGTAGCCCGGGAAGGCGAGGAAGTCCGTCACGGCCGGCTCGCCCTGCGTGATGGTGCCGGTTTTATCGAGCAGTACGGTATCTACTTTATAGGCTTTCTCCAGCGCCTCCGCGCTGCGAATAAGCACACCGTGCTCGGCGCCTTTGCCCGTGCCCACCATAATGGCCGTGGGGGTGGCTAGCCCCAGCGCGCACGGGCAGGCAATAATGAGCACCGCTACGAAGCTAACCAATGCCAGCGGCAGCCGCGACTCGGCCGGCGACAAGCTGAACCACAGCCCAAACGTGAGCAGCGCCACGCCCACCACGGCGGGCACAAATACGGCGCTCACGCGGTCGGCCAGCCGCTGAATGGGAGCGCGGCTGCCCTGCGCATCCTCCACCAGCTGCACAATCTGGGCCAGCATCGTGTCGGCGCCTACCTTCTGCACGCGAAATCGGAGAGCACCGGTTTTATTAAGCGTAGCGCCAAAAACCGGGTCGCCGGGCTGTTTTTCCACCGGCAGACTCTCGCCAGTAAGCATGGCCTCATCCACCGCCGAATGGCCGGTTTCGACGGTGCCGTCGGTGGCGATTTTCTCGCCGGGCCGCACGGCCACCAGGTCGCCGGGGCGCACCTGCTCGATGGGCACGTCCAGTTCCTGCCCGTCGGGCCGCACCACGCGGGCAGTGCGGGCCTGCAAACCCAGCAGCGCCCGCATGGCCGCTGAGGTTTGAGTTTTAGCACGCATTTCCAGTACTTTACCGAGCAAAATGAGCGCGATAATCGTAGCCGTAGTATCGTAGTACACCTCGGGCGCTACACCGTGGCGGGCAAAGTAGCCGGGTGCCACCGTGGCCGCCAGGCTATATAAAAACGCCGCACCGGTACCCAGCGCAATCAGCGTATCCATGCTGGCCGTGCGGTGGCGCAGGCCGTTCCAGGCCGCGGCGTAGAATTCGCGCCCGCTATAGAGCAGCACCGGCAGCGTAAGCGCCAGCAGGCCGTAGTTTAGCCACTGTTCATTCAGGCGCATCATCAAGGCGGGCCACAGCATACTCATGCTCAAGAGCATGACAAGGGTCGCTAGCCCTGCGGCCACGCCAAAGCGCCGTTTTAGTGCTTGGTAAGACGCAGCTTTTTGGCGGTCGATTGCGGCTTGGCGGTCGGCGGCGCTGGTATCGGGCGCACGCTCGACTACGGCGTAGCCGGCATTCTCCACGGCGGTGCGCAACGCGGCCGGGCTAGCCTGGGCTGGGGTGTAAGTAATGGTAGCTTTTTCGGTGGCATAGTTGACCAGCGCACTCTCCACACCGGGCGTGCGGCGCAGCGATTTCTCGACGGCTGTGGCGCAGGCGGCACAGCTCATGCCCTCGATGTCGAGCGTCGTGGTTTCGGAAATAGAAGACATTATAACAGGTTATAAATCAGTAGGGTATTCGTGTGCGGGTGGCGGGCTGGCCGCTAGGGTAGCCCTCACAAAATAAGGTGTGAAAGCAGTGCTGGCTGGTACGTAATCCGGCGCCAGACTTGCATAATTTGCCCAGCACGTGGTCGTAGCTCGGGCCCGGATTACGTAAGCGCACCGCCAAATTTTAGCTTGAAAAGGAAGCAAATCAGCGTGATTTTTGTAGTAGAACGGGACAGCGGCTGCCCTCGGCGTCGCCCCGCGTTTTTCGCTCGTCAAAAACCCCGATTATGTCAACTCTGCGCTTTAAAACCACTATCAATTGCGGCGGCTGCATCAAGGCCGTTACGCCTACGCTCAACAAGGAAGTTGGAGCCGACAACTGGCAGGTCGATACGGCTAGCCCCGATAAAATTTTGACCGTTACCTCGGGCCGAGTTTCGGTGGCCCAGGTGCTAGCCGCCGTTGAGCAGGCCGGCTTCGAAATTACCCCGCTCAACTAGGTGCCCGCAGCGCACCCACACTAAAAAAGCCCGGCTAGCCGGGCTTTTTTAGTGTTCGGATAGGTAGCAAGGCGCTAGTCTTCCGAGTCGTCGCGCTTCACTTTCTGAAGCGCAGTAGCTAGCTCCTGGCGCAGCTGCTTGCCGGAGTCGGCAGCGGGCTGCTCGCCGATGTTATACTGCTTTTGCAGGCGCTCCCACTCCTCGATGGGAATAAAAACCCCGGTAATATTGCCCTTGGCGTCGGATAAGTACTTGATTTCCATGACTAAGCTTGGCAATAAGTGGAGGAAAACCCGCGCTAGGCCGAGAACGACGAGCCGCAGCCGCAGGTGCTCTTGGCCTGGGGGTTGTTGAAGGTGAAGCCGCGGGCGTTGAGGCCATCCTGAAAGTCAACCTCCATGCCCAGCACGTACATGGCGTGCTTCTTATCCATGATGAGCTGCACGCCGTCGAGGTCGTACACTTCGTCCTGGTCCTTGGCCTTGTCGAAGCCCAGCAGGTAGCTCATGCCCGAGCAGCCGCCGCCCTGCACGCCAATGCGCAGGCCGTAGTCGCCGGGTACGCTTTTCTCCTGAATGATATTTTTAACCTCCACCAGCGCCCGGGCGGTGAGGCCGATGGGCGGGGCTTGCGTGGTAGTAGCCATACTAGGGTTAAGTTTAGAATGAATGTAGATAAGACAAATATACGCCGGCCAGCGGGCGGCTTGCGTAGGTAAACAGGGCAGGGTGGGCGGCGGTTCACGCCGTAAGTTTGCAGCTGACCTAAATAAAGCTTCGGGCGGCCCGCGCTAGCCCTTCCCCGTGATGGATACGACCACTTATCTCTTCGACCTGCTCAAAACTATTTTGCCCGCCATCATTGTGGCCGGCGCCATTTTTTTCCTGTTTCGCCAGTACCTAGAGAAGGAACAGCAGCGCCGCCTCATCGAGCTACGGCTCGATAGCAGCAAAACCACGCTGCCGCTGCGCCTGCAAGCCTACGAGCGCGTGACGCTGCTGCTTGAGCGCATCGCGCCCAACAATATTTTGGTGCGCCTGAGCAGCGCGGGCCAGAATGCGGCCGAGTACCACCGCTTGCTGCAACAGGAAATCCGCAGCGAGTTTGAGCACAACTACTCGCAGCAGCTCTACATGAGCGCCGAGGCCTGGGGCCAGGTAAAGCAAGCCAAGGAAGACGTGCTGACCATGATAAACCGTGCCTTTCACGGCCTGCAAAACCCCACCCAGCTGCGCGGCACCGAGCTGGCCAAGCGCATTCTAGAAGGCCTGATGACCGATGCGGCCGACCCCACCGCCCAAGCCCTGGCGGTGGTAAAGCGCGAGGCGGCTAGCCTCTTTTAGTAATTGAAGCGGAGTGGCACTCCGTTTCTGCTGCGTCCTGACGAAGTGCCATTTTGGTTTACTTGCTATGTCTAAACAACGAATTGCCATCGACATAGCTGAGGTGATGGCCGACTCCATCGCCCGCTTTCAGGAGTGGTACGGTCGCGGCTTTCAGCTGGAATTGACCCTGGATGCGCTGCGAGGTAAAAACCCGCACGAGGCCGGGGTGCCCGAAAAACGTCCGTCCGGCTGGGCTTGCCGAAGTGTCTTGCTCGTACCGCTAGAGTTGCTAATCCAACGGTGCGGCAGAGATGCTGCGGCAGGCTCAGCCTGACGGACGCTCAGCACTGTCAAGTAGCCTAGCGGGGCTGCAACGCGGCGAGGGCTGCGCGCTCGTAGCACTGCTCGTATAAGGGTACAATGTTGCTCACGGCAAACTCCTCGGCGCGGGCGCGGGCGGCGGCTTTAAAGCGGGGCAGGTTGTCGTCGGCCAGCACGTAGAGGGCATTCTTGACCATGTCGTCCACATCGCCGATGTTGCTGAGCATACCGCTTACGCCGTTCACGTTCAGTTCGGGAATACCGCCGGCATTGGTACTCACCACGGGCACTTCGCAAGCCATAGCCTCCAACGCGGCCAGGCCAAAACTTTCGTTTTCGCTAGGCATCAGAAAAAGGTCGCTCACGCTGAGCACTTCCTCCACGGCTTCGAGCTTACCCAGGAAGCGCACGTCGCGCTGGCAGTCGAGCTCGCGGGCCAGCTTCTCCATGCGCGTGCGGTCGGGGCCGTCGCCCACGAGCAGCAGCTTGGCCGGAATGACCTGGCGCACGCCGGCGAAGATGCGCAGCACGTCTTCGACCCGCTTTACCGAGCGAAAATTGCTGGTGTGGAGCAGGATTTTCTCGCCATCGGGCGCGATGGCCGTGCGGAAGTGGCTCTTTTCCTGCTTCTTAAAGCGCTGCAAATCGATGAAGTTGGGAATAACCTCAATCTTGTGCTCAACGGGAAAATACTCGTAGGTTTCGCGGCGCAAATCGGCCGATACGGCCGTGACGCCGTCGCTCTCGTTGATGCTGAACGTGACCACCGGCTCGTAGCTGGCATCCTTGCCCACAAGCGTGATATCGGTGCCGTGCAGCGTGGTAACGACTGGCGCCGTGATGCCGCGCGAGCGCAGAATCTGCTTGGCTAGGTACGCCGCCGAGGCGTGCGGAATAGCGTAGTGCACGTGCAGCACGTCGAGCTTCTCGTTTTGCACAATGTCCACCATTTTGCTGGCCAGAGCCGATTCGTAAGGCGGAAACTGGAAAAGCGGGTACGTAGGCACGTACACCTCGTGGTAAAACACGTTTTCGTTGAAGAAATCGAGGCGTACCGGCTGGCTGTACGTGATGAAGTGAACCTTGTGGCCGCGCTGGGCCAGGGCTTTGCCCAGTTCGGTGGCTACCACGCCGGAGCCGCCAAACGTGGGATAACAGACGATGCCGATATTCATTAAGGAAAGGTAGAGTAGGCGAGGGGCTAACCAGAATAGGCGGCGGAGGTTTGGCCGCAACCCCGGTCTGGCTCCGGCCGACTTTTGGCGGGTGCCCGGCAAAAAGACTCGCTAGGCGCGCGCCGGGTTGCCGCGTAGCTTTGAGTTGCTATTTATTCTTGATTTGTTGATGAAGCATTTTCTACTTGCCGGTTGCCTGCTGGCTGGGCTAGCCACCCCCGCTTTGGCCCAACCCACGCGGGCCAATTCGCCGAGGGCCCGGCTAGCGGGCTCGTCGCCGCTGGCCGCGCTGTTCACCAATTATTGGGAGGAGCAGGCGCGGCTCTACCCGCTGCAAGCCACCAGCCAGGGCGACAACCGCTTCAACGACCAGCTGCCCAACTCGGGTACCCGCGACTTTCGCCAGCAGCAGCGCCGCCTGTATGAGCGCTATCGCGACCAGCTGGCCCGTCTCGACCGCAGCAAACTCACGCCTGCCGACCAGACCAGCTACGACGTCTTTCAGTACGAGATGACGAGCCGGCTGGCTAGCCTCGCCCAGCCCACCTGGACGATGCCCTTCACGCAGTTTAGCGGCTTGCCGCTGGAACTGGCGCAGTTAGGAGCGGGCTCCGGCGCGCAGCCCTTCAAAACGGTGCAGGACTACGATAACTGGCTAGCCCGCGTGCGGCAGTTTCCGGCGTGGGCCGATACGGCGGTGGCCGACTTTCGGCACGGCATGCGCACCGGCGTAGTGCTGCCCAAGGTATTGGTCCAGAAAATGGTGCCGCAGCTGGAAGCCCTAGCTGTAGCCGACCCTAGCCAGAGCGTGTTCTACGGCCCTATTAAGCAGCTGCCGGCTAGCTTCTCGGCCGCCGATAAGCAGCGCCTGACGGCCGCGTATGAGCAAGCCATTCGCACGCAGCTCGTGCCGACCTACCAGAAGCTAGCCACGTTTTTGAAGACCGATTACCTGCCGGCCGCCCGCACCAGCACCGGCATTGCGGCCGTGCCGGGCGGGGCTGATATGTACACGACCGCCGTAGCCTACTGGACCACGACCACCCGCACGCCCGAAGAAATTTACCAGACCGGCCAGTCGGAAGTAGCCCGCATCAAAGGGGAAATGGAAAAGGTACGCCAGCAGCTAGGCTACGCTGGCACCTTGCCCGAGCTGCTCGCCTCGCTGAGTACCAACCCCCAGTTTCGGCCCTATAAAACGCCCGAAGACGTGCTCAATGGGTTCCGCGCCATTCAGGGGCGGGTAGCGCCGGGGCTGCCGCGCCTATTTGGGCGCATGCCCAAGACGGCGTTTGAGATTCGGCAGACGGAGGCTTTCCGCGCCGCCTCGGCCAGCGCGCAGTACAACCGCGGCGCGGCCGACGGCTCGCGGCCGGGTATTTTCTACGTGCCCATTCTGGATGCCACCAAGTTTAAAACGCCGGGTATGGAGTCGCTGTTTTTGCACGAAGCCATTCCGGGCCACCATTTCCAGGTGTCGTTGCAGCAGGAAAATACCAACTTGCCCAAGTTTCAGCGGTTTGCCTTTTACTCGGCTTTCAGCGAAGGTTGGGCACTGTATACCGAAAGCCTGGGTAAGGAGCTAGGTATGTATACCGACCCTTACCAATACTTGGGCGCGCTGAGCGCGGAAATGCACCGCGCCATCCGGCTGGTGGTCGATGTGGGCATGCACGCCAAGGGCCTCACGCGCGAGCAAGCCATACAGTACATGCTCGACAATGAGGCCACCACGGAGCAAGGTGCCACGGCCGAAATAGAGCGCTACATGGCCTGGCCCGGCCAGGCACTAGCCTACAAAACCGGTCAACTCAAGCTACGGGAGCTGCGCACGCGCTATGAAAAGCAGCTCGGGCCGAAGTTCTCGCTCAAAGCGTTTCACGACGAGCTGTTGCTCGATGGCGCCATGCCGCTCGCCGTGCTAGAGCGCAGGATGGATGCCTGGGCGGCGCGCCAGAAATAAGAAATCAAAAAAAGGTCGTCATGCTGAGTTTGCCAAAGCATAACGACCGTTCTGTAAATGATGCTTCTTCAATTCCTTTTCTAATGAGACACAAATTTCTCTTCCTAGCTGCCCTAGCGCTTGCGGCACCCCTAGCCGGGCAGGCGCAAAAAACAAAAGTCAAGGTGAAGCCTTCGGGCTCCACCGCCACCTCGGGCGCCAATGCCGAGAGCGCCATCAAGGAGGCCGATATCAAGCGCGACTTGTTTGCGCTGGCCGGCGACCACTACCGGGGTCGCGAGGGTGGCACGCTCGACGAGTTAAAAGCGTCGGTGTGGCTCGCCGACCTGATTCGGGCCACCGGCATGCTGCCGGCCGGCGACGATGGCACCTACTTCCAGTGGTTTAACCTGCAACGCACCCGCCTTAGTAAGAGCAGCACCCTGCGCATTGGCAGCCACGAAATCAAGCTGGACCAGGACGGCTTAGTAACGGCCCCCACCAATGCCAGTGTAAATGCGCCGCTCGTGTACGTGGGCACCGGCTCGGCCGCCGAGTTGGCTAAAGTGGATGTGAAAGGCAAGGCCGTGGCCGTGCAGATTGCGGGCGCGCCTACCGACGGCATCAGCTACCGGCGCTACGTGTTTGGCAAGTTTGCCGGGCAGGCCGCCGAGCTAACCAAGGCCGGCGCGGTGGCCGTAGTATTCGTGTCGGACCCGAAGCAGCAAGCCCTCTACGACCATTGGAGCCACGTTTTCGAGCGCGGGCGCTACAGCCTGCCTGGCGCGGCTAGCACCCGGGTAGTAAGCACGCCGCCCGTGATGTGGCTGCCCGCCAGCGCCGCCAGCTGGGTGCAGCAGGCCGGCCAGCAGCTCACGGCCGAACTGAAAGTGGAGAGCTTTCAGTACCCATCCGTCAACATCGTGGCCAAGATGCCAGGTACCGACGCACAGCTGAAAAAAGAATACGTCCTTTTTAGCACCCACCAGGACCACGACGGCGTGCGGGCACCCATCGCCGGCGACTCCATTTACAACGGGGCCGACGACAACGCCACCGGTTGTGCTGCTCTGCTAGCCATCATGCGGGCCTTTAAGCAGCAGCCGGCGCGCCGTTCGGCGCTGTTTGTGTACCAGGGCTCGGAGGAGCGGGGGCTGATTGGCTCGACGTATTTCTCGGCTCACCCTACGGTGCCGCAGTCGTCTATCGTAGCCGTGCTTAACGCTGAGATGATGGGCCGCAATGCCCCTGATTCGGCCGCGCTGCTCGGCTCGACGCCGCCTCATATGAACTCCTCTGACCTCGTGAAAATGGCCCTGGCCGCCAACCAAGCCGGCCCTAAGTTCAAGCTCGATACCGAGTGGGACAAGCCGACCCACCCCGAGGGCTGGTACTTCCGCTCCGACCACCTGCCGTATGCGCGCCTGGGCATCCCGGCCATCATGTACACCTCGCTGCTGCACGTCGACTACCACACCCCGCGCGACGAGCCCCAGCGCATCGACTACAACAAGCTGCTGCACATGACGCAGTGGATGTACCTCACTGGCTGGGCCGTGGCCAACCGCACCGCGCCGCCCGCCCGCGAACCCGGCTTTAAGCTGGAGCGCTAGGGAAGGAGCGTGAAGCCGGAGCTTCGCGCTCCCAATTCCCAATTAATTTACCCTTTAGTGTAGTTGCATGTCGTTTTTCCTTAATCACCGGCAGGTTGCTGGCCGCCTCGTGCTGCTAGGCCTCACGGTGGCCCAACCTTATTTCAGTATGGCCCAAGCTACCAGCCCGGTCGTAACGGTGACTGGCCGCACCGACCAAGCGCCGCTGCTAGCCCCCTGGGGCGGCCCCCACGGCGGCGTGCCGGCCTTCGACAAAGTGAAAGTGGCCGATTTCAAGCCCGCGCTTGAAGCGGCAATGGCCGAAAACCTGGCCGAAATCGCAGCCATTGCCAACAACCCGGCTGCGCCGACTTTCGACAACACCATTGCGGCCATGGAGCGCAGTGGTGGCGCCCTCGACCGCGTGCAAGCCGTGTACGGCGTCTGGAAATCGACGCTGAATGACAAGCAGTTTGGGGCCGTCGAAACCGAGATGGCGCCCAAGATGGCCGCTTTTGCCGACCAGATTTCGCAGAACACCGCCCTCTTCAAGCGCATTGAGGCGGTGTACAAGTCGCCCGCTACGAAGAAGCTCACGCCCGAGCAGCAGCGGTTGGTTGAAGTCAATTACAAGCAATTCGTGCGCGCCGGGGCCAAGCTCGATGCGCCGGCCAAGGCGCGGCTGTCGCAAATCAATCAGCAGCTAGCGGGGCTGTTCACGCACTTCTCGCAAAACGTGTTGGCCGATGAGGCCGACTCGGTGTTGGTGCTGAAAACCAATAAGGACCTGGGCGGCCTGCCGCCTTCGCTGCGCGACGCGGCCGCCACGGTAGCTACCGCCCGCAAGGCCAGTGGGGTAGGGGTTATCACGAACACGCGCTCCAGCATCGACCCGTTTCTGACGTATTCGGACCAGCGGGCGCTGCGTGAGAAGGCGTGGCGCATGTTTACCAACCGCGGCGACAATGGTGGCGCGCACGACAACAACGCGCTCATCACCCAAATTTTGCAGCTGCGGGCCGAGCGCGCCAAGTTGCTAGGGTACCCCACCCACGCCCACCTGCGCCTCGATAATACGATGGCCAAAACGCCCGAGGCCGCCATGCAGCTGATGCTGGAAATGTGGAAGCCCGCCGTGGCCCGCGTGCACGAGGAGGTGGCCGATATGCAGGCCCTAGCCCAAAAAGAGGGTGCTCCCGCCGGCTTCAAAATTGAGCCCTGGGACTACCGCTACTACGCCGAGAAAGTGCGTAAGGCGCGCTACGACCTCGACCAGAACGAGGTGAAACCCTATTTGCAGCTCGACAAGATGCGCGAGGGCATGTTTTGGGTGGCCGGCGAGCTGTTTAACTTCACCTTCGTGCCCGTGACCGACGTGCCCGTGTACCACCCCGACGTGAAGGTGTGGCAAGTAAACGACAAAACCACTGGCAAGCAGGTGGGCCTCTGGTACTTCGACCCCTACGCGCGCCCCGGTAAAAACTCGGGCGCCTGGATGAATGCCTACCGCAACCAAGAGCGCATGGGCGGCAAGGAGGTAACGACCATCGTGTCCAACAACTCCAACTTTGTGAAGGGCAAGGATGGCGAGCCGGTGCTCATTTCCTGGACCGATGCCACCACGTTGTTTCACGAGTTTGGCCACGCCCTGCACGGGCTGTCGAGCAACGTGACCTACCCCGGCCTAGCGGGCACTAGCGTGGTGCGCGATTACGTGGAGTTTCCGTCGCAGCTGCTCGAAAACTGGCTGCCTACGCCCGAAGTGCTCAACCGCTTTGCGCTGCACTACCAGACCGGCCAGCCCATTCCGCAGGTATTGGTTGACCGCATCAACAAGGCCAGCACCTTCAATGAGGGTTTTGCCACGACCGAGTTTTTGGCTAGCGCCCTCGTTGACATGAAGCTGCACCTGGCGGGCTCGCAAAAGATTGACCCCGATAAGTTTGAGCGCGAGACCCTGGCTGGACTAGGGATGCCTAGCGAGCTGGTAATGCGCCACTGCACGCCGCAGTTCAGCCACGTATTTTCGTCCGATGGCTACTCGGCGGGCTACTATTCCTACCTGTGGTCGGTGGTGCTGGCGGCCGATGCCTTCAGCGCCTTCACCGAGGCCGGCGGCCCTTACGATAAAGCCGTGGCAGCTCGCCTGCGAGCCAATGTCTTCACGGTGGGCAACACCGTAGACCCGGCCGCCGGCTACCGCGCCTTCCGCGGCCGCGACCCCAAAGTGGATGCCCTGATGAAGCAGCGCGGCTTCCCGCTGGCGCCCGCCAAAGCTATGCCCAAGCCTGGCAAAGCCGCCGGGCCGAAGGGAGCCGGGACAACCCGCTAAGCCTAGTTGATTCCGGAGAAGTTTAAAATGGCAGGCTAGCCCGATGAGCGTCGGGCTAGCCTGCCATTTTTGCTATTTTTGTGGACCGGCTTGCAGCAGCAAGCTGGTTTTTATAGTGGTGGCGGGTGGGGTAGCTTTTCGGTGAAAAAGCCCCCGGCGCTTCGCGGACGCTTTATTTTAGCTTTCCTGATTGAAAAAGATTCTTGGTTTTCCCCGCGTGGCGCTGGCCGCGCTGCTGGCTCTCAGCTGCTCGGCTAGCCTGGCTCAGGCGCCGCTGCCCATGCCGCGCAACCTGCGCGCTACCTACGACAAGGGCACGCGCGCCCCCACCGGCCAGCCCGGCCCGAAGTACTGGCAAAACACGGCGGACTATACTATCAAGGTGAATTTTGACCCGGCTACTCGCCTGCTGGCCGGTACGGTTAGTATTAAGTATCAAAATAACAGCCCGGATTCGTTGCGGCAGCTGCTGTTTAAGCTGTACCCCAACATCTACCAAAAAGGGGCGCCCCGCTCCGGTAAGTTTGCCGCCGAAGACCTGAGCGATGGCGTTAAAATTGAGCGCCTAGCCGTCAATGGCAAGGTTATCGACCCTAGCCAGCTGCAGATTGACAACACGAATATGACGGTGCCACTGCGGCGCGTTATTGGCGCCCGGCAAGCGGCGCAGGTCGATATTACCTATTCCTACACGCTCAATAAAGGCTCGCATCAGCGCACGGGTGAGGTAGAGCCGGGCGCCGATTTTGTGGCGTATTTCTTCCCGCGCATCGCCGTGTACGATGATATCGATGGCTGGAACCGAATAGCGTACAGCGGCGGGCCCGAGTTTTACAACGATTTCTGCCACTTTGCGGCCGACATCACGGTGCCGCGCAATTTTCTGGTCTGGGCCACCGGCGACCTCACCAATGCCGAGCAGGTGCTCACCAAAAAGTACTTGGCGCGCCTGCGCACCGCCGAGCAAACCGACGGCCTCACGCGCATCATCAGCAGTGCGGAGGCCCGCCAGCACGACGCTACCGCGCCTAATGCTGCCAATACCTGGCACTTCGAGGCTAGCGACGTGACGGACTTCGCCTTTGCCACCGCCGACCACTACGTGTGGGACGCCACCAGCCTGGTGGTAGACCCCGCCACCAAGCGCCGCACCCGCGTCGATGCCGTGTACAATGCCCGGCACGACGATTTCAAGGAGGTAGCCGAGTTTGGCCGCAAAACGGTGGAGGCCATGAGCTACACCTTTCCCAAGTGGCCCTACCCCTACAGCCACGAAACGGTGTTCGACGGCCTCGACCAGATGGAGTACCCCATGATGGTGAACGACAACCCGACCCGCACCCGCGAGGACGCCATTACGCTTACTGACCACGAGATTTTTCACACGATGTTCCCGTTTTACATGGGCATCAACGAGACGAAATACGGTTGGATGGATGAGGGCTGGGCCACCATCGGCGAGTGGATTATCTCGCCCCTCATCCAGCCCGGCCTCGTTGATGACTACGGCATGGCGTCTTATGCCCGCGCTGCCGACACCGAAGACGACCTACCCATCGTGACCCTGACCACGCAGCAAACCGGCGCGCCGTTCTTCCTCAACTCGTACCCTAAGCCGGGGCTAGGGTACCTCTACGTGAAGGATATGCTGGGCGATGAGCTGTTTACCAAGGCCTTGCACACGTACATCCGCACCTGGCACGGCAAACACCCGATGCCCTACGACTTCTTTTATTCGATGAACACCGGGGCCGGCCAAAACCTCGACTGGTTTTGGCAGCGCTGGTTCTTCGACGGTGGCTACCCCGACCTGGCTATCACTACCGTGGTGCGCCCCGCCGATAAACCTGCTCAAATTACGGTGACTGCCAAAGGCAGCAAGCCCCAGCCCATAGACCTGACCGTGACCTTCGACAACGGTACGGAAGAGAAAATTCACCGCACCATTGCCGTGTGGAAGGAGGGCGCCAAAAGCGTGACGGTGCCCGTGGGCAGCGGCCGCACCATTAAAAAAGTAACGTTGGGTAGCACCTATACCCCCGACAGCTACCCGGCCGATAACGTATGGAATGCGCCGAAGTAGGATTGTTACAACGAGAAAAAGTACGTGCCCGTTAGCTGCGCTACGCGGTTATAGGATGCATCGTTGTAAAAATTGTAGGCAGTAAGCGGAGAGAACCCGGGGTCGAAGCTAGGGGTAGCTCTGTGCAGATTGACGAGCCCTAGCCCGAAGCCAGCTTGCACCTGCAGCGGGCCCAGCCGGTAGCCAAGACCAAAGTTTACCCCAGCGTCGAAACGCTGGTTGTTGGTAGCTGTGCCGTAGCTAACCCGGTTATCGAACTCATAAGGCGAGTAACTAATATTGGGGGCCGCGATGTAACTGGTGCCGGTTTGGCGCCCGCCTACTCCCATTGCCACGTAAGGCCCGGCAAAAACTTGCAAGCCGTGGTCACCGTGCATAGTGTACACAAAATTTATGGGCAGCTCCAGCCAGTTGTAGCGGTTGGTGCTGATGTTGCTGAGCGCAAACCCGCTGCCACCGCCATTATAATACACATTGGTGTTAAATTTTTCGCCTTTCTGCGAAAAGAGCAGTGCGGGCTGCACGGCAAAGTTGCCAAAAGCAGCTTCCAGCACAAGGCCGGCTTGCCAGGCATAAATGGCGTTCTTTTCGGCCGAGCGGGCGTAGGTGTTGGGGCCGCTTAGGCTGCTCCCGGGGGCCACCGTAGTCAAGGCCCGGTTGAGGCCGCCGCGCACGCCCAGTTTAAAAGTAGTTTGGGCCGTGGCTGCGTTGAGCGCTAGCGTTGCGAGCAGCGGAGTAAGCAGTAGTTTCATAGGGAGCAAGTAGTGAAGTACTATGTCTCTGTGATAGCCACCACTAACTAAATGGTTGCATTGTGCCGGCTAGCCTATTTAAATCAAGTTGGCCAGGGTTTGGCTACTACTGCCCGCCTACTGCGCCACTGCCGACCCCTCGCTCGACTTTATGCTGGGCCATTGCTTTGTAAATCACCTCCTGAATGCGGGTGCGGATATTGTAGGTCCGCAGCTTAATGTTGCCCGCATCGGGATACACGCGGTTGGAGAGGAAGACGTAGAGAATCTGGTTGTCGGGGTCGAGCCACACGCAGGTGCCCGTGAAGCCGGTGTGGCCGAAGGTGCTGGCGGGGGCTAGCCGGCTAGTGGGGCCTTCGGGCTTGCTAGGGTCACCGCGGTCCCAGCCCAGGCCGCGCTTGTTGCCCACCACCTGCGGGCGCGAAAACTCGCTTACCACCGGGTTTTTGAAGTACATATTGCCACCGTAGCGGCCATTTTGCAGGTTCATCTGCATGAGCACCGCTAGGTCGTTGGCCGTGGCGAAGAGGCCGGCGTGGCCACCTACCCCGCCCACCAGGGCTGCGGTTTGGTCGTGCACGGTGCCTTGCAACTGCTCGCGGCGGTAGTACGTGTCCTTCTCAGTAGGCGCAATACAATCCTTCGGGAAACGCGTGAGCGGGTTGTAGGTCATAGTGGCTAGCCCCAGCGGCTTGTAGAATTCCCTGGGCAGGAACTCCGCTAGCGGCTGGCCCAGTAGCTTCTCGCTCAGGCGCTTCATGATAATGAAGCTGAGGTCAGAATACTCCACCGGGTACTTGCCGCGCACTTTGGGCAGCAGCCCCGAGCGCAGCGTCCAGGCCCACACCGAGTCGTCGGCAGCTTTGATGGAATACTCACCGGGCGCTACCTCATTTGGAAAATCGTCGGAGCGGGTGCTCGAATAATAAGCCGGCTTGAGGGCGCCATCGCGCACGGTGCGCTCCCACGTCGGGATGCCCGGCTTGAGGCCCGCCTGGTGCAACAGCACGTCGCGCACGGTGGCATCACGCTTGTTGGTGCGCTGCATTTCGGGCAGGTAGGTGCTTACCTTCTCGTCCAGATTCAGGCGGCCCTGGTCCTTCAGGTACATCACGGCCTGCAAGGTGCCAGCTACTTTGGTTACCGAAGCCAGGTCGTAGAGCGTGCTGTTCGTAATGGGCTGGCTCTGGTCGTAGGTGCCGTAGCCGTAGCTCTGGTCAAATACTACCGTGCCATTTTTGGCGATGAGCACCTGGCAGCCCGGCGTGGCAGCCGTCACAATGCTTTCGAGGGCAATGTGGTCTATCTGGCTCATAATGTGCGAGTCCAAACCTTCGCGCTCGGGCGCGGCGTAGCGTAGCCGGTGCAGGTCAGCGGTGGCTAGCCCGGTGCCCACTTTCATTGTTTCCGATACCGTAACCGGTAGCTTGCCCCGCGCTGGCAGCGCGCCAAATAGCACCTGCGGCACCACGAGCTGCGCCGCGTAGTGGTCCTCGTAGCCACACACCAGCGTGCGGGCCGACTCTAGAAACTTGAGGCCGTAAGCATTGCCCATGGCTACCACTACCGTTTTGCGGCGCTTGTCGGCTTGCAGGTTTTTGAGGAACTTCAGGGCGCCCTCACCCAGGCCGTAGCTGTGGCTAGGGGTGTTATTCATCTGGTGTAGGCTCACCACCACCACGTTAGCATCGCCGAGGCGAGCCTGAATGCGACTGAACGTAGAATCGGGCGCGTAGCGGTCGGGCACGGCGTATACCGGGCCGGGCTGGTACTTATTGAAAATCGTGGCGTAGGGCCCCTCGGCCTGCGTACCAATGGTGATGGCCGCAATGCGCAACGTGTCGAGCCGCCGGAAGGGGAGGAGCTTATCCTCATTCTTCACCACCGTCACGGCGTGTTCAAAAATCGTTTGCGCTAGCACCCGCGACGCGGGTACGTTGAGGCTGTCACGCAGCACCAACGCATTGGCTGGCTTATACTTATTGAGCCCGGCCCAGTACTTGGCGCGCAGGATTTTTTTCACCCGTGCGTCGAGGTCAGCCTGCTGGAGCTTGCCTGCTGCCACAGCCTCCTTGATGCGGGTGAGGGCAGCCGGCACATCTTCCGAAAACAGCAGCACGTCGTTGCCGGCAGCCAGGGCCATCGCGTCGAGCTCGCCGTCTTTGTAGAGCTTGCTTACGCTGCGCATATTCAGTGCATCCGTAAAAATCAAGCCCTTAAAGCCCATGCGGTCTTGCAGTAGCCCGGTTACGAGCGCCTTCGAGAGCGTAGTGGTTTTGGCGTTGGTCGTGTCGAAGAGCGGCATGTAAAGGTGAGCCACCATCACGCCCAGCGCCCCAGCCTCAAACGACTTCTGGAAAGGCACTAGGTCCACCTTTTCGAGCCTAGCCAAGTCGGTGTTAATCACTGGCAGGGCCACGTGTGAGTCGGTATCGGTGTCGCCGTGGCCGGGGAAGTGCTTGGCCACCGCAATCACACGTTGCCCTTGCAATCCTTTTATGTACTGCACTCCTAACGCGGCCACACGGTCCTGGTTTTCGCCAAACGAGCGGTTGCCAATTACCGGATTGCCGGGGTTGGAATTGACATCGACCACCGGCGCAAAATTGATATGCACGCCCAGCGCCCGCAGCTTGCGGGCCAGGTCGCGGCCCATCTGGTACACCAGCTGGTCGTCGTCCATGGCGCCCAGCGTCATTTGCTTGGCAAAGTGGGCAGTCGAATCAAGACGCATATCGAGGCCCCACTCGGCATCAGTGGCAATAAGCAGCGGCACTTTTGCGGCGGCCTGCAAGCGGTTGGTCATGATGACCTGGCGCTTAGGGCCTCCCTGCAAAAACATGACGCCCCCAATGCCCTGATTGCGCACCAGCCGCTCGATGCGGTCGGCGTGCGCCTTCTCACGGTTGGAGTAGGCGGCCACCATGAAAAACTGCCCTAGCCGTTGGTCGGGCGTGAGCGCGTTGAAAACGCTATCGACCCACTGCGTTTCGGCGGGGCCACTGGGCAAGGGGTCGGGCAGGGGTTTGCGGGGCTCCGAAAAACCTAGCAGCAACCCGGCAACCCCTAGCAGCAACCCCAAAAACAAAAACCGCAAATCGACGCGCATCAGCCCAGGGCGGGAAGTTTTAAAGAGGTAGAAAAGGCGGTCCGGCCGGCCTACTTTTGCCGACGGATGCTGCCGGAACCCCCGGCTGCCCCTAGCGGTTCCATACAAGCCAGAACCCTTGGCAGCCGAAAGTAAACCGGGCAGCTAGCCCAAAATTGGCCGCAAAGGTAGGCAGTAGGCGGGGATGAAGGGATGAAGTGAGTAGGTAATGAGGTGAGAAGTAGGCCGTAGCCGCCCGCTTTTTTCGCCCGTTGCTCGCCCACCTACTTCCCTTCAACCTGCTTACCTCATCGCTTCATGACCCCCAGAATGCCCGACATCATCCAACTTCTGCCCGAATACCTCGCCAACCAGATTGCGGCGGGTGAGGTGGTGCAGCGCCCGGCCTCGGTGGTGAAAGAGCTGCTCGAAAACGCTGTGGACGCCGGCGCTACTAGTATTCAGCTTATTGTAAAAGAGGCAGGTAAGCAGCTCGTGCAAGTGGTAGACGACGGCGCCGGCATGTCGGCCACCGACGCACGCATGAGCCTGGAGCGCCACGCGACCAGCAAAATCCGCTCGACCGAGGACCTGTTTCGCATTCGCACGCTGGGTTTTCGGGGCGAAGCGCTGGCTAGCATCGCGGCCGTGGCGCAAGTCGAAATTCGCACAAAGCAGCGCGGTCAGGAAACCGGCTCGCTGCTGCTCGTAGAAGGCTCGGCGGTGAGCAGTCAAACGCCCACCGCCTGCCCCGATGGCACCAGTATTTCGGTGAAAAATCTGTTTTTCAACGTGCCAGCGCGGCGCAACTTCTTGAAAAGCAATGCGGTGGAGATGCGCCATATCTTGGATGAGTTTCAGCACATCGCGTTGGCCAATCCGCAGATTACTTTCTCACTCTATCAAAACGACCTCGAAGTTTTTGCCCTGCCCGCGGGCAAGCTGAGCCAGCGCATTGTGGCCCTGCTGGGTAATAATTATAAAGAACAACTGGCAAGCTGTGAAGAAGTAACGCCCTTTATCACGGTGAAAGGCTACATCGGCAAGCCTGAGTCGGCTAAAAAAAGCCGGGGCGACCAGTTTTTCTTCGTCAATAACCGCTTTATCCGCTCGGCCTACCTCAACCACGCGGTGCTGGCCGCCTACGAGGGGCTGCTGGCCCGCGACACGCATCCGTTCTACGTGCTGTTTCTGGAACTCGACCCCAAGGCCATCGACATCAACGTGCACCCCACGAAGACGGAAATAAAATTTGAGGACGAAAAAACGGTGTACGCCGTGGTGCGCGCCGCCGTGCGGCAGGCGCTAGGGGTGCACAGCCTCACGCCATCGCTCGACTTTGAGGGCGATGTAAATTTTGCGCCCATCCGGCCGCTGCGCACCTCGTCGGGAGCCA
The DNA here is from genome assembly GCA_964385095.1 of uncultured Hymenobacter sp. Lineage (GTDB taxonomy): Bacteria > Bacteroidota > Bacteroidia > Cytophagales > Hymenobacteraceae > Hymenobacter. The sequence goes on from CAYLNN010000006.1 coordinate 87,869, forward strand.
ACAGCTTTGGCGAGGGGGCTGCGTTGCCGGCCCCTCGCCGCGCCGTGGAGTTTAACCCTGACGCGCTAGCCTCTTCCGTATCGGCGGCGGCTCGCGGCAACCGGGCGCCCACCGAGCGCGCGGCGCCGGCCCGGCCTACCGAGCAAGCCAAGCGTGACCTCGAAGCCTTTTACCGCGAACTGGGCCAGCCTGTGCGCCCGGCCACCGAAGAGGAAGCGCCCATCGGCGCCGCGACGCTAGTGCCCCCGGTAGCGCCGCTGCCCGAGCTACCCTTCACTCACCCGGCCCCGGCCGAGCGCGCTCGCCCGCAGCCTGCGGGGCCGGCTAGCCCTGTTAGCTCCAGCGGCGGCGGTAGTGGCGCGCCGCACAACCCGCGCGCCACCCAGGTGCTGAACCGCTACGTGTTGCTGCCCGTGAAATCGGGCCTGATGCTGATTGACCAGGAGGCGGCCCGCGAGCGCATCCTCTACGAGCAGTACGCGGCGGGGCAGGAGCGGGGCGGCGGGGGCCACTCGCAGGCACTGCTGTTTCCGCGCCCACTCACGTTTTCGCCCGCCGACTATGCCGTGCTGGGCGAGCTCACGCCCTCGCTGCACTTGCTAGGGTTTCGCTTTGCGGAGTTTGGGCCCCATACCATCGCCGTGGAGGCCGTGCCCGCCGACTTGCCCGCCCAAGGCGAAAAAGAGTTGCTGGAAGGCTTGATTGAGCAGTTTCGAAGCGGCGCGGCGCCGCTGCGTCTCGACCGGCGTGAGGCCCTAGCCCGAGCCTTGGCCCGGCGTGTGGCCCAGGCTACTAGCCAGCCCCGCCTACCCGATGTTGAGCTCAATGCATTGGTAGATAAACTCTTTGCTTGCCAAGTGCCCAACTATACGCCTGACGGCCGCCCTACTGTAGTGTTACTCGATGGCGAGCAGCTGGCCGCCTACTTTCGCAAGGCTGGCGCGTAAGCGGCCCGGTGCGACCTTTGCCCCGCGTCGCTGTTCTCTCGTTTCAATCGCCAGACTCGAAGTTTGGCGCTCCTGCATGTTCAATCTCACGCCTACCGTTCGCAACCTGCTGCTGATTAACCTAGCCGTCTTTCTGGCCCAGGAGAATCTGCGTACTATTCCCATCACGCAGCTAGGCAGCTTGTACGTGCCGGGCTCGCCATACTTCTATGTCTGGCAGTTCTTTACGTATATGTTCCTGCATGGCAGCTGGGGGCATATTTTCTCCAACATGTTCGGCCTCATCTCATTTGGGCCGCTGCTGGAGCAGCGCTGGGGTGGGCAGCGCTTCCTGGCGTTTTGGCTGATGTGCGGCGTGGGGGCCGGCGTGCTTTACCAGGGCGTGCGCATCTATGAAATGCGTAAGCTCGACGCCGTATATACCGAGGTGGTGCGCAGCCCCAACGCTGGCGACTACGACCAGTTTATGCGCCAAAGCGGTTTTAAGCAGGCCGAAGACGAAGCCGCCGCCGCCGCGCTAGAGCGCAATCCCAATGACCAGGGCCTGCGACAGGCCATTGTGCAGCACGTGCAGGAAGTTTACCACGCTATCCACGACTCGCCCAACGGTGGTATGCTAGGGGCATCGGGCGCGCTGTTCGGCATTCTCTTCGCCTTTGCCTACCTGTTTCCTAATACCGAGTTGTTTTTGCTCTTTTTTCCCTTTCCCATTAAGGCCAAGTATTTTGTATTTTTCTACGGCGCGTACGAATTGTACAGCGGTGTGCACCAAGCGCCTGGCGATAACGTTGCCCACTTTGCCCACATCGGCGGGCTGCTGATTGGGTTTATTATTCTTAAATTCTGGGAAAGCGGCCGCGCCCGCTTCTACTAAAATCTTCGCTTGCTATGAGTTTGACCCAGGATATCCGCGATGCCTTTTCGCGCCGCGATAATGCGCTCAATCAGCTCATTATCCTCAACGCGCTGGTATTCGCCGTCCTCATTATTCTGCGGGCAATATTTTTTATTGCCCAATCCAACGGTACCTACACGCTCATCATGCGCCAACTGGCCCTCTCATCGGATGGCTGGGTGCTGCTACGCCACCCCTGGACGCTGCTTACCTACGCGTTTGTGCACGGAGGCTTCCTGCATATTTTGTTTAATATGCTGAACCTCTACTGGTTCGGGCAGATTATCCGGGAATATTTAGGCGACCGGCGCCTAGTGAGCCTCTACGTATTGGGGGCGCTAGCTGGTGCTGTGTTCTTCCTGTTGGCCTACAATTTCATTCCTGTACTCCAGCCAGGGCTGGGTTTACCCGTTATCGGGGCGTCGGCGTCGGTTACAGCCATTATTGTAGCGGCCGCTACGCTGTTGCCCGATTATACCTTCATGCTTTTCATCTTGGGGGCGGTTAAAATCAAGTGGATAGCTGTGGCTGTGGTGCTGATTTCGCTGGCGGGCATCAACGGCGGCAATCCCGGCGGCGAGATTACGCACCTGGGAGGTGCCCTGCTAGGCTTCGTTTTTGTGAAACAGCTCAAGGCTGGCCGCGACATGGGCCGCCCGGTAGTAGCAGTGGGCGACTGGCTCAGCAGCCTCTTCCGTGGCCGCCCAGCCATGAAAGTGACCCACCGCAGCCCGGTAGCAGTGAGTCGGACCACGGCCTCGGCTGGCAAAGCTGCCCCTAGCACCACGCCGCCCGAGGAAGTTGACCTGATTCTGGACAAAATCTCGCGCTCGGGCTACGAAAGCCTGTCAAAAGACGAAAAGCAAAAGCTCTTCCGAGCTAGCCAGCAATAGTTTGAGCATAGACTATGCAAGTCTGCAAGCGAACCAATAATAGCCTGGACTCGCAGGGTGTATGCTACACCGGAATAAGAAAAAGCCCGTCGAAACAACGAGCTTTTTGCTGGACACATAGGTAAGTTAAAAGCTGCTAAGCGGTTGTTTCAGCCGTAGGCTCGGCAGCGGACCGCCCCCACGAGCCGGCGCAGCGGCTGCGCATCTGCTGCCGAAACTTCTCGCGCTCGGCGGGTGAAAAGGCTTCCATGCGCTGCTGCATCTGGCGCTTCCAGGCGCGTCCTCGGGCCCAGCCACCCTGGCCCCCGCGCCCAAAGCCACCCGTAAGGATGCGGCTGAGCACAAGCAGACCCAGCGTCTGCCAGAAGGTGAGCAGCGGCAGGTGAAAAATCATGGGCATGAGCCAGTTCCACAAGCTCATGGTGGCGAACGTGGCAATGGCCACGAACAGGGCCGCGAAAAAGACAAATTTGACGGCTTTTTTCAGCCAAAGGGAGCGGTTCATATCTAGATAAAATTTTAGAGCGAAGAAGGGAGCAGCCGGCTAGTCGGTGAATAGCTCGTCGTATAGCTTTTGCAGGCGTTTGCGCAAGTGCTTCACGGCGTAATGCTTGCGCGAGATAAGGGTTTTGAGCGGCACGCCGGTTTCAACTACCATCTCATTAAAAGACTTGTCTTCCAACTCGTGCCACACGAACACTTGGCGCTGCTCGGCCGGTAGCTCGGCTAGGGCATCGGTGAGGGCGTCCATGATGGTTTCGCGCAGCAGCCGGTTTTCGGGCGAGTCATCGGGGGCTGGTAGCACGTCTTGTAAGAGTCGGGCGGGCTCTTCGCCGTCGCTAGCCCCACCCAGTGGCGCATCGAGCGATACCGTACGCTGGGCCGGTACGCGCCGGTAACGGTCGATGATGCGGTTGCGAGCCACCCGAAACAGCCAGGCCGCTGCCTGCTCCACGGGCTTGAGCAGCCGGTAGCTTTCCACGAGCTCAGCAAAGACATCCTGCAGAATATCCTCGGCTTCGTCGGGGTCGGGCACGCGCCGTTCGATAAACCGCAGCAGGCGGCCGCGCTGCTCGCGCACCGCCGTTTGTATCTGCTGGTCTTGGCCGGCGGCGGTCGTCATGAGGGCGGAAAGGGGTAGGGCAAAAGCTTCCATCGTGGCTAAGCAGACGCAGCAACTTACGCAATATTTTACCGCAGATTTGGCAAATTCAACGGATTGCAGAGCTACGGTACTTCGCTCCCCTGCTAGGGGGTTTGCGCAGCAAACGGGTCCTTAGCACTAGCCTAGCCAGCCCACGCAGGGGGCGTATCTGCGAAATCCGTTGAATCCGTTAACTCTGCGGTGTAACTTTGCCCGCTAAGCTGGCTCAGGCCGGCCGGCTTTTCCGCAGCTTTCTTGCCATGACCAACGCTTCCATTGTTCCCGCCGTCATTCACGAAGTGCCGTTGCAGTACTACGTGTTTTTCGCCACCGCACTCTTCTGCATTGGCGTAACGGGGGTACTCATCCGGCGCAACGCCATCATTATCTTCATGTGCATCGAGTTGATGCTCAATGCTGTGAATATCCTGCTGACGGCCTTCGCCGCCTACCGCGCCGACCCCAACGGCCAGGTATTCGTGTTCTTTATCATGGCCGTAGCCGCCGCCGAAGTATCGGTGGGTCTGGGCATTATCGTCATGATTTACCGCAATTTCCAGAATACCGACGTCAACCTGCTCAGCCGGTTGAAAGGGTAAAAACCGGTTGTTGATGCCCGGCCGCGCCCGGCATTTGCCCTCGCTCAGTCGTTAGTTATCTTATGCAAGAAACTGTTCTCCCCGGTGCCACGGCGCCTTTTTCAACCCTGCTGTACGTCCTGATTCCGGGGCTACCCTTTCTGGGTTTTCTCCTTAATGGTTTGCTGAATAGGAAGTTGTCGGGTACCGTAGCCGGTGCCATCGGCACGCTCGCCGTGCTAGGGTCGTTCCTGCTGTCGGTGTTCCTGTTCGTCAATTTCAAGTACCAGTATACCGTCAACCTGTTCGATTGGATTTCGGTAGGCTCGCTGCAAATCCCATTCAGCTACCAGATTGACCAGTTGAGCCTGCTCATGCTGCTGCTGATTACGGGGGTGGGCACGCTTATCCACATCTACAGCATCGGTTACATGCACCACGACGAGAACGTGGGGAAGTTCTTTAGCTTCCTCAACTTGTTTGTGTTCAGCATGTTGATTCTAGTGCTGGGCGCCAACTTCGTCATTCTCTTCATTGGTTGGGAAGGCGTAGGGCTGTGCTCGTACCTGCTCATTGGCTTCTGGAACAAGAACACCAGCTACAACAACGCCGCCAAAAAAGCCTTCATCATCAACCGCGTGGGCGACTTGGGCTTCCTGCTTGGCATCTTCCTGATGTACCTCACCTTCAATTCGGTGCAGTACGCCGAGGTGTTTCAGGAGGCTAGCCTGGGCCAGTTTGGTACCTACGGCGTGGGCGTGTGCACGGCCATTACGCTACTGCTTTTCGTGGGTGCGATGGGTAAGTCGGCGCAGCTGCCGCTCTATACCTGGCTGCCCGATGCTATGGCCGGCCCCACGCCGGTTTCGGCCCTCATCCACGCCGCTACCATGGTAACGGCTGGTATCTACCTCGTGCTGCGCTCGAATGTACTGTTCACGTTAGCCCCCCAAACGCTGGAAGTAGTCGGCATCATCGGGCTAGCCACGGCGCTCTTCGCCGCCACTATCGGCTTGGCTCAGAATGATATCAAGAAAGTACTGGCCTATTCCACCGTGTCGCAGCTAGGGTACATGTTCTTGGCGCTGGGCGTGATGGGCTACACCTCGTCGTTTTTTCACGTGCTCACCCATGCCTTCTTCAAGGCGCTGCTCTTCCTGGGCGCAGGCTCGGTTATTCACGCCATGAGCAATGAGCAGGACATGCGCCGCATGGGTGGTTTGCGCAAAGCGCTGCCCATCACGTTCTTGACGATGCTGATTGGCTGCTTGGCCATTTCGGGTATTCCACCGTTCGCGGGTTTCTTCTCGAAAGATGAGATTCTGAGTCACGTGTATGAGCACAGCAAAGTGATGTGGGCCATTGGTGTGTTCACGTCGTTCCTGACGGCGTTCTACATGTTCCGCCTGCTGTTCCTGACCTTCTTCGGCGAGTTCCGGGGCACTGAGGAGCAGCGCCACCACCTGCACGAGTCGCCGGCTAGCATGACGCTGCCGCTGATTGTGCTGGCCATTCTCTCGGCCGTGGGCGGCTTCATGGGCGCGCCTATGTTTGTAGGTAAGCATTACCTGGCCGATTTCCTGGCCCCGATTTTCACGTATTCTCGCCAGATTCTACCGGCTGCTTTCAACACCGAGCCTGAGCACAACACTGAGTTGATGCTGATGGGCATCTCGGTATTGGTAGCCGTAGTCGGCATCGTGTTCGCCTATGTGCTATACGTAGCCCGCGCCCAGCGCCCCGCCGAAGACGATGCCCAGCGCTCGGCTCCCGAGAACTTGGTGTACCACAAATACTACATCGACGAGCTCTACGACAACCTCATCGTGAAGCCCGTGATGGCGCTCTCGACCGGCCTCTACAAGTTTGTGGAAAATGGCATCATCGACCCCATCGCCAACGGTGTGGGGCGCGTGACCCTAGCCGGCGGCCAGCTGCTGCGCAACGTGCAAACCGGCTCGGTAGAGACGTATTTGATTTTGATGGTAATCGGTATCGTGCTGATTTTAGGCTTGAACTTCGGCCGCCTATAAGCGATAAATTAAGCAGTTTGGCGTAACATTGAACGTCGGGCTGAACAACGAGAAGCATCTTGTTCGCATTGTTTGGGTCATTACCCAGCGACTGCTGACAAGATGCTTGTTTGTTGTTCAGCCCGACGTTTTCTGTTTACCAGCCCTACTGCTCTCATGAAAAAAATCTTACCAGCCCTGCTCTTGCTAGCGGGTCCGGCCATGGCCCAGGAAACTCAGTACCATGAGCCGCCAGCTGCCCTGCGCGACCTGTTGCTCGCCGCGCCTACACCGCGCGTGAGTCCGTCGAGCGATGGCAGTGTGCTAGCCATCTTGGCTGTACAGGATTTTCCAAGCATCGCCGAGCTTTCGCAGCCCGAATTACGGCTAGCTGGCCTGCGCCTCAACCCGCGCACCAATGGCCCTAGCCGCGTGAGCTACGCGGTAGGAATGCAGTTTAAGAAGTTGCCTAGCGGGGCCGAAACGCCGGTGCAGGGCCTACCCGCTCAGGCGCGCATCAGCAGCCCTAGCTGGTCGCCCGATAACAAGCACTTGGCCTTTGCACTCACCGTGCCCGCCACCGATGGCAGCCCCGGCCGCGTGGAGCTGTGGGTGGCCGACGTAGCCACCAATAGCGCGCGCCGCCTGCTGGCTACGCCGCTCAACGATGTATTTGGCAATTCCTTCGAGTGGGTGTCGGATAACCAAACGCTGCTGGCTAGGGTAGTGCCCGCCGGCCGAGGTGCCGCACCCGCTGCCGATGCCGCGCCCACCGGCCCGGCCGTACAGGAGAGCGGCGGGGGCAAGAAATCGGGCGCCCGAACCTACCAGGATTTGTTGAAAAACCCTGCTGACGAGCGCATTTTCGACTACTACGCCACCTCGCAGCTCATGAAAGTGAAGCTAGCCGATGGCAGCGCCCAGCCGCTAGGCCAGCCAGGTGTGCTGCGCTCGGTGTCGCCCTCGCCCGATGGCCGCTACGCGCTGGTGCGCGCCGCTCACCGGCCGTACTCGTACACATTGCCCATCGATGATTTTGCGCAGCGCATTGATGTGCTGGACCTGGCAAGCGGGGCCGTGGTGAAAACCATCGCCGACCTGCCGCTAGCCGACAATGTGCCCACCAACTTCGACGCCGTACCCACCGGCCCGCGCAGCCACGGCTGGCGCACCGATGCGCCCGCTACCATCAGCTACGCCGAGGCGCAGGATGGCGGCGACCCCAAGGTGAAAACGGCCGTGCGCGACAAGGTATTTCTGCTGGCTGCACCCTTCACCAGCCCGCAAGAACTGGCCGCGCTGCCACTGCGCTATGCGGGCCTCACCTGGGGCACCGACCACCTGGCGCTGGTAGATGGCTACCGCTGGGCCGACCGCCACGAAACCACCTGGCAGCTCGACCCAGCCCAGCCCGGCCAGCCGCTAAAAGTGCTCTTCGATGGCTCATCCCAGGATAAATATAACAACCCTGGCTCGCCCTCTACGCGGCGCAATGCCCAGGGCCGCCCGGTGCTGCGGCTAGCCCAGGGCGGCCAGGGCATCTACCTCACGGGCCAGGGCGCCTCGCCCGAGGGCGACCGGCCGTTTGTGGATGAGCTGAACCTGGCGACCAAAAAAACGACCCGCTTATGGCAATCGGCTGCCCCCTACTATGAGGTGCCGGTGGCCATGTTCGATGGCAAAAAAGGCCAGCCCGAGCTGCTGACGCGCCGCGAGGCCGTTGACCAGGTGCCCAACTATTACCTGCGCGAGCTAGGTAAGAAAGGCCAGCCGCTAGCCCTCACGCACTTCGCCAACCCCTACGCCAAGTTTGGCGGCAGCTTCCGCAAGCAGGTGCTGCACTACAAGCGGGCCGACGGCGTGGCCCTCACGGCCAACCTCTACCTGCCGCCTAACTACAAGAAAAGCGACGGCCCGCTGCCCACGTTGATGGAGGCGTACCCGGTCGAATTCAAGGATAAAGCCAATGCCGGGCAGGTGAGCGGTTCGCCCTACACCTTCACCCGCCTCAGCTGGGCCACGCCCGTGTACTGGGTCACGCAGGGCTACGCCGTGCTGCAAGGGGCCACGGTGCCCATCGTGGGCGAAGGCACCGCCGAGCCCAACGACACCTACACCGAGCAGCTGGTGAGCAGCGCCAAGGCCGCCATCGACGAAGGCCAGCGCCTGGGTGTGGTTGACCCTGGCCGCGTGGCCGTGATGGGCCACAGCTACGGGGCTTTCATGACGGCTAACCTGCTAGCCCACTCCAACTTGTTTAAGGCGGGCATCGCGCGCAGCGGCGCCTACAACCGCACGCTCACGCCCTTCGGCTTTCAGGGCGAGGAGCGCACGTACTGGCAGGCTAAGGGCGTGTACGATGCTATGTCGCCCTTCAACTTCGCCGACAAAATCAAGACGCCCATTCTGCTCATTCACGGCGAGGCTGACAATAACTCGGGCACGTTTCCCATTCAGAGTGAGCGCTTTTACGCTGCCCTCAAGGGCCAGGGTGCTACGGCGCGCTACGTGGTGCTGCCCGCCGAGGCGCATAGCTACGCCGCCCGCGAAAACCTTATGCACATGCTTTGGGAGATGGATACGTGGCTGAATAAGTACGTTAAAAACCCTAGCCCGGCCGTGGTGAATTAACCACGGCACCCAGGCAAAAACCGTTAGGCTGAGCTGGTCGAACCAGTGCTGCCGCCCCGCTGGATTGGTAATCTGGCGGGGTGGTAGAGCTGCTTCGACCAACTCAGCCCGACGGTTTTTTGTGCGCAATGGTTAGGTTGAGCTAGCCAGTGGCCCAGCGTGCCGTAACTCTCGCATTACTCTAGCCATTAACGAAATAACTCCAGCCTTTCCAATACTCCTTTTCCAAACCAATGCAACCCATTCCTCCCAAGGCCTACGGGGCTAGCGGCTCCTTCTTCAACGGCCTCAAGCCTATGGAAATCGAGCGCCAGGCGCCCAAGGCTGACGAAGTGCACATCGATATTCTGTACTGCAGCGTGTGCCATTCCGACCGGCACCAGGTTAAAAACGACTGAAAAAACACGATTTATCCCTGCGTGCCGGGCCATGAGATTGTCGGCCGCGTCGATGAGGTTGGCAGCGCCGTCACTAAGTTTAAAGTAGGGGATATTGCGGGCGTAGGCTGCATGGTTGATTCGTGCGGCGTGTGTCCGGCGTGCCGCGAGAAGGAGGAAAACTATTGCGAAGGCCCCGTGAGCTGGACGGCCACCTACAACGGCTACATGAAGCCCGAAAACGAAGGTTTCAACACCTTCGGCGGCTACTCGACCAACATTACGGTAAAGGAAGACTTCGTGCTGCGCATCCCCGACGGGCTGGATAGCAGCGCCGCCGCGCCCATCCTGTGCGCCGGCGTTACCACCTACGCCCCCCTCAAGTATTGGGGCGCGGGCCCCGGCAAAAGCGTGGCCATCGTGGGTATCGGCGGGCTAGGGCACATGGCCGTGCAGCTAGCGCGGGCAATGGGGGCCACCGTCACGGCCGTGACCCGCGACAAGGATAAGCGCGAAGCCGCCGAACAGTTGGGTGCCCACGAGGTCTTGATTTCGACCGATTCGGACTCGATGAAGGCGCACGAGTTGAAGTACGATTTCATCCTCATCACCATTCCTGATGCGTTTGAAGTCAACGACTACGTGAAGCTGGCCAAGCGCAACGGTGTCATCACCACGGTGGGTTTGCTGGGGCCTTACAAAGCGCCGCTCAATAATATGGAGATGGCCCTGCACCGCCGCTCGGTGGCGGGCTCCATCATCGGCAGCATTGCCGAAACCCAGGAAGTACTCTACTTCTGCGCCGAAAACAACATCTTGCCCGAGGTGCAGATGATTGATATGCAAGAAATTAACAATGACTATGATAAGATGCTGGACGAGGAAGTGCGCTTCCGCTACGTCATCGACATGGCTTCGCTGAAAGACGAAGCGTAAGCAACCCGCTAGGGTCACAAACGCAAAAAGCGGCTGCCACATGCGTGACAGCCGCTTTTTGGGGTTAACAAAAGCTCAGGAAGCGGGGTAGCTTATTGGGCCAGGGTGAAGCTAGCCATCTGCACATCGCGCGAGTTGCCGCCGACCATTACCTGAAACTCGCCGGGCTCGGCCACGAATTTGAGGTCGTCGTTGTAGAATTTGAGGTCGTCGGCCGCGAGGTGGAAGGTGAGCCGGCGGCTTTCGCCCTTTTTGAGGGTAATTTTCTGGAAGCCCTTCAGTTCCTTCACCGGGCGGGTGCTGCTGCCCACGAGGTCGCGCAGGTAAAGCTGGGCCACTTCGGCACCGTCGTACTGGCCGGTGTTCTGCACGGTCACCGTCACATCGAGGCCTTGGCCCTGGCCGATACTGGTCTGGCTCACCGTGGGCTTAGAGTAGGTGAAAGTGCTGTAGCTCAAGCCAAAGCCAAAGGGGTACAGCGGGTCGTTGGGCACGTCGAGGTAGCGCGACTTATACTTATCGAGCGCCACGCCGCCGTAGGGGCGGCCGGTGCTTTTGTGGTTGTAGTAGATGGGCACCTGGCCTACCGACTGCGGAAAGGTCATGGTGAGCTTGCCGCTAGGGTTGTACACGCCAAACAGGGCGTCGGCCACCGCATTGCCCGCCTGCGTACCGCCAAACCACGTTTCGAGGATGGCGTCGGCGTGCTGGCTTTCCCAGGGCAGGGTGAGCGGGCGGCCATTTACGAGCACCACCACTAGCGGCTTGCCGGTGGCTTTGAGCGCCTTGAGCATATCAAGCTGGCGGCCGGGCAGGCCGATGTCGGCACGGCTGGCGGCCTCGCCAGTCATGCCCTGGCTTTCGCCCACCACGGCCACCACCACATCGGCACTTTGGGCGGCGCGCACGGCTTCGGCAATGGTGGTTTCGGCCGGGCGCGGGTCGATGGCCAGCTGGTAGCCCTCGCCGCCATACTGGTTGAGGCGTTTAATCAACTGGTCGTCGTCGGTCACGTTTACGCCCTGGGTGTAGGTCACGCGCACGCCGGCGCCCCCCACGTTTTTGATTCCCTGCAGGATAGATACGGCCTGGTCACCCTTGCCGGCCGCGCTCCAGTTGCCAATCATATCCTGCGCGCGGTCGGCCAGCGGGCCCACCACGGCAATGTTCACCGTATTTTTCAGCGGTAGCGTCTGCTTGTCATTTTTGAGCAGCACCAGCGTGCGGCGCGTGATATCGCGGGCATCGGCCAGGAAGGCGGGCTTCATCATGGTGGCTTTGGCGCGGGCCTCGGTCACGCCGCGGTAGGGGTCCTGGAAGAGGCCCAGCCGGTATTTCGCCTCCAGCACGCGGCGGCAGGCCAGGTCAATATCGGCCTGGCTCACGGTGCCTTCCTTAAGGTTGGTGGCTAGCTGCTTTAGAAAAACCTCGCCCACCATGTCCATATCTACGCCAGCCTTGAGGGCTAGTTCCGATACCTTTTTCTCGTCGCCCATGCCGTGGGCCTCCATCTCATTAATGGCCGTGTAGTCGGTAGCCACGAAGCCCGTGAAGCCCCACTGGTTGCGCAGCAGGTCGGTCAGCAGCCACTTGTTGGCCGTGGCCGGAATACCGTTGATGTCATTGAACGACGACATCACCGAGCCCACGCCCGCATTGATGGCGGCTTTGTAGGGCGGCAGGTACTCGTTGTACATGCGCTGGCGGCTCATGTCGGTGGTGTTGTAGTCGCGCCCGGCCTCGGCGGCGCCGTAGAGGGCGAAGTGCTTGAGGCAGGCCATCACGTTTTCGGGCCGGGTCATGTCGTTGGTGGGGCCTTGGTAGCCGCGCACCATGGCCTCGGCAATGCGCGAGCCTAGGTAGGGGTCTTCGCCGGCGCCCTCGGCCACGCGGCCCCAGCGTGGGTCGCGGGCAATGTCCACCATCGGCGAATACACCCAGTTGATGCCATCGGCCGAGGACTCTTCGGCCGCGATGCGGGCGCTACGCTCCATTGCGTCGAGGTCCCAGCTGGCGGCTAGCCCCAGCGGAATCGGGAAAATGGTGCGGTGCCCGTGAATAACGTCGTAGCCCAGAATAAGCGGAATGTGCAGCCGCGACTCTTTCATGGCTAGCTCTTGCAGCTTGCGGGCGGCCACTGGGGTGTAGGTATTGAGTACGCCACCCACTAAGCCCTTCTTGATGCTTGCATCCACGTCCTTGCTCACCACCGGGCCAGTCACGTCGAACCCGACCGACACGAGGTTGAGCTGTCCGATTTTTTCTTCAAGCGTCATTTTCTGCATCAGGCTCGCCACGAACTGCTGCATGTTATCGGTGGCAGCCGCTGCGGCTGGCGTGGTAGTTTTAGGCTTAGGTTTGGCCTTGGTTTGGGCCTGGGCTTGGGAACCGGCTAGCCCCAAAGCTAGCAGCAAGGCAGCGTGGAAGAGCGATTTTGGGTGTTTCATGAAAGCAGTGGGGATAAATAGTAACCGGAAAGGTAGAGCCTGGCAAGGGTTGCTGAAAACCTGCCTGGCCTAGCAGCCTGCACCTAAAGAAGGACGAGCAGTCTAGGCTGCCACTCACAAGTGTGTAGTAACTGCTAAGCTGCCGCAGGTGGTTGCGGAGTGCCAACAATGAAAGCTAGCCCACGTGTGCCCTAGCTGTACAAGCCCTTCGCTGGCCGCGTAGGCTGGCCAGCTTACAAAAAATATTGCCTTATTTCGTACTTGGTGGCTTTCACTCACGGGTTGCCCTGGAGGTACGTGCTCATCCAGCGCGTAAAGTTCGGCTTGCGGTTAGGGGCCAGCACCAGCAGCGCATCGTGCAGGGCCACCAGGGCAGGCGCGCACAAGTCGGCGAGCACCTTATTGGCTAGCTGCCCTGGGTACCCCTAGACAGGAGACCTTGCGCCAAGCTATCTGGAAAGAGCACTGCGTAGAGCGGACGCTTACCGCAATTTCGACTTGGTACGCCAGGGCCGGGCCGCTACTGTGCTGGCCCGTAAATGTTGCAAGGCTGGTAAGAACGAGGTAATGCCCATTCCACTCAGCCATATCACCCTCAGCGGCGGCGTGCTTACCCAGAACTCTGGCTACTAGGCCTGAGCCCTGGCGCACAGGGATGCTAGCCCCTCCCTAGTTGCCCCACGTATTCGGGCAACCACCGGCTTGCGCGGGGCAGTTTCCTAAATAAAAGCGCCGTAGTGGAACTTATGTGAATTAATTGAAAAACCTACTTTAAGTTGGTAGTGAGATAGATACACGCTTTATAAGTTCTTTTTATTACCATTGATTAAGATTTTGCGTAGAGAGTATACAAAATTGACTAACCCCACCTTTTTACCTTTTTATATGAGCCAAATCTCTTCCACTCTTCGGAGGTTGTTGCCAGGCACGTTGCTAGTAGCAGCGGGCTTGAGCGCCACATCGGCGCAGGCCCAAACGCCTGACCGCAAAACGGCTATCGGGGCCAATGTCAGCTACCTGCAATACCAGGGCAACCTGGGTGGCGACTTCGGCGTGATGCACTTCCCCCTGCAAGTAGGGATTGGCGCTCACATCACTCGTTACCTGTCACCCACGTTTGACATTAGCTTGCTAGGCAACTACCAGAAGTACCGCTTCACGGCTGATGCTGCCCCGCGCAACGAGTTCAATGCTAAAATTGCTATGTTTGACCTCGGCCTGAAGCTGAAGTTCAACAACGGCAAGTTTATCAAGGAAGACGCCTTCATTCAGCCTTACCTGATGGGTGGCGGTGGTTTCTTTGTGGCTAATAGCAATGGCAACTACCTCACTTTCAATCCTAACTTAACAGCCACATCCGGCCGCTTCTTCAATCAGGTGCGGCGCCCCGAGGTGTTTGGCCAGGCCGGCCTGCGCTTCCGGCTAGCCCCAGCCGTAGCGCTGGATATTACGGCTAGCCAGCACTACGCTTTCACCGGCGATAATATCGACATCGACAACTCGAGCAGCGGCAAATATTACGACCGCTTCTTGGTGTACGGCGCTGGGCTGACCGTTGCTTTTGGCAAAGCCAAGGATACTGACGGCGACGGTGTGGCCGACCGCAAGGACAAGTGCCCCGACACGCCCACCGGCGTAAAAGTTGACATGAACGGCTGCCCCGTTGACACCGACGGCGACGGCGTGGCTGACTACCAGGACAAGTGCCCCGACGTGAAGGGCCTAGCCGCTCTGCAGGGTTGCCCCGACGCCGATGGCGACGGCGTGGCTGATGCCGACGACCGCTGCCCCAACACCCCGGCCGGCGTGAAAGTAGATGCTTCGGGTTGCCCCATCGACTCGGACGGTGACAAAGTGCCCGACTACCTCGACAAGTGCCCCAACACCCCGAGCGGCGTGACGGTAGATGCCAACGGCTGCCCGGCTGACCGCGACGGCGACGGTGTGCCCGACTTCCAGGACCGCTGCCCCGACCGCGCCGGCCCCGCCAGCAACAAAGGCTGCCCCGAGATTAAGGCCGAGCAGAAGAAAATCCTCAACGAGGCCACGAAGTACATCAACTTCGACTTCAACAAGGCCACGCTGAAGCCTTCGTCGTTCCCCAAGCTGGAGCAGATGGTGCAGATTCTCAACGAGTACCCCGACTACTCGCTCAGCATTGCCGGCCACACCGACAGCAAGGGCGATGACAACTACAACCTGCGCCTGAGCTACGAGCGTGCCGCTGCCGCCCGCAAGTACATGGTAGACCACGGCATCCCGGCCGAGCGTATCGAAAGCCGTGGCTATGGCGAAACCAAGCCGATTGCCGACAACAAGACGGCCGCCGGCCAGGCCCTGAACCGCCGCGTGGACTTCGACCCCTACCTGACGGGCGAAACCAACGCTGCCGAAGCCAAGTATGGCCCCGCCCCGAGCATCTCGGAGCTGCGTGCCGCTGGTAAGAAGCTGCCCGGCAAGAAGACCACTGGCACCGGCTCGCCCCGCAGCCGTAAGGCCCCGGTAAAAAAGGCGCCCGCTCGCAAGAAGTAAGCGCCCCACTGGCTCGCTTTTAGGCAGCCGCACACCAAAAAAGGCAGGTTCCGAAAGGAGCCTGCCTTTTTTGGTGTGCGGCTGCTAAAGCCACCACACTGGTAGTTTAATTGATTAATAAACTTGCCTCACTGTAAAAATAGTGACAGCGTGAGCCCTAGTTGCCCCGCGACCTACGGGCTGGTTGGGCTGAGATGAATGAGTACAAGACCGTGGAGTATAACTCGGCTATGCACAGTGAGCGCGCCAACCTGTGTACTAGAAACGGTGCCTATAAAAACTATTTAGGTATGCAACCTTTAAGTTGTTCTGCTGCCTCCTTTTAGTGCAATATTCATGTAAAACTCATGATAATGGTCTCGTCGTACGTTATAGTAAGCACCCTTCCACTAGGAGGGCTCACTGCTTGAAAAAAAGTAGATTTGGTGCCGCAGCAAGAGTCTTTCATGCGAGCCACTAAAAACCAGGCTCCGTGGGTGGCTGTGGGTGGCTGTGGGTGGTGGCACGTTCAGCAAGACCAGCCCGCAGTTTTATATAGTTGGGCAGTTTGGTAATAGCGCAAACTCTGAATTGCTTTCTCTGGGCTTCCCACTGCCTGCCTCGCCCCAACTCACGCCTGTGCAGGCCTTACCGGCTTCGTGGGTCATGTTAGTCGGTGGCGACGCCGTTACCTACCAATCGCTACGTGACGGCGGATGCAACCGGCTTACCTGTCTTGGAGATTACGCGGCTCGATACCGTGGCTAAAGTGGTAGAAGGACGATTCCAGGCGAATCTCCTGCGCGAGAAGAAGTGGACGACACAAACCGAGACTATGCAGTTTACGGATGGCTCCTTCCGGGTGCAGTACACCACTGTGCCGTAGTCGTTGATATTAGTGTAATAATATAAAAATAATAATGTTTTTTACTGTTACAGATTTCATGAAAAAGCCCCTTAAAACGTAGGTTTTAGGGGGCTTTTTTAACACCTTGTTTAGGATGGTATTTTCGGGTATGCTAGACCTGCTCTTAAAGCCACCTTTTTCTTAGGCTAGTCATCATCGAACTGACTTTTCCTTGCCCGCCAGCCCTAGCCCACACGCGCCAACTCGTGGACGAGTGGATGCTCGGCTACAACACCCAACGGCCCCACTAGGACCTGAATTTTATGACACCTATCGACTTTAAACAAGTGGCTTAACCTCTGCCCGCCAATGACTTATTAGAACGGGAAGCGTACACGGTTGCTAACAAGTACTTCATCAGTTTGGTCGGTTGACCCCGCCCCGCCGCAACTTTAGCATCTGAAGACTATAGGGTAGCAGTTGTAGTTGGTGCGCAGTGGCGTAAGGATTGGGGTCTTGAGTGGCCAGTTAGGGTGCGGTAGCTGCCGCGCAACGAGGGATTTAACTGGTTGGTAGCGCTTACTTTTTCACCGGTAAAGGCATCCTCATATCCGTGGGCTTGCTTTTCTGCACCATCTTCCGACCCAGGGCTTTGCTATCCTTCACAACCATCGGGCCTTGGTAGGTGGCGGCCCGGTGGTCAGCAGTTTTAGGAGCTTTGGCCGGGGCCGGGTTGCCCTGCGTATTGGCAGGCGTTTGGGCCTGGGCGATGTGCAGGGAAGTGGCTAGCACCAGGAGGCTGGCAAAGGGTAAAGGCATTTTCATGGGCTAGGGAGTTAGGAATAAATAGAAATTAGAGTCGCGCATCCGTGAAGACGCCTTCGCTGAGAGTAGGAGTTGTAACAGACGAGGTGGAGGTACCCGAGAACGTACCCGAAAATACACCAGGGCTGGTTTCTCGAAGAGTCGATAGATTAATGCTGTAGTCGACTTTATTGAAGTTGTTGGTATTGTCGGGCGTGTAACTCATCTCCGTGAGCAGGTAAGCAGTGGCTGGCTGGGTAGTGGGCTTTTCGAAGATAAGGTAAACTGTTTGAGTAGTGCTCTGATAGGTGGGCGTGTCCGAAAGGACAATAGATAATCTATCCGTTTTTTGAGCAGCGTTCGTAGACACGTAGGCCATCGATATCCCACTTACCGGACGGCCGCTAACCTTATAGCTACCTGTGCCGCGCACTGGAGCAGGAGTGTCTTCTTTTTTAGCACAGCTTAGTGTACTGAATAGTAATGTGGCGGCTACTAAGGATTTAGCAAGTAATCGTAGATGCATAATAAATTAATTAGGTTGGTTGATTGCACCCCGCCGCAACTCCGTCTGGGGCTACCTGGAAGTAAGGTATAGCTGATACACAGCAGAGGTATCGGAGTGTGACGAGTGTTAAGGCGTAAATAAGTAGCTAAGTGAAGCCTGCGCCATGCGGTTATGAGCGGAGGGCATCTCCGGGCCCAAGTCGCGCAGGCCAAAGCCGAAGCTTGCCTGTGCCAAGAGTTTTCCAAATCGGTAGCCTAGGCCCGTCTGCACACCTAGGTCGAAGCGGTGACAGAGTAGGGGATAGTAAGTGGTGCCCACTGGTGGCACCCGATACTCCTCTCCTGGCTTTATATCACCCTCGTAATACTGGTCGCCAGAGCCCCCTGGGGTGAGGTCGTGAATCTTCTGCTGATAAGTGCCCCCAAGCAGCATCGCGGCGTAAGGGCCTGCAAATACGTGTAGACCCTGGCCATTGGAACGAAGCGAATAAGCCAGATTAAGAGGAAGTGTCAGGTAATTAAGCCGAAAGTCAGTATCCCGGTTATACTTGCCTGACCCGTAGTGGTGATATAAGCCCTTCTGGGAAAACCTAAAAGAAGGCTGGATGGCGATTTGGCCAAATTGTACGACGCTCTGAACGCCCGCCTCGAAGCCCGTGCGGTAGGTGATGGTCACATCAGGGCTGGTGCTCGGGTTCGTACCAGCTACAGTTAGGCCGGCTAGTGGACCTATGCTGAAGGCGCTTTGCGCCTGTGCAACTGAGGCAGCTACCAGCAGGGTGCCCGTAAGCAAGTAGGTGGTATTTAGTCGCATAGGAGTACCTAGTTTGGTCGGTTAAACCCATCCTTCAGTAAATCTAGCACCTGGCCTTTGCCTTCGATGATGGTATTCTCCATCTGAATGACTACCTCTTGATGCTTAAGCTGTTCTCGAAGAAGCTGAATCGTACTTTCTGCTTAGCTAGTTCTCTGACCGAGCGCAGGGTGAGATTCGCTAAACTGCCTCAGAATAAAATAAAAAGGCCCTCGCAATACTGTGAGGGCCTTTCTTGTGGTCTCGTTAGGAATCGAACCTAAATCTAGAGCTTCGGAGGCTCCTATACTATCCGTTGTACTACGAGACCCGGGGAGGGCTGCAAAAGTAGCGATAAAAGCTGGCCCTGCCAAACCAGAGATGGCTATTTTACCGGAAAGGGCCAGCCCCGGCACAACCCTGAAGGCCAAAAATCGGTTAGCTAACCTTGAACCTGACAATTTTCACTTCCACATGGAATCTACCAAAAAAACTCTCTACACGGCCGATGCTACGGCCGTAGGCGGCCGCAGCGGCCACGTGCGCTCAGCCACGGGTATTATCGACCTCGAGATGTCGGTGCCCGAAGGGCTAGGTGGCAAAAAGGGCGCTACCAACCCCGAGGAGCTGTTTGCCGCCGGTTATTCGTCGTGCTTCCAGCAGGCGCTGCTCGTTATTGCGCAGCGCAATAATGACAAGCTCGACCCGAATACGGAAGTAAAGTGCTCGGTATCCTTGTTTCAGGAGGGCGAAGGTTATGGCCTGAGCGCCGTGCTGGATATTGACCTTAAATCATTTGACCGCGCCAAGACGATTGAAATGGTGCGCCAGGCCCACAAAATCTGCCCGTACTCGGTGGGTACCCGCGGCAATATGGAAGTAGAGCTGAAAGTGCAGGGTGAGTCGGTGCCCGTGCAAGCCGAAGAAAACGCCGGCGTAGCCGAAGGCAAATAACTTATTGCTTTACGCCGCCCGTAGCATACTCAAAAAAGGCCTGCTTGCGTCAGCAAGTAGGCCTTTTTTAGTAGTTAAAAGGACTTAAGAAAGAAGCGCCCGGCTCTCCCCAAGCTAGCCGCACCTTTTGGCAAAGGAGTGCGTATGAGGCCCGCTATCTTTGGCAGGCGGGCTACTAAAGACCGCTTATTGCTAGCACATATTCTTATGAAAAAAATACTCCTTACCCTCGGTGCGGTGGCTGGCCTGGCTTCTTGCCGCGAAGCCACTACGGCGGTGCAAAGCAGCCCGTCGGCCACTGGCAATGCTAAGGTTTTGCGGTTCGACACAACGTTTATAAAAGCGGGAGGCGCGCGTGCCTATACCCACACGTACACCGGCAATATGCTGGTGGGCCAGACCAAGAAAGTGGTTGTGCCAGTGCAGATTGACTGGACCACGGTAGAGCAGGCCGGCTGCCCGCAGGTGGCCGCCGTGCGGGTGTATCAGCTCAACGGCGACGACCGCCGCACTACGCTCACGGCCAAGGCTATGCGCGACGGTATCTGCAAGCCGGGCCCGCAGCCAGCTAACAACCCGCGCCCCGGTGCCGGCATCACCGCCTACACTGGCGCCGCCTACCTCAAGCTAACGGGCGAGGCCCGGGAAATTCGCCGCACTACGTCCACCACATTTACGCTCAACGGCCTGGGTTATCACGATACCTTCGAGGGCGACTCGACAGCCACCAGCAGCGTGCAATAGCACCCGGCGCAAGGGGGGCGTAAAAATGAAAAGCCCCGGCTAGCAGTAGCCAGGGCTTTTTTTATGAAAAAGCAGTAGGCGCTAGTTCAGATAGATGCGATGCGTCAGCTCGAAGCGGTGCGGCGCAAAGGCATTGTAGTAGGGGGCCGGTCCATCGAAGGTGAGCACGTGCACCAGCGGAATACCTTCGAGGCGGCTTTCTACCACGCGTACAGGGTACACCTCCCCCACGGTGGGCCAGTCGCCGCCGTGGTTGGCGGGCCGGTTGTCGGCATCCACGCAACGGGCGTAATCGAGGTAGGGGGCCGCCGTAGTGGCTTCGGCCAGGGTGTAGCTCGCAACTTCCATGAGGCAAAATTATGGTTTTCAGGGATATACGCAACTATTGGCTCAGCGGTTGAGCCAGGCTGCCGGGTAAATATAAGTGCCCTAACACAGTAAAGCGGCAAGAAGTTTAGCCCACTCAGCCAGGGCTGACCCTGCCCAGAGTCCAGCTATGCTAGCTGAAGCCCAGTACCGGGTGCGGCTGGTAGGGCTCCTCCAACCGCTTTATTTCCTCAGCCGATAGCCGTACGCCCACGGCAGCCACGGCATCTTCAAGGTGGCCGGGTTTGCTAGCCCCCACGATGGGCGCAGTAATAACGGGCTTGCTCAGCATCCAGGCCAGGGCGATTTGGGCGTTGGGCAGGCCGTGCTCTTTCGCAATCTCCGTCACGCGGTCGGCTACCGCGAAGTCGTCGTCGCGGCCGTAGAGGCTTTTGCCGAAAGCGTCGGTTTTAGCGCGCTCAGTTTCGTTGCGCTCCTTCGAGCGGCCGCCCGTGAGCAGACCCCTAGCCAGCGGCGACCACGGAATGACACCGATTTTCTGGTCTTCGCACAGCGGCAGCATTTCGCGCTCCTCCTCGCGGTACACGAGGTTGTAATGCGGCTGCATGCTCACGAAGCGTGTCCAGTTGTGCTTGTCGGCCAGGTATAGCGCCTGGGCAAACTGCCAGCTAAACATGCTGCTAGCCCCGATGTAGCGCGCCTTGCCGGCCTTCACCACGTCGTGTAGCGCCTCCAGCGTCTCTTCGATGGGGGTATCGTAGTCCCAGCGGTGAATCTGGTAGAGGTCCACGTAGTCGGTGCCTAGCCGTTTCAGGCTGGCGTCGATGGCACTCATGATGTGCTTGCGCGAGAGGCCTTTGTCATTCGGCCCCGGCCCCATCGGGTTAAATACTTTGGTGGCGAGTACCACTTCGTCGCGCTTGGCAAAGTCGCGCAGGGCGCGGCCCACTACTTCTTCGCTAGCCCCGTTGCTGTATACATCGGCGGTGTCGAAGAAGTTGATGCCCAGCTCCAGGGCTTTTTGAATAAAGGGCCGGCTAGCCTCCTCATCGAGGGCCCAGGGCCAGCGCTCGGTGGGCGTGCCGTAGGTCATCGTGCCCAGGCAAATTTTGGAAACCTGCAAGCCAGTGTTTCCTAAGCGGGTAAATTCCATGGTGGAAAAGGGGGAGAATGGGAGAATGAAAACGCCTTGTCATGGAGCGCGTAGCGAAGCATCTCGCTCACGTCGTTGCATTAGTTACCCTAGCGCCAGCAGACGAGATGCTTTGCTGCGCGCTCCATGACACTTACTTTATTCAGTACTAACCAAAAAAGCCCGCCTGGGTTACCAGACAGGCTTTTAAAACTGGGGGTGGCTAGGGTGCCTTACGACATCGCCAGCACTTCTTTCACGCGGGAGGCGGCGTCCTTCAGCAGGGTAGCCGAGTACACTTTCAGGCCGCTCTCGTCGATGATGCGAGCGCCTTCTTCAGCGTTGGTGCCTTGCAGGCGCACGATGATGGGCACGCGGATATCACCGATTTTTTTGTAGGCTTCTACCACGCCGTTGGCTACACGGTCGCAACGCACGATGCCGCCGAAGATGTTGATGAGGATAGCCTTCACGTTCGGGTCCTTCAGGATGATGCGGAAACCAGCTTCAACCGTCTGGGCGTTGGCTCCACCCCCTACGTCGAGGAAGTTGGCGGGCTCGCCGCCGCTCAGCTTGATGATGTCCATGGTCGCCATGGCTAGGCCGGCGCCGTTTACCATGCAGCCCACGTTGCCGTCGAGCTTCACGTAGTTCAGGTTGCTTTCGCTAGCCTCTACTTCCAGCGGGTCTTCCTCGTTGGTGTCGCGCAGGGCGATGAAATCCTTGTGGCGATAGAGGGCGTTGTCGTCCAGGGTCACCTTGGCGTCAACGGCCAAGATTTTGTTGTCCGACGTTTTCAGCACCGGGTTAATCTCGAACATGGCCGAGTCGGTTTCGTCGTACGCCTTGTACAAAGCCGTCACGAACTTTACCATTTCCTTCTGCGCCTCACCCTCTAGGCCAAGGCCGAAGGCGATTTTGCGGGCCTGGAAGCCTTGCAGACCCACGGCGGGGTCAATGAATTCTTTCAGGATTTTCTCGGGGTGCGACTCGGCTACCTCCTCGATGTCCATGCCACCCTCGGTGGTGTAGATGATAACGTTTTTGCCGCTGGTGCGGTCGAGCAGTACGCTCATGTAGTACTCCTTGGTGGGGCTTTCGCCGGGGTAATACACATCCTGGGCGATGAGAACTTTGTTTACCAAGCGGCCTTCGGGGCCGGTTTGCTTGGTCACGAGCTGCATACCGATAATCTGGCCCGCGATGTCTTTTACCTGCTCCAGGTTTTTGGCGAGCTTCACTCCGCCGCCCTTGCCCCGGCCGCCGGCATGAATCTGCGCCTTGATGACGTACCAGCTGGTGCCGGTTTGCTCGGTGAGCTTTTTGGCGGCTTCTACGGCTTCTTCGGCAGTGTCGGCGGTGAGGCCTTCCTGCACGCGCACGCCGTACTTTTTCAGGATTTCCTTGCCTTGATACTCGTGAATATTCATCGGAGGGGGTAGGGGTGGAGTTTTTTACTGGCGCGAAGGTAGGGCCGGGAAGGGTAATGGGGTGATGGGGTAAAGAGGTGATGGGGTAATTGGGAGATAGGGCAGAAGGCCTGGGCTGGCCAAGCGCCTTAGCTTCATCATCTCCTCACTCCACTGCTCCATCACTTCTTCCCAACGCCCGCCCGGCTTTCCGCGTAGCTTTGCCCTATACTCGCTAGCCTTATTTTTTCCTCTTGCTACAAGCCATCAACCTCCGCAAAAGCTACAACTCGCTGGAAGTGCTCAAGGGCATCGACCTCACTATTAAGCGGGCCGAAATTGTGAGCATCGTCGGGTCGTCGGGAGCCGGCAAGAGCACGCTGCTGCATATTCTGGGTACCCTCGACAACCCCGATTCGGGCGAAGTGCTCTTCGATGGGCAGTCGGTAACCAGCCTGGGTCGCACCTCGCTGGCTAAGTTTCGCAACCGCCACATTGGCTTCGTATTCCAGTTTCACAACCTGCTGCCTGAGTTTACGGCCATCGAAAACGTGTGCCTGCCGGCCTATCTCGCCGACCGCTCCGAAAAAGAAGTGCGCGTGCGGGCCCGCGAGCTACTTGGCCTGCTCAACCTCGACCACCGCGTCGACCACAAGCCTAGCGAGATGAGCGGCGGCGAGCAGCAGCGCGTGTCGGTGGCCCGCGCCCTCATCAACTCTCCCGAAATCATTTTTGCCGACGAGCCTAGCGGCAACCTCGACTCGAAGAACGCGCAGGAACTGCACGAGCTATTCTTCTGGTTGCGCAAGGAATTTGGCCAAACCTTCGTCATTGTAACGCACAATGACACCCTAGCCCAAATGGCCGACCGCACCATTGTAATGCGCGACGGCCATATTCTGGAAGAGTAGAGGAGCAGTCTAAACGAAGGTTGGCGCGCGTAGCGAGCACAAATGCTCGCTACGCGCGCCAACCTTCGTTTAGACTGCGCCCTCGCTAGCTAAAGCGCACGCTGCGCTCGACTAACTGCGTTGGAAAATCGCCCTGTCAAAAACTAATTTTTTACGCTTCCAAAACGTCTTGATAATCAGCGCTAAATTTTACTAAAAAAATTGGTATTCGGGGCACCTTCTTTGGCCTGGTTGGGTTTGATATTCGTACTACAGAACGATAACCGGCCGCTGGCCACCTACACCATGACCGAAGTCACCAAAGCCCCGAAAGAAGCTGCCGCCAAAAAAGCTGCTCCCCGCGCGGAGAGCTATGACATTGCGAAGTCGGACGAGACGTTCGACCTGGCAAAGGACTTGGCCAAGTTTATCAAAGAAAATAAGCTCAGCACCCAGGTGCAGGGCAAAGAGTTTGTGAACGTGGAAGGCTGGCAGTACGCTGGCTCGCGCCTGGGCATCGTGCCCATCGTAGAGCACGTCATCAACCTCAGCACCGACCAGGAAATTAAATACCAGGCCAAGGTCACCCTCTTCGACCTGCGCCACCAGACTACCGTAGGTGCCGGCTTTGCCGTGTGCTCGAACAAGGAGGGCGGCAAGAAATTCTACCAGGAGTTTGCCATTGCCAGCATGGCCCAGACGCGCGCCATCGGCAAAGCTTACCGCAACATCTTGGCCTGGATTATCCGCGCCGCCGGCTATGAGCCCACGCCCGCCGAAGAAATGGACTACTCGGGCAACGTGCCTGCGCCCGCCGTGGCCCCGGCCGTAGTGGCTGAGCCCGCTCCCGTGATGCGCGCCGTAACCACGGCCCCCGCCGCCCCAGTTGAAGCCCCGGCCGCCGAGGTGCCCGCTGCCCCGGTGCAGTACGCCACGGCTAGCCAGAAGGAGGAAATCATCCGCTTGCTGAACCACCCGCTCATCACGCGCCAGGAGAAGACCAAGATGCTGCTCAACATTAACCGCCTCGATGAGGAGCGCGCTACCCAGGCCATCGCCAAGCTGCGCAAGGCCATCGAGGACCGCGAAGGCACTACCGCCGTAGCTGCCTAAGTGCTAGCCAGACTATTTTACAGAAAGCCCGGTGCCGCAAGGTGCCGGGCTTTTTTTGTGGCTGTACCCTTGCCCTCCGTAGCATGCAGTAGCAGCCAGTAGCAGCCAGTAGCTTTACGAAGCTTACAGCAACCTACTTTATGCCGATAGATTTTCCCTTAATAAAAGAAGCGCAGATTCAGTATGGGAACCTGGCGTTGGGCGAGCTGCTGACCATCCCGCTAGGGGCAGGGCTGTGGCTGGTGGCCCGCCGGCTGCGGCGGGCAGGGAGCTGGGTGCAACGAGCCGCAGGGTTGGTGCTGCTACTGGTAGCTGTACTATACTCGTTTGGCTGGTTGCTTATTAATGGGTTGGTGCTGGGCACGGGGCTAGGGCTGCTGTAAGCTCTTGAGCAGTAGCACGGACTTTTAAGCCCGTAAGTAGGTGCGTTGGGTACTGACCGACGAAAAACCCGCGCTACTTGCCGGGCGGCCGTAAATTTGGATACATGCCCGCCCTGCCTCCCCCCGCCGACCCGCTAGCCCTACTGCGCCAATACTGGGGCCACCAGCAGTTTCGGCCGGGCCAGCAGGCGATTATCGAAGCTGTGCTAGCCGGCCGCGATGCGCTGGCGCTGCTACCCACCGGCGGCGGCAAAAGCGTGTGCTTCCAGGTGCCCGCGCTGGCTAGGCCGGGTCTGTGCGTGGTGGTCACGCCGCTCATCGCCCTCATGCGCGACCAGGTCGAAAACCTGCGCAAGCGCGGCCTCAAGGCCGAAGCCGTGTACGCGGGCATGAGCCACCAGGAAATCGACCAGGCGCTCGACAACTGCGTGTACGGCCGCGAGGTGAAGTTCTTGTACGTCAGCCCCGAGCGCCTGCTCACCGACCTCTTCCGGGCCCGGGTGGCGCGCATGAGCGTGGGCCTGCTGGCCATTGATGAGGCGCACTGCCTCTCGCAGTGGGGCTACGATTTTCGGCCGCCCTACCTGCGCATTGCCGAGCTGCGGGCGCTGCTGCCGCCCGAGGTGCCGTGCATCGCCCTCACGGCTACTGCCACCGGGCAGGTGCGGCAGGATATTGTCGAGAAGCTTACTTTTCGGCCCGGCTACGGCGTTTTTACGCAAAGTTTTGCGCGGCCCAAGCTCTCGTACTCGGTGTTGCATACCGAGGACAAACAGCGCCGCCTGCTCGAAGTATTGCGCGGCGTGGGCCCCGGCAAAACGGGCATCGTGTATGCCCGCACCCGCCGCCAGGCCGAGGACACGGCCGCTTGGCTTTCGCAGCAGAAGCTGCCCGCCGCTGCCTACCACGCCGGCCTGCCCAGCGAGCAGCGCACCCGTATTCAGCAAGACTGGCTAGCCGACAAAACGCGCATCATCGTGGCGACCAACGCCTTTGGCATGGGCATCGACAAACCCGATGTGCGCGCCGTTATCCACCTCGACGCGCCCGCTACCCTCGAGGCCTACTACCAGGAAGCCGGCCGCGCCGGGCGCGACGGCCTCTACGCCTTCGCCGTGCTGCTCAGCGGCCCCAACGACGCCGATACGCTACGTCGCCAAACCACCCTAGCCCATCCGCCGCCCGACGTAGTGCGCCGCGTGTACCAGGCCCTGGCCAACTACTCGCGAACGGCCGTGGGCGGCGGCGAGCTGGTGGCCTTCGACTTTGACCTCGGCGCCTTTGCCGAAACCTACCGCCTCAAAGCCGTCGATGCTCACCACGCGCTCAAGATGCTGGAGCAGCAGGGCTTCGTGCAGCTCACCGAGGCCGTGAACCAGCCGGCGCGGGTGCAGCTCATCAGCAACCAGCAGGATTTGTACCAGTTTCAGGTGGCCAATGCCCAACACGACCAGCTTATCAAGGCGCTGCTGCGGCTGTATGGCGGCGAGTTGTTCGTGGCTTTCCAAGCCATTATGGAGAGCGCGCTGGCCCGGCACCTGCGCCAAAGCACCGTGGACGTGACGCGTCAGCTGCGCTACCTGCACAGCACCGGCGTGCTGCACTACCAGCCCCGGCGCGAGCTGCCGCAGGCGCTCTTCCTCACGCCGCGCTACGATGCTGCCCAGCTGCCCCTCGACGAGCGCCGCCTGCGCGCTGCCAAGCAGCTCACCGAGCACCAGACGGCCGCCGTCATCGAGTACGCGTCCAGCACCACGCGCTGCCGCCAGCAGCTGCTGCTCGACTACTTTGCCGAGCCCGATGCGCCCGCCTGCGGCGTGTGCGACGTGTGCCTGGCGCGCAAAAAAGCCGCTCAGGCGCCCGCCAATACCGCTAGCCTGCAAGCTGCCCTGCTCGACCTGCTGCGCGCCGCGCCACTGCTGCCGCGCCAGGTAGTAGCCCGCTACCCCGCCGCCGAGGCCTCGGCCATTACCGCGGCTTTGCGCGAGCTGGTAGAGCTAGGCCGGCTAGCCTACGCCGCCGATGGCCGGCTAGGTGCTACTGCCTGATTGTGGGCCGTTGGCGAGCTAGGAAAATGCCTTCTAAAAGTCGAATAGATTGACTAGCTGAGGGTTGATTTATAGCGCAATGCGTTGCATAATATGGGTGGGCGAAAGTCTGAGAGTTGGGAAAAGCGCATTGTGCCAGCGTAGGCTAGCCGCCCACATTTGCTGCTGTTAACGCGCCGCTGCGGCGCGGCTTCAACTCTCAGCATTATGACTACCCTGCCCCGAGCTACCATCCAGCGCCTGCATCTTGGCGAAGGCTTTATTAGTGGCTACACCTCCATTTTTCTGGCGCTACTTGCCGTGTGCGCCGTATGCTGCTTTCGCTTTCCCGAGTACCTCACTACTCCCGAGTTTCGGGAGGTCTACAGCGGCGAGCTAATGAAGACGCTACTGCTTGGCGGCATAGTGGCATCTTTCTTCTTTGCCACCGTCAGCTTCATGCTGAGCCAGCGCAAGGGGCTAGCCTTGCTGGGCATTGGCTTGTCGGTGGCCGCCGTGGCGGTGGGCGGCTTGCAGGTGCAGGCACGCTCGGTCGAGTACACGGCCTGGCACCTGGGCCTCGACTGGCTGGTGATTGACCTGCTGCTGATGAGCGTCATTTTCGTGCCCATCGAAATGCTGTTTCCCAAGCGCCTGCGGCAGTCGCGCTTCCACGCCGAGTGGCGTACCGACTTGGTGTATTTCGCCGTAAGCCACCTGTTTGTGCAGTTTTTTGGGGTCATTACCCAGGCACCGGCCAAGCTGCTGTTTGGTGGGCTGGGCCTAGCCCCCTTGCAACACTGGGTGCACAGCCTGCCGCTGGTGGCGGCGCTGCCCCTAGCCCTCTTCCTCACCGATTTGTTTCAGTACGCCACTCACCGGCTGTTTCACGCCCACGTGTACCTGTGGCGCTTCCATTCGGTGCACCACTCTACGCAGGCCATGGACTGGCTAGCCGGCTCGCGCACGCACTTTGTCGATGTGTTTGCCACGCGTGCCATCTCGTTTATTCCGCTCTACATCTGCGGGTTTTCGGGGCTAGCCTTCAATAGCTACATCCTGTTTGTGTCCATCCACGCGGTGCTGATTCACGCCAATACCCGCCTCAATTTTGGCTTCCTGAAGTACCTGTTCGTGACGCCCCAGTACCACCACTGGCACCACGGCGACGACCCCGCGCACTACGGCATCAACTTCGCTATCCACTTCCCGCTCATCGATAAAGTGTTCGGTACCTACTACTTGCCCGGCGATGAGTGGCCCGCTGCTACCGGCGTGCACGAAGGTGCTTACCCCAAAGGCTACCTGCCGCAATTGGTGTATCCCTTCACCAAAAGCCCGTTCGACAACGACCTGCACACGGAGGAGAAAAGCCGCCGCTAGCTTAAGAACAAGCAAGGCCCTGGCAAGTAATTGCCAGGGCCTTGCCTACTAAATATCATTTCCTAAGGACCTAGCTGCCTTGGAAGGCCATAATGCCGCCTTCCAGGTTGCGAACGTTCGTAAAACCCTGCTGGATGAGGAAGGCCTTGGCGGCCGACGAGCGGGCGCCGCTCTTGCAGTGCACAATAACCTCTTGGTCCTTATGCTCTTCCAGGTCATCGAGCTGCTGGGGCAGCGTGCCAAGCGGAATATTCTGGCTGCCATCGATGCGGCTTTCTTCAAATTCCCAGGGCTCGCGCACATCGAGGATGGTGGGGGTTTCGCCAGCTTGCTGGCGCTGCTTCAATTCGGCAGAAGTGATGTCGGGCATGAGATAATAACTTAAGGGTGAGATAGCTTACTCTACCGCCAGGCGGCGGGTGGCGAGGCTGCCATCGGGCAAAGTTAGCTGAACCAGGTACACGCCGGCGGCCAGGCTAGCCGGCAGTTGCAGCGTGGGGCGGCCGGCCTCGGCGGCGGGCTGCTGCCACACCGGGCGGCCCAGTACATCGAGCACCGCCGCGCGGCGAAAAGCCGGCCCACTCACCACCACCGCCGTGCCGCGCGGGCTAGGGTTGGGGTAGAGGCTAAACTGCGCGCTGAGGCTTTGTTGAGCCTGCGCGGCTAGTACGATGTTGTTGTTCATCACGGCGCGCATCATGATGGTGCCGGGCGTGGAAAGCGTGGGTTGGGACCAAGTGCCCTGACGGTTATAAAACAGCGTGGGTGCGGTCGAAGGGTTGTTCAAATCGAAGCCATAGGGCAAAAATTGCCCCCCCGACGCCTGCCCGTAGCCAATGTAAAACCGACCCGATACGGCCACTGGCTTGGCAAATTTGACTTCAAAAAACACCTGGCTGGTAGTTGCTGCCGAATTCGGAATTACCTCTGTCTGGGTAGCCAGCGGCACATCGGCCGGCTGGCCGTTGTTGTCGGCCCACACGGCCACGGTCACCGAGCGGTTCTGGAAGTTTTCGCCGCCCTGGGCTAGCGGAATATTATTGAAAACGGGGGCTAGCCGAATGGCCCGCACCTGGTCGCCCTTAGCCGCCGTGATGGGGTAGGCATAGTATGAAACAGGCCCCGTGCTCTGGGCCGGCAAGGTTAGAAAAGACTCGGCCGTGCCATCGTCAAAGGCATAGTATTCGCCTAGCTCCAGGTCGCGGTAGGTGGTGTCGTTGGAGAGTGTGAGCGGGTTGGTTTCGTTGGTTTGCAGGGCTAGCGTGTAGCGGTAGCGGCTAGGGGTAGTGGTGGCCGGCAGGGGCGCCGTGCGCGCATCGCCGCTGATAACTACCTGGCGCGCCCCAGCCAGCAGCGGCTGGTTGCCGCTAACCCAGGTGGCGGGCCCAAAGCCGCTGCCCGCTAGCGCCCGCACCGTGCCCTGCCAGCTGATGGGCGTAGGGTTGCCGCTAGGCAGCAGGTTGTTGACGGTGGCCGTCATGGCGGGGTTGAGGGGACTCGCGCTGCTGGCGGCGTACTGCCAGGCCGGCATGGCGGTGTAGTTCTGGAGCGGGCTGCTCAGCCCACGGCTAGTAGCAATATCCTGAAAGACAGTATCCCGAGCCGTGCGGTTGGCGTTGAGGTAGATGTAGTCAACCCCAAAAGCATCGCGGCTGGAAGCCTGGTTGCCCGAGGCCCGAAACCGAAACCGGAAGTTGCTGTGAAAGTAGCTCGCCTGGCTAATCGGAAAAATCTGCTGCCGAAAACGAGTGACTTTATTCTCGCCGTTGTAGGTCCAGATGCTGTTCCAGCGTCCTACGTTGTCCAGAAATTCCAGCGTCAAAAATACCGGTGCGCCGCTGGCGCTGGCTACCGGCGCCCCCGCTAGCGAGCCCGCCTGCCAGGCGTAGCTGAGGTACAGGTTGGCCGCGGCCGAGTAGCTGCTCAGGTCGATGGGCTGCGAAGTAAGCGTATCGGTAGCACTGTAAAACGAGGCTGAGCCCGGCGAGTAGGGCTGGCCATTGGCGCGCAAGCCATCGAGCGTGACGGTGCCGCGGGTGAGGGGCTCGCGAGCCAGCCGGTTGCTCACGTAGGCCCCGCCACCGGCGTAGTGCAGCTCATTCAGGCCCCCGTTGGGGTAGGTGGTGGTGGCCGATTGCCAGCGCAACGGGCTAGGCTGCCCATCGCGCGGCAAGGTAAAATCTTCAAAAAAAGGCAGCGTTAGGGCGGCTGTGCGCTGGGTGGCGCCCCCGCCCGCGGCGGGCACGTAGGCCCGGCTAGGGTCGGCGGCTAGTGGCTGGGGCACTAGCACGAGGGGCGTGGTCTGGGCCTGGGCCAGCAGGGGCAGCAGCAGCGCCGGCAACCCTAGTAAGCGGAGAAGTGAACGCATAACTATCAAGTTTATCCTCACAGAAAACGTCTGCCACGGCGAGTGCTTCACAGCCCTCCCCCGACAGACGTTTTTCATACGTAAAATATTACTCCGCTATCCACAAGTCCACCAGCTGGCCCATGCGGATGGTCGCGCCCGTAGTGGCCGCTGGCCGCTGGCGCACCACGGTGCCCGGGGCCTGGCCGGTTTCGGCAGCTTGCTTGAAAACTTCGCCCACTTCGAGGTGCTGGCCAGCAAGCAGGGTACGGGCCTCATCCTCGGGCATATTCACGAGGTTGGGTACCTCAAATTCGGTGTTCCCCAGGCCGTCGCCTACTTCCAAGTCCACCTTGGTGCCCTTGGCAATGGGCGCGCCGGCCGCAATCTCCTGGCCGCTCACCAACTGCTTCAGTACGGCGTCTTTCGCCACGTTGGGCACCAGCTTTATCTGGCCGATTACCAGGTCGTAGCTAGCCAGAATGAGCTGGGCATTTTTCACCGAGCCATCCGTCAGCTTGGGCATTTTGATAACCGGCGGGCGGCGCATAGCCACCGAAACGTAGATTTTGCGGTCCTGCTTCACCTTCTCGCCGGGCGCGGGCTCCTGCGTAAGCACCTGCATGGGGCGGGTGCCCGGCGCGTAGCTGCTATCATCGACGAAGTAGGCCAGGTTACGCTCGTCGAGGTAGTTCTCAAGGTCAGCCAGGTTCATGCCCGTCACCTTAGGCACCACGATGGTTTCGCCGTGGTGCGTGGTAATGGGCAGGTACACGTAAAAAAAGCCCAGCACCAGCGCCGCCCCCAGCGCCACAATCAGCGCCAGGTGCTTGAAAACGTCGAACCAGGTATCAGATTTAAAAAAAGACATAGTTTAGGAGAGGTCATGCAGAGTGCAGCGAAGCATCTCGCGTGCTGACGTTTGCGAACGTTAGAATTTACTGCGCCATGCGAGATGCTTCGCTACGCTCTGCATGACGAACGGGCTTAAGTACTGCTAGCCACTGCCTTCGCCTGCCGCGCCTTGCCAAAATCCAGAATCCGGTCGATAAACTGGTAGGGCGTGTACCCAGCCAGCGCCGTTTGGTGGAAAATGCAGGTTGCGGGCGTCATGCCGGGCAAGGAATTGACCTCAATAATAAGCACTTCAATGGCGCCCGACTGCCGCACGCGCACAAAGGCGTCGATGCGGGCGTAGCCCTCGATATGCAAAATCTCGGCCACCTGGTGCAGCACCCGCTTCACCTCATCCGAGATGCGCTGGCGCTCGGCCGGGTCGTGGGCGTAGCGGGCTGGGGTAATATTCTGTCCTTCGCCAGCCAGGAATTTCTCTTCCAAACTCAGCACCTCGCCGGTGGCCAGGGCCTCGCTAGCCTCGAATACCTCGATTTGCAGTTGGCCTTTCTCGTCGTACGAGGTCAGCAAGCCGCCCGTGATTTCCAGGAACTTAGCCGCGCCATCGGGGCCGATGAGCGTTTCTACCAAAAAGGCATCCTTTTGCGGGAATTCCTCCTTGAAGCCCAGGTGCAGCACCTCGGCCGGGCCCACGAGCAGCGGCTCGTCGCGCCGGAAAATCTGCTCGCTGAAAGCGGCCAGCTCGGCGCGATTCTTAATCTTTTTCACCGCCGACGAGCAGCCGTCGTCGGCTGGCTTGGCGATGAAAGGGTAGCCAAACTGGTTTTCGAGCTCCTGGTAGAAGCGCTCGGGGTCTGCGGCCCACTCCAGGCGCTGGGCCATGCGGTGGTCGGCCACGCGCAGGCCGGCCTCGCGCAGGCGGCGGTTGGTCTCGAACTTATTGATAGTCACGGCCGAGCTAGCCGCGCCCGAGCCGTTGTAAGGCAGGCCAAATTTCTCCAGTTGCTGCTGCAAGGCGCCGTCCTCGCCGGGCCGGCCGTGCAGGGCAATAAACACCTCATCAACCCGCTCGGCTAGCTCCTCAAAGGAAATGCGACGCGGCGCGGCCACCGGCTGCCCGGCGTAAGTGCCCGTGATGCCCTTCGCCTCCTCCCGGATGCGCGCCAATACCGGGTGGCTAGCCTCACCGGCTTCGGCGTGCTCGATTTTCTCGCGAATGTCGTCCGCGTTATCCTTGAGCATCACATTGATGGGCAGCTCGTAGAGGCGGAAATCCTCACTATTACCGGCCAGGAAAACCGGCACTGGCCGGTACTTCACCGAGGAAGAAAGCTTCTCGTAAATATTGCGCCCGCTCTCCACCGAAATGTGCCGCTCGGAGGAGTAGCCGCCCATGATAACGGCCACCCGAATGCGGTCATCCTGCACCTGCTGGCGCGATTGAATATCGGCGTCCAACTTGGCTAGGGTCACACCCAACTGCACCGGCTTGAGGCCGCCGCGCCGCCGCGCATTCAGCGATGTGCGGATGATGTAAGTCAGAAACTGGCTGGGATTCAGCCCAATCTCGGCCGCCTGGTGGAAGAAGAACGACGCCGGCAGCATGCCACTCGTGGTATTCGGGTCATTAAGGAAGATGGTGCCATCGGCCTGAATGAAGCCGTCCAAACGGGCATACACCTCGAAGCCGAACGTGGCGAACATCTGCTGCGCTTCCTGCCGGATGCGCTCAATATCAGCCTCGGGCAGGTCGATGGGCGTGATTTTGCGGGCTAGCCCCGGCAGGTACTTGGCACGGTAGTCGAAAACTTCGGTGCCCTTCACAATCTCAGTAGGAGGGAGGGCTAGCGGGGCGCCGTTAGCATCTTCCACTACAATACACGAAAACTCACGGCCTGCTACGAAGCTCTCGATGAGCACCTGTGTTTCGCCGGTGGTGCTGGTGCACTGCACGGCAAAGGGGCTCAGAAAGCCGGGCGGGCGGCTAAACTTCTCACTGATAAAATCAAACAGCGCTTCCGGGTGCTCGATAACCGGCACGGTATAGCCAGGCATTTTCACTCCACCACCCGTTACGTGGGCTTCAGCGGCTACTGGCAGGCCAATGCCTTCGCGGATGTCGGCTAGCTGGCGCACCCAGGCCAGGCGGCCATCCTCATCCAGCGCTTCCCATTGCTCGCGGGTGATAGTGCGGCGAAACAGCGCGCGGTCTACTGCGTTGCTGAACTGCGCGGGGTCTTCCTCGCGCACAATGCTGATGCCGATGCTGCTGCCCTGGCGCGGCGCTTTTAGCACCAGCGGCAGGCCTAGCTCGCGGCCCAGCATCGAAAGCAGCGCATCCGGGTCGGCGGTGGCCCAGTCGGCGGCGGTGAGCACGTAGAAGTCGGGCGTGGGTAATCCGGTGGCCTTCAGCAGCTTCTTCTGCGCAATTTTATCAATGCCGAAGGCCGAGGGCAGAATGCCGGAGCCCGAGTACGGAATACCCACCCACTCCAGCAGGCCCTGAATGGCGCCGTCCTCGCCGCCCGGGCCGTGCAGGGCCAGGAAGGCAAAGTCCATGAGCTGGGGCAGCTCGCTAGCCTCCACCTGGCGGCCGACGTGGCCGATAAGCTCGGTGAGGGCCGCCGGGCTCAGCTCGCCCAGGCTCTCGATGTAGACCTGCCAGGGGTGGCGCGTCTCGGGCAGGGCGGCCACGGGCGGGTAAAAATCGCGGATGGTGCCTTTGTAGAGATACTGCCAGTCGAGCAGGATGAAGTGCCCCTGGCTGTCTACAAAAATGGGGACGGGCTGAAACAGGCCCTTATCCAGATTGTCAAAAACGGTGCGCCCGCCGGCGAACGAAATCTCGCGCTCGCGCGAGGTGCCCCCAAAGAAAATGCCGATTCTCATCATACTAGGGGCAAAGGTAGCTTGTAGGGTAAGCTTTAGCTTGCCGGCACCAGGGCTAGCCAAAACCAGGCGCGCCCGCGGCCGTTAGTACCTTGCCGCGCCTATTCACGGCCCTCCGGTGCCACCTATAGCTTACCCTTCCCTCTCATGAACACCCTCGCCAACTACAACTTTGCTGGCCGCCGCGCCGTGACGCGCGTCGATTTTAACGTGCCGCTCGACAAAGACCTGCGCATCACCGACGATACCCGCATTCGGGCGGCTACACCCACGATTGCCAAGATTCTCAACGACGGCGGCTCGGTGGTGCTGCTCTCGCACCTGGGCCGGCCCAAGGGCGGCTACGAGAAAAAATACTCGCTAGAAAGCCTGCGTCAACGCCTCCAGCAGGAGTACGGCCGCGACGTACTCTGGGGTGGCGACGTGCTGAGCGACGAGGCCCTGGCCGCCGCGCAAGCCCTGCAACCTGGCCAAGTGCTGCTGCTCGACAACGTGCGCTTTCATCCCGAGGAAGAAGCTGGCAATGAAGAATTTGCCAAGCGCCTGGCTAGCCTCGGCGATGTGTATGTGAACGATGCCTTTGGTGCCGCGCACCGCCGCCACGCCTCCACGGCCGTGATGGCCCACTACTTCGCGCCCCAAGACCGCGTAGGTGGCCTGCTACTGCAAGGTGAGCTCGACAATGCCCAGAAGGTGCTCGAAAACCCTATTCGGCCCTTCACAGCCATTATGGGCGGCGCTAAAATCTCCGATAAAATCCTCATTATCGAGCAATTGCTGGATAAGGTCGACAACCTGCTCATCGGCGGCGGCATGGCCTACACCTTTGCCGTGGCCCAGGGCGGCACGGTGGGCAATTCATTGCTCGAAGCCGACAAAGTAGACCTAGCCAAGAGCCTCATCGCCAAGGCAAAAGAAAAAGGCGTAAACCTGATGCTCCCCGGCGACAGCCTTATTGCCGACAAGTTTGCCAACGACGCTAACGTAGACGTGGCCCCCAACGGCAGCATTCCAGTCGGCTGGATGGGCCTCGACCTAGGCCCTGTGGCCCGCGAGGAGTTTGCCGGCATCATTCAGGACTCGAAAACCATTCTCTGGAACGGCCCGATGGGCGTGTTTGAGATGAGCAATTTCTCGCTCGGTACCGAGTACGTGGCCCGCGCCATTGCCGAAGCTACCGAGGCGGGCGCCTACTCGCTCATCGGCGGCGGCGATTCGGCGGCGGCCGTGCAGCAGCTCGGTTTTGGCGACCGCGTGAGCTACATCAGCACTGGCGGCGGCGCCTTGCTCGAGTTTATGGAAGGCAAAGAGCTACCCGGCGTAGCGGCGCTGGGCTAGGGCCTGGTGTGCTACCCACGCACACTGGTATCTTACTGACAAAGACAAAAAACCTGACCGCTAGCCGGTCAGGTTTTTTTGTGTGCGGGCAACGACCGAGCGCTTTCAACAGTATAGCCAGTAGTTATTCGTCAGTTTCTTTCCCTTTTCCCGATGACCACCCACGAAGTAGAATACGCCAAAATGGCCCGTCTCGCTTACCGCGAACTCACCGACCAGCGCCCCCAGTGGGAAGAGCGCAGCCCCGCCATGGTGGCCGATTTTGAGCAGCTTAACAATTTCCTGCAAGCGGTAGACGAAGTAGCTAGCCGCACCGGTGGCCAGGCTGGCCAGGGCGAGCCCAACGCCCGCGACGAGGCCGAGCACGCCGCCGAGGTAGCCGCCGGTCGCATCGTGCGGGGTTTGCGCGTGCTGCAACTCAGCGTGCCCAACCCGGCATTTGCCACCGCTGCTGGCTACACGCCTAGCTCGCTCAATCCGCTGCATGGCGAGGAGCTGCTTGCGGCGCTTAATACCATTGCCGGCGCGGCTGCTACGGCTGCCCCGCTGCTCGCCAACGAAGGGGTGAGCGCCGACCACCTGCAAGCGCTCGACGACGCCATTGCCCGTTACACCCCCCTAGCCACGCTCAATAACAGCAACGTGAAGCAGGGCGCCGCTATGGGCGACACGGCCCGCCAGGTACTAAAAGGCCTGCGTAGCGTGCTGCACCGCCTCGATGCCCGCATCGACAACCTGCGCGACGATGTGCCGGGCCTGGCCCAGCGCTACGATGAGGCCCGCCGCAGCGACAGCACCTACGTGGCTCAGAGCAGCGGCCCCGGCCCCCTGGAAGGCGGCGATGGCTCAGAAGGCGGCATTGGCCGCGCCGCGGCCGGCAGTGCCTTTGGCCCTGAGGCGCAGCCCGGCCAGTAAGGAATTAAGAATTGAAAATGCACCAATAAAGATGGCCGCCCGATACCCGGGCGGCCATTTTTATTGGTGGTGCACCGGCTGCACTGAAGCGAGGGGCAGCTTGCAGGGTTTGCCCCGCTAGGGTTGGCTACCGGCTTGGGGCTGCGCTGGCACGCGGAGCGGGTGGCCTACTCATGCCAATCGACTACTTCATGGCCGGTTTTCAATTCACGTAGGGTGCCTCCAGCTTCTGGCCCATGCTTTTGAAGCCCCGGCCAGGCAGGCGGCCGGTGAGGCGCGTGGCTAGGGCCTGCGCCTCGGGCGTGTCGAGCACCGCCAGCTCGTGCAGCCAGGCCAGGCGGCGCAGCTGCGGCTCGATGAGGCCTAGCGGGTTAATAGGGGCATACTCGCGGCGCAGGTAGGCTTTGGTGTGCTGTTCGAGGTTGGTGAGGAAGGCGCGCAGGGCGCGGCGGTCGCGCGGGTGGTCGGCCAGCACCACGCGCAGGTGGGCCGTGTGCAGGATGGTCTGGTGCCACCAGTTTTGCCAGGCATACAGCATCACCAGCCCGAGCCCCGCCAGCGCGCTTACTACGTAGACCCAGAAGTTTTCGGGCAGCGCCCGGCCACCCTGGTAGCCCGCATCATACTGTATGCGAGCGGCATTGCCTGCCAGCCACAGCAGGCTTATCGCCAGCCAGCGCAGGTGCTTGCCTGGCAGGTTGGTGCGGTACTCTATCTGG
Organism: uncultured Hymenobacter sp.; assembly: GCA_964385095.1. GTDB lineage: Bacteria > Bacteroidota > Bacteroidia > Cytophagales > Hymenobacteraceae > Hymenobacter. Next base: position 125,616 of record CAYLNN010000006.1, read on the forward strand.
ATGGGCAGCACCTCCTCGTACGGAATCTCGACGGCGATATCGACCGCCCCCCGGCCATCGCGCTGGCTCACGAACAAGCCGTCTTTGCGCAGCGCAAACTGGGTAGAGCGGGTAACTTGACTTTGCTTAAACTCCATAAAAAAACCTTTCCAAATTCTAACTCAGCAATTCAAGCGGCGACGATGAGAAGCACAAAATAAACAGCCCCACCATCACCCAGCCCAGCACGCGCCGGCCGGGGCTCAGGGGCGACTCGTCGGGTGCGGCCGGGTGGTAGATGCCCGAAAGCCGCCCCAGCAGCAGCCCAAACACCAGCCAGCCCGGCTGGCCCAGCGTGCCCGGCCAGGCCGTAGCCACGGCAATTTGGGCTAGCCACACCCCGGCGCCCACCGCTAGCCCCCATTGCCAGCGGGGCAGGATTTTCCAAAAAACCACGCCCAGGTACAGGGCGTAGGGCACGCCGCCATACAGCCACATTTCCCAGCCGCTGCGCAGCGAGAAGAGGCCTAGCCCGGCGTAGAAGATGAACGCCACGAATAGCAGCGCCGACAGCCGCCCCGCCCGGCGCGGCCCCAGCAGCCCGTACAAAATGTGCCCGCCGTCGAGCTGACCAATGGGCAGCAGGTTGAGCGAGGTGAAAAACAAGCTGAACTCGCCGGCCACCAGCAGCGGGTAGCGCAGCAGCAGGTTGGGCGGCGGCAGACGGTGCGGGTCGGCAAACAGGTGCTCGAGCCAGCGGTAGAGCAACGGCTGGGCCAGCGTGAACTCGGGCGCCGGGTAGCGGGCCAGGCTGCGGGTGGTCACGAGCAGGTACTCGGCCTGGTCGGGCAGGGTCGCGAAGCCGTAGGCGAGCAGCGGCACGGCCACCAGCAGCCCCGCCAGCGGCCCGGCTAGCCCAATGTCAAAAAACTCGCGCCGCGAGAATATCCGCTCCTTTATCCGGATAACCGCCCCAAACGTGCCCAGCCCAAACGGCATGGGCAAGAAATACGGCAGCGAGGTGCGCACCTTATTGTAGCGCGCCACAAAGTAGTGCCCGAACTCGTGCACCGCCAGCACCCCTACGAACGGCCCGGCATACAGCGCGCCCCAGCCCAGCTGGGCCAGCCGCTCGCGAGCGGGCAACCCGACTACGTCGAGCGCCAGCCAGTCCACGGGCCCGCTGCGAACTAGCTGCACGCCGGCTAGGGTAGTGGTAATGAGCGTAGCTAAAAACAGCCCCAAATGCAGCGCGTAGCGGTAGGCCGGGCGCATGGGTGGCCGCTCGTAGCGCCGAAACAGGCGCTGCGCCCAGACCCGGCGGGTAGGCGCGGGCTCGGCTGCGGCATCGGCGGGCCAGCTCAGCAGGGGCTCATCGGCGCTAGGCCCGGGCGGCAGGGGTGGGGGCAACGGGTTCAGGGTATTCTTGGGGAAAAAGGCGCAGTGCCTCGGGCAGCGCGGTGGTGAGGGTGAGGGGCGGGGCCAGGTGCAGCACCCGCAGCCCCAGCCGACGGGCTGTGGCAATGTGCTGCGGGCTGTCTTCGATAAACAACGTGTCGGCGGGCTGCCAGTTCATTTCGCGCAGCGCGTGGTGAAATATCTCTTCGCCGGGCTTGCGGTGGCCTACCTGCTGCGAGTAAAACACGCGGTCGAGGCAGTCGGCGATGCCCTGCTTGAACCCATACTGCCGGGCTAGCCGGCGGTTCACTTCGGCAATGTGCATTTCGTTGGTATTCGAGAGCAGCGCCGTGGCGTGCCCCCGGCGGCGCAGCTCGCCAATGAGGGCTAGCCGCTCGGCGGGCACGTCGAGCAGCAGGGCGTTCCAGGCCGCGTCGATTTCCGCGTCGCTGGCCTCCAGGTCGTAGAGGTCGCGCAGCCCGGCCCGAAACTCGGCGGGCGAGATATGGCCGGTTTCGAGGCGGTCAAACAATTCGGCCTGGCTAGCCTGCGTGTATTCGGCGGCCCGCCCCACCCGGCTCAGGCGACGAAAGGCTTCGGGCGTGCGGGCGTAGTCGATGTCAATAAGGACGCCACCAAAATCAAAAAGCAGGTTGGGAAGCATGCGGCAAAACGAGAAGTAGCGCCGGCCACCGGCCAGCCGCCCGCAAAGGTCGGGCTCAAAAGATGCCGCTGCCGCGTCCGTTCCACACGCAGTTTCGCGGCGCTGACGTAACTTTACTGCGCTGGCTGCCTCTGGGTAGCGGCAAAGGGCCTATAGCTCAATCGGTTAGAGCAACTGACTCATAATCAGTAGGTCCTTGGTTCGATTCCAAGTGGGCCCACCCTAAACCCCGTTTCCAGCTTGGAAACGGGGTTTTTTGCTTACAGGGCTTGTTTTTATGCGGGTTGAGTAAATTGTGCCACCGGGCAGACTAGCGTTGGGGTGCTATCTGACCCCATTGTTTACAAAAGTCGGTGGCGGCGCGCCAGCCTGGCCGCGCCGCTACTGTTAAACCGCCGGCCCCGCCCTCCTGTTAGCGTAGCGTGACAAAGCACTTACTCTTGCTGGCGGGCCTAATGGGCGCGGCGGCTCATGCCAGCTACGGCCAGGCAGCCCGGCTCAACGACTTTCACAGCCTCGCGTGGCTGGTGTACCTGGGCGACCACAAGGTGAGCGAGCAGTGGGCCATCCACACCGAGTACCAGTGGCGGCGCGTGGACTGGCTGCGCGACCCCCAGCAGCAGCTGGCCCGCCTGGGTCTCGTGCGCACGCTGTCGGCGCGGGTGAAGGTGTCGGGCGGCTACACCTATTTTCAAAGCCATCGCTACGGGCAATACGCCGAAGTGCCCGGCCAGGCCACGCCCGAAAACCGCCTCTACGAAGACGTGAGCCTAGCCGATAAGCTTGGGCGCGTGGGCCTGAGCCAGCGCATCCGGCTCGAGCAGCGCTGGCTGAGCTCGCGCGACCCCAATGGCAATGGCCCCGTGCAGCGCTGGGAGTACCAGAACCGCATTCGTTACCAGCTTGAAGCTCAGCTGCCGCTGCAAGGCGCCAGTATCGATAGCAAGGAATTTTACCTCACCGCTTTTGATGAATTATTCATCGGCTTTGGGCAGAATGTGGGCCAGAACGTCTTCAACCAAAACCGCCTTTCGGGCGGGCTAGGCTACCAGTTTGCCGACAATGCCCAGCTGGAGCTGAACTATCTCTACCAGGTGCGCTCGCACGGTGGCCCCGACGCGGCCAGCGGCCAACCGGTAGTGGAGCTCAACAACGGCCTGCGGCTGAACGTGATATACAATCTCGACTTCACCAAAAAGTCGTAGCCGCCGCGCCAGCTCCTGGCAGCTAGTAATCGGTGCGGCCCTCGTGGGCAGCCCAGGCCTGGAACGACACCAGCGCCTCGTCGCGCAGAAATTGCTGCATGGGCAGTTGGCGCTGGTCGAGCGGCTTCTCAATCTCGTCGTAGATGAACTGGTCGTCGAAGCCGATGGCGGCCGCGTCGACCTTGGTATTGGCGTAGAATACCCTGGCTGGCCGGGCCCAGTAGATGGCGCCCAGGCACATGGGACAGGGCTCGCAACTGGTGTAGAGGTCGCAGCCAGCGAGCTGAAAGGTGCCCAGCACCTGGCAAGCCTTGCGAATGGCATCGACTTCGGCGTGGCAGGTGGGGTCGTTGGTGCTGGTGACCTGGTTGAAGCCGCGCGCGATAATCTGCCCGTCTTTCACGACCACGGCGCCGAAAGGACCGCCAAAACCAGCCTGCATATTGGAGAGCGACAGCCGGATGGCTTCGCGCATAAACTCGGCCGCGGGGGCCGTGGGGGTTGCATCTATTTTTTCCACGAATTGATAATCAGTTTTTTACTAAAAAGCCCAGAAAAACTTTAGATTCTCAGGAATCTTTTGCCCGCTCGTTTGTTCTACCCACGTGAAAGAATAGTTTTTTAAGGTGTTTTGGTTGGAAAGGTCAGGAATAATGTTCCTGACCTTTTTTCATGGCCCTCCGCTACTACTCAAACGAGGCGACAAGGCGGCGAGCCGCCCCCGCAAAAGTACGGCGCGCTGGCTAGGGCCCGGGCCGTTGCGCTGGGCCTACCCAGCTTGGGCCGGCCGCGCGCGGAAGGCTAGCCGCGCCGGGCCACCACCAAAAGCGAGCGGCCCGGCTGATGCTATCTTGCCAAAAAGTAGCGGTAAATTATCTTGGTGGGCGAGTGCGTATGTTCACCCAGGCGGGCTTCACGAACATCAAAACGCAGGACGCGCAGCAGGCGCCCGGTCTCGACATGTCCGAGATGGGCGGCGTGCGCATGGGCACCGACCCGCGCACCTCCATGCTCAATAAGTGGAACCAGCTACCCGCCTGCCCCAACGTGTACGTCACCGACGGCGCGGCCATGACCTCGACTTCGACCCAAAATCCGTCGCTCACCTACATGGCTCTCACGGCCCGCGCCGTAGACCACGCCGTGCGCGAAGCCAAAAAGCAAAACCTGAAAACCACTTAGCCCGCCTTATGACGCATCGTCGCGATTTCTTGAAGCAAGCCGGGGCCCTGGCGGCCGTGGCCTGCGCCCAGCCTGGCCTGTTGCTGGCCGCCCCGGCCCCGCTGAAAATTGGGTTGCAGCTGTATTCGCTGCGCGAAACCATCGGCACCGATATAAAAGCGACCCTAGCCAAAGTGGCCCAGGCCGGCTACCAGGAAGTCGAAACCTACGGCTACAGCCCCGACAAACACTTTTGGGGTCTCACGCCAGCTGAGTTTAAGAAAGCCCTGGCGGCCAACAACCTAGCCACTTCGAGCGGGCACTACGACGTGGGCGATTTTATGCGTGAGGGCCGCGCGGCGGCGTTGCAGCCCGCCATCGACGCGGCCAGGGGCTGCGGCCAGCGCTACCTCATTGTGCCCTACCTCGACGAGAAGCTACGGGCTTCGGCGGCCGATTTAAGACCGTGGCCGCCAGGCTCAACCAGGCCGGGGCGCTGTGTCAAAAAGCGGGTTTGCGGCTAGGCTACCACAACCACGATTTCGAGTTTAAGCCGATTGGCGGCACCACGCTTTTCGACGTGCTGCTGCGGGAAACCAACCCCAAGCTGGTTGATTTTGAGCTGGATTTGTACTGGGTGGTGCGCGCCGGCCTCGACCCCGTGCGGCTGATGCAGGCGCACCCCGGCCGCTTCCCGCTGTGGCACGTCAAGGACATGGACAAGGCCCGGCCGGAGCTGAACACCGAAGTAGGCGCCGGCTCCATCGACTTCCGCAAAATCTTCGCCCAGGCGGGCAAAGCCGGCCTCCAACACCTGTTTGTGGAGCAGGAAAACTTCAGCCTGGATGCCTACCAAAGCATCGCCCAAAGTGCCGCCTACCTGAAAAAGACGCTGCTGCCGGCCTTGAAAAGGAGCTAGCGGCTGGTGCGCTAGCCTAGCCCGCTGGGCTGGCGCGCCCGGCAACCTAACTTGCGGCCGGGCCGTCCCTTGCCAAAATCAGGGCACCGAGCCCGGCTGTTGATGCGCAAACTCCCGACTTTTCTCCTGCTGCTGGCCGCTGGCGAAGCTAGCGCCCAGGCTTTTACGCCCACCGAAGTAGCTCGCTGGCAGCAGCAGGCCCGGCGCATTAGTATTGTGCGCGATACCTGGGGCGTGCCCCACATCACGGGTAAAACCGATGCCGATGCCGTGTTTGGCCTACTCTACACTCAGTGCGAGGACGATTTCGCGCGGGTCGAGGACAACTACCTCACCGCGCTAGGCCGCCAGGCCGAGGTAAAGGGCGAGGAAGCGCTCTACGAAGACCTGCGCCAGCGGCTGTTTCTGGATTCGGCCCGGGCGGTGGGTATCTACCAGCGCAGCCCGCGCTGGATGAAGGACCTGCTGCACGCCTTTGCCGACGGCACCAACTACTACCTGGCCACGCACCCCACCGTGCGGCCCCGGCTGCTGCACCGCTTCCAGCCCTGGATGCCGCTGCTCTTCAGCGAAGGCAGCATCGGCGGCAACGTGAGCGTGGTGCCCCTGGAGCGGCTCAAGGCGTTTTATAGTCAGCCTAAAAAGACGTCGTGGCAGGCGCCTTTTCCGCAGGCCGACCCGCGCCACGCCGACGATGAGCCGGTGGGCTCCAACGGGTTCGCCATTGGGGCCAGCAAAAGCGCCAGCGGGCACCCGCTGCTGCTCATTAACCCGCACACCTCGTTTTACTTCCGCTCGGAGGTGCAGATGACCAGCGCGGCCGGCCTCAACGCCTACGGTGCTGTGACCTGGGGGCAGTTCTTTATCTACCAGGGTTTCAACGAGAAATGCGGCTGGATGCACACCTCCAGCCAGGCCGACTCGATGGACGAGTACCTCGAAACGGTGACCCAGCAAGACGGTAAGTACGTGTACCAATACGATGGCCAGCAGCTACCCCTAGCCACCGATACGCTGAGTTTGGTTTATCTAAAAGATGGCCAGCGGCGGCGGCGCCCCTTCACTACCTACCACACGCCCCACGGCCCGGTGGTGGGTCAGCAGGGTGATAAGTGGGTGACGGTAAAGATGATGAATATGCCGCTCGAAGCCCTGGAGCAGAGCTACCTCCGCACCAAAGCCCACGACTACGCCAGCTTTCAGGAAGTGATGCGGCTGAACGGCAACGCCTCGAACAACACCGTTTTTGCCGACAACACCGGCACCATCGCCTACTGGCACGGCAATTTTATGCCCCGCCGCCCGGCCGGCTACGACTACAGCCAGCCCGTGGATGGCAGCACCAAGGCCACCGAGTGGCAAGGCCTGCACAAAGTAGAGGAGCTGGTGCAGGTGAAGAACCCCGCCAGCGGCTTCATCCAGAACTGCAACTCGACGCCCTATACCGTGGCCGGCCCCGCTAGCCCCGCCAAAGGCCAGTACCCCACCTACATGGCGCCCGATGCCGAGAACTACCGCGGTATCAACGCCGTGCGGGTGCTGAGCCGCCAGCAGGCCTTCACGCTCGATACGCTCGTGGTAGCGGCCAACGACCCGCACCTCGCGGGCTTCGAGCAGCTGCTGCCCTCGCTGCTGCACGACTGCCAGCTGCTGCTCGACGAGCCGGGCGGCACGCTGCCGCCCGGCGTGGAGGCGGCCCTGCCCGTGCTACGTGCCTGGAACCTGAGCTACAGCAAAACCTCAACCGCTCAAACCCTGGCCACCTACTGGGCCGAGCGCATGCAGCGCCTGGCGCGGCCCCGGCTGCCCACCGGCCCGCCGCCCGACTTTATCAGCTTCATCAACTTTATTATCGAGCACACCACGCCCGAGGAGAAGGCCACCGCGTTGGCCGAAACCATTGCCGAGCTGAAGCGCGACTTTGGCAGCTGGCAAGTGCCCTGGGGCGAGGTAAACCGCTACCAGCGCCTGACGGGCAACATCAACGAAACCTTCGATGATAAGCAGCCTAGCCGGCCGGTGGCCTTCACGTCGTCGGCCTGGGGCTCGCTGGCCGCCTTTGGGGCGCGCACGTACCCAGGCACCAAAAAGCGCTACGGCGGCGTGGGCAACAGCTTCGTGGCAGTGGTTGAGTTTGGCCCCCGCGTGGTGGCCCGCTCGGTGGTGACCGGCGGCCAGGCTAGCCGGCCCGACTCGCCGCACTTCCTCGACCAGGCGCCGCTGTACTGCGAAGGCCAGTTTAAGGACGTGCTGTTTTACCCCGAAGACGTGGCCCAGCACGCGGCGCGCACCTACTACCCGGGTGAGTAGCGTAGTGGCCCTTAGCCCGAAAAGCGGTTGCTTATCAACTTGGTAGCCGACCCGCTAGCCGGCGGCGGCGCAACCAATATGGCAGTTGGTAGTAAACTAAGGGAATTCTGAGAGGTCGCATCCGGCCCGCATTCCCTTTTACCCCATGATGTCTTCAAAATATACGGCGCTGCTGCCGGCGCTAGGCCTGCTGGCCGCGTGCAGCAGTGGCCCCAGCCAGGAGGAAAAGCAAGTGGCCCAGGCCGATAACCCGGCCCAGACCGTTACTACACCCAAAGACGAGACGGTGCACCTGCCCGAACCCTATGCCACCAAATCGGTGACGAAGCGGGTCGATATTATCGACTGGCCGGCGGGCAAAACGCCCACCGCGCCAGCTGGCTTCACCGTGAGTGAGTTTGCCGGGGGGCTCGAAAGCCCGCGCTGGGCTTACGTGGCGCCCAACGGCGATATTCTGGTGGCCGAGGCCACGACGCTGCCCAAGGGCACCAAAAAGCAGATTGCCGCCACGCTGGGCCTCGATAAATCGCGCTCGCTGCAACGCACCAGTGCCAACCGCATCACGCTGTTTCGCGATACCAACGGCGACGGCAAACCCGACGTGCGCTCCGTGTTTATGACTGGCCTCAACCAGCCTTTCGGAATGCTAGTGCTGGGCAACAGCTTTTACGTGGCCAATACCAATGGTATCCTCAAATTCCCGTATCAGCCGGGCGAAACCAAGATTACGGCCAAGGGCCAGAAAATCATGGACTTGCCGGAAGGTGGCTACAACAACCACTGGACCCGCAACCTGTACCCGAGCGCCGATGGCAAAACGATTCTCGTGACCGTGGGCTCGGGCTCGAACGTGATGGAGCACGGCCCCGCCAACGAGCTGCGCCGGGCCAACATTCTCGAAATCAACCCCGACGGCACGGGCGAGAAAATCTACGCCAGCGGCCTGCGCAATCCCATCGGCCTGGCCTGGAACCCGGTGACTAAAAACCTGTGGGTAGCCGTGAATGAGCGCGATGAGCTGGGCGACGAGTTGGTGCCCGACTACATCACGAGCGTGAAGCAGGGCGGCTTCTACGGCTGGCCCTATGCCTACTACGGCCCCAATGAGGACCCGCGCCGCAAGGGCGAGCGCCCCGACCTGGTGCAAAAGGCCATCGTGCCCGACGTGCCAATGGGCCCGCACGTGGCCGCGCTAGGCCTCACTTTTTACGATAAGCAAGCCTTTCCCGCCAGGTATCAGAACGGCGCTTTTGTAGGCGAGCACGGCTCCTGGAACCGCTCGGCCTACTCGGGCTACCAGGTGGCCTTTGTGCCTTTCCAGGCAGGCAAGCCGGCCGGTAAGCCCGAGCCCTTCCTCACGGGCTTCCTCGTGGGCGATGGTTCGGATAAAGCCTATGGCCGCCCTGTGGGCGTGGTAACCCTGCCCGACGGTGCGCTGCTCGTGACCGACGACGCCGGCAACAAGCTCTGGCGCGTGAGCGCGACCAAAGCCACGGCTACCCGCCCCCAAGCCAGCCCTAGCGTGGCTAGTCGCTAGCCTTGGCTAGCCCCTCCCCAAAGCCCTGGCCCGCGCACGTTTGCGGGCCGGGGCTTTTTGCGTTCGGCCAGCACAAAAGCTGGCGCTGCCCGACCTTCGAAGAATTGAGAATTAAAAATTAAAAAGGAGGAGTCAAAATTCTCGCGTCGATTTTTAATTCCGCGTTCTTAATTTTCAATTCTCCACATGCGATACCTTATGAAAAAAACGTACTTGCTGCGCTTGTCCCTGAGTTTGCTGGCCGGAACTGCGCCGGTTGCCGCCAGCCACGCCCAGGCGCCGGTTGCCCCGCCCAATTTTACGCCGCAGGTCAGGGAGTTTATCAAGGTGAGTGCGCCCGTGGTGGCCCTCACCGATGCCAAAGTCATCGACGGTACTGGCCGGCCGGCGCTGCTGCACCAAACGGTGCTGCTGCGCAACGGCCGCATCGCGCAGGTGGGGGCTAGCAAAAAAGTGAAAGTGCCGGCCGGCGCCGAGGTTATCAATTGCGCGGGTAAAACGCTGATTCCCGGCCTGGTAATGCTGCACGAGCACCTCTACTATACCATGCCAGCGGGTGGGCTTTTCAACATCGCCCAGATGCCGTACTCGTTTCCGCGCCTCTACCTGGCGGGCGGGGCCACGACCATTCGCACGGCGGGCAGCATCGAGCCGCAGACCGACCTAGCCATTCAGCGCCTCATTGGCGAAGGAAAGTTTATTGGCCCCGACATGGACGTGACCGCGCCCTACATGGAGGAACCCGGCATGGACATTCCGGCCCTGAACACCATAAAGGGCCCCGCCGACGCGGCCGCCAGCACCAAGTTCTGGGCCGACAAGGGCTGCACGTCTTTCAAAATGTACATGCACGCCACCCGCGCCGACCTGGCCGCCGTGGTGCGCGAGGCCCACGCCCGTCAGCTCAAGGTAACCGGCCACCTCTGCGCCATCACCTACCGCGAGGCCGCCGACCTTGGCATCGACAACCTAGAACACGGTTTCATGGCTAGCTCCGACTTTGCGCCCGGCCACGTGGCCGATGCCTGCGACTACCCCGCCGCCCGCCAGGGCCTGCTGCGCCAGCCCGCCAATAGCCCGGCCGTGACCGACCTTATCACGTATTTGATTAGCAAGAAAGTGGCCCTCACCTCCACGCTGCCCGTGTTTGAGCCTTACACTGGCCGCGAGGTGGTGCTGGGCGGTGGCCTAGAGGCGCTGATGCCACAGCTACAGGAGCGCGAAACCAAAACCTGGCAGGCCAGCCAGGGCAAGGACTCGGCTAGCGTGGCGCTCTTCAGGAAGGAGCAAGGCTGGGAAAAGCAGTTTTTCGACGCGGGCGGCCTGCTGGTGGCCGGCACCGACCCCACCGGCGCGGGCCGTACCATTGCGGGCTACGCCAACCGCCGCGAAATCGAGCTGCTGGTCGAAGGCGGCTTCACGCCGTTGCAAGCCATCCAAATTTGTACCCTCAACGGAGCCAAGTACCTGGGCCGCGACCGCGAAATCGGCACCATCGAAACCGGCAAGCAGGCCGACCTGGTGCTAATAAACGGCGACCCGGAAAAAGATATTCGCCAGCTCCGCCAGATGGAAACTGTGTTCAAGCACGGCATTGGCTTCGACTCGCCCAAGCTGTTTGAGTCGATGAAGGGCAAAGTTGGCTTGAACTAATTGGTTGGTTTATAAAATAAAAAAACGGTTATCATGCTGGGCTTACTGAGCATGATAACCGTTTTTTGTAACTTTAACTCACCGAAAAGCCAGAAGCACAACTGCTTACTCAGTAGGCAGCGTGGCCTCGTACGTATCGGCAAACTTGAAGTCTTCGAGCCAGTAATCCGAGCTGATGATGTCGTAGACTACGCTGTCGGCCGTTTTTTCGCTGGGTGTGAACTGCCACATAATCGAGGCGGCCTCGGGAAACTCGCCGCCCGCTACCTGGTCGCTGAACAGGCGGTGCAGCAGGGCGCGGTCCGACAAGCCGGGGGCTAGCAGGCGCAGCAGGGTAGCGGCGGTTTCGTGGTCGAGGGCAGCAAGGTCGTCGGGGCTGGCGGCCGTTATTTTCACCTTGAACTCTACGGCCTGCGGGTGCGGAAATTTGCCGTTGTAGGCGTCGTAGAGCAGCTGCGTGGCGTTGAAGAACTTCTGGTGCAGCGCAAAGTTGGGGTTTTCTTCCCACAGCTTCTCGGTCTGCATCTGGTGGGCCAGCTGGTCGAGCTGCCCCTTGGTTAGCTCCTCAGCGGCCGTGTAGGTGAGCACGGCTTCGGCGGCCTCGGCGGGTTCGAGGTCGGTGAGGGCCATCTTGGTCATTTCGGCTAGCTCGGCCGGGGCAATGGCTTCGGGGTTTTCATAGCTCAGTTGGTTGAGCAGGGCCAGGTAGTCGGCATTTTGCCAAGCATTGGGCAGTTCCGAGAGGTGCTGAAAAGAAAGGCGTTCGACGGTGAAAGTGGGCATTGCAAGGTGGGCGCGGGAATAGGCGGCCCACGGCGTTTACGTAAAAAGCGCACCCGGCAACCACTGCCGGGGTAAAACTACCGGCTTGGCTAGCCGCCGGTGCCCCGCCAGCCACTGCCCCAGCTAGCCTACGAGCTGCACGAAAGCGTGGCGCTACCTGGCTTATCGCGGGCCCAGTCGGGACGCTTGGCGGCTAACTCCTCGTGCGCCGGATGCTCGTCAAAAGGCGTCCGCAATACCTCGAATAAGGTGTCGAGCGGGGCCAGGTCGCCGGCCTCAGCCGCTTCAATAGCGCGCTGGGCCAGGTAGTTGCGCAGCACATATTTGGGATTAGCTGCCAGCATACTAGCCCGAATAGCTTCGGGCCCGGCCGTTTCCTGGCGCAGGCGCTGGGCGTAGCGGGCCAGCCAGTCTAGCAGGGCTTGGTCTTCGGCCGGCGCGGCCTCGTAGCCGGCCTGGCTCAGCAAGCCACGCAACAAAGCAGCCTCTTCGGCGGCGGTAGGGCTAGCCAGCAGGGCCGGGGCCAGGTGCGAAAGCTGCCGGAAGAAGATGGTCATGTCAACTTGCGGGCCGGCCAGGGCGGCGGGCAGCGCCTCGGTGAGCGCGCGGTCGGGGGCGGGCTCGCCGGGCGTGAGGCCAAGCTTGCGCAGCAGCAGCTCGTGCTGGGTGGCGGCCAGGGTATCGGCGTAGAGGTCGAGGCTGGGGCGCAGGGCCTGCACATCGGCCACCAGCGGGCCGAGGGCGTGGGCTAGGGCCATCAGGTTCCACATGCCCACGTTTGGCTGCTGGCCAAAGGCGTAGCGCCGCGAGCCGAAGTCGGTGGTGTTGGGCGTCCAGTCGGGGTCGTAGGGTTCAAGCCAGCCGTAGGGGCCGTAGTCGATGGTGAGGCCCAGAATCGACATATTATCGGTGTTGAGCACGCCGTGCACGAAGCCCACTGTCATCCAGTGCGCTACCAGCACGGCGGTGCGCCGGGCTACCTCGGCAAACCACCGTTCATACACCGCTGGCGAGGGCTCGCCCAGCTCGGGGTAGTGGTGGCGAATGGTGTAGTCGGCCAGCGCTTGCAGGTTGTCGATTTCCCCGCTCGCCGCCATGAGCTGAAAGTTGCCGAAGCGAATGAACGTAGGCGCCACCCGCGCCACAATGGCGCCCGGCTCGGGGGCGGCGCGGCCGTCGTAGAACATATCGCGCACCACCTCGGCGCCCGTGCGCACCAGGCTCAGCGCCCGGGTGGTGGGCACGCCGAGGTAGTGCATGGCCTCGCTGCACAAAAACTCGCGCAGCGACGAGCGCAGCACCGCCCGGCCGTCGGCCCGCCGCGAGTAGGGCGTGGGGCCAGCGCCCTTCAGCTGAATTTCCCAGCGGTTGCCGTCCGGGGCGGGCACCTGGCCTAGCGAAATGGCGCGGCCATCGCCGAGCTGTCCCGCCCAGTTGCCAAACTGGTGCCCGCCGTAGCGCGCTGCAAACGGCTTCATACTGGGCGTGAGGATGTTGCCGGCCAGGATATTGAGCGCCGCGCTGTGCTCGGCCGGCTTGGCTAGCCCCAGCAGCTTGCCCAAGTCAGCGGACCAGGCCAGCAGCTGCGGCTTGGGCACCGGCGTGGGGCGCACCCGCGAGTAGCAGTAGCCCGGCACCTGCCGCGAGCCGCTGGGGCCGGCGGCCTCGCCGCGCAGCTCTTCTACAAAAGGGTTTTCAAACGTGATTTCGTCGAGTTGGGCAGTAGTCATAGCGGCCGGGGTGGTGGGCTAGGGGCGGGGCGGTAGTAGGTTCGCACTTCTATCGCAAACGCGTCGTTGGCCGCCTTGTTTCAGCTTTTTTGCGCGCTGCCCGCGCCCCCTCGCCCCATGAAACTACTCGTAGCGCTGCTGCTGCTGCTGCAAAGCACCGGTGCCCTGGCGCAAAAAGCCGCGCTGGCTGCCCTACTGAAGCAGGAAAAGGTGACGGGCATCCAGCTGGTTTATACTCATAACGGCACCACTACGGCCTATAACATGGGCCGGCGCCGCGCCGGCACTCCCGAAGCGGTGAAAGCCAATTCTATCTTTCAGGCGGCCTCGCTGGGCAAAGTGGTGCTGGCCTACGTGGCGCTGCGCCTGCACGACCGCGGCGTGTTGGCCCTCGACAAGTCGCTGCTGGCCTATTACCCGTACCCGCGGCTGCTGCCCGAGGCCCGCGCCGCTAGCATAACCGCCCGCATGGTGCTGGCCCACACCACGGGCCTGCCCAACTGGTCCGAAAACCCAACCGGCCCTACCTGGCCCACCTCGCCGCTGCACCTTAACTACCCCCCCGATAGCTGCTGGAATTACTCGGGCGAAGGCTACGTGTTCTTGCAAAAGACGTTGGAACACCTCACCGGCAAGTCGTTTGAGCAGTTGGCGGAAGAGGAAGTTTTTCGGCCGCTCGGTATGAAAAACAGCAGCTTTACCTGGCGCGCAGATTTTGCGGCCCGCGCCTGCGCTGGCCACGATGGCCAAGGCCAGCCCACTGGCGTGCAGAAATTCACCGAGCCCTACGGAGCCTTCTCGCTTCTCACCACCGCCACCGACTACGGCCGCTTCTTGCAGGCCTTGCGGAGTGGGCGGGGGCTAGCCCCCGCTACCGCCCGGCTGCTGGCCACGCCCGCCACCGCCGCCGACCGGTGCGGCCGGCCGGCTAGCCCCGCCGACCCCGCCATTGCCTGGGCCTGCGGCGTGGGGCTGGCCACCACCAGCCGGGGCCTGGCCCAGTGGCACTGGGGCGATAACACGGAGTTCAAGGGCTTTTTTATGATTTTGCCGGGCAAAGGGGAAAGCCTTGTTTACCTGACTAATAGTGCCAACGGCGACCGCATTGCCGACCAGGTACTTCAGCTGTTTTTCGGCCCCGGCCAGTACTGGGCCCCGCAGTGGCTGGCCAACTAGGCCCTAGCTTCGTGGCCTCATGACCCTGCACTGGACCACCAAACCCTTCGCGGCCCTCACCACTACCGAGCTTTATGCGCTGCTGCAATTACGCAGCGAGGTATTTGTGGTTGAGCAAACCTGCGCTTTTCAGGATATCGACGGCCTCGACCAAGCTGCTTACCACCTGCTAGGCCACACCGAAACCGGCGAGCTGGCGGCCTATGCCCGCCTTTTCGATGCTGGCCACAGCTACGCGCAGGCCAGCATCGGGCGAGTCGTGACCTCGCCGCGCTACCGGCGCTTTGGCCTGGGGCGGCAGCTGCTGAGCCAGGCACTGGAACAGTGCGCGGCGCTGTTTGGCCCGCAGCCCATCAAGATTGGCGCCCAGCTCTACCTCCAGGCTTTCTACGAGAGCTTCGGGTTTGTGCAGCAGGGCGAGGGCTATCTGGAAGACGGAATCCCACACATCTATATGCTACGGGCCTAGCCAAGGCTGGGCCGCGCTGCTAATCAGGCAACTGGCTTTGTGCTTGAATTTCAGTGATTTAATACTAAGCTTTAAGCGCCCGGCCGAACAGTTGGGCGCCAGTTCCGTATGAGGGCGGGAGCAGCCAGCCGGCGGCTCTTTTCCTCCATTCGAATTTCTTAGATTAGTATGAAAGCCCTCATTTTTGCTGCTGCCCTTGCCTTCACCGCTAGCGCCGCCCAGGCCCAAACCGTAGCTCCTGGCACCACGCCCGGCGCCCAAACCGGCAACCCCTCGAACATGCCGAGCGCTGGTACCACCACTGACCAGACGACCACCAACACGACAACCACTACTACCAGTGGGACTATGGACAACATGTCGGGCATGAACCACAACGACAAAAAAGCCATGCGCAAGAGCAAGAAAATGAAGTCGAGCGACGGCACGATGAAAACCAAAACCAAGATGTAGTTGCCCTAGGATAGCTGGCAACAGCTACCCTAGCCACGCTTCAAAAACAGCACTAAAAGCCTCTGTCAGCTGCTGCAGAGGCTTTTTGCGCAAAACGCGTCCCGCTCAGTGCGCAGTGGGCCGGCGGTTTTCAGCTAGCATTCATCCGTAAAAATCTCTTATGTCAACTACGCTTCAACCTACTGCGCCGGGCCGGGCGGCCGGTGCGCGCCCCTTGGTGGTGCTGGCCGGTGCCACCGGCGACCTGGGCCATCGCATTGCCCTAGCCCTGCTCGGCCGGGGTGCCGAAGTGCGCGCCCTGGTGCGCCCCGGCAATACCAAGCCCGAAGTCGGCACCTTGCGCGCGCACGGCGCGGCTATTGTGGAGGTTGATTTCAACGATGCCGCCGCGCTCACCCGGGCTTGCGCGGACGCAACTTGCGTAGTGTCGGCACTCTCGGGCCTGCGCGAGGTGATAGTAGACGCTCAAACGCAGCTGCTGGCGGCGGCTGTGGCGGCCGGGGTGCCGCGCTTCATCCCGTCCGATTTTGCCATCGACTACACCAAGCTGCCCGAGGGCTCCAACCGCAACCTCGACCTGCGGCGCGAGTTCAACCGGCGGCTCGACCAGGCACCCATCCGGGCCACATCCGTGCTCAACGGCATGTTTATGGATTTGCTGACCGGGCAGGCGCCGGTGGTGCTCTTCAAACTAAAGAGAATACTGTACTGGGGTTCGGCCGACCAGCCGCTCGACTTCACCACCATCGCCGACACTGCCGCCTTCACGGCCGCCGCCGCCCTGGATACTACTACGCCCCGCTACCTGCGCGTGGCCGGCGAGGTGGCCACTGTGCGCGACTTGCAGGCCGCTGCTACGGCTGCCACCGGCCAGCGGTTTCGGCGCCTGCGGGCCGGCGGATTGTGGCTGCTGAAGCTGATGATTCGCATTACGCGCCGCGTAGCCCCGGCCCCGAAAGAAGTTTTTCCGCCCTGGCAGGGTATGCAGTATTTGCATAATATGTTCACCGGCCGGCCCAAGCTCGTGCCCCTGGACAACGACCGGTACCCGGACCTGCGCTGGACAAACGTGCAAGAGCTGCTGGCCACGCGTGGCCAGCAAACCCACTAACTACGCCGCGCCCCAGGGGCCGGGCCAAAACGCCGCCACGCCTGCTAGGGCTCCTGGGTAGCAATTACCTCACGCCCCACTTGCTTTTTTATGAAGTTTTCCTTGCTGCTCGTAGCGGCTACCCTGCTTGCCGCCAGCGCCACCCACGCCCAAACCCGCGGCAATGTGCCCGGCTCGCTGCCCGTTACGCCGCCCGAAGCTTCCAGCGCCGGCAGCCCCCGGGCCCACCGCCGCACCGAGAAGGTGCCTGGGATGACGCACCGCGAAAAAAAGCGGCTGCGCAAGCTAGCCAGAGTGCCCGCCAACCCGCAGGGGGCTAGCAAAACCCACTAGCGAGCCCTAGTCCGCTGGCCGGTGCTGGCCCACCAGTGGCGCTACGACAGCGCCTGCGGGGGCGGTGAGCCCGAGCTGGCGGGCCGGGTGCGGTCGTTGGGCAGGGGTACAAACTCGTGGTTATTATTGGGCGGGAGCGCAATGTGGCCCGCCTGCCAATCGGCTTTGGCCTGCTCGATACGCTCGCGGCGCGGCAACACAAAATTCCACCAGATGAAGCGTTCGCCCAACGGTTCGCCCCCTGGCGGCAGCAGCATGCTGGGCTCGTGGGCCACCAGCATCGGGTCGAGGCCGGGCGTTAATACCAGCAGCTGGCCCGGCGTGTACACCCGGCTGCTGCCCTCTACGCGGCCCTTGGCTACGTAGGTGCCGCGTTCGGGGTAGCCACGCGGCAGCCCGAAGCGCGCGCCCGCTTGCAGCACCACGTGCAGGTAAAACAGCGGCGAATGCGTAGCGACGGTGTTTTGCAGCCCGAAGGCCTCGCCCGCAATCAGGCGCATCCACACGCCAGGGTCCGAGAAAACGGGCAGCTCGCTGGGCTGGTAGTTGCGGAAGGTGGGCGCCTGCTTCTCGTCGGCTTCGGGCAAAGCCACCCAGGTTTGCACCATTTCGGGCGCCCCACCGGCCATGGCCGCCGGGTCTTCAAACCGCTCGGAGTGGGCGATGCCCGCGCCGGCGGTCATCCAGTTTACTTCGCCGGGGCGGATAATCTGCTCCACGCCCAAGCTGTCGCGGTGCGTTACTTGCCCGCCAAACAGGTAACTCACCGTGCTCAGCCCAGTGTGCGGGTGCAGCATGTCGAGGCTAGCCGGAGCGGCCTGCACCGGCCCGGCGTGGTCCATAAAGAGAAAGGGCCCTAGCATGCGCCGCAGCCGGTAGGGGAGAATGCGCTGCACACTAAACCCTGGGGCCAGGGCCGCTGGGCAGGCATCGATAACGAGCTTAAGAATAAAGGGGTTGGCTAACTTTAACTGTGGTGGCTGGCTGGCGCTGCGAGGGTAAACTACTCCATAAAGCTGGCACTTGTGGGGCGGCTAAGGTCGGCCGTTGGTCTAAGGGCTAGCCTACTAAAATTCGGGCTTTTGCCGGCTGCTTGGCTTTTTTGCCCGTACTAGAAGTACCTAAACTTCATTGAAAACATAGCATGGCTACCGAACAAAACGAACCGCGCCCTACCAATAGCGAAATCAGCCCCAAGCCCATGGCTTATCCCACGAGCGAGGAGAGCATGAAGGAAAAGCCCGATTGGGATATGTCAAATTATAAGCCGGCGGGCAAGCTCACCGGCAAAGTGGCCCTAATTACGGGCGGCGACTCGGGTATCGGGCGGGCCGTGGCCCTGGCCTTTGCCATGGAAGGCGCCGACGTGGCCGTTATCTACCAGAGCAATGCCGAAGATGCCGCCGTAGTAGGCAAAGCCGTAGAGGCGCAGGGCCGTAGGTTCCTGGCCATTCAGGCCGATGTGCGCTCGGCTACCGAATGCCGCGAGGCCGTGCGCCGCACCCACACCGAGCTGGGTGGCTTCAATATTCTGGTCAACAACGCCGCGTATCAGCAGGGCTACGAGCACTTCGAAACCATTCCGGAGGAAGTGATTCACCGCACCTTCGATACCAATATTAAGGGCTACATTTTTATGGCCCAGGCGGCCATTCCGTTTCTGAAAGAGGGCGACTCCATCATTAACACGGGCAGCATCGCTGGCCTAGTGGGCAACCCGCACCAAGTCGATTATGCCAGTACTAAAGGCGCCATCCACACTTTCACCAAGGGGCTAGCCGCTTACCTGGGAGAAAAGAAAATCCGGGTGAATGCCGTGCTGCCCGGCCCCATCTGGACGCCGCTTATCCCCGGCACCATGTTGAAAGAGGACCTAGCCAAGTTCGGCGATGAAACCATGCTCGGCCGCCCTGGCCAGCCCGAGGAGCTAGCCCCCGCCTACGTCTACTTCGCCTCCACCGACGGGAGCTACTCGACCGGCAGCCTGCTCGAAGTAACCGGCGGTATGCCTAAAACCAACTAAGCAGCCCCGGCCGCTACTACCTAAACATAAGCGCCCGCCGCAGTACCCTAGCCGGTATTGCGGCGGGCGCTTTCGTGTGGGCGGGCAGTGCCGATAGGGCTAGCTGGGGAAGCAAAGCGCTGGCTGGTAAGCATATTGTCGGATAGCAAAAAGGCTGGACTAGTGTTTTTTTGTTAATTAAGCTTTGAAATACAAAGTTCTTTTACTTGTTTTGCATAACTTTCATTCCTCACCAACTAGCCTTCCGCCCATGACCCTAGCCAAAAGCCTTGTGCGCGTGGCCTTTGCCACGGCTCTTCTGCTGCTAATTCCGCTGGTAGCCATGCAGTTTACCCAGGAAGTGAATTGGACGCCTTCCGACTTTGTAGTGATGGGCGGGCTGCTATTTGGCGCGGGTGCCAGCTACGTGCTCCTAGTACGCATGGGTAGCAATGGCACCTACCGCGTAGCGGTCGGGGTGGCCGTGCTGGCCGGGTTGCTGCTGGTGTGGGCCAACCTGGCGGTGGGGCTGGTGGGGAGCGAGCACAACCCGATGAACTTGCTGTACGGTGGGGTGCTGGCGGTGGCCCTTGTGGGGGCGTTTGGGGCGCGGTTTAGGCCGCTGGGTATGGCGCGCGCCATGTTTGGGGCGGCGCTTACTTACGCGCTGGTTACTGCCTTGGCTCTGTTTGTATGGCCCCCCGCCGGCGCTACTGCCGAGCCGGCGGCAAATTTCGTAAATGTACTGGTCGCCAACGCCGTATTTGCCGCGCTGTGGGCGGTTGCGGGTGGGCTGTTTTGGCGGGCCAGCGCAGCTGGTCCATCCCTGAGGCGGCAGCTAGCCTAGCGGAGCCCCTGGCTGCCGACCGTGGGCGGGCAGGCTACAGCAGCGCTTGCGAAGGTGGATGGACTGGCCCGCCAGCTTCCATTGGTCGTCGATTCTCTCCAGCAGCCGCAGCTCGTAGGAATACGTTTTTTGCCCATCCTTGGTCGTCGATTCTTCGTCGTGGCTAACCCAGGCGGTGTTGCCCGCCACGTGCACCTGGTAGTTGGAATTGACTGCTGCCCCGCCCTGGCCTATGCTAGGGGAGGCTGCTAGCATCAGGGCCGGCGGAATATCCAGGGCCTAGCCATCGGCCGTCGAAACCAGAATGCGGCTATACGGCTGAAGGTGCCAGCATGCGGCGTGGCCCGCCACATCGCCGGCGCGCCAGGTAGCCGACTCTCTTTCCAGCAGGTGCTTGATGGCGGCAGTATCATCCAGCGGCTGGCTGCAACCCGCTAGCGTTAAGCTGATAAGCAAGAATAAGGCGGCTTTCAGGCGGGTGGTAAGGGAAGCGGAAGGCGGGTTGACGGCTAGCCGGCAAGGTAGCGCGGGCAAGGTGGTCGCCAGGCTAGGCACGCGCGGCCGGAGCATCTAAAAGCGCCGGCCGTGCGTAGCAGCTATTTCTACTTCCCTATCTTATGAAGCTCCTAATTGCCTTTGCCGCCGTTAGCCTGCTGGGTGCCACTGCCGCCCAGGCCCAAACCGTATTGCCATCGGGTGCCGTGGCTCCGGCTGGTTCCGTAGCGCCTGCTGGCCAGCTTATTACGCCGGCTACCGTGCCCGGCAGCCAGCCTCTGAGCACGCCCGACATCCGCGATGGCGGCAGCCCCCGCGCCTCCCGCCGGGCGCAGAAAGTACCCGGTATGAGCCGCCAAGACCGCCGCCAAAATCGGAAAATGGACAAAATGAAGTACACGGCCGATGCGGAAAAGCAAGGCGGTAAGAAGTAGCGGTTGCTAGTTGCCTGTCTTCCACTGGTCGTGATACCGCCTTAAGCCCATCTTATGTAGTTAGCTGGCTGCGGCGTATGGTTATTCATCGCCTAATATTTTCATTAGTGGTGAGCCAAACTAGCGCGCAACTCGTTGCGCGCTAGTTTGGCTTTTGGCATAGGTTGTTAGCTCACTATTTTTCGTGTGGGTGAGAATTACCAGTCCTCGCTCTTACCAAGGCAAAATGCCGTCGGAAGAGGACATCGTGCCGGTAGGTCCCTCAGCCGGTAGCAGGGCTAGCCGAATGGCCTCCGCCGCGCCCTGCGCGGGCGTGTCGATGCCGGCAAAGCCGTTTAGGTCGGTGGCCGTGTAGCCGGGCGCGGCCGAGTTTACCTTAATACCCGTATTGCGCAGCTCGAAGGCTAGCTGCACGGTGAGCATATTCAGCGCAGCCTTCGAGGCTGAGTACCCGAGCAGCGCCCAGTCGTGCTGCCCCACAATGGTGAGCGACCCTAGCGGGCTCGACACATTGACGATGCGGCCCGCCGCGGCCTGCTTCACCAGCGGCAAAAACGCTTGGGTCACGGCCAGCGTGCCTAAGAAATTAGTTTGGAGTGCTTGCGCTACGCTGCGCACGTCAGCATTGACGGGCGAGCCGTCGCCGGGCACGTTGATGCCCGCATTGTTGACCAGGATGTCGAGGTGGCCTTCCTCTTGTTGCAGGTGCGCCACTGCCGCGTCGAGCGTCGCTTGGCTGGCCAGGTCTACTTCGAGGAAGCGAACGTCGCCTTCGGTGGCTAGCTCGGCTACGGCTTGCTGACCTTTGGCGGCCTTGCGGGCACCTAGGTACACCCGGCAGCCCGCTTGCAGCAGCCCCCGCACTATTTCGAAGCCGATGCCTTTGTTGCCGCCCGTGACCAGCGCTATTTTCTGATTTGCCATGTTGCCTGTAGGTTTGGCCTCCTAGAGGATGGAGGCGAGTAAGTAACCCATAAAGGTCCGGGCAGTAGGAGAGGGGTAAACTTCGCCAGTCAACCCATTTGTTTTAGATTTCAAATAGGTTAGCGATAGGCTGACCTCATGTGGCGCCTCATCCCCGGCCCCTCTTCGAAAAGGAGAGGGGAGCCGACCGCAAGCTGATATTAGGGAACGTTTGAAATCGTCAGGCTCCCCCTCTCCTTTTTGGAGAGGGGGCCGGGGGGTGAGGCGCCACGCTAGCCCCCGCTACACCCCAAACACGGCTAATCGCCGAAAGTCCCCCGGCGTTTGGCCGGCGTGGCGCTTGAAAAAGGTGCAGAAGTGGGCAACATTGGCAAAGCCTAGGCTATCGGCAATTTCTGAAACGCTCCAGGCGGTTTGCTTCCGCAAGAGCTTGGCTTCCTGCGCCAGGCGGCGGCTGAGCAGGGCGGTGGTGGTATGGCCGGTCGTCTCCTTCAGCACGCGGTTGAGGTGGTTGACGTGCACGGCCAGTTGGTCGGCGTAGTCGGTGGCGGTGCGCAGGCGCAGCGGCGGCTGCGGGCTCTGGCGCGGAAACTGCCGCTCTAGCAGCTCCGTGAATTGGGTGGCCACGCGGGCGGCGGTGCTGGGCGTAGCCAGCGGGGTGGGGGCCGGCTGTAGCTTCTGCACCAGGTGAATCAGCTCCCAGAGGTAGGTGCGCAGCAGGTCGTGCTTGTAGGCGTAGCCCGACGAAAGCTCGCGCGCCATCTTCTCAAAAATAGCTTCGAGCGCCGCGCAGTCGGCCGCAGCCACGTCCTACACCGGGTAGGCGCCGGGCTGAAAAATCGGCAGCTCCGCCAGCAGCACCCCGGTGCGGGCGGGCAGTAGAAAGGCATCGTCGAAGAGGCAGCTATAGCCCGCAAAGTCTTCGGTGAGCGGCAGCCACCGGTAGGGCACGCGCGGCGTCACCAGAAACAAGGTATTGTCGCCGACGTGCGGGGCCTGGTCGGCACACTCCACCTGGCTGCGCCCGCGGCAGAGCGTGATTTTGTAGTAGTCGCGTCGGTTAAACGTCATCGGGGGCGCCCCGCGCAGCTCCGCCAACGGGAACACGTTGAAATGCCCCACGCCTTGCCCCATATCCGGCGGCACCACGCCAGCTGCGGACTCAGGACCTGGGGCCAGCGCCTCGTAAAAGGTGGCTAGGGTATTCGGTTTCAT